>JBGAJQ010000041.1:0-48505 GCA_044224875.1 Gemmatimonadaceae bacterium | reverse complement strand
TAACCCCCGGTAGTCACGGAAACGCCCGCGCGGGGAAGATACGGCGCGCGAAACGCCATCGGACGTCTACCAACTCATCGCTCGAGAGGCCGACAGGTTACAGCGCCCAGAGCTTTGCCAGCCCTGTGTCCAGCGTAATGTCGGCACCCCACATCAGGCGCCGCGCACCGACCGTCGCCGCGGCGGCATCCAGCATACCGCGATCCGCGCCGCTTCCCGACAGGTCGAGCAGCACATTGGGGACTTCACGCACGGCGGCGAACGTGTGCTGGTAGTCGCCGCCACCGCCAATGTGTGCCAGGATGAACCACACGTCGGGGTTGCGTGCCGCCAGCAGCGCCAAGTCGCGTCCATCGCTGATGTCCTGGGATGGCCAGTGGCGCTTTCGTTGCTGCCAGATGTGATGGAGCACCGGAAGACCATGGGTGCGCGCGCGATCGATGACGGGTTGCACGACGGCATCATCGGCGCGGCGCGCGGCCGCCAGCTTCAACCCGATGGCGCCCGCCGCCACGCATCGGTCGATCTCGGCCACCGCCGCGCCCCGGTCGTTCGGATTGACGGCGACGTAGCATCGAACGTTAGCCGGATGTTGCGTCTGCAGGTCCAGCATGGCGTCGTTCCCGGCCACGGTATCGGCTGGCGACTGAAAATAGGTGGGAGAGGTGCGTCCCCAACTGCCAAGGATAGACGCGACGTGGTAGGTGATACCGATCGCGCGTCCGGCGCGCAGACGAGCGTCATTGAGCGCCGCCCAGTCCGCGCGCGGACTCGCCGCATGAAAAAAGTGCGCGTGTATGTCGATGAGTGGTTCAGGACCGGCCAAGGCGCCCCCATCGACAGCAGCGGTCACCTGCCCTGCTCCTCGGCCAAGCCCACGAAAACCGAACTTGCCACGCGCTCGATTTCCACGAGCACCTCCTCTTCCCCGTGCGCCAACGACGCGTAGTTGTATGCCCCGCGCTTGAACAACACGCCTTCGTGAGCCGCGCGCACGAGGAATTCGACCTCGAGCGCAGGATCTTCGAAGTGAATCATCCACATCGGGTCCAGCCCACGAACGCGCACGCCGCGAATTCCACTTGCCTTGATGGCTGATTCGACCGACGAACGCATCGATCGACCGATCTCGGCGAGTTGCTCGCAGACGTCATCTTCGCCGGCGTATCGATCGAGCACCGCGCCCGCCGCGGCGAGTGCCGTGCCCTCGCCCGCCAGGGTCGACGAGATCCACGTCTTGGTTGCGGCTTGCATGATGCGCTCGCGCCCCACGACAGCCGCCAACGGATAGCCGTTGGCCATGGCCTTGCCGAACGTCGCCAGATCGGGAGTGATGCCCGAGAGCACCTGATAGCCACCGGGGCGCACGCGGAATCCCGTTTTCATCTCGTCGAAGATGAGGACGGCGCCGGTGGACTCGCACAACGCGCGCGCTCCTTCCACCCATGCCTCCGACGGCTCACGCTCGACGATCGGTTCGAGAATGATCGCCGCGAGGTTGCCAGCGGCGGCGTGCACGGCGCGTTCCAGGGCTGGTAAGTCATCAAATGGCACTTGCGACGTCTCGACAACCACGGACGCCGGAATGCCCGCACTGGTGTTCGACCAGTCGTGCCACCCGAAGTAACCTGAGGCCACCACGTGTGTGCGGCCGGTGGCGGCGCGGGCAATGCGCACCGCCGCGGCGGTCGCTTCGGCACCGCTCTTGAAGAATCGCACCCGTTCCGCGCAAGGGATCAGTTCGCAGAGCCGATCGGCGATATCGACTTCCAAGTGGTGCGCCAACCCGGCGACGTGCCCGTTGGCAGCGGCGGCCATCACGGCGCGAGTGACGGCGTCATCCGCATAGCCTAACGACACGGCGCCGAGGGCCATCGTGCAGTCGATCAGCGTCGACTCGGCGACGGTCACCAAATGGCATCCCGTCGCCCGCACAAAGTGTGTGGGGGCGCTCGCCTCGGCCGACCCATACATCGCCGCGGGTTGCTTGCTGCCGGTGGAAGCTCCGCCAGGGATCAATGCGGACGCACGTTCGCGCCAGTCACGATCGATGTCGTCGCCGAGGGCGTCTGCCTCGGGGGCTCCGTCGTCAGTCCATGACTCATCTTCTCCCGCCTCGTCATCGGCGGGCGTTTCCTCTGGCTGCGGCGGCGGTTGCTGCCCGCGGCCGAAAAATCGTCGGAATGGCATCAGCGGAAGGTAGGTGAAATTGGGTGGTGTGGGCAGCGGTGCTCTACGCGACAAAGCAACCCACGGCACGCCGCGGGTCCCGCCGACCAATGAGGGTCGAGCAACCGCACCAGCGGCTCCGGTTGTTGCGCTCGATCCACGCGCGTCATGAGGGTTTCTCCCCACCAGCGAGTTCCTTGCGCAATCGCTCCTGCTTCTTGACGATCTCAATGACCATCGCGCGCATCAGTTCCAGTTCGCGCGCGTTAGGTTCGGCCCGCATGGATAGAGAACGCACCGCCCGCATGATGTTCTCGCGAAAGCGTGTCTTGAAGAAATCGATCGCCTCCAAGGCGCGTTCGGCATCGGCAAAGTAGCGTTCCAGTTGCTCTGCGGTGGCCGGCGGAGCGTGCTTGCGCGGCAGCTTGGTGGCGCGGGTGGCATCTCCGGCGGCGACGTGCAGTTCGTACAAGGCGACCATCACCGCCTGCGCCAGGTTCAGCGACGCGTGATCGGTGGTGGGAATCGTGACGTGGAGGTGAGCGCGATCTAGCGCATCGTTCGGCAGTCCGCGATCCTCGCGGCCGAAGAGTAGCGCCACGGGCCCGTCCACCGCGTGATCGAGCACGGTGCCCGCCGACTCTCGAGGCGTGCTAAGCGCCCAGTTGGCGGTCCGACCTCTGGCCGTGTAGGCGGCCACAAAAACGCAGTCGGCCAACGCCGCATCGAGCGAGTCGTGTACCTGCACGCGCTGCACGATGTCAGACGTGTCGTGGGCGATGCCTTCCACGCGCCACGCGTCGAACTCTGCTGGCCTCACCAAGTGCAGGTCCAACACGCCCATATTTTTCATGGCGCGGACCGTCGCGGCGATGTTGACCAGGTCGAGGGTTTCGAACAGCACGATGCGCACGCGCTGCAGGACAGAATCAGTCATCGACTATGACGAAATTGAGGGCGTTAGCGGCCGCTTCTCGGTCGCCACGAAGGTAGACCCATTCGTTTCCATTGCCGGCCAATACCAATTGGCCGCGCCGGCGCTCGCGCAGTGGGGGGCCCGGCGACTCGTTCACCACCAGGTTGAACGCGAACGCCGTGTGTCCGTCGTCGTCAAGGGCGGCGCGCGATAGGGCGAGGTGCGCCTCCCACATCCCAGGCGACTGCCGCCAGGTGGCGACAATGGGGACCGCGCTGGCCGGACCAGCGCGCGGCGTCACGCGCATCGTGCGAGAGGCGACATCGGGCACCAGGAGCCACGCAGCCTGCGTGCCGCCGATACCGACGTACAGCTGCAACCCGTCGCTGTTCGTGTCGGGATGTTCATTGTCGAGCGGGTTCTCGGCGATAGACGGTGAGAACCACGGCGATGTCTTCTCCACCAGGACGTCGATCAGGACGTGCGCTAGATCGGCCTGGACATCTACGGTCGCCCGCGGTGCACCGGCCTCACGCCACGGGAGCTCGGAGCGCCGGTAGGACGACTCGCCCAGCTCAAACGACACACGCTCTCCGCCACCGGCGCGTGCGTGGAGCGTAATGGGTTTCCGGATTCTCTGCGGTGTGGATGGCTGCGGCGCGGGCGATGCCTGACGGCCAACGTGATGCGCCCGCCGGCGCACCGCGCCGCGTTGCAGCTCAACCTCCCATCCACCGTCCCTCGTGCGCACCTGATACGTGTGGTCCACGGCGCGAATCGACACCGTGTCGTCCGCAAAGGCGACGTCGGCGGGGTCCAGCCGCCAGCTCCATACGGCACGTATGCGTCCCGTTTGGCCGAACGCGCGCCAGAGCAGCAGGGACCGAGGCGCTTTCCCCGGAGGTCCAGGGCACGTCCCTCGAAAGCACTCGAGACCCGCGGCGTGAACGGTGGCGATGATTCCCCCTTCGCATTCAATTCGCACCATGGACGACAGGCCGTCTGCCCTCTCGCTCGCTGTCACGAAGCCAAAACCGTCCTCGGCGGCCGAGCCGCCACCGAGCGTGGCAGGAAGCCAGCGACTGACGCCGGACACCACGCCCTGCGCGTGAACCGGCAGCTCAAACCGTACGGGGCGGCTCGCCGTCCACTCGACGGTATCGACCATGGCGTCCGGAAACACTTGGAGGGTGCGTGTGACGGACACGCCGACACCAATGCGCGCGACGGCCGACACCGTCGTGAGGTCTTGATCGTCGTCGAACAGCAGGAGTTCGCCATCCACGCGATCCTGTGACACCCCGTCGATCAGCGGTGCGTTATGCGCCAGCGTGCTCCGGTACCAATGCAACGTGGGTGCCGTGTACGATCCGGTCCCAACGTCTTCGAGCACACGATGATGTCCTCGCACCAACCAGAGGTTCAGGCGGTCGGGGTGACCGTGCCCGTCACCGCTGTGCCCGTAGTCCAGCGCGACGTAGGTGTTGCCCTCCTCGCGTCTCAACACAGCCAGACCCTGCGCAGGGAGGAGAACCGTCCGTGGTTGTGCCTGCCCGAGCGGCGGCAGCTCACTGCTCGCGAAGAGCAGCGACTTCCAGCCCAGACGGGACCGGGAGAGTTGAACGCCGGGGTGGTTTCGCTCGGCTTCCGCGGTCGACGTCGCACGACCGGAGTCCCCGAGTGGGAGCTCGTCCGGCGCATGATACAACGCATGCAAGGCGCTGCGAAGCGTCTCGTCATCCGGCTGCCGCGCCAGCCCCAGCTCGCACGATTCGGCGATGCGCCACTGCCGGAGCGACACGCCGTATTGCGAGTCTCGCCGAGCCGGGAAGGTGAGGTCGGGAAGCGCAGTGAGGAATGGAGCGCGAAACCCTGACTGGAAGCGCTCCAACAGCGCCGCCGGGAGCGAGTGGCCTGCTCGTTCCGCGATCTGCACGCCATACCACAACCCGCGATGGGCGAAGAGGTGATAGTTCTCCCCTTCGTACCACGTGCCGTCCGACAAGAGCGCATGATCCAGGTGGCGTTGCAGACCGCTGGGGCCGGCCAGTGCGGATTGGAGCTGACGACGGTCGTCCAGCAACACGGCGGACGCCGCCAGTGCGGCATTGTTCCAGACCTGCCGATTGGACTCGTGCTCATCGTACGCCTGAATGAGTGCGGCGCTTGGGGCTATCAGGTCAGCCCGAACCCGGTCGCCCAGGGCCCGGTCCGGTGTGTGCCACTCTATCAGGTCCAGTGCAACCGTCAGCTGCAGGAGCCAGATCGACTCCAGGTATGTGCTGAAGAACGGGCGTGTAGGCCCAAGGACGTTGTCATTGTTGGGATAGGTGAGGTACTGCTCGGTGCAGGCAGTGAGGATGGCGCGTGCGATTGACGTACAGCGAGGCTCCTGTAGCACGGCGGCGAGGGTGGCGGCATGCACGGCTCTTTCCGCCAGCCACAACTGGTAGTTCATGATCCACCAGCGGTAGTCCTCTTCCTCGCGGAACACTGCTCCACACGCCGGGCAGGTGTGGGCCCGCGGCGAGTCCGGCCGAAACGAGAGCAGTGCTCCGTCCGCGCGGCATCGGCCCCCGTAGCGTGACAGCCGGGCTTTCTCCGGAGGCACCCAGACGTCGAGCGTGGGAATGGCCTGGTACAAATCATCACGAAGGGACGTGGCCAGCGCATGCAGCGGCCCCAGCGCAACGGCTGTCCGGGCGCGCATGGCGTCCGCCGTCAGCAGCATCGTCATGGGGCGCGTGCCGCGGAAGCGTGGCTACGGGACCAGCGCGCGACGGTGACCATCTCCCCACGCAAGTCCATCTGTACCGCGTCCAGAGATCGTGAAATGCCCTGGACTCCGCGCGAGTGATAGAGCCACGATACCGGAACGTCGGCGCGAAGAAGCGCCTGCACATCGCCCCACGCGGTTCGCAGTTCGTTCGCATCGCGACTGCGACGGACTCGCGCGAACGCGCTATCAAGTGCCCCCGTGTGGAAGCCGGCATAATCGATCGCGCCTCCGCGCAGCGCGGAGTCGAACATGCCTCGGAGGTGGGCGAGGGAGAGATCTCCCGGTATCCCAGTGACGAGCGCATCGAAGTCCTTCGGCGAGGCACGGGCCGCGGCGAGGAAGGCTCCGAAGTCCATTTGACGAACGCGCAGCTCAATGCCGTGCGCTCGCAGGTCGCCCTGAATCAGCTGCTCGACCGTGTTGTCACCACTCCCGACGGTCAGCAGCTCAAACGAGAATGGCTTCCCTTCCCGCCGCCGCATCCCGTCTGCTCCGCGGACGAAGCCCGCAACATCGAGCAGTGAGTCACCCGCCGACGGCGGTAGCCGCGTGCCGGTTTTCCAGAGGGGATGGTTTGCGGGGACCGGCCCATCCGCCGGCACAGCATACCCTGCCAGCGCCACGTCCACGATTCGGGCTCGATCGACGAACGTATCAATCGCTCGACGAACGCGCACATCATCGAAGGGCGGGCGTGCGGTGTTGAACACGAGCGCATTCGAGAACAGCACGGGATACGAGAGCACCCGCAACGCTGGGTCCTCCGCTACCGTCGCGGCCATGGTTGGCGCCACCCCCGCGACGTCGAGGTCACCGGCCACTAACCCGGCAAACTTCGTGGTCGGCTCGTCGACCAGCGTCACTACCAAGCGCTCAAAATGCGGAGGGCCGCCCATGCTGGCGGGAAACCCTTCGTTCCGACTGAACACCCAACGCCGGCCGGCGTCGCGCCGTTCGAAGCGAAAGGGGCCGTTTCCGACAGGTGCCGTGTTGTAGCTGGCGCGACGAAGTTCAGCATGGGGAATCGACCCCAGGATATGCTCTGGCGCCAGCGCCAGCTCGGCGAAAACCGTGGGAATGACCGGAACCGGTGTCGAAAAGAAGAACCGCGCGACGGTGTCTGACAATGCGCGCACGGAGTCGACCAAGGCCAACTCGGCCGCGCGCGGCGAGCCGGTCGCCGGATCGCGCGCCGCGTCAAAGGTGAAGGCCACGTCGCGGGCGGTCGTGGGCGACCCGTCGTGCCAGCGCAGCTCCTGTTGAAGCGTGAACGCCAACGTGCGGTGGTCATCGGACCAGGTCCAACTCTTCGCCGCGTATGCAACCGGATTGAGGAGCGAATCGAGCTGCACCAGGGTCACCAGCAAGACGAAGCGCTGGACCTGTCGGGAGAGCGGATGCACTGTCGTGATTGGATTCGCACCTTCCAGATCGGCGCCCGTTGCATAAACGATCGTGGACGCGCGCTCCCCCACCCTGCCACACCCTACTGCCAGCGCGGCGAGCGAAAGGACGCAGTGAGCCGTTGACGTCCGAGTACGCCAACGCATTATCACCGAGTGCCGTACCTCGTCAGGCGCGTTCTGGACGCGCTCGTGTTGTTCTGGCTGGTCGTCTCCGTCACGTTCGTGTTGGTTCGTGCCGCGCCGGGCGATGCAGCGGATCTGCTGGTGCCGCCCTCGGCGAGCGCAGCGGACATCGCGCGAATTCGGGCGGAATTCGGGCTCGATGATCCCTTGGCCCAACAATATGTGCGTTGGGTCGGTCGTGTGTTCAGTGGGGACCTGGGTGAGAGTTTCGCCCAGCGTCAGCCGGTAAGCACGGTCCTGGGTGCGGCGCTACCCATATCACTCTGGCTCGGCACGACGTCGCTCGCACTCACGTTCGCGATCGGCCTGGCCGTGGCGATGTGGCAGGTCAGGCGTAAGCGCACACGAGCCGATCGACTCGCGACGGCAATAACCGTCGTGGCGTACGCTTCGCCGAGCTACTGGCTGTCGCTGGCACTCGTGTCGGTGTTCACGTACGGAGCGGTGCGCGCTGGACTGCCCGCGTGGGCTCGACTTCCGGCTTTCGGAGTCACGGACCCGGCAAGCACGTCCTTCGGAGTTTCCGAGCTCCCTGACCTGCTCAGGCACTCGATCCTGCCGGTGTTCGTCTTGACGGTGGTGGGCGCCGCAGGGATCGCGCGTTACGGGCGTTCGCGCCTGCTGGACATGGAGCACGACGATTGGGTTCGCACCGCGCTGGCCAAGGGCGTTTCGGCGAGGTCGACGTTGCGTCGCCACATGCTCGCCAACGCCCTGCCCACGATGATCGTCTTGCTTGGACTGTCGCTCCCAGGGGTCGTTGCCGGATCGGTATTTGTCGAGAGCGTGTTCGCTTGGCCTGGGCTGGGCCGGGTGATGCTCTCGGCCATCAGTGCCCGTGACTATCCGGTGGTCATGGGGGCCACCATAGTGTACGCGTCGGTGGTCATCGTCGCGAACCTGGTCGCGGACGCGCTCCTTCCCGTGGTTGATCCAAGGCGGCGCCGATGAGCCGGGCCGGTCGCCGAGCCAGCTGGACCCTCGCCACGTTGCTACTGGCGGCGTGGACGATTCCTCTCCTGGCCGGTCAGGACCCGCTGATGATCGGTGACGTGGTTGCCGCGCGACTTACCCCGCCATTGTCATACGACGCCTCGGGACATTGGCACCTGTTGGGGACCGACCGCTTTGGCCGCGACCTGCTGGTTCGAATGATGCTCGCCGGCCGTCTCTCATTGGCAATTGGCATCGGGGGATCCCTACTCGCATCCACGTTAGGTGCGCTGATTGGCGCTTGCGCGGGATGGTGGGGTGGCATGGTCGATCGGGTAGCGATGGCGGTCTCGGACGCCATGCTGTCCTTGCCGCGTCTCATTCTGCTACTACTTGTGGCCGCGCTTTGGCGCCCGGGCGCGGGCGCGGTCGTTTGGGTATTGGCGATGACCGGATGGATGGGGGTGGCGCGACTCGTTCGCGGCGAGGTACTCGGTATTCGCCAGCTGCTCTACGTGGATGCCGCTCACGCGCTTGGCGCCGGGGGCTGGCGTTTGGTGTGGCGGCACGTGTTGCCGAACGCTCTGGGCCCAGCCCTCGTCGCAACCACACTTGGTGTCGGCAACGCCATTTTGCTGGAAAGCGGACTGGCGTTCCTTGGTTTGGGCGTGCAACCACCCCATCCAAGTTGGGGCAACATGATCGCTGGCGGTCGCGACCTGATCGTTACCGCGCCGTGGGTCGCCGTGGCTCCTGGGCTTGCCATCATTCTCACGGTGCTCGCCACCACAATCCTTGGCGACGACCTGCGCGACATGCTCGCTGGTGAGCGTGTGGCGGTGCTCTCCGAACGAGCATAAGCAACCTCGACGTTGCAGCATTCCGTCTGGTGCAACGACAGTACTTGCGCGATCATTCTTGGACTGTCACGTACATCATGCGCGCGCGACGCCCGTGCTCGCGCGCCAAACTTCGAGGAACGACCCGATGGCTGTCGCCAAAGTGACTGAGATCATCTCCAGCAGCTCAAAGAGCTTCGATGACGCAATCCAGGCCGGGCTCAAGCGCGCCAACAAGACGCTGAAGGGTGTGAGCGGAGCCTGGGTGAAGAGCATGAA
Source organism: Gemmatimonadaceae bacterium (assembly GCA_044224875.1). Taxonomy (GTDB): domain Bacteria; phylum Gemmatimonadota; class Gemmatimonadetes; order Gemmatimonadales; family Gemmatimonadaceae; genus JABAQJ01. The sequence goes on along the minus strand of JBGAJQ010000041.1, from coordinate 39,001 downwards.
GATCGAGATGAAGAACGGCAAAGTGAGCGAGTATCGTGTGGCCATGAAGGTCACCTTCGTGCTCACGGACTGATCACCCATCACATTCTCAGGTGGATCGCATGGGAAATCCTAACGAGCCCCTCCCCGATTTTTCCGACGTTCAGGGAGGCAGCTCCTCGACCTCGATGCCCGAGGCCGAGGCCAAACCGCAGGAGCAGACGTACACCGTGAAGTCGGGCGACAGTCTGTCGAAAATTGCGCGCCACTTCTACGGCGACGCCATGAAGTGGAAGGCGATTTGGGAGGCGAACAAGGCCATCGTGAAAAACCCGGACCTCATCCATCCCGGACAGGTCCTCAAGATCCCGCAGCTCTAGTGGTGAGGAATCCAATCGTCATGCCGCGCTATTCGATGATTCGAGTGGCCGCGTTCGCCGTATGCGTGATCGCGGTCGCCTGCTCCAAGAAGGAAAGCGCTCCCCCAGCAGAGACGCCGCCCCCCGCTGCGGCTCCGGCTCCGCCGCCGGCTCCGGCGGTCACCGCCATCGACCTCGGACGTTCGCTGGGTGCCAACAGTCGCGTGAGCGACACCACGTCGGTGTTCAAGGTGCGCGACACGATGTATGTGTCGGTGGTGACGGAGCACGCTACGTCCGCGTCGTCGCTGACGGCCATGTGGACTTTCCAGACAGGCCAGCTGGTCGACTCGACGACCCAAGCGCTGGCTCGCACAGATTCGGTGAACACAACGGCCGTCACGGAATTTCACATCTCGAAGAAAACGCCGTGGCCCGCCGGCAAGTACAAGGTCGAGATTTGGTTCGACGGCAAGTCGGCAGGATCGAAAGACTTCGAAGTCAAGAAGTAGCTCATGAAGAGTGGCGCGATCGTGCGATGTCGCGCCGCTCCTCGTTTCACCGCACGAGGATCGTAACGACGCCGCGCGGCGGCGCGATGAAGTCCACGATACCGTCGCGAACAACGAGCGCGCCCAGCGGGGATTCGTCCAGTCGCGCCAGCCGCCCATCGCGGATCTCGGGATGAAACCAGCGCCCGGGGCTCCACTCGTCGGCGACGTTCACACAGCGGAGCACCGTCCACTCGCGATCCTCACTCGTCTTCATCGCCGACGCGACAAGGCGTGGGCCCGACAGCTCAAAGCCGCGGACCACGGACGCCGGTTCGATAGCCGAGCGCCACGACGTTCCGGTGAGGGGCAAGAGGAAGTCTTCCGCCAGCTCATGAACGGCGGCCACCGTCGACGACGATCGCGGACCATGGAGTGCCAACGCAAACGTGGCCTCGAAGGGACCCAACGACTGCGCGTCCGGCGTCTCGGTGGGCCAGCCGGCATGGCCGGGTCGTTCGGGAAGGTCTGATCGGGAGAGCTCACCGACGGCCCGCACCAACGTCACCGCGATGGCGCCATCGTCCACCGCCTCGTACTCCGCCATTCCGTCCGAGAACACGGTGGCTCCCGATTCCGAAGAATACCGCGAGACAAAACGCTGGAGCGGCGCGGTGGCTACGTAGCGCTCCATTTCCTGGTCCTTCGCCGACGGTTGCGCCGGCACGCGACGGACGTCGCCAAAGGCGGCGTCGGCCCACGTCTCGCCTCGTGTTACGCCCGTCCGGATGGCGCATCGTAGACGGGCGTCCGGCGCTTTCCATGCACCCGAAACGTGCGCCCGCACGAAGGACGTTCCGGCATCCAGCTGCAACGTCACCTCAACACGCTCCATAGTGGAACCATGCTCCACCGGCGTACCCGTGGCTGACACCAGTCGACGGGCGGCGATCGGGACATTCCACCAAGTCGTCAGCTCGGCGCGCAATGGCCCGCGTGCCGAGGTGCGCCAGCGCGCGAGGGTGGCGCCACCTTCAGTTCCGCGGATCCCCGACGGTGTGTACAAGTCGCCCTTTTCCCCTCGCGATTCCAGCGTGACCGCGTTCTCGACGACGCGATCGCCAGCTCGAACCCTCACCCCGCCGTCGATGACCTCGACATCCAGCAGACCATTCGAAATCCCGCGTCTCAGCGCGCGCGCACGCAGCGCCGGCTTGAGTTTGAGACGCTGAGGCGCACCCTCGCCGAGCGTCACCAGACCGTATGGCGGGGCTTGCTCGACCCAGACAAGTGCGCGCCGGCGCTGAACCAACGCATTCCTCGGGTAGTGGCGCGGCGCCTCCTCGCGAGAAAAACTGCGAGTGCTGGTGAGCCATTGCGGTGGCGACACTCCCGCCAGCTGCACGTCGAGGGCGGCCTGTGGTCGGGGAGCAGACGGCACTACCACCGGATCCGCCGCCTCGGATTGCACGTTAGATCCAGAGCCAGGCCCCACGGGCGCATCGGACAAAACGACATCGATCTCGATCTCCGCCACGCCTGATCGCGGGCGCGGCACCCGGTTTCGGAGCAACACCACCTGCCGCCATCGGTCGCGCTGCGCCATTGCCGCATCGGCGTCATGCCCAGCGAGGACGCGCGTCGTGCGTTCGCTGAGTGCCGTCGCTTGGGCGATGACACTCGTCAGGCGCGCATCCACAGCATGCGCCACCGCATCCACGGAACATCCGCACAACGAATCGTGCGGATGACAGGCGAGCAGCTCTCGCCATGCCACGTCGAGCAGCGAAGCGCTCGATGCGGCACCCCGCAGCGCCGCCATAGCCAACCAGGGTTCCACATCGTGGACGAGGAGCCGCTCTGCGATCGCGTTGCGGCGCTTCTGCGCGGCCCGAGTCCCAAGTGTGCCGGACAGGGTCCACGTGTACCCATAAGAGTCGCGGAGCTCGCCCGAAATCTCGGGAAGCCGGTTGGCAGCAACTTTGGTCGCAAGCGCACTCGACAGCTCAACCAGTCGGCTGCAACGAACAGGGTGCGGTTGGGCCGCCGTTGCCAACGCCTGAATGGCGAGCCGCAGCTCCGCCTGACGCGCATGGTGATCAGCGCCGTTCGGGAGCAGCACAATCCCCGTGGACGAACGGCCGCCCAACACGCTCAACACGCGTTTCCAACGCGACGCCGCCCCTTCCGCATCCGTGGGAAGGGACGCTCCGAACTCGTAGCCGTCGGGTGGGAGGTGCAGGATCAACACCACCGCACCTTCGGCAGCTCGCCAGCGGACCACGTCGCCCGGAGGCCAACGCGATCCTCCGTATCCACGCCAGACCACCGCGAGGCTCGCCCCAAATCCTACCGCCAGCGTGGGGAGTGCTGCCGCGTGACCGAACGCATCCGGAGAGTAAAGCACGGGCGGGGGCGTCGCTCCAACACTTCGCATGACACGTCGCCCGGCCAGCAGGTTTCGCACGAGCGCCTCACCTGACGGGATCAGCTCGTCGGCAAGGACGTACCATGGGCCAGCCTCCAATGTCCCCTGTCGAAAGGCGTTTCGGAGTTCTGCTGCCCGCTCAGGACGCACCGACAGGTAATCTTCGAGCAGGATCGTCTGCCCATCGAGAAGAAAGGACGAAGTGCCGGGATCATCCAGCAGTTCGTCGATGAGGGGCACGAGTAGCTGCCTGAACTCGCCAGACGTCCGGTACCATTCACGGTCCCAGTGCGTGTGCGAGACGACGTGCACGTCCAGTAGATCGCGCGCTGACATCGGGTTGGGCATCGGCGCCGAGTCTGATAGAGCGTGCCGTTCTACGCAAGGGAACGTGGCGTTGACCTTGCAGAGAGAACCTCCGAACTTTTTACTCGCCGTCCCCCCTATCCTTCTGACATGTCATTCTTTAGCGAACTCTTTGACCGTCTTCGAGATCTTCCGGCCCTAGTGCAATGGGCCGGCTACTTCGGCTTGACGGCCATCATTTTTACGGAGACGGGCCTCTTCTTCGGCTTCTTTCTCCCGGGGGATTCCCTGCTCGTAACCGCTGGGCTTCTGGCCACGCAGGGGTTTGCGCTCGATGTCTACAAGCTCGGGATCTTGCTGAACCTCGCGGCAGTGGTTGGAGACAACACGAATTACTGGATCGGGAGACTCACTGGGCCGCGCATCTTCAATCGGAGTGAGTCCTTCTTCTTCCATCGGAAGCACGTGGACCGTGCCCACGCGTTCTACGAGAAGCATGGCCCCAAGACAGTGGTGCTTGCCCGGTTCATGCCTATCATCAGAACGTTTGCGCCGCTCGTCGCTGGCGTGGCGCAAATGAACTACCGGGTGTTCCTCACCTACAGCATCCTCGGCGGTACCGCATGGATTTGGAGCATGCTCTTCACGGGGTATTTCCTCGGGCAGTATGTTCCGGGCATCGACAAGCACATTGAGCTCGTCATCATTGGCGTCATCTTTCTCTCCATCCTGCCGGGAATCATTGCGTGGGCACGAGAGCGGAAGGCCGCGACACAGGTTGCGGCGGAGTGACGCAAGCGAGCATCCGTTCCTCATCACGAATTGGAGAGTTCACGGATGGCCCATGTACTTCCTGCGCTGCCATACGCACCCGATGCGTTGGAGCCGCACATCGACACGCAGACGATGCAGATCCACCATGGGAAGCATCATCAGGCGTACGTTAACAACCTCAACGCCGCGTTGGACAAGCACGCGGAACTGCACCAGAAGCCATTGGAGGCCCTGGTGAGCGACCTGAACGCCGTGCCAGACGACATCCGGACGGCGGTTAGGAACAATGGCGGCGGGCACTGGAATCACTCGCTGTTCTGGCAGCTCATGGCGCCCAAGGCGGGAGGCGAGCCGGGCGGTGCGTTAGGCGACGCCATCAAGTCGTCGTTCGGCGACTTCGCGAAGTTTCGCGAGCAGTTCACTGCGGCGGGCGTCGGACGCTTCGGATCCGGGTGGGCTTGGCTGCTCAAGAGTGGATCGGGATTGTCGATCACGTCCACGCCCAACCAGGACAATCCCCTGATGGAGGGCAAGAAGGCCTCGGATGTGCTCCTCGGACTGGATGTATGGGAGCATGCGTACTACCTGAAGTACCAGAACCGCCGGCCTGACTACATCGGCGCCTGGTGGAACGTGGTAAACTGGGGCGAGGTGGCCAAGCGGTTCGGCGCCTAACGCGCTCGACCCAGCGACAAGTCTTCGCGGTCCCATAAGAACAAAGCGGCCGGGTTCAATCCCGGCCGCTTTTTCTTACTGACGGTGAGCGACTACTTCGCCTGTTCGCCCTCCAGATACGTGTACCCTTCCAACCCATACACATACTCGGCGATAAAGGTGTTGGCCTCGGGTCTTGTGAGGTCCGGCGCCGAAGCCACCTTGCGGCGAAACGTCGTCAGCAGGTCGCCCGCATTGAACTGCACGTACTTGAGCACCTCCGTCACGGTGTCGCCACGAACCATGTGCGTGATGTCGTAGCCTCCGTCTCGCATGCGGATGTGCACGGCATTCGTGTCGCCAAACAGATTGTGCAGATCGCCGAGGATCTCCTGATACGCCCCGGTGAGGAACACACCAAGGATGTACTCCTCGTCCTCGCGGTAGACGTGCAGTTCCAGACTGGGGCGGCCATGCTTGTCCCCGACGAACCGATCGATCTTTCCGTCCGAGTCGCAGGTGATGTCCTGCAGTGTACCGCGACGATCGGGCCGCTCGAGGTGACGGTGGACGGGCATGATCGGGAACAGCTGGTCGATCGCCCAGGAGTCTGGCAACGATTGGAAGAGCGAGAAATTGCAGAAGTACCGGTCCACGAGCGCGGCGGCCACGTCCTTTGCGATTTCGTCAAAGCCGTTCGGGCTCTCCTGCATGTGCTGCGCGACGCGGTTCACGTTGGCGAAGTAGATGGTGTCTGCCATCGCCCGTTCGCGTAGGGACATAACGCCCGCATTGAACAGCTGCTGCGCGCGTTCCTTGTCGAACGTGGAGTCGTGATAGATCTCCACGATCTTTCGCTTCGCGAGCTTCTTCTTACCTAACGTCCGATTGTCCTCCATCATCTCGTGGAGGAGCTGGGCGTCGTCGTCCGTGAGTTCGGGCAGCGTTGGCTCGGCCTGGGACTCGACGTCGATCACCTTCAACAGGAGGAGCGCGTGGTGGGCCGTGAGCGCCCGGCCCGATTCGCTGATGATGTGCGGCATGGGGAGTTCCCGCTCACGGCACATCTCGGCGATGGTGTACACGACGTCGTTGGCGTACTCCTGCAGCGTGTAGTTCACGCTGGCATGCGACGTCGAGTTGGTGCCGTCGTAGTCGATGCCGAGGCCGCCGCCGACATCCACATGCGTGATGTCCACGCCTAACGTGCGAAGTTCGGCATAGAAGCGGGTGATCTCCTGCAGGGCCGCCTTGATGAAGCGGATGTCGGTGATCTGCGAGCCCAGATGGAAGTGAATCAGCTTGAGGATGTGCAGCTGGTTCGCGTCACGGAGCTTGTCGATGAGTTTCACCAACTCGGCGACGTTGAGCCCGAACTTCGACTTCTCGCCACCGCTCTCCGCCCAACGCCCTGCTCCTTCGGAGGCCAGCTTGATGCGCACGCCGGCGGTTGGCGTGACACCGAGCTCACGGGCCGCATCCAGCAGCACGTCTAATTCGCTGAGCTGCTCGAGCACCACAAAGACCGTGTGCCCCAACTTCTGGCCCATGAGAGCCAGCCGCATGAACTCTTCGTCCTTGTAGCCATTGCAGACGATGAGGTGCTCATTGGACTCGGAGAGTCCCAGCACTGCCTGAAGCTCGGGCTTGGATCCGCATTCCAGCCCGACCCCGTGCTTGGTTCCGAACTCGACGATTTCCTCGACGACGTGGCGTTCCTGATTGACCTTGATCGGATAGACCGTGGTGTAGTTCCCAGTGTACTCGAACTCCCGAATGGCGGCGTGGAAGCGCTCGGACAACTGCTGGATCCTGGTCTTGAGGATGTCGCTGAAGCGGATCAGGGCCGGAAGCATCACGCCCTGTTGCTCGAGGTCGCGGGCCAGCTCAAACAAGTCGAGCGAACCTTCGGGTCGTTCGGGGTCCGGGCGCACGGTGACGTGGCCAGCCTCGTTGATGTCGAAGAACCCGACTCCCCACCCTTCGATGTTATAGAGCGTTTTGGCCTGCTCCACGGTCCAGCCGTTGACGGGAGCGGGAGTCGCGGGCGCCGCCTCGGACGAACTGGCGGTGGGCGTTGGAATTCGGGTGCTTGTCATAGCGCGAATTCTATCATCGCGTAACTCCCAGTGCGAAGGCCCACGCCTTGAATCCGAATTGACGGGCCGCACGTAGACAGTCGGGTCAACCCAACTGTCGGCGGCGCCGTCCCTGCGGACGCTTCGACGTCGCCCGACTGCAACTCATACAAAGGACCCGTTTTCTCCATGCGTACCCTTTTGCGACTCGCCGCGGCGTTTGTCATCCTGCTCGCGCTGTCACTCGGTGCCTTCGCGCTGGCCTCCAGGCAGAAGTTGGCGCGTCAGTTTGCCATCCACGACTCTGCTCCGATCGTCATGACGGACTCGGCTTCGGTTGCTCGCGGCCGGTACCTGGTCCGCGCCGTCGCGAAGTGTGTCGACTGCCACGGCGAAAACATGGCCGGCAAGCTCTTCATCGACGCAGGGCCCCTCGGCAAGGTGTGGTCCGCCAACCTCTCCGGAGGTCACGGAAGTGTTCGCGACTCGCTGACGCCGGCGCAGTGGTCGACGGCGGTTCGGCACGGTGTCGGCCGGACGGGGCGCCCGCTGATGGTCATGCCAGCCACCAGCTACAACGCCATGTCGGACCAAGACCTGGGCGCCATTGTCGCCTACCTCAAGACGGTGCCGCCGGTCGATTTCGTTCCCGAGCGATCGTTCCTGCGTCCGTTGGGGTGGGTGCTCTACACCACCGGCAAGTTCCCGTCGCTTACGGAGGCAGACCTGGTGACACACACCACCATCCGTTCGCCCGCGCCGACTCCCGGACCCACTCCAGACTATGGTGGGTACCTGGCGACCATCGGCGGCTGCAACGGTTGTCACGGTCCGACCTTCAGCGGTGGTCCGATTCCGGGAATGCCGCCGGACGCCAAGCCCGCCGCGAACCTGACTCCCGCCGGCATCGGACACTACACAGAGGCCGACTTCTTCCGTGCCTTGCGCGAAGGCAAGCGGCCGGGTGGCACGACGATCGACTCGCTAATGCCGTGGCGATTCACGCGCGAGATGACGGACGATGACATCCGCGCCATCTTTGCCTTCCTGAAGACGGTCCCACCGCGACCATTCGGTAATCGTTAGGTACTGCGGATGCACGCCGAGGTATCTCCCACCGCCACGCGCAACGGACTGCAAAAAGATCTGGCCGTACGCCGAGTCTTCGTCACTGGCGCGACGGGATACCTCGGCTCGAGACTCGTTCCCCTTCTGCTCGCGCGGGGCCACACCGTGCGAGCGCTCGTTCGTGCGGGTCGTGCCGAGACGTTGCCCGCCGCCTGCGAGCGTGTGTACGGGAACGCCTTGGACGCCACCACGTACGCGAACGCGGTCGCTCCCTGCGACACCTTCGTGCACCTTGTCGGAACACCGAAGCCGAGCCCTCGGAAGGCTGCCGAGTTCGAGCAGGTGGACTTTGTGTCGGTCCGCGAGGCGGTGGTGGCCGCGAGCGCGGCTGGGATCTCGCACTTCGTGTATCTCAGCGTGGCGCAGCCGGCGGCGATCATGCAGGCCTACGTCGATGTGCGAGCGCGCGGCGAGGCGCTGATTCGCGGCTCGGGTATGCACGCGACGTTCCTTCGACCGTGGTATGTGTTGGGACCCGGGCACCGGTGGCCGTACGCGTTGCTACCCGTGTACTGGGCGCTGAAACTCAATCCAGGGACTCGCGAGCAGGCGATGCGGCTGGACCTCGTCACGCTCCCTCGAATGCTCGGGGCGCTCGTGCAGGCGGTTGAACATCCGCCTGACGAGTCACCCCGCGTTGTGGATGTACCTCAGCTGCGCCGCGCGCCCCTTCTACGGCCGACTGCCGGTCGGTGAGGCCGGTGCGACCTTGACCGGTGTCATCTGGTCTCGGCCCTTTTGCAGGTACGGAATGCCATGGACCATCCAATCAGGCGCCGGCTCACCCTTCAGCTTGTTGCCGAAGAACTGCTGCATGCGCATGTCGACGTCCTTCTGGTTTGCCCGTTTGCGCGGGTTGTGCACGTCACCGTTGTAGGTGATGAAGTACACTTCCTTGCCTAACCGGCGAAGCCCGACGAACAGCTCGATTCCCTGATACCAAGGCACGGCGTCGTCCGCGTCGTTTTGCATGAAGAAGACCGGCGTCGTGACGCGATCCAGGTGGAAGAGGGGCGAGTTCTCGATGTAGCGAACCGGATACTCCCAGATCGAGCCGCCGATCCGGCTCTGCGTGTGTTCGTATTGAAATGAACGCGCCAGTCCGGAACCCCACCGGATCCCTCCGTAGGCGCTGGTCATGTTGGCCACCGGCGCGTTCGGCACCGCCGCGGCGAACATGGTGGTCTGCGTGATGAGGTAGGCGGTCTGGTAGCCGCCCCACGACTGACCGGCAAGGCCGATCGCCTTGGGATTCACGAACCCGCGCGCGACGAGCGACTGCACCCCTGGAATGATGGACTTGGCGGCGCTTGGTCCGGGCCATCCCAGCTCGTAGACAATGTCCGGGAAGAAGACGAGGTAGCCTAACGAGGTATAGACCGTTGGATTGATGACATTCCGACCCGTCGGTGCCTGGTACGAGTACATCCCGTCGGACAGTCGCTCGTAGTAGTACACGATCATGGGGTACTGGCGCGACGGGTCGAAGTCCTCGGGTTTGTAGAGCAGTCCCTGGAGCGGCACGTTATCGGCGCTGCGCCACGACACCAGCTCCACCGTTGGCCACCGGTACTCGCTCTGCTGCGGATTCGCGTTGGACACCTTCGCCAGCGACGTCACAGAGTTCCCGGTCCAGAGGTCAGGAAATTCCGACAACGTCTGCTGGGTGAGGAGCAACCGATCGGCGTGCCGCGCCTTTTGCGGCATGCCAAAGTTGCGATTCGCCATCACCAAGCGTTCGGGAGGAGTGTTGCCATCGACGCGATCGCGATAGAAACCACTCGCCTTGCTGCTGTCATCGAAGGCGCGCAGCAGCAACGGTTGCGTGGCGTCAATGAAGCGATCGTCTGGATCCAGGTCCACCACGCGCAGGGCGACGTGAGCGCGCACGCCGGCGGAATCCGTGATCACGCGCGGCGCCCTGACACCCGCAGGATCCAGCTCCCAGATGTCGTAACGATCATAGACAAGGACACTGCGGTCCCCGCGCGTCCACCCGGCGACCCCATATGCTGGTGGGACATCCGGCTCATCGAACAGCTCATTGGAGAAGCGCACACCCTTCATGGCCCCCGTCAGGTCCATCGTCTTGCCCGTGGCGATCGCATAGCTGCGCCACTGGTCCTTCTCGAACCACAGCACATAATGCGCGGCCGGGGACAACGACGCGTTGAAGTCGATCTTCTCGGCCACGCGCGTGGACTTGCCGCTCGCAACGTCGGTCACGTAGACGTCACTCCCACCCTCCCCCCACATGGCCTCCACCATGTATGGCACAGATGTCACCTGCAACGCGACGCGACCGTCATCGCTCACCTGTGCGGTTGGCATGGAGTCGTTCGCCAGGCGTGCGACGCGCCGGCTCTTTACGTCGTATACACTCAGGAAGCTGCGGTCGCGGTCGCGACCCGCCTCTAAGCGTTGCTGCGGTTGCAGTCTCGGGTCCTTCCAGTGCCACAGGTCAAACACCGCCTTGTCTGCCAGTGAGTCCGCGGGAATGGAGTCCATCGCTGGTGCGGCAATGCCAAACGTCACGGCGCTCCCGTCGCGCACGAACTCGACGCGTCCCTTGTCGCTCGGGCTCAAGCCATCCAGTTGCCCCGGCGTGCTGATGACCTGCGCTGCCGGCGCCTTTGCGGAGGCATAGTACGCCGTGAATCGCGGTTTTTCGTTCTTGAATTCATCGCGGTTCGACACGAACGCCACCTGCGATCCCGCACGATCGACGGTCAGCTGCTTGTAGTCGCCTTCACCAGTCATCACCGGCGCGGTGGTTCCAGTGGCGAGATTGCGCAGGTACACGCCGTCGGTGGCTGGCGTCTTGGAGGTCACGGCGTAGGCGAGCACGTGCGCGGTGTCATCCAGGACGTAGCTGCTGACATCGGATATCCGCGTCTCACTCGCGTCGTTGAGATCGCGCAATACGAGCGTGCTGCCGTACTCACGCTTTTTCACGCCCGGCACTGGACGTTGTCCGGCCGTCGAGTCGCGCGGCGGGTCATCGTTCTCCAGGAGATACACGAGATACCGGGCCGACTCGCGCGCAAGGCGAAATGAGCGAACGCGCGGGACGGTGGTTACGCGCCCTCCCGCCAGCTCAACCATTGTCAAGCTCGCCTTGGGCTGCTGGGTCGCGGGTCGCTTCTCGCGGCGGGCCCGGTCGAAATCGGCCTTTGGCGCATACGACAAGAAAGCGACCAGCTTGGAGTCCGCCGAAAATTGCGCCGGCGAGGCAACAAACGGGGAATCCACCGTCACTGACATGACCGGGCGGCCGGTCCAGCCGCGCGGCACACGATACTCCGTCGCGCTCTCGGCGGCGCGCACCACCACGTCCCCGTCACCTACGACGGGCGAGAGCGTGTAGGCCACCCACCGCCCGTCGGGTGAAACCGATGACCCCGTGATCGTGCGCCAGAAGTCGTACGTATCCTGCGAAAGGACCTTTTTCGTCGACTGGGACTGGGCCGGGGCAACCGCTAGGCACGTGAGGCCGGCGGCGCACAATGCGTGGTGGAGTCGCATAAGCATGGGTGTGAAGGCAACCTGCGGCGCCCACAAGGGCTGGTCACGCCACTAAAGATCTGGCAGCTTTCGGGACACTACCGGCGGGCTACGCACAGCCGCCTTCTCACGTTGGAGACTACGTCCTTGCTGATCAAGCGATTCTACCATGATGGACTGGCCCAAGCGAGCTACCTCATAGGCTGCCAGCGAAAGGGCGAGGCCCTGGTCATCGACGCCAACCGCGACGCCGACCAGTACATCGCAGCTGCAACCGCCGAAGGGCTGCGCATCACGCACGTCACGGAAACCCATATTCACGCCGACTACCTCTCGGGAAGCCGTGAACTGGCGTCCCATACCGGCGCCACCCTGCTCCTCTCCGCTGAGGGCGGGCCGGACTGGCAGTACGCGTTCGCCGAGCAGAGCCGTGCCACGTTACTCCATGACGGCGACTGGTTCATGGTGGGAAACGTGCGCGTGGAGGTCATGCACACGCCTGGCCACACCCCTGAACATGTGATTTTTGTCGTCACGGACACGGCGGCCACGCCGCATCCGGTTGGGGCGTTCACCGGGGACTTCATTTTCGTGGGTGACGTCGGTCGTCCGGACCTGCTGGAGCGAGCGGCGAAGGTTGCCGGCACGATGCGTGTCGGGGCTTCGCAGCTGTACGCATCGCTGAAGCGATTCGGCGAGCGCTATCCCGACCACCTGCAACTCTGGCCCGGGCACGGCTCGGGATCGGCGTGCGGCAAGGCGTTAGGCGCGGTCCCGCAAACAACCCTGGGTTACGAGAAGCTGGTCAACTGGGCCTTTCAAGTGCCTGACGAGGCGACCTTCGTCGAATCGGTGCTGGAAGGACAACCAGACCCGCCACTCTACTTTGCGACCATGAAGCGCATGAATCGCGATGGCCCCCCGGTGCTGGGGGCCGCCCCGCGACTCACGCATCGCGCCGCGCCAGAGCTCGAACGCATCCTGAACCACGGGGGCATCGTGATCGACGTTCGGCCCGCCTCCGAGTATGCGGCCGGTTACGTCCCTGGCACGATCAGCTTGCCATACGGGAAGTCCTTTGTCGGATGGGCCGGGTGGATCCTTCCCTACGATCGCGATGTCTTCCTCCTGTCGCGCGACATCGACAATGCCTCCGTCCGTGCGGCAGCGGCGGAGCTCTCGATGATCGGACTGGACCGGGTGGCCGGTTGGTTCGGGTCCGACGCGATCTCGGCGTGGATCTGGAAGAACGGCGAACTTCCGACCGTCCCGCAAACGGCGCCAGCCGACTTGGCGAGTGTGCGCGGGCAGGAGCGAGTGGTGGTGATCGACGTACGCAACCAGGACGAGTGGGAGACCGGCCACATTCAGGGTGCGTCGCACGTGCCGCTGGGGCACCTCATGGAGCGGTATTCGACCTTGCCCGTGCACGGTGCATCACGAGTGATCGTGCAGTGCCAAGGCGGTGGACGCTCGAACATCGGCGCCAGTCTCCTGCGCGCCAAGGGAGTGGCGGCAGAGAACCTCCGTGGTGGCCTGTCCGAGTGGCAACGTGACGGATTCCCGGTGGTCCGCGACACGGTCGCGGCCGCACGTTAGGCAATCCCATGCGCAAACTGCTTGGCTACTTCCTGCGAGGTCTGGTGTTCCTCGCACCGGTGGCCCTCACCGTGTACGTCTGCTACGTCGCCTTCACGACGATCGATGGCTGGTTAGGAATCTCCATACCAGGGGTCGGCTTCCTGGTGACGATCGTCCTCATCACCCTCTTTGGCTTCCTGACCTCGAACTTGCTGACGCGTGGCGTGCTGTCACTGTTGGATGATGCGCTGAACCGCCTGCCGTTCGTGCGCTTGCTGTACTCGTCCACCAAGGACTTGGTGGGCGCATTTGTCGGAGAGAAGAAACGATTCGACAAGCCGGTGCTCGTTCAGCTGCACGAGAACAGTACGGGACGGGTTCTGGGGTTCGTCACTCATGACTCGATCGACCGCCTGGGACTCCCGGGCTACGTGTCGGTGTACCTCCCATTCTCCTACAGCGTGGCGGGACGCGTCTACCTCTTTCCCACACGCGTGGTGCAAGTCGTCGCCGCGAACAGCGCTGACGTCATGGCGTTCGTTGTTTCTGGTGGGGTCACCGAAGTTCCGCTGGCCGTCGGGGCCGCCACCGTGACACCGCCCACAGCGTAACGTCCACACCTGGTTGCGACCGCTCGCCTCATCCCTTTCCTTGTCTCATGACTCGAATCCTCAGCACCGGCGTACTGCTGCTCGCCCTTTCGGCGCCGTTGGTTTCCCAACCGGCGCCCGCGCCAGCGACGCTGCTTCGTCCGGCACGTGTCTATGACGGGGTGAGCGACTCCCCACAGGAAGGCATGGTCGTCCTCGTGCAGGGCGACAAGATCGTCGCCGTGGGTCGCCTTGGGGAAGTAACCGTGCCTAAGGACGCACGCACCATCGAACTCCCGGGAATGACCCTGCTCCCGGGGCTCATCGATGCGCATTCCCACGTGTTGCTGCACCCTTACAACGAAGCCTCGTGGGACGACCAGGTGCTCCGCGAGCCGTTAGGCATGCGTATCGCCAGGGCCACCGTGCACCTCCGCAACACGTTGATGGCCGGCTTCACGACGCTTCGCGATCTCGGGACGGAAGGCGCGGGATACGCTGACGTCGGACTCAAGCAAGCCGTCGCTGAGGGTGTAATTCCCGGTCCACGTCTCTATGTCACGACGCGCGCCATCGTCGGCGCAGGAAGTTACGGCCCCAAGGGCTTTGTCCCTGAAACCAACGTCATGCAGGGGGCCGAAGAAGCCGGCAACGCCGACGAACTGGTGAAGGTGGTCCGCGATCAGATTCGTCGCGGGGCCGATTGGATCAAGGTGTACGCGGACTATCGCTGGGGGGCCGACGGCAGGACCCGGCCGGCCTTCACCGAGGAAGAGTTGCGTCGCGCCGTGGAAATCGCCGAGAGCAGCGGCCGTCACGTCGTGGCGCACGCCAGTTCCGCCGAGGGTATCCGCCGGGCGGTCATGGCAGGTGTCGTGAATATCGAGCACGGCGACGGGGCGACCGAGGAAGTGTTCAAGCTGATGGTCGCTCGCGGCGTCACGTTAGGTCCTACGTTAGCCGCGGGCGATGCCATCTCGCGGTACAGCGGGTGGCGACACGGGGCGGAGTCCGAGCCGCCGCGAATTGCCGAAAAGCGAGCCAGCTTCAAGTTGGCGCTGTCCCTGGGCGTGCCGATCATCAATTCCAGCGACGTCGGCGTGTTCACGCATGGCGAAAACTACCGGGAGTTGGAACTGTTGGTCGACTACGGCATGACGCCGCTGCAGGCGGTACGGACGGCGACGTCCGCAACGGCCAAAGGCCTGGGGCTCTCCGGGTCACTCGGAACGGTCAAGGCCGGATTGTGGGCCGACCTCATCGCGGTCCGCGGCGATCCGACGCGCGATATCACCACGCTCCGTCAGGTCCCGTTTGTGATGAAGAACGGTGTGATCTACAAGTCGCCCTAACGATTGATTCCGCGAATCGACGACTACGTCCGGAGGGCGGCGCGTCGCTTCGACACCGTGTACATGACGGGACCGAGCAGGATGCCGGCCATGGAGCCGAGGACGGCGGGGACCCCATACTCTCCGTCGCGGAACGCCAGAACGATCACGAGTGCCAGCACGCTCGCCGGAAGGAGCGCGAGGAACGTGACCCCCGCAGTGTTCAGCGGAATGCGAAAGGTGCCGCGCAGTTCGGGTTCCACCTGCCGCAACCGAATGAGGGCGCCAAACTCAAGTCCGAGCGCCAACGCATACAGCAAAACGTCCGCGATAACCAGGTCGCCGAAGCGAAGCGTCGCGAACAGCGAGTAGAAAATCGCGGAGAAGACCACAGCGGCCCGCGGCGTGCCCCGCGCGTCGGTGCCGGCGATGACCTTCGGCAAGAAACCATCCTCCGCCATCACCAGAGCAATGCGCGAATACACCAGCAGTAGCGCATTGAACAGCGCGAGGGCTGAGACCAGTCCAGCGACCGCGAGCCAGGCCGCCAGCACCTGGCCCACGATGCCTGGCACGGCCGACGCCGCAATGGAGGGCCACCCCCCCTCGCGCCACGAGGTCCAATCCGTCGCCGATAGCGCCGGTAGCAGCGGCACGAAGTAGCCCAGGATGACGAGGGGAAGGGTCAGCGCGAGCGCGCGCGGGTAGGTGCGGGAGGGGTCCCGGATTTCTCCGCCGACCGTAGATGCATTGTCCCAACCGATGTAATTCCACAACGCCGTGGACAATCCAACGCTCAGCCCAGTGACGATCCCCTCCCCTTCGCGGAGCATCGGGTGCCATGGCACATGCGTCGCGTTAGGCAGGGCGAGGACCCCAAGGAGGCCGAACCCGACCAACACGATGGTCCCGGCCACCGTGGAAACGCGTCCAACAGGAAGGGCTCCACGCAGGTTCACCGCCGTCGCCCCCCAGATCACTACCAGCGACACGATCCACTGCTCCATGGACGTCAGGCCGGGAAAGAAGTACTTCAGGTATTGATTGAACAGCACGGGATAGATCGCCATGTCCACCAGCGAGTAGAGCCAGGTGATCCATCCATTCTGGAAGGCCCAGAAGTTTCCGAAGGCCCGCTGTACCCAACGGTAGTATCCGCCCTCCTCGGGCAGCATGCTGGCCAATTCGGCGATGATCAATGTAGATGATCGGGACCAGGAGCAGGATCAACAGCGCCATGCCAGGCCCCACATCGGCGACCAGACCCTCTGTCGTGAACGCCCCGCCCGAGATGTTGAAGTACATCACGAACACGAGGGTGAGCGTAGTGAGGGATCGGCGCAGCACGTGATGTCGAGGAGCGAGTGGAGGAAGACGAGGCGGCGTGATGTTGACCCCATCCTGCGCGGTCGTCAATGTTTGGTCATGACTTTCCCTCTCACTCGTGGTCGCGCCTTCGGCGTGGTTCTCTCAGTACTCGTTGTTGGCGCCTGCGCACGTAAGGCAAGTACGCCGCCGCTCAACGAGTTTCAATCGGTGCAGAGTCCGGCGGGCGCCCAAAGCGGCGAGAGCAGCCTGGCGACGGATGCCTCTGGGACCCTGCACATGACGTGGATGGAGCGGCTTCCGGATTCGAGTGTCGCGCTGCGCTACGCGCGACGGGCGGGTGACCGGTGGGACACCACTCGCACCATCGCGGTACGTCGTGATTTCTTCGTGAACTGGGCGGACTTCCCGTCGGTGACGAGCACTCGCTCGGGCCGTGTGCTGGTGCACTGGTTACAGCGATCGTCGGCGGGCAAATACTCGTATGATGCGAGGTTGGCCTCGTCTTCCGATGCGGGCGCCAGCTGGACGCCCTCCGTCAGGTTGCACGCGGATAGCTCCGCGTCGGAGCATGGCTTCGTTTCCATGGTACCCGTGGCCGACTCGGCGATCGCTTTCTGGCTGGATGGGCGGGGCACGCAGGCCGGCGACGGACACGACCACGGCGCGATGCAGGTGCGTGCGGCTTCGGTCTCGAACACCGGCTCGTTAGGCCCCGAGATGTCGGTGGACGTGCGAACGTGCGATTGCTGCCAGACGGCGTCGGCGCTAAGCGCTCGCGGCCCGGTGGTCGCGTACCGGGATCGCAGCGACGAGGAGGTGCGCGACATCGTCGTCACGCGGTTCGACGGCGGTTCGTGGACACCGCCGGTCAAGGTGCATGACGACCAATGGCGAATCGAGGCGTGTCCCGTGAATGGTCCGGCGATCGTCGCCCGTGGCGACACGGTCGCCGTCGCCTGGTTCACCGCGGCTCGCGACACGGCACGGGTTCAACTTGCCGTCTCGACCGACGCGGGCACTACCTTCGGCGCTCCGACGCGAATCGATGCGGGGAGTCCCGTCGGGCGCGTAGCGATGATCGACGATGGCGCTGGCGCGTTGATCGTTGCGTGGGTCGAACGCGTACAGGGAGAGTCCGCCGAGGTACGTGCGCGCCGCGTCGCGTTTGCCGGGGGAGCGTCGGATCCCATCGTCATCACCCGATCGTCCGCCGCGCGTGCGAGTGGCTTTCCAAGGCTCGCGCGTGTAGGGACAAAGATCTTCGCCTCGTGGACGCAACCAGGGGACACGTCTCGCGTGCTGGTGGCCGTCTCCGAGGCGCAGCGTTAGGTCCATGCGCGGCGCATGGATCGTGGCGCTCGTGGCAACTATCGCCTGTTCCGGGGAACGCCGAGTTCCGCAGGCGGTCGCGCTTGGTCAGCCAGCTCCCGTGTACTCGGCGCTGTCCATACGAGGCGACCGAGTGACGACGGCGGCGCTCCACGGTCGCGTCGTGCTGTTGAACGTCTGGGCCACTTGGTGCGCGCCGTGCCGAGACGAGATCCCATTTCTCCAGCAGCTGCATCAAGTACGAGCCAAGGACGGACTGGAGCTTGTGGGTGTAAGCATCGACGCGGAGGGCGAGGACTCCAAAGTCACGGACTTTGCGCGCGAGATCGGGATGACCTATACCGTCTGGCGCGATCCAGATCAGCGCATTCTGTCGGAGTACATGGCGATCGGCGTTCCCGCATCGTACCTGATCGATCGCCGAGGCGTCCTGCGATGGAAGCACGTCGGCATCGTACGAGCCACCGACGCGACGTTCATGGCGTCACTCGACAGTGCCCTCGCCGAATCGCCGTAGCGTCACCAACCCGTTGGGTCCAACGGCTGCATCTTCACCGTGAAGTGACGAAGCGCCGGAGGCTGCTCCACGATTTGCATGCCGCGCAGCCGCTCGCGGTGCGTCATGACATAGGTGACCACATCGGCGACATAGTCCACGTGGCTCTGCGTGTACACTCGTCGTGGGAAGGCGAGACGCAGGAGCTCCATCGCCGCCGGTTTCTCACTGCCATCTGGCTGTTGGCCGAACATCACACTGCCAATCTCGACCCCCCGCACACCGCCCTCCAGGTACAACGCGCAGGACAGAGCCCACGCCGGGTATTGTGAAGAGGGAATGTGCGGAAGCATCGCGCGCGCATCCAGGTAGAGTGCATGCCCGCCCGGCGGCTGTACCATCGGAACGCCGGCCTTGGCTAGCTTCTCCGAGAGATACTCGATCGAGCGGATGCGATAGCGCAGGTAGTCGCTGTGGAGCGCCTCTCGCAAGCCGACGGCGATCGCCTCCAGGTCGTAGCCCGCCAACCCGCCATAGGTGACGAACCCCTCCGTGAGGATGAGGTTGTTGCGGCAGCGCTGCGCGAACGAATCGTCGTTCAGCGCCAGGAAACCACCGATGTTGGCCATGCCGTCCTTCTTCGCGCTCATCGTACAGCCCACGACGTGCGAGAACATCTCCTGGGCGATCGCCATGGGTGACTTATCCTGGTATCCAGGCTCTCGCATGTGAATGAACCAGGCGTTCTCTGCGAACCGGCAGGCATCCAGGTACAACGGCACGCCGTACCGATCACAGATCTCGCGTGCGGCGCGAATGTTGGCCAACGCTACCGGCTGCCCTCCACCAGAGTTGTTGGTGACAGTGATCATCGCCAGCGGCACACGACCCGGATGGTCGCGAAGCACCTGCTCCAGCTTGAACAGGTCGATGTTGCCCTTGAACGGATGAATGGTCCCCGGCTCCCGCGCCTCGGCGATCGGGATATCCAGGGCCGTCGCCCCGCGATCCTCGATGTTCGCTCTCGTGGTGTCGAAGTGCGTGTTGTTCGGTACGATGTCACCCGGCTTCAACATCGAGGTGAACAGGATCCGCTCCGCAGCTCGGCCTTGATGCGTCGGCAGCACGTGTTTGAGGCCCGTGATATCGCGGACCGCCTGCTCGAAGGCGAAGAATGAGCGCGCTCCGGCATACGACTCGTCGCTGCGCATCATCGCCGACCATTGGTCAGCCGACAATGCACCGGTACCCGAATCCGTTAACAGGTCGATCAGCACATCGCTCGCGCGAAGCTGGAACACGTTGAAGTGCGCCGCCCGTAAGGCCTGCGAGCGCTCGTCCCGGGTCCGCTGCGTAATCGGTTCCACAGACCGGATACGGAACGGTTCGATGA
The DNA here is from genome assembly GCA_044224875.1 of Gemmatimonadaceae bacterium. Taxonomy (GTDB): domain Bacteria; phylum Gemmatimonadota; class Gemmatimonadetes; order Gemmatimonadales; family Gemmatimonadaceae; genus JABAQJ01. Next base: position 19,251 of record JBGAJQ010000041.1, on the reverse strand, counting down.
TGGTGTGGGTGAACATGCCGGAAAACGTCGACCGACGATGGTGTTCGGGGCACGGGAGATACCCACCCGAGTTGTCGGACAATCCCTTATGATGTAGGGGTCCCCGATATCACGAGCCGCCGCGTGCCACTCTCGACAGGTATCCTGCTCTTTGATGAAGTCGAGGTCCTCGACTTCGCCGGTCCGTTCGAGGTCTTCTCCGTGTGCGGCCGTCGGCACAAACTCGAACCGTTCCGTGTGTTCACGGTGGCGGAGCGCGCCGGGCCGGTCCTGGCGCGCAACCAACTGAGCATCAACCCCGCCTATTCGTTCATGGACTGTCCCCGAATGGACATCCTGGTTGTTCCTGGCGGATACGGCACGCGCCGGGAGATGCACAACCCCGTGATGCTGGAATGGATTGCGGCGCGCGCCCGCGAGGTACAGTTCCTTCTCTCCGTGTGTTCTGGTGCCCTGGTGTTAGGCGCGGCCGGTCAGCTGGACGGCCTGGCGGCGACCACGCACTTCATGGCACTGGACGAGCTGCGCGCCGTGGCGCCGCGCAGTACGATCCAAGACGAGGCCCGCGTGGTCGATAACGGCCGCGTCATCCTGTCCGCCGGCGTGAGTGCGGGGATCGACATGTCCCTCCACACCGTCGCTCGAATCCTGGGCGCCGATATGGCGCGCGAAACCGCGCAGTACATGGAGTACGAGGGCCACTGGGAGGAGCGCACTCGGCGTTAGGCAGTCGACGGCCGCAGCTGTTGAGGCCGACGGTATCCGCCGAAGCAGACGACCACGACCGCCGAAGCAGACGGCCGCCCAGCGTCGAGACGCCGGGCGGCCGCTTCACCGAAACCCAGTGCTAGCTCTTCTTTCCGACGAGCGTCTTCTTCACCCACCCTTCGCCGTTCGACCCCTGCACCTTCAGGAAGCCCTCGCTCTCCTCGCCAAGGAAAACGAGTTCGTCGGTCTTCTTGAGCTGGCCCACAACCTTGGCGGCATCCTTGGGCTCGGCCAACAGCTTGATGTTGTCGATCTTCGGGGCCAGCACGGTTCCCTCGGCGAATGTGGCGCCTGCCTTGACGTCGCCACCAGACAGACCGCTCGTCTTGAACTTTTCGGCGCGCGCCATCAGATCCGGGTCCGCCTTCACAGCGGTGACGATGTTGTTGAAGTTGTCGAGGTACGACGCAGCGATGATCTTCCCTTCGGGCGTATTGGTGTATCCGCCAACGCCGGCGATCGCCCCCCCGACAAAACCCAGCGCGCCCAGCGAGAAGTCCGTCTTCTTCGCCTTGCCCTCGGCGGCCGCCACCTGAACGGTGGTACGCGCATCGGCGACCAGCATACTGGTCTGCGCCTCCTTGAACTTGGCGCCACCTCCTACCGCGGCCAGCACCGGATTCTTGCGGCCTAACAAGCCACCGACAGCACCACCCACACCACCAGAGTTGCCCGAACTGATGACCACCGCGGGAGTCAGGATGAAATCCGCGGCTTTCATCATGCCGCCGCCCATGTTCTCGTCCTGCTGCATTTCGCCGTTTTTGGCGAGGTCGCGCTCTTGCTTGATGTTGTTCAGCGCCTGACCACGCTCAACCACCACAAAGCACTTGGACTGCTGCACCATCATACGAATGAGGCCCGTGGGGGAGCCGAGTTGATACCGCTGGAGAGCGACGAGGTATTCATTCTGCGGCTCCACGACGGCCAGGGTGCCAATGGGCTTGTCGCACTTCTGGATCTGGTCCTTCGTGTCCTGTGCACTCGCCGGAACGGTTAACGCCGCGCACAAGGCGGGGAGTGCTGCAAACACCGTGAGAGCGGAACGTCGCATCTGCCAAACCTCCGAGTGGGGACAAGGTGTGCCATTCGCCAGCTGTGTCGGGGGGCGGCCATCGCTTGGCTTACCCATTCACGCTATGCGAAAGATCTAGCGCCGATCTGTCAGAACCGGGCTGAAAGATAGCTCGTCAATGACGCACCGGGCCATTGGGAAATGATGCACGCAGCCCTGCACTTCCGAGCGAGGGCGAGTAGGGTTACCGTGGGCCGTGGAGGGTGCGATCTGCCGTCCACGGAAGGCAGCCACTCGGCGCACCGCACGCGTCGGATGGCTTCCGCTGGATTGGACGCAGTCGTCGAGGCCAGCCCACCAAGGTTCGAGTCCTCTGCGTTGTAAGCTTGCCATCCAACCACATCCCGCCCCGCGCAACATGCGTTCGAGCGTTGCCATCCATGCCCTCATTGGCGTGTGCCTACTCGCCGCGCCGGTCGACGCGCAGGAGAATCCCTTCTCGGGCCTGCGATTTCGGAACATCGGTCCCGCGAACATGAGTGGGCGCATCACCGATATCGCAGTGAACGAGTCCAACACATACGAGTTCTACGTCTCCAGCGCCACTGGCGGAGTGTGGAAGACCACGGACAATGGGGTCACGTGGGCACCGGTGTTCGAACGCGAGCGTACACATTCCGTTGGCAGCATCACGGTTGATCAGCGAAATCCGAAGACCGTGTGGGTTGGCACGGGGGAAGCAACGAACCGCCAGAGTTCGAGCTGGGGCGATGGCGTGTACAAATCGACAGACGGAGGACAGCACTGGCAGAACGTGGGACTTCGCGAAGGCCGTCACGTCGCCCGCATTGCCATTGATCCAAACAACTCCGACGTCGTTTACGTAGCCGTTCCAGGGCACCTGTGGGGGCCCAATCCCGAACGCGGTTTGTACAAGACGACCGACGGCGGAGCCACCTGGTCCCTCATCCTGAAGAAGGACGAGAACACAGGCGTGGTGGACGTGGCGATTGACCCCACCGATTCCAACATCCTGTACGCGGCGACGTATCAAAGGCGCCGACAACCATTCGGGTTTGTTGGAGGTGGGCCTGGAAGTGGTTTGTACAAGAGTACGGACGCCGGACGCACCTGGCGTCAGTTGACGACGGGGCTGCCAACGACGCAGGTGGGTCGCATCGGGATCTCGATCTACCGCAAGGATCCGAACGTCGTGTACATCTGCGTGGAACAGGGAGAGCGATATACCTCATCGATCTCTTATGAGAAACGCTTGGCCGGGATTTTCCGCTCAGACGACAAGGGAGAATCGTGGCGGGCCATGGGGGACTGGAATCCGCGCCCGGCTTATTCGTCGCAGATTCGCGTGGACCCTAACGACCAAAGTCGCATCTACATGGTCGCGTACTCGTTCAGCGACGACAGTGGCAAGACCTTCAAGTCCCCCCGTCAATCGTTGCATGGCGATGATCGTGTCGTGTGGGTGGACCCCAAGGACTCGCGCCACGTCATCAAGGGCGACGACGGCGGCGTCGGCATCAGCTACGACCGCGGTATGAAGTGGCTCTACGTGTCCTCGCTCCCCGTGTCGCAGTTCTATCACGTCTCGGCCAGCACATCGTCCCCGTACTTCGTCTGCGGCGGGCTGCAGGACAACGGCAGCTGGTGTGGCCCGAGCCGCACGTTCTCCACCCAGGGAATTCTGAATGACGACTGGTATCGTGTTGGAGGTGGCGACGGATTCAACAACGTCATCGACACCACCGACAACCGCACCGTCTACTCGTCGTCCCAGTATCTTGGCATCACGCGTGTGGACGCGAAGACGCTCGAGGCCAAGAACATCCGGCCCACCGTCAAGGAAGGCGAAGGGCCGAAGCTGGGGAATTGGGGAGCGCCTGATCCGCTGGTCGGCAAGAAGATTCCGCCCGCCGGCTGGAACTCGCCATTCATCATCTCGCCGCACGCGTCCGGCACCGTGTTTGCCGGCATGGCCGTGCTGTGGACCAGCACCAACCGTGGGGACACCTGGCGCTCGTTAGGTAACCTCACGACCGGCGTCGATCGACGGACGCTCACCATCATGGGCCAGACACCGGAACAACCGACGCTCTCACTCGATGACGGAGTGTCGTATTATCCCACCGTGTCGGCCTTGGCCGAATCGCCTCGCACGGCGGGAACCCTGTGGGTCGGCACCGACGATGGGAACCTGCAGCGCTCCACGGACGGTGGACGTTCGTGGAGTAACGTCGTCGGCAATATCCCGGGAGTACCCAACGGCACGTGGGTTTCGGCGGTAACACCATCGCGTCATGCTCCCCGCACCGTTTACGCGGCCTTCGACGGCCATCAGGCCGACGATTACACCAACTACCTGTTCAAGTCGACGGACAATGGGGCCACGTGGTCATCGCTGGTTGGCGACCTGCCGCCCGAACGAGCGATTCACGCCGTCGTCGAAGACCCTCGCAATCCATCCGTGCTGTACCTCGGCACAGAATTCGGGTTGTACCTCACGGTCGATGGCGGCTCGCACTGGTCGTGGCTGCGGAACAACATGCCCACGGTTCCGGTGAACGACCTGGTCATTCAGCCTCGCGAGAACGACCTCGTCCTGGCGACGCACGGCCGAGGGGTGTGGATACTCGACCAGATCAGTGCATTGCAGGAGTTGACGCCAACGGTTGCCGCCAAACCGGTGCATGTCTTCTCCATCGCAACCGCCGAGATGACGCGCGTGACGAGTACCAAGGCGCACGCTGGTGACATGATCTTCCGCGGCGAGAACCCACCAAACGGGGCCCTCATCGACTTCTACGTCAACACGCCGGTCAAAGGTGGCGCGGCGTCCCTTCGCATACTCAACGCGACGGGGGTGGAGGTGGCGAGCGTACCCCTGGATTCGTCGCTGTCTGCGGGCGTGCATCGCGCCGTCTGGAACCTGCGGCGCCCGGCCCTGCGCGAAGCCGCCGGCCCGTCCGACGACGACGACGGTTTTGGCGGCGGACTCCCCGGACGGCTCGTGGAACCCGGCGCGTACGTCGCTCGCCTGACGGCGAACGGCGGCACGGCTGAGCAACGATTTTTTGTGCGCGAAGACCCGCGGGTATCCCTGACACCGGCGCAGCGCGCCCAGTGGACCTCGTCACTCGATCGCATCGCCCAGTTGTATCGCGGGGCGAGCGCGCTGGCGGATTCCGCACGCGCGGAGCAGAAGCGATTGGAGTCCGCAGGAAACGCCGACGCCAAGCGGCTGGCCGAGGTGCGCAACGTCGCGCAAACGGCGGCCGAACTCGTGCAGCGTATCGCCGCCCTGTACGGAAACGTGATTCGTGTGTCGGCGCCGCCGACGACCGACCAGGGCGCACAGCTTGGGTACTTCCCCACCGTGCTGCAGTCGCTGCGCATGCGTTGGCGCGCGTTAGGCACGCGCTCGTAAATTTGGCGAGGCGGACCACCACGCACGCGGGCCGAACGGCGCCGGCCCGCGTGCGGTGATGCGTTCTCAGCCCTTCTTCAAGGTGAAGGCCTCAAAGTCGGATGAGTCGAGGTAGGTCAACCGGCTACTCCAGCCGTCGGTGGCCATCGCCGCCGTGTACAACTCGGCAGCAAAGGCTCCCGTCTCGCATCCACCGGGGAGACATCCCGCCGGCAGGTTGAAGTCCATGGCACCTTGGGCGCTCCGGGTCACGGAGTGCGATCCAGTGGCAACCGGCTGGTCGTTCTCCGAGTACACGACCGCGTCGACGCGCTTGACCGTGAGGTCATACGTGGCGAAGCCGTTCTTGTGCTTTGCCCGCCACGGGAGCGTCACCATGTCACCCGGGTTGAAGGTGAGGACGCCGCAGCAGGGGTCGGCCGTGGCCGCACCGATCGACGGCGCGTCGATTTCGGAGTACGTCGGATTGTTGTCGACGTGGACGGTGACGATCATCTGGTTTCCGACCACGAGACCGAGCGTCGCTGCATCAACCGTGGTGATGGTCCCGGTGAGGTCGTCGACGTTCGGCACGACGTACTTGATGCCGAGTGCGCCGATATTCACGGGATTCCCCGCCGAGTCGAACAGCTCCAACATGATCTCGAACTTTCCAGACTGGTCCGTGCCGACTTCGTTTCCGGCGGCGTCATAGGTGATGCCTGGCGCCGGAAGGGTGGTTGTAAACACGCCATTCTGGTGGTCGGTGGGCCAGATCACCGGTCCCCAGACGCCCTGTGGTGGCAGTGACGGCGGAATCTCGAACAGGTTGGCCGCCGGTGCATCTGGCGGCGAGAGCGGACCGAGCTTGTACAGGGCGCTCACGTTTGTCGTCCCGACGTCGTACGAGTAGTGCCGCTGCACGTCGTCCAGCATCTGGATCCAACTCCCCGACGACCCACGCCGGTAGTGCAGCTTGTAGTACTTCACGCCCAGTGTGTCGCGCAGCGAATTGTCGAACAGCAACTGCGGTCGCAGCGATCCGCCGAACGGTGCGCCATTCTTCGTGAGTCCCTTGTTGGTGCTGGTCGTGCTTCCGGCGAGCGCCTGCGATGACCCGTAGATGGAGTTCATCGACAGACCGCCAATCGCCGTGAACATCACCCAGTCGCTGCTCGCGATGACTGGAGGGCATGGCGCACCGGTGAGAGCCAGGGGGTGCGTCGTGTGCAGGGTGACATCGCTCCCGCAAACATAGTCCCACCAGGTGTAGCACCAGACCGGGGTGGGCGCGTAGATCGGGATGCGAAACCACGGGAAGAGCTGGCGGTACGCCTTGAAGTACAAGTCGGGCGTATCGGGGTTGTTGCAGCCGTTGGAGAAGATCGTGCGGAACTTCCCACAGTCATCGGTCGTGGTCGTCGCCACCAGCTGCATGGTGACGAAATGCGGGAAGAACCAACAGAGGATGGGGCGGATGAAGTCGGGATACCGAATGATGGCCGCTTCCAGCTGCAACCTGCTGCCCGACAGCGCGGCGCTCTGTAGTTCGCTCGGCACAATCAGCGCGTTGGCCGTCGTGGCCGACGCCGCCATCCGCGTGCTCACGGCCGTGCCGCCGCCGACCTTGCGCGCCAGGGGTAGCCGCGCTGCAACTGGGGGCAGTGGATCGGGGAATGGGCCTGGGAATGGTCCGGGCAGCGGATCCGGAATCGGATCGGGAAGTGGAATCGGATTCACCAACCAATCGCGCACGCGATTGAACTCGAGGTCCGGCAGCTTCGGCAGGATGATCCAGAGGGGATCGACTTCATAGATCTCGACCTCTGCGTTGCGGACCGGCAAGTCGATATTCAGTCCGCCCAGCACCGTGCGCTTGAGCAAGGATCCCTGCACCACACAGAGTCCACGTAACCAGCACAGGATATCCGGGAGGTTGATCACGAACTCGATCGGCAGACGCGCCGCGTCGAGGTCCAGACGTGCGCGTTTCTGAATCGCCCCACGACGCATGAGTTCCTCGAGGCCGGCCTTTTCCTTGTCCAACGCGGGCCCCACGATCACTCGCACCTGCATGCCTTCGGTCCCGAGCGGCACCTCGAGCGAGCCTTCCCCGTTCTTGTCCAGTCCTTTCACGTCAAGCAAGCGACCGCCGGCGGAGAACGCATAGGCAGCCAACGCTACCTGCTTTGCTTCGTCGGATTTCGGCAAGACGGCGCGCACGTCCACGGTGCGCGTCTTGGATCCCTTCGCCATACACCCCTCACATGATATGAGCACACACCCGCCCGGCCGACGACGGCTCTTCGCGCGTCGGCAGGTGCCTAACGTATCAGATTGGCAACGGGGGGAACGTGCGCGCTCGCGCGGCCGGCCGTGACCCGGTGCATGCGCATCGTCGTTAGGCTTCCGCCAATGCGCATGACCGGAACGTCACAGGGCGCCGGCGTGCTGTATACTCGGGTGACTACGAGCGCCAGCCTCGGCCGTGCGCCCGCGGAACGGTCGAGCGCGTTAGGTGTTCGCGGGCGTGCGCTCGCTCAGACCCTTCAGGTTGGAGAGTCCCGCCTCGAAGTCCTTGCCCACCAGCTTGTCCATGTTGATCAGCGTGCTCATCAGCTTGGACCGGAAGTCGGCAGGACCCTCCATGGTCCACGTGATGTCCGTGCCGCCACCACCGGGCGTCAACACGAAGATCGCCACGTTGTGAGCTTCGAACGGCGTGAAGAAGTCCAGCTTGATTCGCAGCGAGCCCGGGGCGCTCGACTCGAGAATCTCCATGCGTCCGCTCCCCACCTTCTTGTTGCCTTGCCACGCGTACACGGCCCCCTTGCCGCTTGCCGTGCCGCTGAAGGTGCGTTGAAGCGCGGGATCGAGCCGCTCCCATGGCGACCACTCGCTCCACTTATGGAAGTCATCCAGCCATGCGTACACCGTCATCGGCTCCGCCTCGATCCGCGCCGATCGCTGGATTCGCAACGTATTCGGTTTGGATGCGGCCCGTGCCAGTACAGCAGCAACGACCACGACTAAGGCGATCAGGATGTAGGATCCCATGCGAAACTCCAGAGTGGGTTGCGGGCTGCGCCGCCAAGGCGTGCGTCCGGCGTCGGCGCTCACGATCCGGGCCGGCGTGGCGATCTGATCGACATGTCCGGCTACGCGCCTCCGCGCACGCAACGCTATCGTAGCGGATACAATGGTGCAATACGCGACCGGGATTCCATGCCGGGTGGTGGGCCTGTGTGTGGATGATCGGTGCGGCACTTCACTGCTGCGTCGGAGTTCGCGCGCTCGTGACACATGGAAGGTCGGCTCCGTCCATCATTATGTAGCCCTAACCGATTTCGGCAGAAAGTTTTGAGCTCCCAACGACGACACTACTAGATAACCCTCCCCGCTCAGTGGGGAGATCCTCTAGCTGCTGACGATGCGCGCCTTTTCACTTCGCTGGTCTGCCGACGCCGGATGGTCGGATTCGGTGGCCGAGTCGTTCGATAACCAGGTTCAGTTGTTGATGGGATTTGGGCCCGTTGAGTCACCACCGGCAGCGTGGTTCGCCGAGGTGGCGCAGCGATGGCCTAACGCTACACTGATCTTCAGCACTGCGGGTGGCCAGATCGAGGGCGCGGAAGTCCTGGACCGGGGCGTCGTCCTCACCGGCTGGGCCTTCGACAAGGCCCGCGCGCAGGTTGTAGCTCTCGAAGGGGCCGGCAAAGTCCCTTGTGCGCTCCTCGGCCGCCAGCTCGGTGAGCAAGTCGCGACGAAGCCCGAGCTGCGGCACGTACTCGTGTTCGTCGACGGCCTGCTCGTGAATGGCGCGGCCTTTGTCAGCGGGCTTGCGGAAGCGTTGCCCGCCGGAGTTACCGTCTCCGGCGGCCTCGCCAGCGATGGCACGGACTTCGTGTTCACTGGGATCGGCGTCAACGGCCCGGCCACTCCGGGCCGGGTGGTCGCAGTGGCCCTCTGCGGCACGTCGCTGGCTGTCGGCACCGGCAGTGTGGGTGGATGGGAACCGTTCGGCCCCGAACGACTCGTGACGCGCGCCCAGGGAACCACGGTGTTTGAGCTGGACGGCGAGCGGGCCCTCGACGTCTATCGCCGGTACCTGGGGACCTTGGTGGCGGAGCTTCCGGGCAGTGCACTGCTCTTTCCCCTCCTGCTCTCGTCGCCGCACGGTGGCCCGACTGTGGTGCGCACCATCCTCGGCATCGATGAGGAGGCGGGGTCACTGCGATTCGCCGGCGACGTGCCGCAAGGCCATAAGGTGCGCTTGATGCGAGCGACCAATGACTGGCTCCTCGACGGCGCGGCCGCCGCAGCCCGTGAGGCACGCGCCGCCCTCGACGGCGTGGAGCCCGCCGCCATGCTCTGCATATCCTGCGTGGGACGACGGGCGCTGCTACGTAGCCGCATCGAGGAAGAGGTGGATGAAGTCATCCAATTGTCTGGCGACGCCGTCGTCACGGGCTTCTACTCGAACGGGGAAATTGCCCCACCGCGCGGGTCACCGCACGGAACTGCCCTGCTCCACAACCAGACGATGACGATCACCGCCTTGGGAGAGTTGTAGTGCATCCCGCGCTTGCCCGGCCCATTCGGCGGTACCTCGGGGACACGCCGGTCACAGGTGCGATCCACGACGTGCTCCAAGCTGCCAGTGACCTGATTTCGGACATCGATCGTGACCGAGAGCTCGCCATGCGAACGATGCAGGAGCTCTCGAACGAACTGGAGGAACGGCTGGAGCGTGTTCGTGCGTCGGAAGATCGCTATCGCATGCTGTTCGACTCCGTGCCGCACCCGACCTTCGTGTTGAAGCGACAGGACCTGACGGTGCTGGCTTGGAACCTGGCCGCTGAACGGACGCTCGGGTGGTCCAAGGACGACGTCATCGGTCGGCCAGTGTACGAGCTGGGAATGTGCGAGTCGGGGTGCGCCTTCGCAGCGCGCCTCATGAGCGATCAAGCCATGTCGGCGATCGACATTGTCCAAACGTTCCTGCGCGCGCGCGATGGCGCGTTCGTCGAGGTCGAGGTGCAGGGGCTGGACATGATGTTGCACGGCACGCCGTCCGTGCTGGTCATGATTCGCGATGTCACTGCCCAGCGTTCAGCTGAACGGTCGGCGCAAGACAGTGCCGCCAGGTTCCAGGCGTTCTTTGATCACGCCGGCATCGCCATTCAGGTCCTCAGTGTTGACGGCGTTATTCTCGAGGCCAATCCGGCCTGCCGAGACATGTTCGGTTATGACTCGGATGAGTTGCTGGGCCACTCGGTCGGTCGGCTGCTCCAGCCCGACGATGAGTCCAGCGTCCAGGAAGCCTGCCGAGAGTTGATGTCCGCCGCACGTGAGTCGGTCGCGCTGGAGAAGCCGTTCATCCACCGCGACGGCAGTCTGGTGTGGGCCCAGCTCACGCTCGCTCGGGTCCAGAGGGGCAACGAACCTCGCCTGATGGCCATGCTCCAGAATGTCACCGAGCGAAAACGCATGGAGCAGGAACTCACGCGCCAGGCGTTTCAGGATGACCTGACGGGGCTGGCGAACCGTGCGCTGTTCCGTGACCGCCTGCGGCATGCCCTCGAACGTCGCGCGCGACTCCAGGCAGAAGTCGCTGTGCTCCTGCTCGACCTCGACGGCTTCAAGCGAGTCAACGATTCCCTGGGGCACGCGGCAGGAGACGAGCTCCTCTGCGTCATTGCGCGACGCATTGCCAGCGCTGTGCGGTCCGGGGAAACGGTGGCACGCCTGGGCGGCGACGAATTCGCCATCGTCATCGAGGCCATGCGCGACGACGAGAACCCACAGACATTGGCCGAGCGCCTGCTACGCGTCGTCTCGACACCCGTGGTCATCGCCGAACGGGACGTGGTGGTGAGCGCCAGCATCGGGATCGCGGTCGCACATCTGGATGAAGATGGGGACACCGTCCTGCGCAATGCAGATACGGCCATGTATTCGGCGAAGAGCTCCGGGAAGCACTGTGCGCGCCTGTTCGATCCGACGATGCATGCCCGCGCCCTGGTGTGGCTGGAGATCGAGCAAGACCTGCGGCGCGCCGTGGTCAACAACGAATTCGTGTTGCACTTCCAACCACTCGTGCGACTGGGGACTGGATCGCTCCGAGGCTTCGAGGCGCTGTTGCGATGGCATCATCCCAAACGCGGGATCATTCCGCCGAGCGAGTTCCTCCCGGTGGCGGAGGAAACCGGCCTGATCCTACCGATTGGCCACTGGGTACTGAAGGAGGCGTGCCATCTGGCGTCGAAATGGGAAGACCTCGGGGACGGCCCGCCCTCCATTTCCGTCAACCTCGCACCTCGGCAGCTCGAACATGAGACGTTCGTCGGCGAGCTCCGTCAGGCGCTGGCCGAGTCCGGCCTCGATCCCCATCGCCTGATCCTCGAGGTGACTGAAGGACAGATCATGCGCGCGCCGGAGCAGGCGCGCGTGCGGCTGCAGGCGCTCAAGGCGTTGGGAGTTCGGGTTGCCATCGACGACTTTGGTACGGGCTACTCATCCCTGTCGCACCTCCAGTACTTCCCCGTCGATGAACTCAAGATCGACCGGACCTTTGTCGCCCGCCTCGACGATGGGGAGCGCGAGGTATCGTTCATCAAGACCATGATCGACCTGGCACGGTCCCTGGGTGTGGAGGTTGTAGCTGAGGGAATCGAAGTCGATTCGCAGCAGGCGCACTTGACGACGTTGGGATGCGACATCGGCCAGGGATTCCTCTTCAGCCGCCCCATGGCGTTGCGCGACCTGGCCGAATACCTGAACCAACGATCGGCAGTTGGCGCGGCGTCGAACGCGCTCGACACGGCAGCGATCGGCGCGAGCACGCCGGACCCGGAAAGCCTGTAGCGAGCCTGAGGCAAACCGGCGGCGCAACCTACGGGCCAACGCCGGTGTCTCACGGCGTTCGCGGGACGGACGAGCGCAACACCGCGTCGTTAGTTTGGGTACACCGCGCCGCCACCACTCACAGCTCCAATGACCCATCGTCGCATCGCTGGAACTCTCGCGACGCTCTTGGCCGTGTATCCGGTCCAGATGCGTGCGCAGCAGCCCGCTGGCCTCGCCTTCGTCAGCGACGAAGCGCGAGCGTCCCTTTCCATCCTGCAGACGCGCGCCAAGAAGCGTGAGCCTACGCAGGAGCAGTGGAACGCGCTCTTTACGTCCGCAGGATATCGTCGGTTAGCTGCTCGCGAGCGCTCAATGGGCCGAGAGATGCCTGACTCCCAGTTCGCTGCATTTCTGAACGCGGACTCCATGGCATCGCGCGCCCCAACACTGTCTCGAACGCTACGATCGTGGCAGGCCGCTTCCCTTGAGACCTCGCTCGCTCGCGCTCGCGCGTATCTGCCACCGGGGGCCGCGATACGGGCGACGATTTACCCGCTGATCAAGCCACGGCCCAACAGCTTCGTATTCGAGGCGAGCAGCAATCCGGCGATCATGCTATTTCTCGACCCGGAGGTATCGCGCGCGAAGTTTACGAACACCGTCGCCCATGAACTGCATCACATCGGCTACAACCGTGCGTGCCCGGATTCCGCGAAGGCGGGCCAACCCCGTGAGGTGTCCACGGCGGTTTACTGGATGGGGGCGTTCGGCGAGGGATACGCCATGCTTGCTGCAGCCGGCGGGCCGGACGTGCATCCGCACGCGACGAGTGATCCAGACGAGCGACAGCGCTGGGACCGAGACATGCAGCACATTGCCGGCGACTTCGCCGCCTTGGACGCATTCTTCACGGACGTCCTGCGGTCTCGGCTGACCAACGCCGACTCAATCCAGGCGAAGGCCATGGAGTTCTTCGGTGTCCAGGGGCCGTGGTACACGGTCGGCTACGTCATGGCCCGATCGATCGAACGCGCCCGCAGCCGCCAAGCCCTTGTCCAGGGACTCTGCGACCCAGTGCGCGTCATGCGCGACTACAATGCGATCGCCAGGCCGGGTGACCCGCGGTGGAGCGACGACCTGTTGCACCTGCTCCCCGCTGAATCATTGTCCGGCCGCTGACCGGCCCTTCCGCGCTACTTGGCCGTTCCTGCCTCGACTGCGGCGAGGAATGGCACCAAGGTGGTGCGCGTGGCTCCGTCAGTGAAGATCACGGTCAATCCCGCGTACGCAACGCGGCCCCAGTCCGTCAGCGTAAACGTGGCCTGCCGATGGAGCAGGTCAACGCCTCGGACAGCGAGTGGCCGCTGATCGGCATCCGCGACGAACAGTGTGGCCTCGCGAACCGGCCGCTCGCTCGCCAACCACGTTAGGCGCACCGCTCGGTTCGACTGCCGTTCAACGCGCATCACTCCGCCTCCCCCATCCGCCCCGCTGCCGATCACGGTCATGCGAGAGCGTGTTGGGTCGTAGCGGGGAGGCGGCTCCGCAGGCATTTCGAGATTCGTGCTGGTGGCTGGCGGCGTCGGCACGGGGACGTAATACGGCACTGGTACCGGGACGGGAACCGTGACAGGAGCTGTGAGCGTGCTCCCTACCGCGTAGGGGTACCCCCAAGGTCGTGCGGCACGCCCTGCAGGACTCAGGAGCCCCGGGATCGAATACCCGCGCCCGGCCGGCGTGCGAACGTCCATGCCATTGATGCCCTGACGGTCCTGGTGCGTCGGCGACGGGCGAAGTGAACCGAAGCCGCTCAGCGTCGGTGATTGCGGCCGAGCTCCGCCCAACGTCCCAAAGCCCGGCGCGTGTCCACCATGCACCTGCGCTCCTAGCGTCGATGACATGGCCCACAGCGCGACACCTAACGATCCGATCTGGCCAACGAGCCGCATGTGCCCTCCGCGATACTGGCTTCGAACCCTTCTACAAGGTGGCCACGTCACGCACCACGGCAAGGGAAGGTTTTTCCAGGCGTGCAGGGAGGCTCACGATTTCGGGCAAATTGTCTTGTCTTTGTCTCGGCTGACGACCATGCTCTTGCCACAATGAGACCTACTATTGCGTACCTGACGCTGGTCGCCGTGGCCTGTAGTGCCAACGCCGACTCCGCCGATCGCGACATTCCGACGATCGCCCGCGTGCCCGCCTACAGCGCGCAGCGCGCCTCCAGCAACAACCGTTACGTGCTGAGCAACGAGGACAACAAGCACTTCATGCCCGGTGAGACGATCGTGATCGCCGACCTCGATGGGCCGGGTGCCGTGACGCACCTCTGGTTCACGGCGGCAGCGAACGAGTTCGCGTGGCCCAGGCTCTTCCGGCTGCGTGCGTACTACGACGGCAAGAAGACCCCAAGCGTCGATGCGCCGCTGGGCGACTTCTTCGGTGTGGGGCATGGCTACGAGACCGACCTGAATTCGGCCATGATCTACAATACCAGCCTTGGACGTGGCCGCAATTCGTATTGGGTCATGCCGTTTCGCAAGCACTGTCGCATCACCGTGACGAACGAAGGAGCGCGCATGAAGGCGCTCTACTTTCAAGTCGACTGGCGCAAGTACCAGTCACTGCCAAGCGACGTTCTGTACTTCCATGCCTACTACCGTCAGGAACTTCCGGCAGTCTCCGGACACAACTACGCGTTTCTGAACATCCACGGGAAGGGCCAATACGTCGGCACCGTGCTGAACGTCCTGCAAACTCAGATCTCGTGGTTCGGCGAGGGCGACGACCTTTTCTATGTCGATGGCGCAGCGCATCCTCAACTGTTTGGGACCGGCTCCGAGGACTACATCAACGAAGCGTGGGGTCTCCGCCAATCGTCGGGACCCTGGACGGGATCCGTGGTTGCCGAGGGCGAGCGCATTGGATCGAGGTTGTCTGCGTACCGTTGGCACGTGCCGGACGCGATACCATTCACGACGTCTATTTGGGCAGGCATCGAACATCGTGGATGGACATACAACCCCGACGGTACAACGCGAGCAGCGTTTGAAGAACGCCCGGATTACTTCTCGAGTGTGGCCTTCTGGTATCAGGACGGGGTGAACGAGGAACTCCCCGAGCCACCGTATGGACGCGCGCGCCTCCCAATCGGGAACGCTCAGCAAATAGCCATCCAGCATTCGATCAAGGACGTCACGGCGGTGAACGGGACAGCGTCCGTTCAACAGGGGCAGGACTGGAACAAGGATTTCGTCTTCCTCGCGGCCAAGGGTCCCGGGGCGCGAATCAACATCCCGTTCGACGTGACAGAGTCCGGGCGGTACGAACTGGTGGCTTCGATTGCCAAGGCGCCTAACTACGGCAACTATGTGGCGCTTGTGGACAACAAACCGACGAACCTCGACCTCCGGCAGCCAGTGAGCTCGGAGATTCCCTTCCCCGGCCCCCTCGTCTACCACAACTACGAGTTGGAAGTCTACGCGGGAATGCAGCAGCCATTGGGATTCTTCCACTTTGAGAAGGGACGCCACACGGTGAGCCTGATCTGCGTGGGCAAGGATGTGGCGTCGGCCGGCTATGACGTTGGCGTCTATGAACTGGTGCTCGAGCGATTGCCCGAGGACATTGGCGTGCCGGACACCACCAAGGTGTTGGAGCTGCCCCCAGCCCTGCCAGACGCGCCGCGCATCCCTCGCGGCGCCACGGTATACCGCGGCCGCCCGTTGGCCTCGTACGTGACGGCGCTCGCGACCGACCGCGGAACTCCCCGTGCCGACGACCTGCGGGCGATCGGCTCATTTGGCGACGATGCCAAGACCGCCGTCGCACCAGTGACGGACGCCCTGCGGGATGCTGACCTCGAGGTGCGCGTTGCCGCGGCCTGGGCACTCACCCAGATAGGCCCGTCAGCTGCGAGGTCGACGCCAGCCCTCGCGTCCGCGCTGTCGGATTCCAGCGCACGCGTGCGGGTGTTGGCGGCACTCGCCCTCAAGTCCATCGGCGCAGAGGCAGCTTCCGCCCTATCGCCACTCGTCACCGCACTCGCGGATCCCGACGAGCACGTGCGCGTCTCATCGGCGGGAGCCATTGGCACAATGGGGCCAGCGGCCAAGGGTGCGGTGAAGGCCCTTGCCGACCGCATGTTCGTCAAGGGAGAAGTGCGCAACGTGATCATCGCCGCCGCGACGGCCCTTGGTCAACTCGGCCCAACCGCCGCTGACGCACTCCCCGCCCTCGAGCAGGCCTTCAAGGCAGGCGTCGTTGGACCATCGGCTCAGGAAGCCATGCATCGCATACGGGGCGAGCCCGTGGCCACCTGGTGGTAAGATCGCGACCCTGACTCTCGGCGCCGTCAAGCGCGCTTTATCGCCGGTGCGACGAGTGGCATAAGCCTCGCAACGATCCGCCTAACGCGACCTATCCGTCTGCGAACAAAGTGGATTCGTAACGCTCGTACCTTGGCCGATATCCAACGCATCGCCCGAGGACCGCGAGCAGTG
This sequence comes from Gemmatimonadaceae bacterium, assembly GCA_044224875.1. Lineage (GTDB taxonomy): Bacteria > Gemmatimonadota > Gemmatimonadetes > Gemmatimonadales > Gemmatimonadaceae > JABAQJ01. The sequence goes on along the minus strand of JBGAJQ010000041.1, from coordinate 2,696 downwards.
GAAAAAGAACGTCCTGAATAGGGATCGGCGGGAACGACGGCCGGATGAAGTCTCCGACCTCACGCACGAGCACGGCCGCCTGCAACAACCCGATGCGACCCGTCGATGACAGCTTCCCATCGCGACTCAGGCCGAACTGCGTTTCGAAGAATACCTCGGCGGACGTCAACGCCGGTCGATGTTCGTAGTAGATCCGCATGGGCGTATTCCCCGCATTCCACTGGGCGTGCGGAACACCCGTCGGACACACCAGTGTCTCGCCGGGCCCGGCGACACCACTCTTATTGCCTATCTTCCAGCCATAGCGCCCTTCCAACACCACGAAGCGTTCTTCCTGGCGGGGATGCACATGCGACTGCACCACATACGATCCAGGTTGAACGACCAGCTCCGCCCGGAAGAGCGTCCCGCCTGACGAGTCACAGGTCGAACGGAAGATGAGTCGTTCGCCGGTCTGCGGGCTGTCAATCACCGTTCCCACGGGAATCATGGCGAGAGATGGCGGGCGAGTTGGCGCAGGAGCGCGCGCCCCACCACGCAGGGGTGGTTCAGCATCGTCCCAATGCGGCCACCCAGCGAGTTCGGGTCGCGCGCGACGCCAAGCTGTCGGAGGATCGTGCCCAGGTCAAAGTATGTGCGCTCGCACACCATGCGCTCCCCGTCGAACGCAAAGACGATGATCAATGGGAAGTCGATGCGGCGGCCGGTCGGCGGCAGCCCGCGCCAGTCGCCCAGGTGCGTTCCGGTGAAGCGACCCTCCACATAAACGGCCTCTTCGCCGTGGTCAATGGAAGACGGGTGGAACTTGAAGTCCGGAAATGCCGTGACGTTCTGCAGCAGCAGCGTGTTCACACCATCGTGCCCGTCCCACACTTCCCCTGTGGCGACGATTTCATACCGCGGGTGCGCGAAGGCATCTATGCAGCGCTCGAGTTCATGCGCGTTTTCGGCGGTCATGTGCTCCATCACGATCGCTTCGCGAATCTCGCGACGTGAAGTCATGTGAAGGGTCATGGCGAATGTGGCTCGGGAGACGTCATACGGGTCACGTTGACTACGCCGGCCCGGCGCGGTCGGATTGGCCTGAGACCCCGATCGAGCCCTCCCACCAGTTCACGTGCCGCCATCGGCATCAGGTCGGCGTCCGCGATTCGACCCGGTGGTGCCCGGGACTGTTCATGGGAGCGGGCTTCCAAGACGCTGAGGGCAGCGCGCGTGATGGCCGATGCGCAGATTCAAGAAACTCTTCCCCTCTCCAGCAAATGATTCCTCGCCAGCGAATTGCCCCAAACGGTCCCGAGTTCTCTCGCGTGGTTTATGGCACCTGGCGGCTTCTCGATGGCCCTGAAGCGGCACCGAGCGCCCAGGAGGTGAACCGCCGGTTGCATTGCTGTGTGGAGCTGGGCATGACCACCATAGACACCGCGGAGATCTATGGCGGGTATGACGTGGAGGAAGCGTTAGGCGCCGCGCTTGCCCTGACGCCAGGACTCCGCGACCAGCTGGAAATCGTCACCAAGGCCGGCATCTACGTCCCCACTGCCCGGCACCCGGAACGACGCACCGCCCACTACAACGCCACGGGCGCCCGCCTGCTGAAGAGCCTCGAGAAGTCCCTGCGACTCCTGCGAACAGACCGTGTGGAGTTGCTGCTGGTGCACCGCCCCGACTGGCTGACGGCGGCGGACGACACCGCCGCAGGGCTCAACCAGCTGGTGCGCGATGGGAAGATCGGGAGCGCCGGCGTGTCCAACTACACCGCGGCGCAATTCGCCCTGCTCAATAGTCGCATGGAGCGGCCGCTGGTGACGAACCAAGTAGAGTTTCACCTGCTACACATGGATCCCATCATCGACGGGACGCTCAATCAGTGCGAGCAACTGCGAATCGCTCCCATGGCGTGGAGCCCGTTGGCGGGGGGACGCCTATTCGACCGCTCGATTGAGGCATCGCGTCGCGTGCAACTGGCGGCAACCACGATGGCGGATCGATATGAAGGCGCGTCCTTGGAAATGCTGGCCAACGCCTGGATTCTCGCGCACCCCTCGCGCCCTTTGCCCATCGTGGGAACGAATCGCGTCGACCGCATGGAGGCGGCGGCACGCGCGGCGAGGTGTGTGCTTGACCGCGAGGATTGGTACGCGTTGTGGGAGGCCGCGCAGGGCCGGCGCGTTCCGTAATTCCGAGCGAGGTCGGTGACCTGGGTTGGAGCAGCTACGGATAGTTACACGCTTGCCAACTGTGCGACAGCGTCACACCGCTTTCGGCCGCCACGAGTTTGGACTGCGCGTCACCCCACACGCTTGCGTTGACAGGATCACTGGGACTCGCATCGGCGCACGCGCCCAGCACGGCCAACCCAAAGCCCATGGACAACCGAACGAATGTCATCGATGCCTCGTCATCTCGGGGTCACCAGCGCGATTACTCGGGTGGGTGGCACGCGCTCCTTACCTGCCACCCACCCAGACACCGTTCGCCGGCTGGCGCCCCGAAAGACCTCACCCGTACTCGAGCGGTCCGTCACTCGAGCGGAATGTAGATCTCGGTGATGAGTTTCTCCGTGGGCGTGTCCATGGGCGTGTTGCGGTAGATTTCGTAGCTCGCGCTGTCGCGCACGCGCTCACCGCTCTTTGGGAGCCACTCGCCCATCAATCGCGACCAGGCGTCGCCCAGCCCTTCGTAGGATCCCGTGT
>JBGAJQ010000040.1:0-48627 GCA_044224875.1 Gemmatimonadaceae bacterium | reverse complement strand
GGGACACGGCGACGGGGGTAAATCCGAGCTTCTTCACCGTCACCAGAAACGACCCCGCCTCGATGCCCTTCACGACCGCCAACCCCTTCCCATCCGTCCTCGCCGACAGCTCCAACCCCGGAACGGCCACTTCGGCGGCTGCAACGGCCACGTCTGTCGTATCGCGGAGTACCGTGACGATGAGTGTGGAAGTACTTTGGCCGAGCATCGTGACCGGCGACCCGACGAGCAACACTCCGGCGACCATGTGGAGCGCTCGACGCCATCGGTTGTGGTCCATGGTCCCCCGCGTTGTCGCTGAACGCTTCGCCCGTACCATTCTGAGCCGTTCGTCAGTTCGCCCCGGAAGACGAGAAGAGTCGTCGATCGGCGCCGGTCGCCTCCGAGCGCAATACCCTATTGAGCTTATCGCGTCGCAAGGTCCGCCACCACTCGCGCCACGCCCGTCACCACACGCGACATCCGCGCATAATCCAGCATGGTCGGCGTATCACTCGCCTCATGATAGTGCGGATTTCGAAACGGGGCGGTGTCCGTAATCATCACCGCGTCGTACCCCTCCTTCCAGAACGACCAGTGATCGGACCACGAGATGCCGGGAATGGCACCCCACGCCGCCGCGCCCTGCGAAGGGAATCGCGTGTTCGCACGAAAAGAGCCGATCGCCCGATGCACCAGACCGCGTGAGCCCACGTTGCCGACAAACGCAATGAAGTCTCCACGCGACGGGTAGAACCAGCCGAGGACGGGCGGGTAGTGCTGGCTCCCCTCGGCGTCGGAGTAGTAGCCGATCGTTTCGAGTGATACCATGGCGATGATCTTGTCCCCCCTCGCTCGCGCTGCGCGCGCGTAGTGGCGACTGCCCATGTCCTCGTGATAGAAGAATGGAGGCTCTTCGTTGACAAACGCGACAAGGCGCACGGTTCTGTCTAGCGAGCTGCCCTTGAGCAAGCGAGCAAGCTCCAGAACGGCGGCTGTGCCGCTGCTGTTGTCGTCGGCACCGGGCGACTGGATGTAGGTGTCATAGTGCGCGCCGACGAGCACCACTTCCTCCGGCGTGCGACGACCCGGAATTGTCACTTCCAGGTTCTGAAAGCGCTTTCCCTTGGCCTCGTACGGTTGTACTGCCACGCTGTGCCCCAAGCCCTCGAATGACTGCCGGATGTAGCTGGCGGCTGAATCGAGCGAGGCGAGGCGCGTCTCGCCTCGCTCGCCAATAGCGCCAGCGAGCGCGGTGACGTAGCGGGTGAGATGCACCTGTGTGCTCTCTTCACCAGCCGTCAGCGGCGGGAGCACTCCCGAGTACGACGCACCGGGCATCCGGATGCTCACGGCCCAGAGCACGGCCAGACTCGCCAGCAAGAGGGTCGAGTACGCGAGTAACCGACGCCAGAGGTTTCTCACCGGCTCCCTGGGACGGCTGCGAGGCTGCGAGATTCGTTGGCGACGCTCTCGTTCATCTATCCGCCCCGCAACTCCCGCACCGCTCGCCACGCCTGATCGATCGCTGCGTCCGAGTATGCAAACGCCTGCGCATCCGCGTTGGCGATGGCGATGTTCCCGTAGCGCTGTCGCGCCACCTCGCACGGCGCCTCGCCCGGCTTCCACACCGGATCGTACAGCGAGTTGTACTCGTACGTGTACCCGTGCGACCAGCGATTCACGGTAATTCCCGCGATGTCACGCGCCGGATCGAAGCCGCCAGCTCCAAAGGTACGGGCCAGTTGTTCACGCACGTTACGCTCCAAGGTCGTGAACGGTGTGGATAGCAGCTCAAACCTCCCGGCCCGCTGCTGGTCGCGTGCCGGCAAACCAGGCTTGCACGGTGTGCGTACCACATGCAACACCGTCGGCTCGCCGGGATCACGGGTGTACCTGTATCCACCAATGCTCACGGGGAAGTCCATGTGGATGCCCGACCAGAAACTGCCGGGCGCATACACAGACTCCACCTTGAGCGCGTCGAGAGCCTTCCAGTTTCGGAGCGCCACATTGGTGTAGAGCAAGGGCACCTTCACGCCATACACCAGTGCCTCGCGCTGCTTGACTGGAAGGTCGGGACACAGGTGCGGGATGATCCCGTGCCAGCAGGCGAGCACACACGCGGCCCCACGCACGGCGAAGGACTGGTTCCCCTGAGCGTAGATGATGTCCACTTCCCCCGATGTCCCGGAGCCGGCGTGCCGAGCACTCACCACCGTGCTGTTCAGCCGCAACCGCACGGGATTCCCCTCTCGGTCCAGTGCCCCATAGTCGGCCCGCGCCAGCACGACATCATTCATTGACTTTCCGCTCAACACGCCGGGGATCAGGGAGCGCACCAGCAGTCGCGCGATAGTCGCGTTGCCGTCCGGGAAGTGGAAAATGTACGGGTCGTCATGGGTGCGGCTGGCGGTGAGCCCCTGCCCGGGACCGAATTCGTCACCCAGCCCAAGCCCGCGAAATCCGGGGAATCCCACACCGCGACAGTCGCCGGCGGGTACGGCCTCCACACCCACCCCGTATAGATCGTGCGTGAGGCACTGAAAGAACGGGATGGCGTCGGGTGTCACCCCCACGTTCTGCACGAGGTAGTCGCGATAGCTGGTGCGCGCGAGGTGGGCCAGCTTGTCCTGGTTGGACTTGCCGGCGAGGTAGTCGACGGCATTCTCGTATACGCGCGCGATGTCCGCGCGCGCACGATCCGACAAAGGAGCCTGAGCCAGCCATTCGCGCGGTGGCACACCCGGCGGACGCCTGACGAGTTTGTCCTCGCCGAAAGTCTCTCGATCGAAGAACACCGCGCGCGACAGACGCCGGCGCTCGAAGAACCCCTGATCGAAGGCCTGATAGAAGGCGTTCAGCTCGATCCCAAGGTCCTTCAGTAGCTGCCGCGCCTGCGCGCTGTACTCGGATGGTGTGTCGATGGACTGGGTGCCACCGTAGCCCAGCAGAAGACGACCATCGACGGTGAACTCGTTGCGTCTGGCGTGACCGCCGAAGTCGTCGTGGTTGTCGAGAATCAGGATCCGCGCACTAGGCCCTGCGGCTTGCCGGAAGAAGTAGGCAGCAGCCAAGCCGCTGATGCCGGCACCGACCACGATCAGGTCGTAGCGTTCGTTGGTCGCTCGGGGAATGCCCCAACTGGAGGGCCCGGCGCCATCGCGCACCTTGTGCGCGTTCTCGAACGCGGCGTCCGTACTCCCCCGCAACCCGGTGAGGGCCGGCGGGTAGGGAGCGACGCCCTGCGCGTCGAAGATCCCGGCACGCAGCCAATCGCTCCCTGACAGGGCGCCTAACGAACCAGCGCCTATCGCCAAACCGTTGAGAAAGTCGCGTCGGGTGACCGAGCGGTCCAACCCTAGATCGCGACCTGACCAATCTGCCACAGATTCCCCCGTTGGAACGGGGGAATACTACCGGCCGGACCTCCGTCCGACACCCTTCCGTGGCCCCCTCGGCTTGGCCCGGCGACCGACTGGCCGACCATCCTTGCCGATGACCTCTTTCCAGCTGATGACCGGCCCACCGCGACCGATGAACCGACGCGGGTCGTCGGCCTTCATCGGCTTCTTGGCGCCGGGCAGCCATGACCAGGTGCGACCGGTCCTGGCTTGCGAAATGGTCGATGCGGAAACGCCAAGTTCCTTTGCCAGATCCGCCTGAGACTTGTTCTTGTGCTTGCCCGTGCGGATGGCCTTCACCTGCGAGATGGTCAGCTGGTTGCTGGGATGCTTGGTCCCGCGCTGGAATCCCTGCGTGGGGGAGCGCTTGCGCTTCGCGCCGCTTCGTGGTGCCTTCTTCTTCACGATGGTACCTGGTGGTGATGGGTGGGCGAGAGCGCCTACCGGCTCGAGTTCTGCTGCACCTCTGGCGCCGCTTTCAACTCCCCCAGGATACTCCACGCCCACCGCCGCACGCGTTCCAGATGTGCTGCCGCCGTCGCGGGTCGCTCGTCTAGTGCTACAACGTCCCTAACGATAACAGTCCAGCGCCTCGGCCACCACACCGGCGGAGAATTCTCTTCGCCGCGCACCCGCGCTGGCCCTTCGAACTGCTTACTCATCTGGCGGCTCAGCCGCGCCGCGGGCACATGGTCAACCAGCGCGGCGTGAAGGAGCCGCCGCCAGTACTTGAGTGTGACCTCGGCATACCCCGCCGGGTGTTGCAGGAAGTAGCAGGCGACCGTGAGGTGATGCTCGGCGAAGGCGTCCGGCTGTTCGAACTCGAGCGCCAGCAGCTGATCGAAAAACGACCGACAGCTCTCCCCTTCGGCCAAGGGCGCACCGCACTGAGGGCAGCTACCCACCGATGCCCTGCGGCGGCCCGGGGCTTATTCCGGACGAGTGACGTTGTTTTCTAGTCGTCATGTCCCATCCGGCCGAAGGAGCGCCTTGAGAGCCGGCGACAGTTCGCCCGTCATCTCCCAGCCAACCAGGGAAATTGGAATCTGTCCCGCGGCGAGTAAACGATCCATAAAAGAACGGAAGCCGAACTGGTCGCCCAAACGGCGCTGCTCCGCCTGCATCACGCGCTCGGTCTCCACCTTGCCGATGACGTAGCTGACACCGTATGCCGGCTGTTGGAGGTACAGGTGCTGCTCCCACCGGACCAGGTTGCCCTTCAATGAAAGCCAGTTGCGCGGCGTGTTGGCCGATGCAAAGGCCGAGGCCTGCTCCAGCGTGTACTCATTGCTGTGCATCTTCAGGTCGCCTAACGCCCTAGCAGCACGCTCGGCCACGAGAATGAGGATTAGCTCGCGAGAGCGTGGGCTCTTGTCGAACATCCCTGCCCCCATCATCATCTCCTCCCACTCCGTCGCCAGCCCTTCCGTTCGCGTGTTGAAGATGTTGTAGAGGAGCGGCCCTCGGCGGATCGCGCTGGCGTGTGGCTCGGTCGCCATCTGCCCCTTGTCGAACCAGTGGAACCCGTGGGTGCGCATGACCATGGGATCGCGATAGTCGACTTCCGTAAAGAACTCACGCGGAGAGTCGGAGAACGCGCCAATGCGCGCACGCAACCGCGGCTCCATGTAGTCCTTGATGGTGAGGAGGTTGTGGTCGCGCAGGTACGCCATGTACTGCGTCACCGCGGTGTTGAATCGGCGGCTGTGATCCTGGGGGCTGGCGACGAGTTCAAGCTGGGGAACGCCAGCGTTACGCGCCTCTTCCAAGCCGAGGAAACTCCACGACCGGTCCAGTTCCCGCTCCATCAGCAGTACAAGGTCCTGCCAGCTGTACGGAAGCAGCTGCACGTTCTTGAGGTACCAGTTGTAGTTGTCGATGCCGACTCCAGACGGTCCCGTCTTCCTGGCACTCTCGGACTGCAACCAGGCGACGAACTGGTCGGTCGCGGTCTTCGCCTTCGCGAGGTCGTCCTTGAGTTCCTGCGGAGCGTTCGTCAGCTGCGACGCGTAGGCCTCGAGTTCCCTGGCCTGACCCTTCACGCTCTCGACGCCGTAGTTCCAGATGTCCTTCTGGTTGCCGGTGAGGTTCTTCTGGGCCTGAGTGAGGAGCGCCGGGATTGCTCGTACCCCGGAGTCGATGGCCGCGGCGTCGGCGGCCGTGAGCGGCTGCTGGTAGCGGAACGTCTCCACCGCTCCCAGCGCGAAGGGGCCTTCGCGCGCTGGCTGGTCACTTTCATCGGTGAAGAAGGTCACGTAGAACGCCGGATTGTTGGTCCACGGCTTCAACACGCGATGGTCGAACTCCAACCCACTCATTTCGGCGCGCACGATCAGGTAATCCACTTGTTGCGGCACGGTCCAGCCACTGGGATCAATCGCGCGGAGCCTCGACTGGTATTTTGCCAGCTCGCCCTGTTGGGTACTCATCGCCGAGGTGGTGTAGTCGGGCACACCGTCGATGAGCCGCGGTTTCTGGAAGGCGCGCCAATCCGTGAAGAGGGCGGACAGGTCCTCGTAACGTGTCGAGCGCTGCGTCCCCGACATCGATGCCCCGGAACACCCGACCGCCAGCGCCATGACACTGCTAGCCGCTGCCGCTCGCAACGACCGGTGGAGTTGAAGTCGACTCATTGGGAGAACTCGGCGAAAGTGAAGCAGGTGAAACACGCGACAACCTTCTCTCCAAAGTCACGTCGGGTCAATGTGCAGACCTCGGGAACGTCTTGCCACCACCGGCCGCTCGTCGTACGTTAGGGTTCATGGTCGACATCTGCCGCGGGGCCTTCCTCTTTACCGGCGCCTTCTGGGACTCCAGGGGGCACCTCTCGCGCGCATGGTGACGGTGAAGTAGCCGCTACGCATTCAGACGCCAGGGCCTCCACGCGGGGGCCCTTTCTTTTTCCTGTCCGGTTGTTGCCGCTGACCCCGAGTTCCGAGAGGGCGTTCAGGGACAAGCCGTTCCCATTCGACGAAGCACAAGTCATCGAGCCCACGCACCCCCTGCCCGTTAGGCCTTGTATTCGCCAATGACGTCTTCGCACCTAGCCCAGTCATCACCAGACCACGTGACCCACTCGGGGCCGCGACTCGTTGTGGCATTTCAGGGTGAGCGCGGGGCGTACGCCGACAGTGCGATCGACCGAGTGTGGGGCGCGCGCGTGGAGCGTCTTTCCTGCCGAACGTTCGTTGACGTGGTGCAAGCGGTTCTCTCCGGCCGTGCCGGCGCGGGCGTCCTTCCCCTTCACAACTCGATCATTGGCCCGATCCCCGGTGTCGCCGCTGCGTTGCAGGATGTCGTGGCCACGGGGACGGGGGGGATCAGGGGGATCGAGCAAGGGGAATTGGTGCAGGTGCCGGTTGTGCACTGCCTGCTGGGGAATACGGGCGCCAGGTTGAACGAGGTGCGCCGAGTGTACAGCCACTCCGCCGCGCTACAGCAGTGTCGACGTTTCTTTGCGGCCCACGACTGGTTGATGGCGGTCGCCAGCTACGACACGGCGGGGGCGGCGCGTGAAGTCGCCGCTGGAGGGCGTGCGGATGAAGCAGCGATTGCCGCGGAGGGATGCGCCGCGCGCTATGGTCTCCAGGTATTGGCTCGCGACATCGCCGACGAGCCGGAGAATGTGACGACCTTTGTGGTGGTGGCCCCTCGTGTGCGATCAGGAGGTGTGTGAGACGCGCTCGGCTGCGGCCTCATCGCAGGTTGCGTGAACGCAACAACCAGTAGATGGCACCACCTCCATCGTTCACGGTGACGGAGACCCGTAGTCTCCGTCGATCGCGCGGCGCGGCATATTCCGGCGTTGTGGTCGCAGAGAGTCCGAATCGGTCCCACAGGATGTCAGCGCGAACAACGGGAGAGAGATCGCTCCTTGCGAACATGGACGCACCTTGTTCCTGATCAAGTGCGGAAGGACGCCAATACCGAACGCCCGCCGCAACACTGGAAAGCAGCAGGCGTCCGCGAGCACGCGGTCGGTACCCTGCGATCAGTTGACTTGTTAGCCGCCACGGGCTGGTGAGCTTGCCCTCTGGTGCGTTAGGCGTGGCAAAGGCGTTGCGGATCCATCCGACGTCCCATTCAACCACAACACCGGAGGTCGCGCGGTAGGCAAGCGGGCGCCAGTTGAGCGCCCACGCCTTTCCCAGCAGCTGCACCTCCGCCTCGCCCGGCATCAGGAGTCCCGTTGCGATCCGCCATGGATTGTTGCGCCTGGGCACGACGGTGGGGAATGCAATCCAGCCGGGATCCTCGGACAGCAACGCCGAGCGCCCAAAAAAGTTCAGGAACTGTGTACCGGCGTCCCAGTGCGCAACGTTCGTTGTACCGCCCTCCTGGGTTTCGACTTCTTCTTCAAGCCACTGCATCCGGTCCAACACAAACCGCATTCGCCGAAAGAGTCCGCGCTTGGGGTGTGCGAGGGTGAGCATGAAGTCGTCGTCGACAAAACAGCGGTTGCGGATGAGTTCCTGTTCCCGTGTGTCCGCTGTGTGCGCGATGGAATCGCGGCAGGTGTCGTACTGCGACTTGGCGTATTGCGAAAACCGTGGGTCTTGACGGAGCAGGTCGAACATCTGGGTCATCCCCGCCCGACAGAGCATCGCCGCAACCGTGCCTTGCTTGGCACATTGATCTGGAGCTGGCGCCTCGCTGGCCTCGAGTGCACGCTTCACCGCGCGGTATGCCTCGACTCGATCCAACTCGCCGCCGCCTGGATCGCGGCACGCGGCCGGTGTCGGAATCGTAGCATCGGGATACTCGCTGGCAAGTTCGCCGCGAACCGTCATGGTGCTGACACATGACAAGGGGAGGAGCGCCATCAACTCGTCGACGGCTCGAACCACGCAGTCCTCGTCGTTTGAGCTGCTTGCGGCAGGGCGGTGTTCTGGCTGGCACAGAACACCGCTCGCGAGGTAGTGCAGCGCGTCGTACATCCCTGAGTGGAAGTCCGACTCACGGAAGGGGCGGCCAAGGAACGCGGCGCTGTTGCGCAGGCGTTCGCCAACGATGTTGGGATGGCGGGTGATCAGGTCGATGTCGAGACTCCGGAGAACGGAATCTTGCGCGCGGAGGCGAATGAGCCATTGCAGCTCGTACTGACTCCCGCTCTGGATGAGACCGGAGAGGAACTGCGTCAGGGCACCGAGCCCACCGCAGTGCTCAGGATCGTCGGGTCGCTTGCATATGGTGTGAGGCTCAGGCGAGGGGCGGCTGCCGATCCCGAGGGCATCCCTGGGCGAAGCGTGTCGTCGAGCGCCATAGCTGATCAGGATCACACCGCTCGCCGCCGCGCGCTCGTGCGGCATTCGAGCGATCGCCAACGAGTCGTCAATGGCGAGGAGGCGAAGCCCCGCATAGAGCGGGGCGTTGTCGATCGCACCACCATCCACAAATCGCGAGCGGCTAGGCTCGGTGTGCCCGTCTCCACAGCCTCCCGACGCGGTGGCGCGCGTCGCATCGCAGTATTGCAGTGAGACGGGCGCAAACAGGTAGGCAACCGATGAAGAGGCAGTGAGCAACTGCAACAACATCGGGATGCCAATCTCGTCGGCTCCGGATGCTGGCAGCACCAACTGCTTGCCTAACGCCGTATCGCGCTGCACGAATGGCGGCGCGGGCGTGATGGCGATGCGCGTCCCACCGTCGGGCGTCGGCTGACTCTTGACCACGTACACCGCCACATAGCGTTGCACATCCGCTGTCAGCAGTGGATTCAGTGGCAATCGTCCAGGCGTCAGCTTGCTGGCAAGAACCGCGAGAGGCAGCGCGCATGGCCCTGTCGCCGATGCGATCTCCTCGTTCACTCGACGCTCGATGGTCCGCCTCAATACGGAGCGCTCGAACAGGCCGAGTTCCCGGTCTTCGGGGCCACGCTGCTCAGGTGAGAGCTGCTCGATCCCGATCTCGTTCCACAGCTCCCAAAAGGAAGACTCCTCCGCACGTTCGCGCCGGGTCGGCGCGCACCAGCGAAGGGCAGCCAGCAGTGCATTGATGCCACCGGCCGAGGAACCGGACCAGTTGGCGAGTTCGTAGTGCGGAAGGTTGTATCGCCCACGAAAAGCCTCATCGCCCCGCATGGCGTTCAACAGCTCAACCAGCATCCATGCAGCTCCAGCCTGATACGCGCCGATGCTCACGCCCCCGCTCGACGCGATCGACAAGGCAACCGTCGCGCTGGTATCTGCGACGCGCCACATCCGTACGTCCGGCAGCTGGGCTGGCACACGACTCGCCGTGCCCGCCGCTAGAACCAGTCCGCAGAGCCAGGCCCTCCTGAGAGACCGCTGTGAATGGAGTGGCGAACTCCGGGTGATGACCTGCTCTGTTGCTGCTGTGCAATTCCACATGGTGCCCCCTGACCCTCCTGATTCAACATCCGCCAAGCCAGCCGCAACATCATCACCAAAGCACCGGACAAAGCGTCCTCCGATCACCTGCAGAGGCCCAGAGCCCTGCAGGCATCGGTTGGCTATTTGGACGCCAGTCGTCGCAACGATTTGGAGGCGCTAGCAGGCCAGGACGACGCGTCCACGAGTCACCTTGGACGGTTCTCGCAGACGCAGGCAGGCCGCCCAGCCGTGGAGGCGATGCGGCAGATCCCCGACAAGCCTTCGGGAGGCAGGCCGACTCTGCGGTCGTCAAGGTCGGACGATTGTGGCGTTCAGCAGCGTGGGAGGGGCTATGGCCGAGGTATTCCTAGGCGTAGATGTCGGGTCGACCACCGTTAAGGTTGTGGTGCTGGATAGCGCGCGATCGCTGCTTGCATGGCGCTACGTTAGGTCGCGTGGCCGCCCTCGCTCGGTCCTGCTGGAGACGATCCGCGAGCTTGGACAGCAGGTAGACCTTGGCCTGATCGGTGGTGTAGGGCTTTCCGGTTCGGGTGGAGGCCCCATTGCCGACCTGCTGGGCGGCGTCCATGTGAACGAGCTGGTGGCGCAGACACGGGCTGTGGGCGAGTTCCATCCCGAGGCGCGCACCATCATCGAGATCGGCGGTCAGGACTCCAAGCTTCTGTCGGTGCGCTGGGACGACGGCAGCCGTCAGATGATGCTCGAAGACTTCTCGATGAACGCGCTGTGTGCAGCCGGAACGGGTGCATTCCTCGATCAACAAGCCGAGCGTCTTGGCATTGCCATTGACGGCGAGTTCGCACGCCTTGCCTTGGAGAGCCAGAGCCCTGCCCGCATTGCGGGACGTTGTACGGTGTTTGCCAAGTCGGACATGATCCACCTGCAACAGGTGGGCACGCCCATGTCGGATATCCTGATGGGCGTGTGTCTGGCGATGGCGCGCAATTTCACGACCGTGATCGGGAAGGGAAAACGTTTCGTGGCCCCGATCCTGTTCCAGGGTGGCGTCGCCTACAACGCGGCGGTGAAGCGCGCGTTCGAGCAGGTGCTCGCCCTGCCGCCAGGCTCAATCATCGTTCCGGAGCATCACACGATCATGGCGGCGCTTGGTACGGCGTACGTGATGATGGACGATGTGACGCGCGAACCGTCGAGGAGGACCTTCCGCGGCTTTGAGGGGCTCGCTGGCGCCATCCAAGCCGCCGGTGCGGAACGAGACAGCCTCCCGATCCTGGTTCGTCCGAGTGATGCGACCGAAGGTCACGCATTGCTGGCCTCTCTCCCCCCGGGCGAAACGGTCGACGTGTGGCTGGGCGTCGACGTCGGGTCCGTCAGCACCAACATTGTGCTGATCGACGACATCAACCGTGTACTGGCGCGCCGCTACCTGCCGACCGCGGGTCGCCCGCTCGAGGCCGTTCGATCCGGACTTCAACTGATGGTCGAACTCGCCGATCGCGTCGTCGTGCGTGGCGCCGGAGCCACCGGGTCCGGACGTTACCTCACCGGTGATTTCATCGGCGCCGACATCGTGCGCAATGAGATCACGGCGCAGGCCCGGGCGGCCGTCGCCATCGATCCGGATGTCGATACGGTCTTCGAAATTGGCGGGCAGGATAGCAAGTTCATTCGCCTGCACAACGGGGCGGTGACGGACTTCACGATGAACAACGCGTGCGCGGCCGGCACTGGTTCGTTTCTGCAGGAGCAAGCGGACCGGCTGAAGATCAAGGTGGAGGGTGAATTCAGCGATCTCGCGTACTCGTCGCACTGTCCGGCGGCGTTAGGCGAACGGTGCACCGTGTTCATGGAGTCGGACATCGTGCATCACCAGCAGAATGGCGCCATCGTTCCCGACCTCACGGCTGGTCTGGCCTACTCGATTGCCGAGAACTACCTGAATCGCGTGGTGAACGGGCGACCGCTGGGCAGCCGCATCTTCTTTCAGGGCGGCGTCGCGGCAAATTCGGCGGTGGTATCGGCATTCCGCGGCATCACGAAGCGTCCCATCACCGTCCCACCCAACCACGACGTGACCGGCGCGATTGGTGTCGCCATCCTCGCCCGGGAAGAGATGGCACGCCAGGCACGGCGCGGCGCATTTAGTAGATCGCGCTTCCGTGGATTTGACCTGACGGATCGCCACTACGAGAGTAGCGTCTTTGAGTGCAAGGCGTGCCCCAACCTGTGTGAGGTGCACAAGATCACGATCGAAGGGGAACCACCGGTGTTCTACGGCGCACGGTGCGACAAGTTCGAAGAGGCGGGGCGTGGAGTCAGTACGGCGTGGCGCTCGATCCCCGACCTGTTCGCCGAGCGCCAACAGATGTTGCTCGCCGGATGGTCGGAGCCCGGACCGCGCAGCTCCAACGGAGGCCGGCCCCGGCTCCGTGTCGGCCTCCTCCGAAACCTCACGTTCTTCGACTTCTTCCCGTTCTGGCGCGCGTTCCTCGATCGCCTGGGCTGCGACGTCATCCTCTCCACTCCGACGAACCCGGAGATCGTCAAGCGCACGCAAGAGCATGCGGTGGCTGAGTCGTGCTTCCCCGTCAAGCTGGCCTTCGGTCACCTGCTGGATGCCCTCCACCAGGACGTGGACGTCGTGCTGCTGCCAAGCCTGATGACGCGCGAAGACCCGGCGACCGGTCAGGAGCACAATCACTACTGCCCACTCATTCCGGCCACTCCGCATCTCCTGATGCACAACTTGCCAGTGTGGTCGCCTATGCCGCGCATCGTGAACCTTGCGCTGCACCTCCAGAATGAGCGGGGCGCGCGTATCGAGTTACGCGAACTCGCCAGGCAGATCACGGGCGCACCGGCCCGCCTGGCCGATGCCGCTGCGTCGGCGGGGTGGGCCGCGCTGCACGCGTTCAAGGCGGCGATTCGACGTCGCGGACAGGAAGTGCTCGCGTCCCTGTCCGGAGATCTCCCCGTGGCAGTCATCATCGGGCGTCCGTACACCGCCAACGATCCCGGTGCGAATCTCGACCTCCCGTACAAGCTCCGACGACTCGGTGTACTGCCACTCCCGATGGACATGCTGCCGCTGGAGACGGCGAGCGTGCCTGAGGCATACGACGACATGTATTGGCGTTCAGGCCAGGACATCCTACGCGCCGCCGCCGTCGTTCGCGAGGACCAACGCCTGCAGGCATTGTACCTGACGAACTTCAATTGTGGCCCTGATTCGTTCCTGATCTCGTTCTTCCGGCAAACGTTAGGCGGCAAACCCTTCCTCGAACTCGAGGTCGACGATCATACCGCCGATGCCGGCATGATTACTCGCTGCGAGGCGTTCTTCGACAGCCTGAACTTGGCGAGGGCGCAATGATGGCATACTCGCGAGCGCGCGCCCCACTTCCCATGGCGGCCGGACCCGCGCAGAAGAAGGTCTACATCCCCTACATGTCGGACCACGCCGTCGCCATAGCGGCGGCCATCAAGCACTTCGGGATTCCGTGCGAGGTGCTGCCGCCACCGGACGCGGAAACGCTTGCCATTGGGCTCGACCTCTGCCGCGGTCGCGAGTGCCTGCCATGCTTCCTTGCCACGGGCGATATCATCCGCGCCTGTCGACACGGCCTCGATCTCCAAAGCTCCGCCGTCCTCATGCCGGCGAGCCCCGGCCCTTGTCGATTCGGCCAATACCGGGTGCTGCAACGCAACCTGTTGGATCGTGAGGGATTCGGCGACCTCGAGATCATCTCGCCGACCTCAGCGAACTCCTATCGCGGCTTTGGCGAGCGGCCACGGGCGCTTCGCATGCTGGCGTGGAACGCCGCCCTCATGGTGGACCTCCTGCTCAAGCTGCTGTATGAGTTCCGCCCGTACGAGCTGGAACCGGGAGCGACAGAAGCTGCCTATCGCCGCGGCCTAACGATTATTCACGACGCTATTCTCGATGGCCGGCGACTCGAATTGTTGGCGGCGCTGGACAGAATCGCCACCGACTTTGGTACCGTGCGCATCGATCGGTCGAGCCCGCGGCCCATCATTGCCGTTCTTGGCGAGATCTATGTGATGCTGAATGCCCACAGCAATCAGGAATTGATCAAGCTGTTGGAGTCCACGGGTGCGGAAGTCGTCACCGGCACGCTCACCGAGTGGTTCCATTTCGCCGACGAGACCAAGCTCGATCGCGACCTGTTGTTCGGCCAGTGGCGCGCCTTTCTCGGCACCAAGGCCCTGACGAAATACCAGCATCACCTCGAGGCGCAGATGTTCAGCCGCGTCGGGCACCTGCTGAGGCACCCAGCCGATCCACCCATGCGCGAACTCATGGAGATGGCACGGCCATACTTCGACCCGCTTCTCGGCACAGAGACCCTACTGACGATTTCCAAGGTGGTGGATTACGCGAAACACGGCGTGTCTGGCATCGTGAACGTGATGCCGTTCTCGTGCATGCCTGGCATCATCGTGTCGGGCCTCTCGGCGGCGCTCCGCCACGATCTTGGCGCCCTGCCGTGGCTCGACATCAACTTCGACGGGCAGCGCATCACCAACATTCGCACGCGACTCGAGGCGTTTGTGCACCAAGTCTCACAGTTCGCGCGCAGCCGCGGGCTCGTGTCCGACGCCCGCGCGACACGGCCCTTCGAAGCCGCGAGTCCACTCGAGATCGTTCCGGCCGCAGACGGCGCGACGCACGAGTCGTCTCCGCTGCAGCCACAAGCGGCTGCACGGGGAGCACACCCTAATAGGTGACCCGCTTCCCAATCGGATACTCGTCGCTGACCTGTACCGGAAGCGTTCCCGTCGGCTTCAACTCGCCCTTCAATACCTTGATGAACGAGTCGAAGTACACCGGCTGGTTTCCGAACCACCCCTTCTCGCCATAGCCCGTGAGGAACACGGGGACCGAAGGGATCTTGCGAACGATCTGTGGATTCCCATACGACATGGCAATCACCGCATTCGGCTTCGCCGCGATCACCTTCTGCAGGAACGCCAGGTCGGCGGGGCGAATCGGGGTCGCGTCACCCAGTCGATCGCGCTGCACAAAGAACGAGAGCACGATGAGATCCGCGCCGGAGACGGCAGCCCAGGCCTTGTCATAGTAGGCAGGGTCCATATCGGGTCGGAGGGTGAAGCTGACGGTGCCAGGGAACGCGGCTGCCAACTTTGCCGACAACGCCGGCGGTGAGGCGTCACCGTCGACCTTCTGCACGTTGATGTTGACCATCTTGGCGCGTCGCGACGCCTCAACGGGCAAGACACCCTGGTTCTTCAGCAGGGTCATCGATCGGTCGGCAATCTCCTGAATGAGCGCCTGATGGGCGGGGCTCCCGACCTTTCCGTTCACCGCGCCCTCGTCCACATATCGGTTGGTTTGCAGCTTCAATCGCGCCTTGAGGGTCAGCAGCCGGCGCACCGCATCGTTCACTCGAGCCTCGGGGATGCGCCCCGAGCGTACGGCGGCGGCCATGGCGGCAATCGTCTTGATGGGATCTTTTGGCTTGAGGATGATGTCGTGCCCGGCCTCGAACGCCTTCACGGCCACTTCCTCGGCGCCAAACCGCCCGATCACGTGGTCGTACCAGAGATCATCGCTCGTCAGCACACCCTTGAAGCCCAGTGAGTCCCGCAACCAGTCAGTCGCCAGCTTCTTCTCGACGCTCGCCGGCAACGTGGACCCTCCGGTGACCGAGGGCACGGCAATGTGCTCGGTCATAACGAAATCCACGCCAGCTGCAATCGAGTTGCGGAATGCCCGGAACTCCTGGGATTTCATCGCCTCGGCGGACTTGGGATTCCACTGCCAGGGCGGATTGTTCGGC
This sequence comes from Gemmatimonadaceae bacterium, assembly GCA_044224875.1. Taxonomy (GTDB): domain Bacteria; phylum Gemmatimonadota; class Gemmatimonadetes; order Gemmatimonadales; family Gemmatimonadaceae; genus JABAQJ01. The sequence continues at coordinate 33,108 of JBGAJQ010000040.1, read as the reverse complement.
ATGGCTTCCACGTCGCCGCGCCCCGGAAAGTGCTTCGCCGAAGTGAGCATCCCGTTGTCGTGGTACCCGCGGACGTACGCTCGGACCATGCGACTCATCAGGTCGAAGTCGCCGCCGAAGGTTCGTCCATTCTCGGCGGGGTTCTCGGGGCGCAACGTGACGTCGGAGACCGGTGTGTAGGTGAGGTGAATACCCATCGCGCGCCCTTCGACGGCGGCGGCCGCCGACGCGCGATACATGAGGTCATCGTCCCCGACCGCCGCAAAGGCCATGTTCGGTGGATACTCGGACGCGCCGGTCACCTGCTGTCCCGGCCCGCCCTCGAAATCCGCCGAGATAAGCAGTGGGATCGTGGCGGCGCGTTGCAGCTTATTGAGCAAATGGGCAACGTCGCGAGGCGTGCCGCCATACATGACGAACATCCCCACACCGTAGTCGCGAGCCAATCGCACCCACTGCTGCAGTCGGGGGTCATCGTCCGCGATGTAGCTGGCAGTGACGTCCGGGCAGATCAGCTGGGCAATCTTTCGTTCGAGCGTCAGGCTGGCGAGCGTGCGGTTGACCCATGCGGTTCCGGCGTCCTGCGTGCCTGCGGCCAACATCGCTATCGGTGTGGCTGCTCGTCCAACGGGTCGTGTCGACCCCTCCATACTCCGTCGCGCATCGCTTGTCATGTGACCTCGCGAGGGTGCGTTCGGCGATAGCGCGAGCAACGTGCCAGCCGTGAGAGTCAGCGCGCGGAGAGACATGGATTCAAGGACCAGGGTGACTGTGGAGGTCGGCGGGCCTGCGGCCAGATCGGTGGGGGGCAACCCGTAGCCGAGGCGGGGCGTTCGTCGCGGAAATGTACACGAGGAGCGGCGTGGCGCACGGTATGCCCTGACCTCGTTCGGCGATTGCCGGTGGATAGCCGAAGTCCTCGGTTGGGCCTCGGCGATCACCTTCCCTGATTCTGCAGCTTCAACGCGCGAGTGTCAGCCGTCGACGGTTCGGGCGGTCGGGACGGGGGCGGCGAATGAGATGGGCAACGCCCGCCAGGGCCCAGAGCCAAGCCAACCACGAGACGCGCTCCCACATCGTAAGGCCGGTGAGCAGGTTCCAGGCAAATTCGGGAGCGGACGCGGCCAACTCCGCCTGGGTGATCCCCGGGTCAGGGCGTCGCCGCTCGATGACACGTACGGCGTGTTCGGGGTCAGCAGCCAACGCCCTCCGGATGGCGGCGTCGAGCGCCGACGGAGTCATGTCCCGCCATCCGGGGATCGTCATGACACTCCAGCAGGCGGACGTCCGCCCCCAGCCATGATTGTTTGAGCTGGCGACCGTGCCGATGTGCTCCGTGGCGGCCAGGCGAAGAATTGAGCCGCGATCGTGCGCCAGTTGGTCCAGGGCCCTTGGCGCAGCGTCCAGCAGCTCAACACCGTTCAGTCCGCGTGTCGCGCGCACCTGGGCGAGGTTGGCCGGGAGCGTGGCAAGTGTGATCACCGGCGCCTCGCCGTCCGACCCAGGGAGGATGACGTCCTTGCCACAGTGGGCCTTGGCATACTCGCTCGACGCGCCCAACCAGATCAGGTGTGGTCCGCCACAGGCGAGTTCAACCCCTCCGAGCACCACCAGCGAGTCCCCGGCCCGCGCCGGGTTGCCGCTGTCCCTTGGCAACGTACCGGCGGTCGCGTGTTCGGTCACATACGCCACGTTGAACCCAGCGTGCGCGTGCCAATCGCGCCTCGCCGACAGCCCAAACCAGCGCCGGCCGTCCCACGAAGCGTCGGTATGGCTGTGAAAGTCAATCGCCAGGTCGTCAGGTGCATCAAGGGCAATGGCCGCCATCGGTCTGGGCAAGAGGGCCCCGGCGACGTAGACCACGAGGATCGTGCCGAGGGCGATCGCAAGACCCAGGGCGCCACCGCGCACCCGGCGCCTCCACGACCACGCTACCGCCCGAGGCGACCACGCGCCGGTGAGGGTCGCAACCACGAGGGCGGACCCGATCAACCAGAGATGCTGCTGCGCCGACAGCAGCGACAACGCATCCCACACCGCGCAAAACGGCGCGAGCAGGAGGTAGGCAACCGAAAGTTCAAGCTGAGCGTTGGCCGGAGCGAGCGTGACGCCGTCACTGAGTACCGGGCCGTGCAGCAACCCGGCGCCGAGGATGACCAAGCTGACGAGCCATGGAGTGCGGAGCGCTTGCCACCGAGGTACTGCGTCGGGGCGACCCCTCTCGCCTGACGGTTCGGCGTCAACGGCGTGCACCCTCGCTGCCAGGTGACTGGCGTGTACGGGGTCGGTCAAGTTGCCACCGGCGCAACCGGGGGGCACACCCACGTTGCGGCGACCGCTGCGATCGCTGGTCGATCGTGACGATTGCGAATAGCGTTCTCACGAAATGGGTTCAGCTACAACCAGCGTGGCACCGTCCACAACGGCTCGACGATCCCGGGTAGGCGATCGCGACCAGCACCAACCATCGATCCATCGGCAATGAGGAGCACTCGAATGCCGGCGCTTGTGACAACCGCCCGTCGCTGATTGAAGGTCCGGGCACTGGACGTCTCCCTGGTATGGGACCGTCAGCCACGACGATAGTAACGCGCCATGGCGGCCTACCGCCACGGCGGCCTACTCCACGCTACACCAGGAAAGGTGAACAGCCGGTAAATGGTGGGTCAGGAACCCGCATTCACGACATCCGGGTAACGCTTCGCCAGCGGGAACGAGTTGCTTGCCATGTCCCGAACGATCCACGCCGCAATCCGGTGGCTCACCTCCGCGGGCACGTCCTTGTGCCGGTCGGCGCTTCCGCTGACGAACAGCTCAGCGTTCGACTGCAGAATGTGCGGCGGGTGCATCTCGAAGTTGTCCTGATACTCCTGCATGTACTTGAAGGAGCACTTATGCACCGCATTCGCAAGCTCTTCGTCGTTCAACGGGGCGACGCCCAGGAACGACGCCACCTGACGCGTCACGCCCGCCAGATCCTTCTTCATGTCCTCGAAATACACGAAGAGGACGTTCTCGGGATGCTGCTGCGCGCGGTCCCACCATCCCTTCACGTGATCCGTCCAGGTCCCCCACCACATCAGATCCGCCGACGTATACCACTCCTCGAAGGCCGGCGTCGGCGGCGCCATCTCGCCGACATTCGTCACCACAAAGTCGATGCAGCTGGCGAAGCAGGAAAGCGGATGCCGGGCGACGTAGATGTACTTCGCCTTTTCGTTATACGGGCAGAGCGAGGCCGGCAGGTGCGTCTTGATGATGCGCGACGGGCGTTCTGCGCCCAGCGGGACGGAGTCCTCCATGGAGATGCTCTTGCGTCCCTCGATCCATGGCGCCACCGCGTACATCTCGCGACCCGTCTCCACCAGGTCGCCCTTCCCACGATAGAGGATCTGGAAGACGACGTGCTGCATCCACGTGGTACCGCACTTCATCTGTGTGGCGACGAAGACGTCCTCGGGCCGCGGGGTGTAGGACGCCGCCTTGGCAAAGCTCTCGACGCTACAGCTGCCCTGCGGTGCGGACACACCCTGGAACTGGATGCGTGCCTTGCGAAAGTCGAGCTTGTTGCTGGCGGACAACGTCAGCATGGGCTTGAGCCGCTTGGCGTGTGCCGCCAGCTGCTTCTTGAATCGGTCACGCTCGGCGGGAGGAAGGCCATAGTAGTTGAGCCCGATGGTCCTCTCGTCCTCCCACTTGAGCACCCACGAAAGGTAGATCCCCATCCCCACGAACCAGACGATGCCTGCACCGACGATGCCAAGGATCCACCACACGATGGTCATGTCCGACGTTCTCCGGTCGAAGGGGCAACCTGTCCGCGTAAGTGACGCACCGCGCCAAAGCGTGGTCACGCTGAATGATAGCATGGGAAAGCGCGGATTCGCCCCGACCCGATGGCACAAGGAAGTGACCGAAATGATCGGCAAGAAGACGGCGCCCTGACCACCGATCGGGCGCCGTTTTGCAGCTGACGCGACTCCGTCGTGTGGCCGGCCCAGGTCTAAGGCACTGGTTTCAGTTCGATGCGATCGATCCCGACCCGGAACCCTGTCGACATGCGGTCACGGCCGGAGATCGCCAGCAGCAGCTGGTGCGGACCGGCAGTGAGGTCGAACATCCCGAGCAACGCGCGGTCACGAGTGACGTCCTTGCCGTAACCATTGATCGTGATTGCCGACCCGCCATCGAAGCTGGCCTCGAGCAATCCGAAGTCCGGCGCCTTCGTGAACGCAACGAAGACCTCGTAACGGCCGGCCCTCGGCACCTTGGGCTCCACACGGAGTTGCGCGCCCGGCTGACCCACCTCCCAGAAGAGCTGCTCGTTTCCGCCCCAGAAATTTCCAAAGTCGGTCATTCGCTGCACGCCGACCTTTCCGTGCGTCGCTTGCGCGCTCGGAAGCAGTGTTTCCGCCTCGAGAGCGACGATCCCGGATGGACTCGTTATGGCCTTTCCGGCGGCCGCCCCCTCCTTCGACGGAGCGCCCCCAGAAGGTTCAGCCGCCAGTGGCCCGCGCTTCGCAATCGCCGTCGCCTCGGCCAATGTCGTCTTGCCGCGGGTCACGGGGCGATGCTGCTTCCAAGCCCCGTCAAAACCGGGCCACCCGGTCGGATTCTGGAACTTCACTTGGATGCAGCTTCCACTCTCGATTACTGGGTCCCTACCGCACTTGAGCCACATCTCGATCGTACCAGGATACTTCCCCTCCGTCGTGACCGACTCGTGGAACTCTCCCGTCGCAGCCTGCCACATGGCCTCCGCGCGGGTCCACTGTTGCGCCACGAGATACGTCCGGCCGTTCGAGCGCTCCGTGATGTCGCACGTTCCCTGGAACCGGTACACGTGACTGCTCCCTTCGGGGATGCCGCTGGCCTCAGCCAGCTTCAGTCCAGCGCAATCCGTGTCCTTTTGTGCCCGTGCAGTCGTGGAAGTCGCCAGAAGCAGAACCGCCAACGCGGCGATCGGAGCAGGTATGAGCAATCGCGACACGGTCATGAGCGCCTCGACGTAGCAGTGAGTTGATTGGCCCGACGGATCCTGCCTGTGTAAACGGGCTCCGGGGCACGGAGGGGCCACCTAGCGGCGTTCCGAACCGGGCTCCACTATTGGCCGCCGGTCGGCCTCGCCCACGCTCGAGCGAGTCGTCCCGCCGCAGCCCCGTCGGCCTCTCTGGTGCCGACGACGGCAACCCGTTCAGGAACCCTTGTGCCGCACACGCACATGCGCCGTGGAACGTCCCCCGCCGCCGAAGCGCCGTGGTGATTGCATGCGCGGAGGGTCACGCAACGAAGTCGAACCGCGATATTCTTTCCGGCATCGCCGACGGAACGGCCTGCGCGAGTAGGTGACATCCCTTTGTCCGGCCGCATCCGCAGACCGGGCACGCAATGACTTGGAGTTATCATGACGCCCTATCGCCGATCCACGCCGGTCTCGTCCCTCGCCGTCCTTTTCGCGACTCTGACGCTTGCGTGGGGAACAGCCGCCGCACAGGGACCCGTCGCGAACGCTGGCGCGGAGGCCGTCCGCGCCGGGTACCGCAAGGTGGAAACGCGAATCCGCGTGCGCGACGGAGTCCAACTCTTCACGAGCATCTACATCCCGCGCGATACCACGCGCACCTACCCAATCCTGATGACACGCACGCCGTACGGTGTTGGTCCGTACGGCGCAGACGCCTATCGCGCATCGCTCGGGCCTAACGAGCACTACCAGGCCGAGGGGTTCATCTTTGTGTACCAGGACGCCCGCGGGCGCAACCTCTCGGAGGGCAACTTCCGGGAAATGACGCCGCACCTGTCAACGAAGCATGGCGACACGGACGTCGACGAAAGCACGGACTCGTACGACACGATCGACTGGCTTGTGAAGTACCTGCCGGGGAACAACGGCCGCGTCGGCATTGTGGGAGGATCGTATCCCGGGTTCTACACGTCGGCATCGTGCATCGATGCACACCCGGCACTCAAGGCCTGCTCGCCGCAAGCACCAATGACAGACGTTGCGGCTGGCGACGACCTGTTTCACAACGGCGCCTTCCTGCTGCCGCACAACTTCTCATTTTACGTGTCGTTCGGGCGCGGTCCGCGACAGGAGCCGGCCCCCGACCCACGGTATCCATTTTCCATGGGCACGCCGGATGCCTACCAGTTCTACCTGAACCTGGGTGCCGCAGGCGAGGGAGCCAAGCGGTACTTCGCCCCGGGGACGGCGCCCTACTGGGACAGCGTAGTGGCTCACCCGAACTACGACGCGTTCTGGAAATCGCGCGACCTGCGTCCGCACTTGCGCCACATGAAGCCGGCGATGCTCACCGTCGGCGGCTTCTACGACACCGAGGACCTCTTTGGACCGTGGGCCACCTATCACGCGGTCGAGGACCAAAGCCCGGGCGCCGACAACCGGATCGTTGTCGGTCCGTGGTCGCACGGCGGGTGGGGCCGAGGTGATGGAACGTCGTTAGGCACCCTGCGGTGGAACACACGGACCGGGCCGTTCTTCCGCGACTCCGTGGAGTTCCCGTTCTTCATGCATTACCTCAAGGACGCGCCGGATCCCGCGCTTCCCGAGGCGCTCGTCTTTCGCACCGGCGCCGATCGCTGGGACCGGTTCGACCAGTGGCCGCCAAAGAACGTCGAGCCGCGGTCGCTCTATCTGGCGCCTCAGGGAGGGCTGAGCTTTTCCCCGCCAGCTGCTTCAGCTACACCTTTCGACAGCTACGTCTCGGACCCGAACAAGCCGGTGCCGCTGGTCGACCGCATCGAGGGCCAAGGGATGCCGCGCGACTACATCACCGCCGACCAACGCTTTGCGGCGCGCCGGCCGGACGTGCTGGTCTACCAGACCGAGGTGCTGACCGAAGACGTGACGGTCAGTGGGCCCGTCAGCCCGGTGCTGCAAGTCGCCACGTCAGGGACGGACGCCGACTTTGTGGTGAAGCTGATCGATGTCTTTCCCGACAACGCCTCCAACTGGCCGGGGGACACGTCCGGATTCAAGGTGGGCGGCTATCAGCAGTTGGTGCGAGGCGAACCGTTCCGCGGCAAGTTCCGCCGTTCCTTCGAGCGCCCCGTCCCCTTCGCGCCTAACCAGCCAGACTCCATCCGTTTTTCGATGCCGGACATCAACCATACCTTCCGGAAGGGGCACCGGATCATGGTGCAGATTCAGAGCACGTGGTTCCCCCACATCGATCGGAATCCGCAGACGTTCGTGGAGAACATCTTCTTCGCGAAGCCGAGTGATTATCGGCCGGCGACGATGCGCGTGTACCACTCGCCATTGCGCGCTACCAGACTCGACCTGTTGATCCTGCGCGAGACGACGCAGTAGCAACGCAGACTCGCTGTGCCGTTTCGATCCAGGTTGTCTCGCGGTAATCCAGTGCATGGATCGCCGCGTTTTGTGCGCACGCGGACAAGTGGCAGCGCGGCATGCAGATAGCAGTCCGCAGGCGGTAGGCGCGTCGCTTGCCCTAGTGGCTCCGGTGAAGGTCACTCCCTTCTCACCAATACATGGAGCCCAACGTGTTCATATCGCCACGCTTCGCGCTCGGCGCGACAACCAAAGCGATCGGCCTGCTGCTCGTCGCCCACAACGCGATCGCACAATCCCCAACAGCCACCAAGCGTCCTGCCGCTGAGTTGCACCTGTGGGGCAGCTACACCTCGTTTTCCGATGGTGGGGCCACTGGTGGTGCCCGATCCGCTGGGGGCCTGCGTTCCCTGGACGTTGCCTTTTGGCCGTCGAATGCGCTGCGCCTCTTTGCCGGCTACGAGAACTCGCTGTCCCTCGAGAACCTGACGCTGATCCGTTCCAATCGTGCGGTCCCTCAGTATCGCGCGGGTGCAATGGCGAACTGGGGCGGACACTTCACCACCGTGATCGAAGGTGGTCATCGGTCCCTTCCCGGCGATGTCTCGCAGAATCTCGCCGGTGTCGAGCAGGTGATGTACCTGACGAACGGGGCCGCCCTGAAGGCCGGAGCGCAACTCGGCTTACGCTCTGACCATCGGACTGAGTGGGTCGGCCATGTCGGAACCAACGTGGCCGCGGGGGCGCGTCTGCGTGTGGAGCCTACCCTGTTCTATGCGCGAAGCGGCCTTCCTGGCGAATCGCAGTGGCGCGCCTTGGTGAGCGCCGAGTATCGGCCGATGGGCGAGGTGTCGGTCGCCGCCGGACTGGCCGGCGGGCATAACGAGAGCTTCGACGGCGCCTACACCGGTGCCGTCGTTGACGCGTTTGTTCGCGCCACGGCGCCCATTGGCGGGTGGCATCGCATGCACGTGCTCATTCGTCACGAACGGGTCGCCGGGAGCCAACCGTTCACCACGGTCGCCCTTGGCTTGTCGCTGATCGCGACGCGGGTGCGATAATGCGCGCCGCGAAGCAGTGGGCGGCGCACCCGTGGGCGTACCTCAGCATCTTTGCCGCGTGGATGGCCAGCGTGGTGTGGTTTCACCCGCGTTTGACCGCGCTCATGGACATGGCCCACGGACCTGTCTCGCGCGGAGCCGTCCTGTTCTTCATCGTGTTCACCGAAGTCGCGTGGCTGTATGGGTTCTACAACGTTGGCGTTGTGGTGTTTGCCATGTGGTACCGCCGCACACGGCGCGGCGTGGTCGTTCCACAGCCGTCGCCGCGGGCGCTGGAGACGCCCGTGGCGCTCCTATACGTCACCTGCAACGACTTTGTCGAGGAGAGTGCGGCATCCTGCCTGGCGCAGGACTACGCGGCCTTCACGTTGTACCTGCTGGATGACAGTTCTGACCCTGAGGCGAAGGCGCGCGTTGACCAATTTGCCGCACAAGACCCGGAACGCATTCGCGTCGTGCGCCGGCCGGACCGTCGCGGCTTCAAGGCCGGCAACCTGAATCACGGGCTGTCCACGACGGCCATGGAACCGCTCTTCGTGATTGCCGATGCGGATGAGATTCTTCCCCCCGACTTCCTGCGCCGGATGGTGCCACGACTGCTGACCGACGACAGCTGCGGATACGTGCAGGCGAACCACCGCTGCAATCCCGCCGGTCGTGGTACGCTCAAGGCGGCGGTTGGCGTGGGTATCGACATCCATTGGCGGTGGTACCATCCGCTCCGCAACCGCTTTGGATTCGTGATGCTGCTGGGACATGGAGCGCTGATCCGCCGTGATGTCTGGGAATCCGTTGGTGGTTTCCCCGAGATCGTTTCTGAGGACCTGGCGTTCTCACTGCGCGCCCGTGAGCAGGGTTGGCACGGCGTGTTCGCCGAGGACGTGATATGCCTGGAGGAGTTTCCCGAGACGATGCGGGCCTTCCGAGTACGGCACATGAAGTGGACGCGTGGCACCTGCGAATTCTTCGCGAAGGAGATGTGGCCTGCGTTGCGGTCTCGGAACATTCCCCTGGTGGAGAAGCTCGACGTGCTGTTCCCGGCACTCAGCCTTCCGCTCGCGCTCGTGTACTTCCTGTTCGTCATTGATGCCAACGTGCTCTTCACGATGCTGTTCACGCATCCACAGCCCCTCACGTTGGTGCTGGCGGGAAGGGAGTTGGTGGTGCCGACGCGAGCACTGGATGCGGGCTTTTCCGTGGTGAACACGTGGGACTTCTTCCTGATCACGGTTCTGACGTTCATCTCGCCGATCCTCTGCTTCATCATCGACCTCTGGCGTCAGCCCAGGGCCCTGGTGCGGTTCCTGTGCCAAAGCAGCGTGATCTACGCGGCACTGGGGCCGATGTCCTCGTTAGGTGTCCTGGGCTACCTGGTCACGCGCAAGGCCACCTTCCTCGTCACCGGCGACAAGACGACGTCCACCCATTCTGCCACGACCCCCCACACGGCGTGGTTCGGCCGTGCGTGGCAATGGGTGCGACGCGCCATCACCGGCAGCCACCCGGACCATCCGTTGGTGCAGGGTTTCGAACTAGCGTGCGGCGTCGGATTCGCCGCGATGTGCCTGCAGATGATGCAGGTTTCGTTTCTGGGCCTCGCGATTGGAATTACGCTCATGCCGGTGTTGCATCACGTTCCGTGGAACAATGCCATGATCCAACGCGTGATCTACCTGCCGTTCACGTTGATGGTGGGCGGGTTGATGCTGGGCGGCCTCGGGTTGCTGGGCATGCAGCCGGTGTTCTTCGGCTACGGATTCCATTTCTAGAATCGGACGGGCGCCCCGCGTCAGTGCGTGGGCGCCTGCTGTACATTGAAGCCGCGTTGCGCAGCGAGCTCGAAGTCCGTCCCAATCGAGGGAATATCGTCTCTGGCTGTTAAAGGTCTGCCGGAAGGTGGGGTGGGAAAGAGATGCTATTAGAGCACACACAAACGGCCGATATCGCCGTCCTCGAACCCATTGCCGGGCGGCTGGCGGGACGTCTGTGATGAGAGAGCTCGGAATCTCGGCGGCACTACTCGCCAGCACCGTTGTCGCTCCAGGGTCGGGGACACCCGCTGCTCGTCACGACAGACCGGCGGCGAGTGAAACCCTCTCCGCTTCCTCCCTGCCGGCACCGACCGACAGCTCCGTCGCGCAACTCCGGTCTGATGGTTTCCTACACATACGTTTCCCTTCCCCTGCACGACCCGTGGTCGATGTGCAGCAGCCTGACACGGCAACCCTTCGCCTGGTGGTGGATGGCGTGCGTTGGAGCTTTCAGGGCGGCACGCAAACGGAGCCGGCAAGCGTCTACCTGAGAGTCGAAGTCGACGTCGCGCTGGAGAACCGCTCGCGCGTGCCACTTCGCATGCCTGGATGGTTGCTGCTGCAACCAGATTCGCTGCAGACAACCGCCGTCCCAGAATCAAGATGGGACTCCCTCGGTGATTACCGTGTCGAAGGACGTTCCCGTCCGCGACAAGCCCTCTTCACCGATTGGACTCGGCCATCGCAATGGAATGACGGGCCGATCCTGTGGCACCAGGAGCTGAGAGGAATTTCCGGACCATTCGTCTGGTGGCGGCTCAAGACCGCCGAGGACGATAGTGCGGCGGGAACCCTGGGGCCGAGCGAGCGAACACGCTCGCGAACATTGCGACTGAACGTGGACGTGCGCGTCATCGACATTGCGACGCCGTTCATCTTGCGCGCGAATATCGCTCGGGGCCTGCTACCTGTTGATCCGCCGAATCCCGCACCGGACTCCGTCTATCGTCAGGCACGTGTCCTGTCAGACACCACGATGATCGCGCCATACTACGCGAACCTGTTGGAGCTGCGTTGCTTTCGCCGCATGCCAAGGGGAGCGTGTTTGTTCGCGCTCGATCGCATGGAGGGGGAAGTCGTTGGCACTACGTATTCGGATTCGGCAGTAGTCAGGCTCGTCGTACGAATCCCCGACCGCGGATCAGCAGGCGTGCAAGCCGCCGTGAGGGCGGGCGCAGGCCCTGGCGTCTCTGGCGTGTCACGAATTCTCGTCCGGGACTCTGTGCAGAAGATGATCGCCGAACGTCGCCGGCGACTCCGTATCCAGCAGCGGCAGGGAGCCAGCGCCGATTCCCTTTCGCAGGGGAGACCACCCAACGGGCGACCAGACCTCTATGTCTCCTATCAGCTCGGGACTAGGGAAATTGACATCCAGGAGTTCCTGCAGTTGGTCGGTGCCGTCGAGATCGACAGAGACACGGTAGGACTCGGACGCGCGAGCACGATTGCTTTCGAAGGGCTACCGTCAGCATCAGTGCGGGACTCGCTCGAACGACTGATCGCCTCGCATCCGGCCGTCTCCGGGGTACTTCGCCCCATGTTCTTCACGGGCATCGATCCGGTGCCGGCGCGGCCGCGCCAAATCGCCTCCGACACTTCGTTCAACGTGGACCCGCAAATTCGGGACTGGCTCAAGGGGCGCGGCCGCCAGCGACAGTCGGCCGCGCGAACCACCCTGCAGCTCCCGCACTCCGGGTTGCAGCTGTTCGAGGTCGACTACGACTCCGATGGGCCGTGTGATGGAACATGCTATGTGGGTCGAAGGATTGGCGCGATAGTTCCCAGTGCCATCGGATGGATCGACGGGATTTGTCACCTGAAACGCCGCGACGCTGGCATCAGGCGAATAAGTGACCCGGTTGATTGTCTCGAGTTCGCCGCGGGTGACTCCGCGGTGCTGGCGCACATCATCGACGAGGTTCTGGCCGATACCCTCGCTCGACCCCTCGGCGACTTCCTATCGACGTTGGCCGACGACCAAGACACGCCTCCGGGCATCTGGCCGCGGCTACTCGCGCAAGCGTCGGAACGTCGCGTGGGCACGAAGGTTCCCAGCGTGGTCCTCAACGGCCTCGCCACGTCAACACGCCCAGAGTTGCTCGAACTCCTCTTTCGCGACACTGCGCCGAATGCATACGACGATAAATCCGTTGCACAGGCGGCCCGCCGGAAGCTCGCTGCGCTCGCCCGATTGCACCTGGCGGACAACACGCTGACCAGCGTCGCGTACCTTCAACTCGTGTACGCGTACGTGGCGTCATGTCCGAATCAGGGACGCGTTCCGCCAGATTCACTGATTGATCACCCTGCCATTCGGAGTAATGCCGCGGCACTCGAGCGACTCGCCCTGGGCTATCTGGGGCTGATGCATCCGCCCTGTGAGGAATACGCGCTGCGCGCGGTGGAACGATTGTCCCTCCTACCAGACGCGCCCGACTCGACACTGGTGCGCATGGCCGCCTCACTGAAGTTCCAGCGCCCACGTTTTTCCGTCTTGCTCGACCGGTCCGCCGTTAGGCGGTCAGCAGCTGTCTGGGCGACCCGGGCCTCCGCGGCCATGTCGCGCGCAGACTCACTGGCTGCGCGAGAGGCCATCCGGCGACTGATTGCCATTCCGCGCTTTCCCGTGGACTCCCTTGGCGACCTGCTCGTCGGAGCCGCCTCACGACTCATCAACGATAGGACAGGGCTGCGGCGTCAGTTCGCGGCGCATCCTATGATTCGTCGCCATCCTACATCGCTCATGATCCTGGCGCGTTCGCTTCCCTTGGGGGCGGAGAGAGACGCGGTGTTCGACCTCATGCTCCGTGCCGTCGCCGACACGACCATTCCGGGGCGCGATTGGGCGCGGGCGATTCGGTTGGCAGGCAGTGACAATCCGCCCACGACCACCATTGAGCGGATCCTCGCGCGCCCCAGACGCGCCCTTCAACCGGAAGCGATGGCCGAGGTGATCTTTTCATTACGCAACGCCAAGGTCGGGATGCCGAGCGATGACCCCCGTCGCGTGTGGGCGGACAAGCTCCTCCCCTCCGCAATCGGTGAGTGGGAGCTGGCGGTGCGTGATCCCCACGCACCGGAGGGCCTCCTGGTTGCGACACTTCGCGCTTACCGCGCGATGGAAGCCTCAGTGCGACCGCTGGCATGGCCCATCATGGTCGCCCTGACGGAACGGGAGGACGTCCGACGAAATCCCGCCGCACTCGCTGCCCTCACCGGTCTCGCGGACGATGCTGTTCGCAAGCACGTCGCGAAAGTCCTGAGCGATCACTGACTCCTTGGCTCGCGCGGAACCCAGCCGACCCTACCCCGCCGACGCCTCCAGCATCCACTTGATCCGCGTATACGCTATGCGGAACCCGTTCCGCTCCGCGTTGCGCTGTGATGCACTGCCAGGCTTGGCGCACATCATCGCCAGGTCACACCCTGCCTCAGCCGCGTAGCGCAGGCGCGCCTCCAACAACGCGTTCTGCGCTCCGCGCCGTCGCGCTTCCGGAACCGTCGACGCACCAGCGAGCACGCCCACGCCCTCGCGAACGCTCAAACCCCCAGCTGCCACCGGCCGCCCATCCAGCTCCGCCAGGAACGACGTGGTGCCCTTGGTGGCGACCGACACTCGCGACAGCTCCTCCATCATCGCCGCATACTCCTGAAACTCGCTCCAGCCGCGCGTCGCCGTCGCCACCCAATCGTCCGCATCGTCAGGCCCCACCGCTCGGACCTGGACGGCGTGGCTCACGGCGTTCGTTAGGCGCAGGTCGCGCGCGATCGGCCTGAACATCACGGAGGTCAGCTCACACGGCCGATACCCGCGAGCGTTGAGCAAGGCCAGCGTGCCATCGTCGATGATCGGACTGACTTCGTGAAACACCGTCGCCCCACGCTTCCCATAAAACGCCTCGATCTCCGCCAAGTCCTCTGCCGTCGGCGGTTGATGCACGCCGACGCCAAACGTCTGGGTAAGCGGGGAGCCCACGCCGTCGAACATGACATACGCTCCGGCGATGCGTCGCCACGTGGCTCCGACGCTTGGCTGAAGTCTGGCGCGAGATTCGACGAATGCCGCGCAACTCTGCCCTTCGGCAGCCTCAAGGCGTCGGGAGAGTCCAAGGTCGGCGAACAGCATGAGGATCGGCGGGAAGAGGTCTGCGTCCACAGGCGCGGTGTTCGTCCTCCGGCGCCTAACGCTGGGAGCACCCGGGGAGGGTATGCAACGACCCGGCAACCCGCAATCCGAGGCATCGTCGCCACGCAGCTGGACGGGTCGCCCATCGCCCCCTAGACTTTGGCGCTTCGGGTGATCGCGGATATCGCGACGTCCCGCACGTGGTTGCTCAACCCTTTGCACTACACCAACCTCCGCCACCAATGGCACGCAGGGGCAGCCGCTTCGTCTTCATTATTATTGCGCTCGCCGTCGTGTTCGTCGCCCAGTCGCGATCCCGCCGCGGGGACGCCAACGACGCCGCCACCGCGGCGGACACAACGAGCGGTGGCCGCTACGCCCCATCGGTACAGGAAGGCCTTGGGGCGTCGGTCGCGATCCTGCTCGACCAGTCGGGCTCCATGGACGATCCCCCCGGGGAAGGCGGGGACATACCGAAGTATCAGCTCGCTCGCGAAGCGCTGGCGCAAGTCATGGCGCAGACGGACTCCTTCGTCGCCAAACAGACGGGTTTTCCGGTCAACATCGGGCTCTACACGTTCGACCGCCATGTAAGGAAGGTGTTGCCGATCGCGCCGTATGATCGGGCTGCCCTGACGACCGCCCTCGAATCCCTCCCGGATCCCTCAGGAAATACGGCCATCGGCGACGCCATGGCAGAAGCGACGCGGGACCTCTACGCGGCCGGAACCATTCGGAAGTATCTTCTGGTCGTCACGGACGGCGAAAACACGACGGGTCGCGAGCCGGACGAAGTCGCCCGAGAGATCGCGCGTCGCAGCGAAGGCGCCGTGAAGTTGTACCTAGTCGCGTTCGACATCGATTCGGAGAAATTCGGCTTCGTCAACGAGGTGCATGGCGCCGTCATGGAAGCCAAGAATGCGATCGCGTTACGAGCCAACCTGGATACCCTGTACCGCGGACGGATCCTCGCCGAAGCAGTGGACGCCGGCGAAACCCTTCCGGCCCGCCCGGACTCGTCCGGTTCCGCTACACCGCGTCCAACACCTCCTCGCCAACGGTAACGGGTCATGATCATGGGCAAGTTCGGCACCGCCATTCGCGCCTTCTTCAACAAGCTCGCCAACCTTCTGTGGGAGAGCGACCCTCACGCGATCCTCCAACTCGAGGTGGACCAGGCGACGCAGCAGATCCAGGTGGCGCGCGAGGGACTCGAGCGCTATCGCGGGTTGGTGGAGCGCGTCAGCATGCAGGTCGCCGCCGCCAAGCAGAACGCCCAGCGGCTGGAAAGCCAGATCAAGGCGCACCTGCAGGCGGGGAACCGCGAGGTGGCTGGCCAGCTGGCCATCCAGCTGCAGCAGGTCAAGCAGGACCAAGCCGCGAACGAGCAGCAGCTGGCGATGCACACAGACGCCTACAACAACAACTTGTTGAAGCTGCAACAGGGCCAGAAGGACATCGCGACGCTCCGGCAAAAGGCGCAAAAGCTCAAGGCGGACCTGGAAATGGCCAAGGCCGAGGCGGAGATAGCCCGAGTGGCAGAAGCCGTGTCGGAGACGGCCATTCCGAACTTCTCGACGAAGATCGGACAGGCCACCGAGCTGATGGAAGAGCAGATCGCCAAGCACCGCGGCGCGGCGCGCGTTGCGGCCGACATGTCCTCGCGTGGCGTCGAGGACATCAAGGCCCAGCAAGCCGCCGAGGCGGCGCTCGGCGAGAACCTCCTCAAGCAGTTCGAGGTCGAACTCGGGCTCGTGAATGCCGAGTCGGCGCCGGTGAGCCAGACGCAGAAGACCTTGGGGCCCAGTCAGACGAGCTGATGCCGCCGGGCTGCCGGTCCTCCGACCGGCCCGGCGCGCCAAGGCGCTATTCCGTTAGGCATCCGTACCGAGTTCGTTCGAATCGATCATCGTCGTAGCCTCTCCTCCCCTTCCTCCTGTCCTTCCGATGGCAAACGAGTCCGGCGGTCCGAAACCCGCATTCTACCTGGTGATGTTCGCGTTGATCGTGGCCGTCATCGGCTACGGGGTCTATCGCTTCAAGGACAAAGTGTCGTTAGGCGATAACTCGGCCATTAGCAGGGACGATCTGTCCAACGGGGTCGAGGCACCCGACGACGCCTCCCTCACCACCTTCAAGGAATACGACAAGCTCAAGTACCAGGAAGCGGGGAAGATGCCCGAGGTCAAGGGCGTCTCCAACTACCAGCCACTGGTCGACAACACCGTCGTCTTCTCGCTGAACGTGTGGGCCGGCTGGGCGCCGATCATCCTCGCCAACGGTGGATTCGAGCCGGGCAAGGTGTGGACGGGCCCCGGTGGCAAGACGTTCAAGGTGAAGCTGACGCTCATCGACGATCCAGTCGCCATGCGCGACGCCTACGCCGCGGGCAAGGTGCATGTCGGATGGGCGACGGTGGACATGCTGCCCTTGTTCCTCGAACAGCTGAAGCGCGATTCGCGCACCATGCCACGCGTCTTCCAGCAAATTGACTACTCGTTCGGCGGCGACGGCATCGTCTGCCGCACCGCGATCAAGTCGGTCGCGGATATCCGCGGCAAGACGATCGTGCTGGCGCAGAACTCGCCATCGCACTACTTCGCGCTCAACACGCTCATCTCCGGCGGGTTGCAGCCGGGTGACGTGGAGTGGAAGTTCACCGCCGACGCTTTCCAGGCGGCCGCCGCCTTCAACGCCGACAAACGCATCGCCTGCGCCGTGTCGTGGTCACCCGACATCTACAACCTCGCCAACGCGAAGGGCAACAAGATGCTGGTGAACACGCAGACGGCCAACAAGCTCATCGCCGACACCTGGTTCCTGCGCGCCGACGTCGCCAAGGACTACCCGTACGTCGCGGAAGGCCTGATGCGCGGCATCTTCGACGCCATGGTGCAGCTGGGCACGCAGGAAGGGAAAGCGGAAGCCGCCAAGCTCATGGCCAAGGGGTACTCGCTGCCCGAAGCGGACGCGCTGTCGATGCTCAACGACGCCCACAACACCAATGTCGCCGAGAATCGCGAATTCTTCCTGAACGCCAACAACCCGGCGAACTTCCAGCGCACATTCGAGACCGCATACTTCCTCTACCGGAAGATCGGCGCGCTTTCCGGTGACCCGGTGGCCTTCGACGATATCTTCGACGGCGGGCCACTGGTGAAGCTGACGAAGGACGCCAAGTACGCCAACCAGAAGAACGAATACCAGATCCAGTTCGTACCGACGACGGCCATGTCCGTGCAGGCCGAAAGCAACGAAATCCTCACGAAAGCCGTCGTCATCCAGTTCTTCCCCAACTCGGACTCGATCTACAAGATGGTCGCCAAGACCGTCGATGGAAAAACCGTGTCGGAGCTGTACGACCCGAACGTCAACAACGTCATCGAGGAAGTGGGCAAACTGTCTGGCCAGTACGGGGCCGCGCGCATTGTCATCGAGGGTCACACCGACGCATCCATGCGATCGTCCGGCATGGTGACGGCGGCCGACGTCCAGGAGTTGTCCCTGCGCCGAGCCAACGCCGTGAAAGAAGCGATCGTGCGCAAGTTCAACACTCTGAATCCCAACCAGTTCTCCACCGCGGGCATGGGCTGGGATCGCCCGGCGGACTCTAGCGATCCGAATAACAACGCAAAGAACCGGCGCGTCGAGATCAAGGTGTATCCGCTGGAACAGAAGTAGCACATGGCGTCCAGTCGCCTCCTCAAGCTTCGCGTCGTTCCCCCGATGCCGGTTCGTCAGGCAGCGGGGGCCATCGCGATCGCCACCGTCCTCCTCATCTGGTGGATCCTGACGAGGGGCGCATCGCCCGAGGCCCGCGTCATCTCCCCCTCGGTGTTTCCAAGCCCCATGGAAGTCGTTCGCGGCTTCAAGGGACTGGTGACGGAGCGAAACCTGGTAGGCGGCATCGCGGCGTCGCTCAACCGCGTCTTTCTCGGCTTCGGCCTCTCGCTCATCGTCGCGATTCCGCTCGGAATCATCGCCGGGTCGTTTCGACTGCTGGGGTCCGCGGCCCAGCCCCTCTCACTGTTCGGACGCACGATCCCGGTGGCCGCGCTGCTTCCGCTCTCATTGCAGATGTTCGGCATTGGCGAGCTGCAGAAGGTCATGTTCATCTTTCTGGCGACGGCACCATTTGTCTTTCACGACACGGCGCGCGCCATCGCCAACGTGAATGATCGGTACGTCGATACCGCACAGACGTTAGGCGCTCGACCCCACCAGGTGATGTCCAAGGTGCTGATTGCCTTGGCACTCCCCGATATCTACGCCACCATTCGCACCATGTTCGGCGTCGCCTTCGGCTACATCATGCTGGCGGAGGTGGTAGACGCGAAGGCAGGACTCGGCTACATCATGTTGCAGAGTCAGCGACGCGGTATGCCCGAGCATCTCGTCGGCACACTGTTCGTCATCTCGGCGCTCGCCTACGGCATCGACGCGCTGTTCAAGTTCTTCCAGCGCGGTCTCTTCCCCTACCAGAACGCCGATGAGTAGTCATCCCGGAGGGGAGGCAGCCGGTCCAACGACGCCCGCTGCGGCACCGCCGGTCGTGAAGTTCGACAAGGTGTCCAAGACGTACGAGGGCGGGTACACGGCCATCCACGATGTGACGTTTCAGGTGGACGACCGCCCAGGCCACATGGAGGTCGTCGGGATCCTCGGACCGTCGGGGTGTGGGAAGTCCACCGTGCTGCGGTTGATCGCCGGACTCGCCCCGCAGCATCCAGCGACAACGGGCACCGTAGAGGTCATGGGGAACCCCGTCGAGGCCCCCGGTGCGGATCGCGGGTTCGTGTTTCAAGACTACACGTCTTTCGACAATCGCACGGTAGAGGACAACATCGCCTTCGGCCTCGAGTGCCGCGGCATGTCGAGCGCCGAGCGTCTCGCCGAAGCGCATGCGTGGATCAGCAAGGTTGGGCTGGATCCCAAGCGTGATGCCAGAAAGTACCCGCACGAGCTTTCCGGCGGCATGCGCCAACGCGTGGCATTGGCTCGCTCGCTGATCTTGAAGCCACGTGTCATCCTCATGGACGAACCGTTCGGCGCCCTCGATCCAGCCACGCGGTACGCTATGCAGGACCTGCTGGTGAACCTGTCGCGTGAAGTCCAGGCGACGGTCTTCCTGGTTACCCATTCCATTGAGGAAGCCGTCTACGTGGGAGATAGGATCTACATCTTCTCTAACGCACCGGGAACAATCCTCAAGCAGATGACGGTGCCATCGCCCGAGCGACCGGCCAAGGTCATGCAACGCGAGCCTGAGTTTCTCGAGGTGTGCTTCGAGGTCCGGGACATCGTCGAGGGTTTGGAGATGTCCACGAAGGCTGGCACCTGACCCGTGGCTGACACCGCTCCCGCGCGCGGCGGGTTCATTCGCTACCTGGGGCAGGCGTTCAAGCTGCGCTGGAACCTCGGGCTGCTGGGCGTGGCCGCCGCCTTCGCCGCCATGTCGCCGTTCCCCGATGCACTCCTACCGATCGTCGCCGGGTTGGAGGGCGCGTTCCTGTTAGGCATGGTGAGCCGACCGAAGTTTCGGGACTACGTCGACGCGAAGGATGCCGCCATAAGCCGCGCCGCGCGCGCCGGGGACGCGGCCGACGTCTACAAACAGCTGCAAGCTCGCCTCAGCGTCGGTGACCGGCAGCGCTTCCAGCGCATCGTGGACCGGTGCGAGCAGATGCGCATGCTCGCCCGTACGGTGCGTGCGGGGAACACGGCGGACGACGACGTCCGCGCATCTGCCCTCAATCGCCTGCTCTTCTTCTACCTCCGTTTGCTGGTGGCGCGCCGGTCGCTGGAGCTCTTTCTGCAGCAAAGCAACCGGGTGGAGCTCGACCACCAGCGCGCCTCCATGGCCGTGAAGCTGGATGACGTCACCAAGCAAGGCGACCAGCGCATCATCACGACTGTTCAGGATACGATCAAGGACCTGGACACGCGGATCGCCAATGTCGACAAGGGCGAGAAGGACCTCGAGTTCATCGAATTGGAGCTGACGAGAATCGAGGGCAAGGTGCAGACACTCGCCGAGAGCGCCATCACCAGGCAGGATCCTGGCGACCTGAGCGCGCAGGTCAACGCCTTCACCGACACGCTGGCGATGTCACAGGACGTCGCGACGCACATGATCTCGCTCCAGGACCTCGAACTGTCGACGGTCGATGCCCCACCCATCATCGGCGGCGCGCAAACGAACACGACGTTGAACTGACATGACCGACGCGACGAAAGGCACCTCCACGGCCACCTCTCCAGTCGCCATCCCGGACTGGTATCCCGGTTGGGCCCGAGAGCTCGCTTCGGCATACTTCGCGGGGAGCGCCTCCCTGTTTGTGCTGCACGGCAACACCTTCGATGAGGTGCGGCTGGACAGCGGCGTCCGCCCGTCGTACGGTCCGCTCTCCAGCTTCATCGCCGAACAGCTCTTTGGCAGCTGGGACCTGGTCCTCCACTACGACGTGGGGCGTGGCATCCGGCCGTTCGCCGGCCGAGACGCCGCGCGTCTCCGACTGATGTCCCCGCTAACCACGGACATCTTCGGCAAGGACCTCGAGAAGTCCCGCGTCGTTGAACCTCAAGCCGTCTTTGCGGCGCTCGACCGCTATCTCATCCAGCAGCTGAACACCGCAGCCGATGCCCGCAAGCGCGTGGCATTGCTGGTGGATCACGCGTCGTTCTGCTTTCCAAGCGCCGAACCGGGTTCTCTCTCCCTTGCGGCGAGTTCAGCGGCGGTGACGGCACTCAATTGGGCGGCGGCGGCTAGCGTGCGCAGGATCGACTTTGCTTGCGTGCTCATCGAGGAACGACGTGCCAACCTGCAGACGCGCATCACGCAAAACCCGCACGTCATAACCATTGACGTTCCACTCCCGAACACTGACGAGCGCCGGCGCTACATCGACACCCTGGTTGGCGCTTCGCCACGCGAGGGAGGGGGCGCGTTCGGCGACGGCCTAACGCCGGACGACTACGCGAAGGAGACCGCGGGTCTGGCGCTCAATGACCTCGCGCCCCCACTCCGCGCTGCGCTGGACGGCCAGGCCAAGCTCGATCACGTGGCCTTCACAAAGCTCAAGAAGACCCTCATCGAACGACAGTGCCACGGCCTGCTGGAGTTCGTGGAGCCGAAGTTCACGTTGGAAGACGTCGTCGGTCTCGAGGCAGCGAAACGCACGCTACGCGAGGATGCGGCGCTCATCCGTGGAGGTCGCAAGCAGTTCGCCCCCATGGGTTACTTGATTTGCGGCCCGGTAGGGACCGGGAAGACGTTCCTGGTGATGGCCGCGGCCGGAGAGATGGGGATGCCGTGTGTCACGCTCAAGAACTTCCGTTCCAAGTACGTGGGTGAGACCGAGGCGAATCTCGAACACGTGCTCTCGGTCCTTCGGGCGATGGGTCCGGTGATGGTGATCGTCGACGAAGCCGACGCCATGCTTGGGGACCGGGAGTCGGACGGCGACGCTGGGGTCTCGAGTCGTGTATTTGGGATGATCGCGCACCAAATGGGGGACACGGCATACCGAGGCCAGATCGTCTGGGTCCTGATGACGGCGCGTCCCGACCTGTTGCCGATTGACTTGAAGCGACAGGGACGAGCGGAGGTTCACATTCCGCTCTTCTATCCAGACAACGTCGACGAATTGCGGCAGATGCTGCGCGTCATGGCACGCAAGGTTGGTGTTCCGCTTGCCGATGATGCCACAGGACCTTCGTTGGCGATCCCGCACGTTGGACAACTCTCCGGCGCGGATATCGAGGGCGTGGTGACGCGTGCCGCTCGTCAGGCAGGAATCGCCGGCGAGAATGCGATCACCCGCGCCAGGCTGGAAGCGTCGCTGGCCGACTTCATTCCGTCTGCCCAGTCATTGGAGAAGCGCTTGCAGATCGCCGCCGCGATTCTGGAGTGCACGGACACAGCGTTTCTACCGGCGCCATATCGCACGGCCGACCG
Organism: Gemmatimonadaceae bacterium; assembly: GCA_044224875.1. Taxonomy (GTDB): domain Bacteria; phylum Gemmatimonadota; class Gemmatimonadetes; order Gemmatimonadales; family Gemmatimonadaceae; genus JABAQJ01. The sequence goes on along the minus strand of JBGAJQ010000040.1, from coordinate 10,838 downwards.
CGCGGCCTTGCAGGCGGAGATGTCGACGATCAAGGCGCACCTCCGCGCGTCCTGACGCGCGAAGCCTCCCTTCCATAGTCGGCGCTCGCCGCCGATCGCCTTCGCCGACCGGACGATGCCACGTTCGGCGTGACGCCTGTCGTTGTTCTCCTGACACCTAGACACCCTACCTATACGTAGGTAGACTGACTAGGTATGACACCCACTGGGAAGTCGGACATCCTCCAGGGCATGCTGGACATGCTCATCCTCAAGGCGGTCGCCGCCGAACCCTTGCACGGGTACGCGGTAGCGCAGCGGTTGCGGCTGCTCTCGCGCGATCGGCTGCAGGTGCCGCAGGGTTCGCTGTATCCCGCGCTCCATCGTCTGGAGAACCGTGGATGGCTCAAGGGCGAGTGGGCCGCCACCCCGACGGGTCGTGAGGCCAAGTTCTACCGGCTGACACCCAAGGGCAAACGCCAGTTGGTGACGGAAGTTTCGCAATGGAAGGACCTCGCGGCGACGATCGCGATGGTGCTCGAGATGGCCTAACGGAGGTTGACATGTCCTGGCTTGGTCGCTTGCTACGCCGGCGCGCCATGGAGCGCGAGCTCGACAAGGAACTGCGGTTCCACCTCGATGAGGACGCGCGTCGCCACACGGCCGTGGGGGTCGATCCCATCGAGGCGGAGCGTCGGGCGCGTATCGCGTTAGGCGGACTGGAACAGGTGAAGGAAGGGGCGCGAGACGCCCGTGGAACACGATGGCTGGAGGACGTGGCCGGCGACGTCCGTTATGCGCTACGTGCCCTCAAACGCACGCCCGCCTTCACTGCCTCGGCCGTCCTGACGCTCGCCGTCGGTATCGGCGCCAACACGGCCGTGTTCAACCTCACGGACGCCGTGCTGTTGCGCTCCCTGCCCGTCACACGTCCCGATGAACTCTTTGCCGTGAAGCGGGTGGGTTTGGGCGATGACAACTTTCGATTCTCGCATCCGTCGTACGCGCGATTGCGTCACTCGCTGGCCGACACGACCCGCATGGCCGCCATGAGCTCGACGCTCCGCATGTGGGCCATGATCGGCGATTCGCCGGAAGCCACCATCGGGCAGCTCGTCTCCGGAGAATGGTTCGGTGTGCTGGGCGTGCAAGCTGCTGCTGGACGCCTCATCGATCCCAGCGACAACAGGAACCTCGGCGGGCATCCCGTCGCGGTGTTGAGTCACGCCTACTGGGATCGCCGGTTCGGGCGCAGTCCGTCGGTGATCGGCTCCACGCTACGCGTGAATGGCGTCGCCCTCACCGTCATTGGCGTCGCCGCCGCGCGATTCCTCGGTATGAAGCCCGGTGAGGACGTGGACCTGTATGCGCCGCTCGTTATGCAGCATGAACTGCGCTACCAGTCCAACGCCAGCGTCAACAACTCTGACGGTACCAAGCCGTGGATCCCGCAGGTGGGCATTTCCTGGCTCACCGTCATTGCGCGAATCGAAGCACGGCAGCGGGCACAGGTCGAGGCCCGGCTGGACCGGGAGTTTCGCGGGGCCTTGGTGGACGAGCTTGCCTCGCGAGATGAGCAAGTCCGGAACTTCCGTATGCGCGAGCGTGTTCGGCTCGAGTCCGTGGGTCGCGGCATGTCGGACCTGCGCAACGACCTTGGTGCACCGATGCTCGCGCTGATGGCCAGTGTCGGACTCGTGCTGTTGATTGCCTGTGCAAACCTGGCGTCACTGCTGTTGGCGCGCACGACGGCCCGCACGCAGGAGTTGTCCATTCGTGCTTCGTTAGGTGCGCGGGCCGGTCGCCTCATTCGCCAGGGGTTCACCGAAAGCCTGACGTTGGCGCTGCTGGGCGGTGCCTGCAGCCTGCTCGTGGCGCGTTGGGGATCGACGGCGCTGTTGCATCTGCTGTCGTCCTCGTCCGCACCAAGCCAGGCGTTGCAGTTGACGTTCGAGCCACGCCTGCTGGCGTTTGCCTTCGGCCTGTCGCTCCTCGTTGGCGTGCTGTTTGGCGTAGCGCCAGCGTTGCGTATTGGACGCGCCGACCTGCACGCCGTCTTCAAGACCGGTGGGCGGGTGGTGGGTGCTCGCCATGGGAATCGACTCCCCCTGGGCCGCATCCTGGTGGCTGGACAGATCGCCCTTTCCCTCGCCTTGGTGGTGCTCGCGACCCTCTTTGGTCGCACGCTCCGCAACTTTTCCGCCATCGACCCGGGCTTCGACCAGCACCAGGTGATTGAGGCGCGCATCGACGTTCGAGCTGCCGGGTATTCCGACGAACGCGTCGCGGCCTTGAACGACCGCCTGTTGGAGGCCGTGCGCGCCGTGCCGCGCGTCCGTGCGGCCAGCATCTCGGTCACCGGTGTGGCCACGGGACATATGCGTACCAGCGGTGTGGAAATGCCCGGCGAGGTGCACGGGCCCGAATGGGACAGCTCCGTCCAGGAGAACACCGTCACCCCCGGATTCTTCGAGACCGTGGGATTGCCGCTCCTTCGCGGGCGCGGCTTCACCAACGCCGATGTGGCGAGCGCACCACCGGTTGCCGTGGTGAGCCAATCGATGGCCCGCTATTTCTTCGGGACCGAGGACGCCGTAGGGCGGCGGTTCTCCACCGGAGACTCAGCCATCGAGGTGATCGGGGTCGTCCGCGATGCTCGCGTGAACGCCATCAAGGACGTTCCACCGCGCATGGCATACTACCCATTCGCGCAGGCCAAATCGGAATATCCCAACGGTATTGAGGTTCGGTTTGACGGTCCAGCCGGTACCGTGGCGCCACTCATTCGCGCCGCTATTGCCTCCGTCGATCGCAACTTGCCCGTCCGAGAGATCGTCACGCTCGATGAACTGCTCGGACGCGGGCTGCGACAGCAAGCCCTGGTGTCGCAGCTGGCGGGGCTCTTCAGCATCCTGGCCCTGCTCCTGGCCTCCATCGGATTGTACGGCGTCATGGCCTACACCGTGGCGCAGCGCTCCACCGAACTGGGCGTTCGTCTGGCCCTCGGCGCCAAGCCCGGTGAGGTGCGGGGCGTGGTGCTGCGGGACACACTGCGAATCGTGGTGATTGGCTTGGCGGCAGGCGTCGTGATCCTCCTGCCTTCGTTAGGCATCGTCCAGTCGCTGGTGTACGGCGTGTCGCCACGTGACCCGGCCACCCTCGTGTCGGCCGCGCTCCTGCTGCTGCTGGTGGGCGCGCTCGCTGGGTTCGTTCCCGCCTGGCGTGCCTCGCGCATCGACCCAGCGCGGGCGCTACGGGCGGAGTGACCGACTAGCTGACCGGGGCCCCTGCCTCAAGGTTGCGGAGCGCGACGTTGGCGCGCTCCGCTTCCCGTTCGAGGTCAGCGAGCGGCGCGGCCAGCTGGTCCAGGTTTCCACCGCGTCCAGTCATCTCCACGGCTAATGCGGCGCTCGCCAGCGCCTTGGCGCCAATGCTGCCACTCGCGCCCTTGAGGGCATGCGCGGCTCGCGCCAACGCCGCGGCGTCTCGCTCGGCGGCCGCATCGCGGATCTCCGTCAGCCGCTGTGGCAATCCGTCCTGGAACATCCCCGTCACCTTCAACAGCAGGTCTTGATCCCCATCCACCCGATCCAGCAATTCGTCCATGTCGATCGCTGGAACGGCATCGACTTCGGCGTCCGCTGTTGGCTCTGGAGCCAGGAGCTCGATCAGCGCCAGCAATGCGGGTGTGTTGATCGGCTTGGAGAGATACTCGTCCATTCCCGCAGCCAAGCACTGCTCGCGATCCCCCTTCATCGCATGAGCCGTCAGGGCAATGATCGGGATATGACGCCCGGTCATCACCTCGTCGGCTCGGATTGCGGCCGTCGCCTCCAACCCGTCCATCTCTGGCATCTGTACGTCCATGAGGATCAGGTCGATCGGCTGTTCCTTCAGGGCCGCCAGAGCCTCGCGCCCATTGGTCGCCGTCGCCACGTAAAATCCGCGCTTCTCCAGCAGCGCCGTCGCCAGGTGCCGATTCACGTCGTTGTCCTCGGCCACTAAGATGCGCAGCGGTGCACGGGCCTGAGTCGTCGCCTCCTTCGAGGCCTCGGCTCCCTTGGCTGGGTTGCCGCGTGCCGCCTCCAGTAATGCATCGCGGAGCCGCGACAGCCGAGCGGGTTTCATGAGGCAGGTCAGGGCCCCGTGGCGCCGATGCCGAGTGCCTGGGGCGCTCGCCGTCAGCAGCATCAAGACCTTGGCCAATCGCGAGCCTTCCATCTTGTCCAGCGATTCGATCAGGACGGTGCCATCAATTCCGGGCATCTGGTCGTCGATGAGTGCGAGCTGGAACGGCGCGCCCGTCATGGCAGACCGCTTGATGGCATCAATGGCCTTTGTCGCACCGTTCACGCCGGTGACGCGCATGCCGAACGCCCGCAGCATGTCTTCGAGCACCCGTCGATTCGTATCGTTGTCGTCGACGAGGAGAACGCGTTGTCCATTCAGGACGGGATCGGCCGGTGGCGCGTCCGTCGAGACGCCCTCCCTCACGCCAAAGGGGAGCCACAGATGAAAGTGACTTCCCTTGCCTATCCGGCTCTCCGCCCAGATCGTCCCCCCCATCAAGGCCGCCAAGCGAGAGCAGATCGTCAGGCCCAGACCGGTCCCGCCGAACCGCCGTGTCATCGACGGATCTGCCTGTGTGAACGCCTGAAAGATGGAATTCAGCTTGGACGCTGGTATCCCGACGCCCGTGTCAATTACGGAGATCTGAACCATCACTTGCTGGTCGACCACCGACATCGGCTCGACCTTGAGCACGACCTCGCCCTTTTCCGTGAACTTTACGGCATTGCCCACCAGGTTCACCAGAATCTGCCGCAAACGCGAGGGGTCGCCGACCACGGACGTTGGCACTCCAGGCGCAATGTCGCACACCAGCTCCAACCCCTTGCGGTGCGCGCGCGGGGCAAGGCTACGCAGCGTCTCCTCGACCACTTCGCGGAGCGTGAAGTCGACCTGTTCAAGCTCGAGCTTGTCTGCCTCGATCTTCGAGAAGTCGAGAATGTCGTTGATCACGCTGAGCAGCCCTTCCGCGGAGGCTCGAACCGCCTCAAGGTACTCGCGCTGCTCGGGTGACAGGTCCGTGTCGAGGGCGAGTTCGGTCATGCCGATCACGCCATTCATCGGCGTCCGAATCTCGTGGCTCATGTTGGCGAGGAATTCACTCTTGGCACGATTCGCATCTTCTGCTGCCTTCATCGCGTGCGTGAGCGCTTCCTCCGCTTGTCGACGCACCGTGATGTCGAGGATCGTACCCTCGATCGTCACCGGTTCATCCCCAGACCCGGGCACGAGATGCGCGGATTCAAGAATCCAAAATGGCTCGCCGTCTCGCCTCTTGAACTGCGTTTCGTAGTCCGTGAGCTGGCCGCGGTTTTCCAGGTCCACGATGAACCGGTCGCGCTCCATCGGCTCGTAGTAGAGATCCCGGACCTTCAAGGCAAGACACTCCTCCCGCGAGGCATAGCCGAGTACGCGGGCGAACGCATCGTTACAGTCCAGTAGTTCGCCTTCGATAGTGCTTCGGTAGACTCCGGCCAAACTCCGCTCGAAGAAGCGGCGGTATCGTGCCTCGGTAGTGTTCAGCAGCACCGCTTGCGCCCCGAACCGCCGGTCGACGGCGGAAGTGGCGAGGGACAGGATGAGGATGAGGAACGCGATCGCGGCAATGCTCACGATCCCGAGTGACGTGATGTCCACCACGTTCGAGTGATTGACCGGCTGGTCCGATGGCAAGAACGACGCCGCGCGCATACCGATGTAGTGCGTCGCCAGGATCGATGAACTCATCGCAGCGGCGCTTACGAGGCGCTTGGTGCTCACGAGGCGTGTCGTCTCTTGGCATCGTTGTGCGGCGTCGAACGCCACGAAGGCTCCGGGCAATGACGCGACGACGGAGGCGGCGATCATCGGCATGGACCAGTCCATGGTCGCTGGCAGCCGCATGGCAGCCATGCCGATGTAGTGCATCGACGCAATGCCGGCGACCATGAGCCCGGCGACCATCACCGTGGCACCGCGCGTGGGCGCCTTCGTCGCTACGGCGTGCAACACAGCGAACGATGCGAGAACCGCTACCACCAGGGAAAGCGCCACCGCGGGCACGTAATAGTGCACGGGCACGGGAAGCTTGAAGGCCAGCATGCCGACGTAGTGGGTCGACCAAATTCCGAAGCCCATGCTTGCCGCGCCACCACTGTGCCACAACCGCCGATTGGCACCGCGCGCCGCGCACATCCGACTCGCGAGGTCCAGCGCACCATACGATGCCGCGACGGCCGTGATCAGCGACAGCGCTACGAGCCAGTAATTGTAGGTGCCGACCATGGGGGTTGCCTGTGGCGATCCGTCTTCAGTCGAGACGGCGCGCACGCGGAAAGGTCACGCGTTCAGCTACACAATTAAGTGCCGCTAATCTCGTGATGCGGGCGAAGGACTATTTGAGACTCGTTAGGTTAGCAGGTTCCAAGACTGGCAACCCGCGACATCCTGCACGTGGGCACTTCCCCTACGCCGGACGCGGCCCGGATGCCTCGAGCGCCGACCGGACAACGCGCGCCAGGCGATCGGGCGTGAAGGGTTTCGGGAGAATCTGCAGGCGATCACACGCGAAGCCCCGCCGCGCCATCTCATCGCCCGTATACCCGGACATAAGCAAGACAGCCACGCTGGGGTACGCCCTGAGAATGCGGTTCGCGAGCTCCACGCCATTGAGCCCCGGCATGATCACATCTGCGAGCACGAGATCGACCTCCCCACGGTGCCCATCCAGGAACTCCAGCGCCTCTGGGCCGTTGGCCGCCAACGTCACGTGGTATCCCATGACGGTCAACAGGCGCCGCACCACCGTTCCGACCAGCGCCTCGTCCTCAACCACCAGAATACGCTCTCCGCGACCGCGCGCCGGCGGTTCTTGATCCCTTGTTGCGGCTGACGAGACCGCCTCATCGACTTCGGGGAGCCGAATGGTCACGGTGGTCCCTACCCCCGGCGCGGACGTCACTCCGATTGTCCCCTCCCACTGGTGGACGATCTCCCGAACCACAGAGAGGCCCAGACCGGTACCGCGACCTATCTCTTTCGTCGTGAAAAACGGCTCGAAGGCGTGCGACATCACCTCCGGCCGCATGCCGCTGCCGGCGTCCCGAATCTCAAGGCGTATGACTCGGTCGAAAGCGACAGCCGTGGCATCATGGGCCCCTTCTTTCGCAATCTTCTCTCGGGTTACAGAGACGACCACCTCGCCACCGGCTATCGACGCGTCACGCGCGTTAGCCACCAGGTTCACCAGCACTTGTTCCAGCTGGCTCGCGTTGATCTTTGCCCGTGGCCCCAGGCTTGGCACGTGCACGCGCAGTCGAAGCGTCGGGCCGAGGATCCGCGACAACATCGGCTGACACTCGTTGACGAGCGCGCTCATGTCCGACACACTCGTCGGCAGCCCTTGCTGCCGGCTGAACATCAGGAGCTGCCGGGTGACCGTCGCGGCGCGATCCGCCGCCTTCACGATTTCGTCGATGTCTGGTCGAGTCGGATGATCCTCGCCCAGCGAAGTCGCGGCGAGCCGACCGAAGCCCATGATGGCCGTCATCATGTTATTGACTTCGTGAGCCAGTCCGCCGGCAAACTTCCCCAGCGCCTGCAGGTGCTGGGCGGACTGCTCGGGGCGAGTGATAGCGGCAGGCGTCTCGTTCGATCCGTCCCGCGGCGCAGGTCCCCTTCCCTCGTCAGGCTCCAATGGCGGCCGACCCCCCATCCCCCCTCCACGAATTTCAAGTGCGCGTTCAACCCCCAAGCCAACGCGTGCCGGAGGGCAGTTCCCAGCTCGCCAGTCGGTCTCTTATTCTGACGACTGGAAGGATCCAATGCTACACGTGTCCAGATTGACGCTCTGTAGCAAAACGCGCGTCGGCGCGGTCTGTATTCCTCGTCAGGGGGCGCCTGACCCTCCTCGGCGTCCGGCCGCCGGGATGTCGTCTGGTGGTGCCGTTCCGATAGTCCTGACTCACGAGATGCGGCGTCGCCTAACGGTACCCGTGTAGCCGCAGGCGCGAGCCGCCGAGTGGCAGCGATATGGCTGACTCCGGCCGCTCGCCGCGCGACCCCAACCGGCTTCAGCCGTGGACACGTGGTCGACGAAGTGTTGCAGTCGCTACACAACTGCGTCGCGCAACACAACGAAAGCGACGAGCCGTGAACGCAGCGCGCCCGCACTGCCGATCACCTGCGCGCCTGTTACTCAGCTGGCAGAGCGCGCGAACCGCCCGGAAGCGTCAGAACTCCGCGAAAGTCAGGCCTCCAGTGCACAACGTCACGGGTTTGTGCCGTCGGCCGACGCTCAACGTCCATAGCGAAGGGAGCTCGTCCGTTCCCGCGTCGCAACCCGGTATCGGACGTGTCACGGCGGAACGATTCCTGCGTTAATGCTGAATTCATAATAGCGACCCGGGCCGCTACGGGCATGCCTCTCATTAAGAACATGTCATTCAACCTGTTAGAGCGTCTGTGAACCTTCTGGTCTTCGCTCAGCTTCTGGGAGCGTCTTTGGCTGCTACCGACAGCGCACCGCCGCGACCCGCGGGTGCGCTGGCACTTCGCCACGCCACGGTCATCGACCTGGCCAGTGAACGGGCGCTGCCAGCACAGACCATTGTGATCAAGGGACGCAAGATCGTTTCGGTTGGCCCAGACTCAGCCGCGAAGATCCCGCCCAGATCTCAGGTCATCGACGCCACCGGTCGATTCGTGATCGCTGGGCTCTGGGACATGCACGTCCACGTCCCCGAACTCGTCATTCCCGGGGACACGGCGCTCTCCACTCGCCTCGGTTGGGCGTACATGTCGCGCCTACTACTCGCGAATGGCGTCACGGGAGTGCGCGTAGCCGCGGGCAATTTGAAGCGTTTGTCTGGCTTCCGTGCCGAGGTCGAGCGCGACGTGATGGCCGGTCCGCACATGCTGCTCACCGGCCAGAAGGTAGGCGAGCAACCCGTCGTCCAAGGCGCTCCCTTCCCCATCGCGACGGAAGACGACGCACGAACCTCAGTCCAGCTGCTCAAGCGCCGCGGCGCCGACTTTGTGAAGGTGAGCTCGGCGCTTCCGGCGCCGCTGTGGCGAGCGGTCGCTGACCAAAGCCGCATCGAGCATCTCCAGCTGGTCGGTCACGTTCCCACGACCATCTCGCTGCTTGAGGCGTCGTCCCTGGGCTTGAGCAGTGCGGAGCACCTATTCAACCTGCCACGCGAGACGTCGGAGGACGACAACCTCCCCAGCCAGCAAAAGCTCACCACGGTCATCTCCCGAAAGACCGGGCGTGTCCTGAGCTGGCTGCGGATCGTGGATCATCCCCCTGATCCGATCGACGTTGCCATCGCCACACACGACACGGCGAAGAGCCGCGTGAAGTTTACGGCGCTGCGCGACCACAACACCTGGGTTACGCCGACTCTGGCGCTGACGACGTCCATGCTGCAGGAGCACGACCGCGTCGCCGCCGCGAGCCGACAGCGATATCATCTGGACGGGATGAACGGTCCGCGCCTGGTGGACGTCCGCTCGATCAAGCCGCGTTTGCACAGTGCACAGGCCCTGGCCTTCAACTTTGCGCTGGTGCGGGAGCTGCGTGACGCCGGCGTGGGAATTCTTGCCGGCACGGACACGCCGGCCCTGGACGCGCCGGGATTCGCGCTGCACGACGAACTGCAACTGCTCGTTCGTGCCGGGCTCTCCACGGCTGCCGCGCTACGAAGCGCGACGTCAGATGTTGGGCGTTTCCTGCATGCCGACAGCATTGGCGTGATCCGAGCCGGTGCGACCGCGGATCTCGTCGTGCTCGACGAAGATCCGCTGCAAGACATTTCCGCGACTCGGCGCATTGCCACGGTGATCTCCGCCGGCCACGTCTACAACCGCCGGTCGCTGGATCGCATGCTGGACGCAGCGGCGCTGATCGTTGAACGCCTGCCCTCCCACGCGGCGCCTGCACGATCGGCCAGCAGCGCGGCGGCGACTGGGCGGACTGCCGAGCCTCGTTAGGTCGCCCTGATCAGGCGACCTTGGCGGCCACGATGTCGCCGGGGCGCCGATACACGGAGGCTTGCATGCCAGGCACGCGACTCAAGGAGTCGGTGATTCCAAGCGTGCTCTCCGTTCCACCGAGCAAGAGCGAGCCGCCAGCATACATCGACTTGGCCAGTCGCTCCAGCACGTCCTTCTTGGTTGCCGGATCGAAGTAGATCAGCACGTTGCGGCAGAAGATGATGTCGAAGCTGCCGAGCGTGGCCGGGTCGTCGAGCAGGTTGAACTCGCGGTACTTCACCATGCCGCGCAGCGCATTGTCGATCTGCCACTTGTCGCCGATCTGCTTGAAGTATTTCAGCAGCAGGTTGATCGGCAGGCCGCGCTGGACCTCGAACTGCGAATAGCTGCCGGCCTTGGCCTTTTCCAGCATCTCGACCGAGATGTCCGTGGCGACGATCTCGACGCGCCAGTTCGCCACGCGCGCGCCCTCTTCCTTGAGCGTCATGGCGATCGAATAGGGCTCCTGCCCGCTCGAGCTGGCGGCGCACCAGATCTTGATCGTGCGGCTGGACTGCCGGCCTGCCATCAGGTCGGGCAGCACCTTGGACTTGAAGATCTCGACCGGCTTGATGTCGCGGAAGAACAGCGACTCGTTGGTCGTCATCGCCTCGGTGATGTCGCGCAGCAGGGCGGCGTCGCGACGCGCGCGCACGGCGGCGACCAGTTCGTCCAGCCCCTTGATGCCATGGCGGCGCGCCACCGGAAGCAGGCGGCTTTCCAGCAGGTATCCTTTGTCGCGCGAGAGCACCAGGCCCGAACGCTCCTTCAGGAGG
>JBGAJQ010000039.1:0-50180 GCA_044224875.1 Gemmatimonadaceae bacterium | reverse complement strand
AGGACTCCGACCAGCCGAGATGCCCAAATCCCTTCTGGAAGACGGCGAACCCGCGCCTTCCGACCACAACGGCGGCACCGGGATAGCCACCGGCAGTCACGCCGCGCTGCACCACACGGTCAATGGTCGCCAGTCGCTCCGCAGACATGCCCACCAGCTTCGGCGCCTTGACGGGAAGGCCATCGCCGAAGGTGACAAAGAGGGCTGCGAGGAGCGGAGCGACCACGACAAAACTCCCAGAGTGCGACTGGAAAAGACCGAGCAAGGACCGCGCCGCCGGTTCATCAGCGGCCTCAGTCGTACGCTCGGTTACCGTATTGCGTTGTAATGATGAATCTTAAACTTCGACACCTCAAGTACCATCTATGATCCGCACGGGTTTCAAGTTCATTGCGGGTCCTTCAACTGCGGGTAAAACTGTCCTTTCGCCATAGGTCGACGCGGGAAACAGATGCCCCACCGGACACAAAGGGACCGAATCCGCCGGGATTTGCCGCTGATCTGGCAAGATGAGGCGAGCCGACGCGGGCCGGGGTGTACGGGTCGATCCCGGCTCCGGCCCCCCCCCAGTAACGACGCGTGGATGGGAAACCGGGAAACGATCGGACGCGTTGGGGTGACGAAGTTTGCAGAGAGACGCGATGAGTTCAGATCAGCTAACGATTCAACGAGCGATTGACGGAGATGAGCGGGCGATGCGAGCGCTTTGGTCGCTCCACGCACCGCACATCGACGCGGTTGTTCGTCGATTAGTCGGGGATTCGGAGGCGGCGGCGGACATCGCTCAGGAGGTGTGGATCCAGATCTTCCGAGCGTTGCCGACTTACCGTGGAGAATCGCAGTTCGGGACTTGGGCGCACCGGATCGCCGTCAATCGAACCTTGAACGCGCTCCGCAGGACGCGTCGTTTGGCAAAGATCGAGACAGAGATCGAAGAGGACACAGCGAGCGTTGAGCATACCAGCGATCGGTCGATGCTCGCCGCGTCGATCGAGGCCGCCGCGGCGCAGCTGTCTCCTGGGGCGCGCGTGGTGTTCCTCATGCACGATGTGGAGGGCTACACGCACGAAGAGATCGCGTCCGAGCTGGGGATCACAACCGGTGGTTCCAAGTCGCAGTTATTCAAGGCGCGAGCGAAGTTGAGGAAGCTGCTGGCGCATCTGGTGGATCGATTCGATTCGGAGACTGAACGTGGACATGTCGCACCTGGCTATTGAGCGCTTTCCCGAGCTGATCGACAGCGAAGGCACTGCTGCCGAGCGCGATCATTTGGTGAGCTGCCGGGCCTGCACGGACGAGCTGAACGCCTATCGTCAGCTTGTTGTGCTGGCATCGGACGAGCGCCGCCGCATTGCGCCGCCGTTGACCCAGTGGAATGAGCTTTCGCCCCGGTTGCGACAGGATGGCTTGGTGGCGACAAAGCCGGCGAGGCCGACGGCATGGCAGCAGGTGACCCTGACGGCGCGTCGTGCGGCCGCGGTCGTGGTGTTGGTGGGATCGGGCACGTTGGTTGGTCGGTGGTCGGCCGGGATGACGCCGCGCGAAGTGGTCGGATCGCGTTGGAACATGAACGTGGCCCCGAAGGATGCAGCTGGTGGGCAAACGGTGGCGCTGTCGACCGCGAACTCGTTTGGCTCGACCGAAGATGCGCTGGCCGCGTTGCAGCGCTCGCAGGATGAGTATGAACGGGCGGCGGCGTACCTGGCGGTGCACGACACCAGCACGTCGGAAACGGCAGCCGACCAGTACCGGACGAGGCTGGCGGCGCTCGATCGCAGTGCGGGGAGCTTCCTCGAGGCGTTGAACGAGGCCCCACAAGACCCGGTCATCAACCAGATCTACCTCGCGACGCTTGGGGCGCGCGAGGCAACGTTAGGCAAGCTGGGCCGGGCCCTTCCGGTCGGCACCCGATTGTCCAGGTTCTAAGACGATGCAACGGCGGCAAGCAAGTGATTCAGAGATTGTGATGCGACGGTTGAGCCGTCGAGCGGCTAGCGCCGTATTCACTCTGGTTGTCTCGGCGGCGGCAGCGCATGCGCAAGCGGACAGCGAGCAGGTCTTCGTGCGCAGCGTTGGCCCCGGTGGGTTCGAGGCCGAGGTCCAGCGCGTGGCACGTCAGCTGGTCGAGAAGAAGCGAATGCAGCTGGTGCTGGTGCGATCTCTGCAGGGCCTGACCGGACAGCTGCAACGTGTCAGCGACGAGGCAGGCCGCCGCGGCATCGAGCAGCAACTGCGAACACTCCGCGTGCGGTTGGTGACCACCGGCAATGAGGGCGCCGAGCTGCGGCGTGAACTCGGCAAGCTGTGTCTGGAGAATCGACGGCCCGACGGATGGCTCGGCATCGTGCTGGACAGCGATGTGGAGCTGAAGCGTGACCAGAACGGCGAGGTGACTTCTCGGTATCTCGAATACCCCGAGATTGTCTCCGTGGAGCCGGGATCGCCGGCGCAAAAGGCCGGTGTAGAAGCTGGCGATCGGTTGCTCAGCCTGAACAACCGTGATGTGCGAACACCCAATCTTCGGGTAGGGGAGATGCTGCGTCCCGGCGCGCAGGTACCGATGCGCGTACGCCGCGGACTGGAGTCACGCACGTTGCAGGTGGCGGTCGAACGCCGCCCCGACAGCTTCGACTCGTGCCGCTGGATCGATCAGTCGATTGCCGACGCACTGCGAGAGGTCCCGGACGAAGACGTGTTCTTCCGCGTTCCTGATGCCCCGCTGCCACCCGAACCTCCGGTGGCCGCCGCGCCAGGCATCGTGCGCGTACCAACCCCACCGGCACCGGCCACCGCGCGTGTCGCACCCGGTCTCGGCCCCATTGGGTTTTCCTTCAGCCAAAGTGGCGAAGGAACGATCGCCGGGGCGTCAGTGACCGGACTCAATGCGGAACTGGGTGAGCCCTTTGGCGCAGACCGCGGCTTGCTCGTGTTGCGCGTCCTGCCCGGCACACCCGCCGAGGCATCCGGGTTACGCGGCGGCGATGTCATTCTGTCCGCGAACGGCAGTGGCGTCGCAGAGCCCGTCGCGCTCTGGCGTGCGCTCAGCGTAGCACGGAGCCGCGAAGTGCAGCTCCGAGTCCTCCGCAAAAAGAAGCCGTTAGTGATCGCGCTGCGCTGGTAGCGCCGGCGACGAACGCACGGAGCCAGGAGGCAACGCGTACAACAGCTGCACCGTCGCCCGGTCAGCCTTCGACAGCTCACGCGTATGCACACGCGGCGTCATGATGGCCGTGGTATCGCGCGTATGGTCGAGACCAACCAGGTGACCAACCTCGTGCAGCGCGATCGCTCGAATCGCCGATGAGTCCAAACTTTCACCAGAACGATGGTGCAGCGCGAGCAGGATGTCTGCGTCGACGATCCACCACCGCTCATCGTGCGTCCACAGCGTCTTTCCGCTGATCTGTTCGTCGAAACGATCAATCCAGGTGACGTGTACGTCGGCGGTGGCCGAATCGAGCACAAAGGTGAAGTTGATCGGGACGCCAGCGTCGGTCCACGACAAGAACGCCTCGCGGACCAAGGCCACGTTGTCGGGATTCCAGTCGCCGAGTGCGGGTGACGACTGCACCCACACACGGAGGGGAACGCCGCGACGGTCTGGCCACCTTGCCAGTGAGGAGTCGTGCGCTGCCAGCATGTCCCCGATGTACGTTCCCCCCGAGTACATCTCCAGTCGGCGGCGCGCCTCGGCTCGTGCGTCCGAATTGCTGGCGGCCGCAGCCAGCACCTTGCGCGTGGCAACCCCAGACGGTCCTGCTGATCGCGCGTCCGTCGCTGGGCTGGCCTCAGCGGAGGTGCCGAAGCTCGTGATGCCGAAGGCCACGTTCTGTGAGTGACGCGCCTGGTATGCCTGCACACCTACGAAGGAAGCAAGAAGCGTTAGAACCGATGCGAATACAACGTCTGTGCGCTTCATGCCGGGTGACTGGGGTCAGGGGTCTTCGAGAAATGCGGTGACGGACGCGAAAAACGCCTCCGGTGCTTCCCAGAACGGCATGTGACCGGCCTCAGGCAAAAGCACCAAACGCGAATTGGGCAAGACAGAGACCAGCTCGTGTGCAACGCGGACGGGCAGTAGGTCTCGGTCTCCATGAAGGACGAGTGTCTCTGTGGCAACGGCACTTAGGAGGTTTTTCCAGTCGTAGCCCTCCCGTCGCAGGCGCGCAGCAATTGTGGCGCCGGTCACACTATCACTCCGCGGAGGCGAAAAAGTTCGGGCGAACTCGGTCTCCGCAAACCAGGCCGGATAAAACGCGCGGGCGTACGCCGAATGCAGAGCGGGATCGCCGACGGTGAGTGCACGTGGATCGAACCGGGCCAGTGCCTCTCGCTCAGCCGGTCCCAGCCTTCTAAGTGCGGCCTCGTGAAGCAGTGGAAGCCAATCGCCTGTTGGCCCGACCGAGTCTACCAACACAAGGCGCCGGACGCCGCTCTGATCGCGAGCGACTCCAAGCATGGCGATCCCACCACCCCACGAATGCCCCAGGACGTCCCATTGCTTGAGGCCGAGCGCCACACGCAGGGCGGCGAGGTCTCCGGCGTCGTGCTCGATCGCTGCGGCTCGCATCCCGGGCGGTGCCTGGCTTCCACCGCGCCCGCGCTGGTCGTAGAAGATCAGCTGTCGACCGCTCGCGAGCTGGGAGAGCGCTGGCCACAGCAACCGGTGATCGAAGAGCAAACCGCCATTAACACAAACCAACGGCAGCCGGTCGTTCACTGGCGGCGTGGCGAACACGGCGAAGTCCAGACCGCGGACGCCGACTGTTTGCCGATGGAGTCGTGGCGGGCGCGGGAGCGAGCGACGATAGGCGAGGAATCGCTGGTAAGCGGACACGCACGCGTGCGGTCAAGGTCTGGACGGACGCAATCCGACGGTTGCGAAGGATGAACCTAACGACTCGCACGGTGCTCGATGATCGCGTCGAGATCGATCTGTCCCAAGAAGGGGGGAAGTCGATCGCCGAGCAAGAGTCGTCGCGCCACATGGGCCACCTCGCCGGCAGCGAATCGCGCCTCACCTGCGAGTTGCGGATAGCCACTGTGCGTTTCTCCGATGTGTTCGAGCGTTTGTCGAGCACGCTCCGAGATCCCATCCCAGCCGCCGACCCAATCGGTGAGGGCGCGCATGAAGGCGACCGGCGATTCGAACTGCTCTTTAGGCTTCGGGCGCGTCGGCACAACGCCGTGGAATTCCTGGAGCTCCGACCGATGAGCATATGGCTCGATGCTCAGGAATCCACGCTCGTCAGCGGCGTATACGACATCGAGCCCTAACGCGCGCGCCGCTCGACGAAGGTCGAATTTCACTGCCAAGCTGTCGCATTCCTCAACCAATAGGTCGAGTCCATCCAGGAACGCATCCACGGTGTCGGCAGTGACGCCCTGCGGCCAGACGGTGACACGGAGGAAGGGATCGATGCGAGCAATGCGTCGGGCAACGATCGTCGTCTTGAGGACACCGAGTTCATCGACGCCCGCATTCAACCGATTGAGATTCGACACGTCCAAGCGGTCAAAGTCAGCCAGAACGAGATGGCCGCACAGGTGCTCCTGCGCCACGGTGACGGCCGCTTCCCCTCCGACCGACAGCCCGATCACGCCCACGGTTCGTGTTCGAAGGTGCTGCTGTTCGCGCGTGGTGATCTTGTCCCGGTTGCGATCGGTGACGAGGTCAAAGTAGTCCTCGGCATCCAGCGTGCGGACCACCTGCGATTGCCAGGGGAAGTAGACGAACTGCCCGGGCAGAGGATCCGTCGGTTGACGTGGGGCCAATGCAGCCGCAACGAAATCCTTCCGTCGCGGCGTGGACGCCGGGTTCGGAAAGCGGATCACCGCCAGGTCGGCCAACTGGCGATCGATGGTATCGATGAGGGTGAGGCCGTGGGACTGACACGCCGCCTGCAGCGCCGCCATCTCCCCAGCCAGCACGGTGAAGATGAGTGGCTGCCAGCTCTCCGCAGGTGCAACGTTCGGATGCGCGACGTCCGCAAGAAACGAAGCGAGGTCCCGCCCATCACGCGGTCGTGTACTCGTCACAACGAGAGCTCCCAGGTTTGCCCAACGAGGTCGGCGCCAAAACTCTGGTGGGGTTCTTCGTGCACCAGCTCGAAGCCGCGCTGTTCGTAGATGCGGCGCGCTGCGTGCAAAATGCTGTTGGTCCACAGGCTCATGGTGTGGTATCCGCACCCGCGCGCGAATCGAAGGCACTCGTCCACCAGACGCTGCCCAATACCCAGTCCGCGCGCCGACGGCTCAACGAGCAGGAGCCGCAGCTTGCACACACCTTCGCGCTCTGGATACCTAACGAGAAAGACCGAACCCACGTTCTGCCCCTGATGCTCGGCGATCCAACACCGTTCCCGGCGTTCGTCGAAGTTCTTCCGGAAGTCGGCGACAATGCCTGCCACGAGGCCCTCGAACCGATTGTCCCAGCCGTACTCCTGCCAGTACAAGGCTCCGTGTCGCTGAACTACCCAACCGAGGTCTCCAGGCTCTGGCGATCGCAACACATACGACGAATCGCGCGCCGCCAGCGGGTCGGTTCCAGCAATCAACTGTTCGGCGGTCCGCAACGCCGTGAGTAGTCGGGCACGACGATCCTGCGACAGGGGATCGAGCATCTGCGCCACGGCCCCCACCGCGCGCCGTTCGAGGTCGGCGGCGGCAAGCCTGCCCTGCGGCGTGAGGCGCAGGTGCGCACGTCTTCCATCCGATGGCGATGTCGTCCGCTGGACCAGCCCGGAACGGAGCAACTTGGCCACGATACGGCTGACGTAACCGCCGTCGAGTGCCAGCTCTCGTTTCAGGTCGGAGATCGTTGGGTCGTCGCGATGCGCGAGCTCGTAGATGACTCTGACTTCGGGGAGTGGGAACTCCGAACCCAGGTGCCCCTTCTCAAGCGCTCCGACCCACCGAGTGTAAAAGCGGTTGAATCGACGTACGGCCGCAACGTCGTGTTCAGTGGGTGGCCGCCGATTTCCGGACGACATATTCGCTCCGCGCGGGCAAGATACTGGCGAAAGTCATACAATTACATGCCAAAAGCAAGTATCTCGTGTAGCCCCGGGACCGCCTGAGCTTCGGTTAGTCGACGAGTAGCTTTGCAGCCGACGCGTGATGCCGGGATCGGCTGCGAGGGCGCACCTGAACCACGAGGACAGCAGTGGAGCTAGGCGTGTATTCGTTTGCCGAGGTTGGCCGCGGTCCTGGGAGTCAGGCCCAGCGTTCTGCTCAGCGACTCAAGGATCTTCTCGAGGAGATCGAGCTGGCGGACCAAGTGGGATTGGATGTCTTTGGCGTCGGGGAGCACCATCGGCCGGACTACGTCGTGTCGACGCCGGCCGTCGTACTGGCTGCAGCGGCGGCACGCACGTCGCGGATCCGTCTGACGAGTGCGGTCACCGTGCTCTCATCGGACGATCCGGTGCGGGTGTTCCAGGAATACTCCACGGTCGACCTTATCTCCGGTGGTCGCGCCGAGATCATGGCCGGGCGGGGATCGTTCATCGAGTCGTTTCCGCTATTTGGCTACCGGCTGGATGACTACGACGTGGTTTTCGAGGAGAAGCTGGAACTACTGTTGGAGCTGTTGAGGCACGAGCGCGTGAGTTGGTCAGGGTCTGTGCGCGCACCCCTACGTGACCAACCGGTGTACCCTCGTCCCCTCCAGGATCCGTTGCCGCTCTGGATTGCGGTCGGAGGGACCCCGCAATCGGTCGTTCGCGCGGGTCGCCTGGGCATCCCGCTCGCCATCGCCATCATTGGCGGTGCGCCGGCACGCTTCGGCTCGTTCGCCGAGTTGTACCGGCACGAGCACCGACTGGCGGGACACGACCCCGCACAGCTGCAACTCAGCATCAACTCGCACGGATTCATCGCCGATAACTCGCAGGATGCGGTCGAAACCGCGTTTCCACCCTTCATTGACGTCATGTCGCGTATCGGGCGGGAACGTGGATGGCCACCACCGACACGCCGGCAGTTTGACGCGGAGTGTGGGCCGCACGGCGCCTTATTGATCGGAAGCCCGCAGCAGGTCATCGACAAGCTGCTGTACGAACACTCGATCTTCGGCTTCACGCGATTCCTGATCCAATTCAGCGTCGGGCCAGTGCCGCATGCTGCCGTTATGCGCTCAATCGAGTTGTTCGGGACGGAAGTGGCGCCGGTCGTGCGGCGGGCGCTTGGCGACTCCTAGGGCGTTGGCATCGCCGCAGTGGGGAGCGGCTCGTCGGTACTCGACTCAGTCGCAATGACAGCCGCATCGCCAGCGCGGGACGCGGCGCTGCGACGAAAGTAGAGAATGGAGAGTGGCGGCAGGGCGAGTCGCACGGAGTATGGCCGCCCATGCATGGAGACCGACTCTGCATCCACACCGCCGAAGTTGCCCCATCCGGAGCCGCCGTACTGCGACGCGTCGCTGTTCAGCACTTCCTCCCAACGCCCACCTTCGGGCGCGCCGATGCGGAAATCGCGCCGCGGAACGGGAGTGAAATTGCAGACGACGAGCACCGGGTCGCGACGGTTCGGGCCAAACCGCAGGAACGAGACGATACTCTCGTCCGCGTCATTACAGTCCACCCACTCGAAGCCTTCCGGCACGAAGTCCTGCACGTGCAGCGCGGGGAGTTCGCGGTACACGCGATTCAGGTCTGCCACCCATCGTTGCACGCCGGCGTGCTCCGGCAGCCGCAACAGATGCCAATCGAGGCTGCTGTCGTGGTTCCACTCCTTGTACTGCGCGAATTCGGCTCCCATGAACAACAGCTTCTTCCCCGACTGGGCCCACTGGTAGCCAAGTAGCAGGCGCAGGTTGGCGCGGCGCTGCCAGTTGTCACCGGCCATCTTGTTGATCATCGATCCCTTGCCGTGCACGACCTCGTCGTGCGAAAAGGGAAGGACATAGTTCTCGGAGAAAGCGTACATCATCCGGAACGTCACCTTCTGGTGGTGATACTTCCTGAAGAGTGAGTCCTGCGCGAAATACTTGAGCGTGTCGTGCATCCAGCCCATGTCCCACTTCATGCCGAACCCGAGTCCGCCGACATACACCGGTCGCGTCACCATCGGCCACGCCGTCGAGTCTTCGGCAATGGTCTCCGTGTCCGGATGATCCCGATACACGCTCTCGTTCAACCGGCGGATGAAGTCGATGGCCTCGAGGTTTTCGGCGCCGCCGTACTTGTTCGGAATCCATTCCCCGGCCTTCCGTGAAAAGTCCAGGTGCAACATGGAGGCGACGGCGTCCACGCGCAGGCCATCCGCGTGGTACTCCTCCAACCAGAACAGGGCATTGCTGCGCAGGAAGTTCTGTACCTCAAACCGGCCGTAGTTGAAGATGTAGCTGTCCCAGTCCGGCTGGTGTCCCTTTCGCGGGTCAGCGTGTTCGTAGAGGTGCGTTCCGTCGAAATACGAGAGTCCGTGCGCATCTGTGGGAAAGTGGGACGGAACCCAGTCGAGCAGCACCCCAATGCCTCGCTGGTGCAGCACGTCGACGAAGTACTTGAAGTCTTGCGGTGTCCCATAGCGACTGGACGGCGCAAAATATCCGGTGATCTGGTACCCCCACGAGCCGTAGAACGGATGCTCCATCACAGGCATCAGTTCCACATGCGTGAAGCCGAGCGCCTCCACGTAGTCTGCGAGTCTGGGCGCGAGTTCACGATAGGTGAGAAAGCGATTCCCCTCTTCGGGAACGCGCATCCAGGAGCCGAGGTGGACTTCGTAGATCGACATCGGTCGGTTGAGAGCGCGATGTTCCGCGCGCTGTTTCAGCCAAGCGGCATCGCCCCAGGCGTAGTCCAGGTTCCACACGATGGACGCCGTCTCCGGCGCCGTTTGCTGGAAGAAGCCGTACGGGTCCGCCTTGTCGACACGATAGCCGCCCGTCCTCCCCACCACGAAGTACTTGTAGTGCGCGCCGTGTCCAACGCCTGGAAGAAAAATCTCCCAAATACCGGACTGACCGTGGAGGCGCATCGGGTGCTTGTTCTTGCTCCACCCGTTGAATTCGCCCATCAATGAGACGGTCGCCGCGTTAGGCGCCCATACCGCGAAGTAGGTTCCGGCGACGCCGTCGGCAACGTGAGGATGTGCCCCCAGCACGCGATACGCGCGATCCAGCGTCCCTTCATTGAAGAGATGCAGGACGTTGGGATCCAGCAGGGTGACGTCGTACCGAGCGTCACCAATGGCGGTATGACCGGAAGAAGTCATGATGCGACTGGCGGAGTTCTCAGGGGTGAGTAGGGAACGTACGACCCGCCGTCGCGTCCCCGCCAGCGTCATGCCCGGTCTGACCGCTATTCCGGCGAGTGCAATCGATTCCGAGCCCACACGGCGTGCTCGCGCACGACCGCATCCTCGTCGGTCGCGGCTCGCTCCAGCACGGGACCATCCCGCTCGCTTCCACGGTTACCGAGGACGACCGTGGCGTTGCGCGCCAACCCTTGGCGCTTGGCTCGCTTCATCGCGGATCCACGGGTGCGCTTCCCATAGTCGGAGCGCACCTCGTCAAGAAAGCGAGCGGCGTCCACCGTGACATTTTCCGGACGCGGTACCAACGCGGCCACCGTTGCATCAGTAGCAAACTTCACGTTCCATGGACACACGTCCTGGCAGATGTCGCAGCCATACAGCAACTCGCCGATCGCCAGACGCGCCGTCTCCGGCAGGTCTCCGCGCTGTTCGATCGTCAAATACGAAATACACAGCCGCGCGTCGAGTTCGTGCGGCGCTACGATCGCCTGCGTCGGGCACGCCTCCAGGCATCGCGTGCAGGTGCCGCATCGGTCGGTATCGAATGGTGCGTCGGCGGGCAGCTCCAACGACACGAACAATGAGCCGAGGAAGAAGAACGACCCCACGCGCGGGTTGATGAGGTTCGTGTTCTTTCCTATCCAACCGAGCCCGGCTTGGCGGGCGAGGTCTCGTTCGAGGATCGGTGCCGTGTCTACGTACGGCCGAGCATCCACGGACTCCCCAACTTCTTTTTCCAGCCATTCGTGGAGCAGGCGTAGTCGCTGGCGCATGACGTCGTGATAGTCATCGCCGCGCGCATACCGGGCGATCGGTCCCGGTGGCTGCCGCCCACCATAGTTCATGGCCACGACGATGGCCGAGGTCGCACCCGGGTGCACCAGTCGCCGATCGCGACGCTGTTCGCGGTAGCGTCCCATGTAGTTCATCTGGCCGGCCCGGCCTAACGACAACCAACGCTCAAAGGCCGGATAAGAGCTGGCTTCCCCCAGCGTCGCAATACCGCAGAGATCGAAGCCGACGGCATACGCCTGTGCTTTGATGCGCGCCGCCAGCGCGGATGATCGCGCGGCGCTCAGTCCTGGCTCGTCACCCACCGGGCGTAACGGATCACGTCCTCCACCGGCGGAAGCGCGTCGTCGGATCCGTACGCGGTGTGCATGCGCCAACGCACATACGCGCGGTCAGGGAGGGGGAGAAAGGGAGGGCGCCGATACCATCCGCGCGAGCGAAACCGCCACGCCACTCGCAGCAGGTCACGGGCGAGGGCGGGACGCAGCACGGCGCGTCCCGCCAGCGTGAAGAAGAGGCCGACCCACGACATGGTCAACAATATGGCCGCTAGCGGCGGGCTGCGCGACTTCCGTGCGCACCGCTGTCGGCGACAAAGTTGAGCGCCCCCTGACGATAGAGTCTGTCCGCCGCGCTGAAGTAGGCGATGGCGTCGCGAATCGCTTCATTGCCGGCCGAGTCGGGGCTCGGTACACGCGTGAGCGCCTCGCTTCCCTTCTCGTATCGGTACAAGGTTGTCGCCCCGCGAAGTCCGAGGACGGCGACGTACCCGCCACGCATGAGGGCGATTTCGTTGTTGTGCGTCATGAGGGCGCGTCCGTCCTGCTCCGGCATGCTGAACGCGTCCCGCCCAAAGAACTTCGACGTGTACGACAGCCCCAACTGCGCGAGAATCGTGGATGGAAGATCGAGCGCGGACATCACGGTGGTAATCCGCTGGCCAGCAGCAATGATCCCGGGCGCATAGAACAGGATCGGGATCTCGTAACTGGGGATGGGCAGCTGCGCGGCTCCGTAGACTCGCGCCCCGTGGTCACCCATCAGGATGAACAGGGTGCTGTCGAACCATGCGTGAGTCCTGGCCTTGCGCATGAAGTCGCCTAACGCCCAATCGGCGTACTGCACCGCGTTCACCCGCCAGTGCTTGTCCGGGTCCGCGGCGATGCGTCCCTTTGGGTACGTGTAGGGTTTGTGGTTGGAGACGCTCAGGATCAGGTTGAAAAACGGCTTGCCACTGGCCGACTGCTGATCCATCACACCCAGCGCGTGATTGAACAGGAACTCGTCGGCCACGCCCCAGGCGGTGGTGAATGCGGTATCGGTGATGTCCTTCTGCTCGATGACGCGTTCCATCCCGTTATTGCGCATGTATTCGCCCATGCCGTCAAAGAGGGCGCGCCCACCGTATATGAACGTCGTCGAATAACCTGCCTCACGAAGGACCTCCGGCAGGGTGAACAACCCACGCGATGCGGGCCGGCGAACGATGGAGATTCCCGGCAGGGGCGGAATGGACGACGTCGTGGCCTCGAGCGCGCGAATCGTGCGATTGCCCGTCGAGTATGCGTTCGCGAAGAGCGTCCCTTCGGTGATCAATGAATCGAACCGCGGCGTCAGCGAGGTATCGCGCGGATGCAGTGCGCCGACCAGAAGTGAGCCCAACGACTCCTCGAGTACCAGCACCACGTTCAGCCGACGTGGCGGTGAAACCGCGGCAATTCGTCGCACCGTGGTGCCCGCATGAAGCGACGTGGTGTCCAACTGCCGCTCGGCGAGCAGGCGGCGCAAACGTGCGTTCTGCTCGTCGATGGGCGCCGTCGCATACCAGCCTTCGTACGGCGCATCCTGTCCCATGAACGCGAGCCACCACGTGTAGTAGCCGTTGAGTGCTACCTCATTCAGTTCCCGGTCTTCCGAGACGCGGGCCCACTCCGGACGGGCGGCGAGTGTGAGGGCACCTAACGCCGCCGCGTATACACCGAGCGTTGCCCAACGACGCGATGGAGGCGTGGTGCTGGCGAATGCCTCCGCCAGCGGCTGGCGGATCGCTCGCACCGACAGGGCGGAGGCAACGATCACTCCGAGCAATACGGGAATGAGTGGATAGCTCTCCCAAATGTTGTTCACGACTTCCGTCGGGTAAATCAGGTAGTCGACGGCGACAAAGTTGAATCGGCCGGTGAACTCGTCAAAGAAGAAGTACTCAGTCGCGGCAACGAAGATGGCAAAGCCGGCTGAGACGAAAAACCCAGTGCGCACGAGGCCACGATTGATCGGTCGATGAAACCACCGCTCAGTTGTGAGTGCGAGGTAGAGGACAAACGGGGCGAGCAGCCACATCGCCGCCAACACGTCGTACAGCTCACCTATGGCCAGCGCCTGAAACACCTGTGTGGCCGACGCCGAGTGCTGTGACCGCCCAAAGATCAGAATGACGAGTCGCGTGACGAACGCGACGACCATCCATCCGACAAACGCTATGCGTACCAGGCGAAAACGCGAACGATTCACAAGCCAGCCGTACCGGAAATGGTGAAGTGAGAGCGCGGAGTCAGTGAAGTCTAACCCGCCGCGCTCTGGAATCGCGGTCTAGCGGCGCAGGCTGTCCTGACGTGTCGCCGCTGGCGCGCCCCGCACGAAGGCGATGTAGTCCGTGGGGGCCGGAATACCGCCTCCACGACGCACCAGGAGGGACACCTGGCCGCGATGGTAGGCGCCGTGCAGTGCGACGTGAAGGAGAATGTCCTCCAGCGGAGTAGTGAACGCAGTTCCAGCGGAATTCACGTACGACACCGTGGCCTGCAAGTCGTTAGGTGATGACGTTTCGAGCACGGCACGATAACCCGTGATGTGCTCGGCGGCATACCATGCCGCCTCGTCCACCGTAAGGGTCGGCCACACAGCGAGCCGGGTGGGCTCACCGCGGATGCGTGTGAGCCAGACATGTTCGGCGCCAATGACGTGAGCAAAATACTGGAGCGCCACCGGGTCTGACCCCGGGGCGCTCCGCAGGCCAGCAATGACCTGGTCATTGGCCCACGCCATGTGCTCAAACAAGCGGTGAAGGTGCGATGACATGTGGAGCACCTCGCGGCAAGATGTCCAAGATCTGGCGCCGTCGCGCCATCACGCATGGAATAGCTTCGCCCGGCGTTCGTCAACGGCGCCATTCAGCACTCGCGCCGTCACGGAGTGACTTGGCTTGCCCCGGGAGGATTGACCGCCACCCATCGGCGAACGACGTTTGGCCGGCACGCGCGACCGGCGGTGTCAGCGTGTTTCCCATCCGTCTTCTCACGAGGATTCGAATGCGTTTCCAATGCATCGGCCTGGCGTTGGCACTTGCCGCGTCCCAGCCCACTGCGATCCACGCCCAAGGGTCGGGGATGAGCCTGGTGGTTTCGCCCACGATTCACCGCATGGTGGCGCGCGACACGTTGCGCCTGACGGCCCAGCTGATGGACGCGAGCGGAGCTCCCGTGAAGGGGGCAACGATTCGCTACTTCGCGGGAGGCGGCTCCTTCGAGGCGCATGTCGACTCGACGGGTCTGATCCACTCCGGGGCGGTCGGGCGAGTGCCGGTGGTGGTCTCGGCGCTGGTGCCGGGAAGCCGACCCATCGTGAAGCGCGTGGAGGTCGACATGGTACCGGGGCCGGCGGCAACCATCCAGATCACGCCGCGACCTTCGCGGCTCCTGGTTGGCCAGCGCCTTCCACTCCAGGCACTCGCGCGCTCGGCCGCCGGCGATTCGGCGACTGATCCCGTGCGCTGGAGTTCGAGCGCTCCGGGAGTCGTTCGTGTTGGTGAGGATGGCGTCGCCGCCGCGGTTGGGGCGGGGAAGGCCAGGATCATCGCGACGGCGGGAGCGGCATCAGGGATGGTGGAGGTGAGCGTCACCGCGCTGGCGGGCGGCACCATGACGGTGACTCCCACGACGGCGAAAGTTCGGCAGGGCGATGTCGTTCGGTTTGTCGCGCAGGTGAAGGACGGTGCCGGACGAGCCATCGAGGGAATCACACCGGCCTGGTCGATGTCCCCCGGGCGCGGCGACATCGGAGCTGACGGGTCGTTTGTCGGGTATGAGCCGGGCACGTACGCCGTGACCGCCAACGTCGGGAAGATCACCGCTACGGCAACCGTGGTGCTGGCCGAGCGCAACGTCCGAAAGAAGCCGACTGTGGTTGGATCCGTGCTGCGCACGGCCTTTGTCACCTCTGAGGTTTGGGTTCATCCCAATGGCAAGGTGGCCTATTTGGGTACGCATGCCGGGGGCGATCGATTCTACGTGATCGACATCGGCGATGCCTCAAAGCCAACGGTCGTGGACTCGGTGACCGACAACTTCCGCGTGGTGAACGACATCATGACGGACGAAAAGGGCGAGGTGCTGGTATTTACGCGGGAAGGGGCCGACAACCGTAAGAACGGGATCGTGATCTGTACGCTGCAGGACCCGTTGCATCCGAAGAAGGTGGCGGACTTCACAACCGACGTGACCAGCGGTGTCCACTCGGCGTTCATCTACACAGATCCGAAGTACGGCCGGCACGTGTACCTCACGAACGATGCAACAGGCGCCGTGCACATCGTGAACATCGACGATCCTGCGAATCCGCGCGAGGCGTCCCGGTGGACCACGAAGGCGGTGGAAGCCGGGCGCATGTTGCACGACATCGATGTGCAGAACGGTTTGCTGTACGGAAGTTGGTGGAACGACGGACTGGTGATCCTTGACGTTGGCAACGGCGTGAAGGGTGGGACGCCGTCGAATCCGAAGCTCGTATCCCAGTACAAGTACGACCTTGACGCGCTGTACAAGAGCAGGGTGGAGCTGGAGAGTGGCGCCGGTTATATCCGAGGCACGCACACCGCATGGCGCTACAAGGACTATGTCTTCATCGCCGACGAAGTCTTTGGTCCGGAGCAGGTGACCGCGGCGTTAGGCGGGCGGGTCGGACGTGCGTACGGCCGGCTTCAGGCGATCGACGTGAGCGACATTGAGCACCCCAAGTCGGTGGCCTGGTACGAGCCGGAGTTCGGTGGCGTCCACAACGTGTGGGTGGCCGGCGACACGCTCTACATGGGCGCCTACAACTCGGGGTTCCACGCCTTCGATGTCTCGGGTGAATTGAAGGGTAATCTGCGTGAGCAGGGGCGCGAGATTGCCCATTACCAGCCGCAATCGCCCAGTGGGAAGATCCCTAACGCCACGATGACTTGGGGTGTGGTGGTGAAGAACAACCTGGCGTTCGTGAACGACATGAACTCGGGATTGTGGATCGTGCGGCTGGATCCACGCCAGTCGGTGGTCCCGTGACGACTCACCACAAGCACCTAACGAAATCGCTCGGCCGTCTGGTACGTCCGGGTGCAGTGGGTGGACGCGTATTTGGCCTCCTCGCCCTGAGCGCGGTGTCACTGCAGGCGCAGGCCGGCCGCCTCGTTGTCACACCGGCCGCACCTCGCATGGCAGCGGGCGACACGCTTCGCCTCACGGCGAGGGCCATCGACAATTCCGGACAGCCGATTGCCGGCGTGCAGTATCGATTTCAGATCGCCGGTGGCGACAATCAGGCGGGGGTGGATTCCACCGGATTGGTGACCGCGACCGCCCCAGGGACAATGGTGATTGCAGCTGTCGGGATTGTGCCGGGCCAACGTCCGCTCGTACAGCGCGTCACCCTTGCGATCGGGCCTGGCCGTGCGATGCGTCTGTTGCTGTCACCGACCGTGTCTCGCCTGGCCGTCGGACAGCGCCTGCGTGTCACCGCCCAGCCCTTTTCGGCCGCGAACGATCCGGCGACCGATCCCGTGACATGGAGCAGCACGGCGCCACGCGTGGTGAGCGTCAATGAACAGGGAGTGTTGACCGCCTTGGCACCGGGACGGGCCAGGATCAATGTTGCCGCGGGACGGGCCAACGCGGCGATTGAGCTGACGGTCGTCGGTGGCTCGGTGGCGCGGCTGGACGTGTCGCCACCGAGCGTCGATATCCGCCAGGGTGACGTGCTTCGCTTCGCCGCCCGGACGGTCGATGCCGCTGGAAAGACGATGGCCGGCCTCACCCCGACCTGGTCGATGGCCGGCGGCACGGGAGTGATCGACGCGGATGGCGCGTTTGTCGCGTACGATCCCGGCACGTACACGGTCACCGCCTCGATCGGGAATCGTACCGCGGAGGCGATCGTGAGGGTGGCGGAACGCGACGTGCGGCGGACGGCCACGCTCATGGGCTCGGTCATTCGCTCGGCGTTCTCCACCTCCGAGGTGTGGGTGCATCCCAACGGCAAGGTGGCTTACCTCGGAACGTTAGGCGATCGCCTGTACAGTATCGATATCACGGACCCCACCAAGCCGACGATCGTCGACTCGGTCGTCGCCAACACGCGTCACGTCAATGACATCATGACGTCCGCCGATGGTCGCATCCTCGTGTTCACGCGCGAGAACGCGGACAACCGGCGGAACGGGATCGTCATCTGCACGCTCGACGACCCCCTGCACCCCAAGCCGGTCGCCGAGTTCACGGATGGCGTCACGGCCGGCGTCCATTCGGCGTTCGTGTTCACGCAGCCCAAGTATGGCACGCACGTGTACCTAACGAACGATGGGACGGGCGCCGTTCACGTGATCGACGTCAATGATCCAAGCCACCCCAAGCAGGTGGCGGTCTGGAAAACGCCACGTGCCGACGCCGGCCGTTACCTGCACGATATTGACGTGCAAGATGGCCTCCTGTACGGATCCTGGTGGAACGACGGCCTCGTTGTGCTGGACATTGGCAACGGCATCAAGGGCGGCTCCCCCTCGAATCCGCAATTCGTCTCCCAGTTCAAGTACGACCTGGACAAACTCTACCGCGACCTCTCATCGCAGGACCCCGCCGGATACATCAGGGGCACACACACGGCGTGGCGTCACGGGAAATACGTATTCATCGCCGACGAAGTCTTTGCGCATTCGCAAATCCAGAATGTGCTGCAGAAGCGCATCGGACGAGCGTATGGCACACTCCAGGTGATCGACGTCAGCGACCTCGCCAATCCCAGGTCCGTGGCTACGTACACGCCCGAGTACGGCGGCGTCCACAACATCTGGGTTGCTGGCGATACGCTCTATGTCGGCGCCTACAACGGCGGATTCCACGCGTTCGATGTTTCCGGGGAACTACGTGGAGACCTGAAGGCGCAAGGAAGGGAGATCGCCAACTTCATGACGTGGTCCCCAGACGGCGCCATTCCCAACGCCGCCATGACTTGGGGCGCGGTGGTGAAGAACGATCTGGTTTTCGTGAACGACTTCAACGCCGGACTGTTCATCCTGAAGTTGGAGCCGCGCAAGCAGGTCGTTCCCTAGCTGGCCATCGGCGCGCTCCGGCAACGCTTTGCCGCCAGGTGGTGACTGACGACGTGCGTCGTTCGGCGCGTCGTCTGCCCCAGGGGGAGCTATGAATTGTCGTTGGATGTTGTCCGCCAGCGTAGTGCTTGGCGCGTGCCTGGGCGCGCAGGACGTGCCGCCACGCGCCACGAACGACCGTGCCTTCGCCGCGAGTCTCGACAGTGCCCTGTCGCGGTTGAACGCGACGGGGTGGTTCTCCGGAACCGTGCTGGTGATGCGCGACAGTACGACCCTGTTTTCGCGCTCCTACGGATTGGCCGACCGCGTTCGCAATGTGCCCAATGGACCCGAGACGCGATTCAATATCGGCTCCATGAACAAGATGATGACCGCCGTCGCCATCATGCAGCTGGCGGAGGCGGGCAAGATCAAGCTTCAAGACAACGTCGGTCGCTACCTCCCCGACTACCCCAATGCCGCCGTTCGCGAGAAGGTGACGTTGGCCCAACTGCTGACCCACACGTCGGGCATGGGGTCGTACTGGAACGACCGCTTCGAACGGAACAAGTCGCGCATCGAGTCCGTTGACGACTATGTGGCGCTCTTTGTCGATGAACCGCTCCTCTTCGAACCGGGTGCTCACTTCGAGTACAGCAATTCCGGATTCATCGTGCTGGGGAAGATCGTGGAGCGGGTCAGCGGCCAAACGTACGAGGCCTACGTGCGTCAGCACGTCCTTGCACCGGCCCACCTTACCGGCACGGACTTCTCCGCCATTCGCGATTCGGTTCCCTCGCGCGCCATTGGATACATCCCGGAGCAAGACGTCGAACTCGGTGACGCCGATGTGACGCAGCCGGCGCCGCGTATGGTTGCGAACTGGAGTACCCTGCCCAATCGAGGCGGGCCCGCCGGTGGCGGCTATACGACGGCACCGGATCTCATGCGTTTTGGCGACGCCCTGACGCGCGGGACTCTCGTAGCCAAGAGCTGGGTAGACTCGCTGTGGACACCACGGGTGAGCATGCCGCAAATGCCCGCGCCGACGTCGTACGGCTACGGCTTCATGGTTCGTGAAACTGCGTTAGGCAGGCGGATTGGGCACACGGGAGGATCACCCGGTGTGGCGACCGCCTTCGACCTGTACCCGGAGAGTGGTTACCGCGTCGTCGTACTGACGAACAGCGAGGGGCCGGGGTTTGTCCGCGCGTTGCGCCTGATCACGGCCACGTTGCCGAGCGTCGGTTCGCGGTAGGCGTCGGCGCGTCGCGTTCAGCTTGCGCTCCGGGTCATGCAGTCGCAGCGTTGCCCAGTGAGCTACGCGCCCCGAATGGCGATCAGCGGGGATGTTCGCGCCGCGCGCCGCGCCGGCAGGTACGCAGACGCCGCGGTGGCCAGAAGCATCACGACTGCCACACCAATGAAGCTGACGGGGTCGGTTGCACCAACACCGTAGAGGAGCGTCCGCAGCAGCCGCGACAGGGTCCACGCCCCAATCACACCGACCATCACCCCCAGAACCGCGAGTCCCACCCCCGAGCGTACCATCAAGCCAATCACTTCCCCGCGACGGGCGCCGAGTGCCATGCGAATTCCTATTTCCTTGGTCCGCTGCGTTGCCAGGTACCGCACAACACCGTGAATCCCGATCAGCGCCAGCAGCGCCGTGGTCACGGCGAATACCGAAAGCACGAGCATCGCGAAGCGGTTCGAAGCCACCGAGCGCAGTACGGTCTTTCCAAATGGCTCGACACCGTACACGGCGAGTTGCGGATCGATGCTCCAAATCGCGCGCTGTAGTTCGGCACCGAGGACCTCAGGATTCGACGTGCTACGCGCCAGGAGCACACCGCCACTCGGTGGGACCTGCGCGATTGGTACGTAAATCGCCGGCGGTGTGGAGGCACGAAGCCCGTGAATGCGCTCGTCGCGGACGATCCCGACGATCGTGCGCGAAGTCCCCCAGAACCGGATCTGCGAGCCTAACGCCTCTGTCGTTGCAAAGAAGCGCTTCGCCGTCGTCTCGTTGATCAGGGCGGTCGATGGCGCATCCGCGTCGTCGGACATGCTGAGTAGTCGCCCGCGTACGAGCTTTCCTCCGACGGTCTCGAAGTAACTCGGCGAGACCGCTCGCACGGAAATCTCCGGAAAGTCCTTGGCTTCGGCCTCGCGCCCGACGATCACCCACGAGTTCGTGAATCCCGCATCGAGTGGGTGTGCCGCGGCAAGCGCAACGGACTGCACGCCGGCAATCCCCCGCGCACGCTCCAACAAGCTCGCGTTGAACTGTTGGATCTCGGGCAGCTTGGGCCACTTTGGCATGTCGCGCGGATAGCGTGACGGCGGCAACTGGAATTCCGCCTTCACGATGGAGGACGCCTGGAAGCCCGGGTCGGCGTCCATGAGGTTGCGAAACGACCGGGTGAGCATGTTGGCGCCGATCGACAACGTCACCGCCAGCGCGACGGCGGCGACGACGAGGAGTTCACGGGACGACCATCTCCGCGAATGAACGTTAGGCGCGGCAGCGTCGCCCTTGAGTGCCGGGACGATGGCCAACCGCCGTGCTTGCCACATGGGGACCACGCCGCACCCCAATCCCACCAGCAGCGTGGCGACCAACGACAACAGTATCACGCGTCCATCGACCGACACGTCGCCGATACGCGGAATGTTCGCGGGCGCTTGCGCCAACAGCACCTTCAACATCACGCCCGCTGCCAGTACACCGACGGCACCACCAATGAGGCCCAGCACCATTGATTCGACGAGGAGCTGCCGGCCGACGCGCGGGGCAGTCGCGCCGAGCGCGTTGCGGATCGCGATTTCCCTTCCTCGGCTCGCACCCCGCGCCAACATCAGGTTGGCAACGTTCGCCAGCGCCACCAGCAGCACGAGTCCCACGGCGGCAAGTAGCAGGTACAACAGTGGCCGACTGGGCCCGAAGACCACGTCCGACAAGGCCTCGACGTGTACGCCACGCTCGGCATTTTCGTTCCGGTAGGTCCGTTCCAGGTCGGATGCGATTCCCGCCAGCTCCGACTGTGCCCTGGCGACCGAGCTGCCCGGCGACAAACGGCCAAGCAGGAAGAAGGGATGGGTGGCTCGAGGGAATTCCTCAGCGCTTGCCTGCAGAGGGAGCCACACCCCAGCCTCGCCGTCGCCCGTATACGGCGCGTGGTAGGCCGCGAGTTCGTGAATCTGGTCGATCCCGACGTCCGTTCCGTTGGGTACCACGCCAACGATCTCATACGCCACGTCGTCGACACGCACCGTGCGACCGATGACCGATGGATCGCCGCCAAACTGCGACCTCCATGTCGACTCACCCAGCATCGCAACACGAGGTCCCCCAGGTCGCGACTCGCTCTCGAGAAAGGCGCGGCCCAAGACGGGTCGGGTTCCGGTGAGCGAGAAGAAGCTCGCGGTCGTCGCAATGCCAGTCACGCGAATGGGCGGAGCATTCGGTGAGGTCAGCGACATGTCCACGCCAGCGAAGGCAGCCGATCCTTGGAGGCTCTTGGCTCGCTCCTGTATGTCCACTATGTCCGGCCATGAAGCCGGTTCACGCGTGGTTCCGCTGCGTCGATCGGTTTCCCAGACGACGACGAGTCGCTCCGCGTTCGTGAACGGCAACGGACGGAAGAGCACGCGGTCCACCACGCTGTAGATCGCGGCACTCGCCCCGATTCCGAGCGCCAGCACCGCCACCACCGTACCCGTGAAGCCCGGCGAGCGTCGCATCTGACGGAACGCGTAGGAGACGTCGGCGCGCACCTGCTCGAAGGCGGCCGTGCCCCGTGCTTCGCGAATCCGTTCCTGCGCGTCGGTTCGGCTGCCAAAGGCCACGCGCGCCAGTCGCGCCGCCTCGCTCGCCGGTACGCCGCTCCGCTCGAAGTGTTGCGCCTGCATATCGAGGTGGAACGCGATTTCCTCATCGCTCTCGGCGTCCCGGCGCCGGCCGCGCAGTGCGGCATCCACCCGCGCGCGGACTTCCTCCAGAGAGCCAGCGCATCCACCCCGTCGAAAAATCGAGCACCCAGTTTACAGCGGCCGAATTGCGGGCCCACGCGGCGCGTTCGCGTTCGAGCTGTCGGCGCCCCTCGGCGGTCAACTCGTAATACCGAGCGCGGCGATACGTTCTCAATCCGCCCGCCACTCCGGACCAGGGTCTACCCGCTCAGCGCTCGAGGGCTGGGTACAGGGATCCCCTGGTCCCCAGGCCACGTCTTGCGACATCTGCTGGATGCGCAGCGTGATCCCCCACCCGTGCGCCAGGCGAAGACGACGCAGATGTAGTGCCAGGCTCAAACGTCCCTTGGAGCAGGTCGGCACGGTCTGTCACAAAGTCTCCTCTCGGCGGTCGAGAGTAGACTCGGTCTCTTACTCTAGACTGTCAAGAGGAGCGGTGATCAACCGTCCGGTGCGGCCACAAAATGACGAATGCGGGATGAACTCAGGCCGAGCGGGTCTACCGCTGCTGCCGGAGCGCTTCGCGCTCACGCAAGTCGATCGGTTGCGCGGCTCCCGGCCCAAGCATCCTGGTGACATAGCGCTGGGACTCCCCGACGCGTTCGACCTCGATGGCCACGGCGTCGACTGCTTGCTCGAGTCGGGTGAAGCGCTCATCCAAGTCCTTCGTGATGTTCGTCGGGACGTGGCCACGCCGCATGATCCGGCGGGCAAAGGCAATGGAGATGGGCAGTACGAGGGCGAGGCCGATGAGTCCGCCGAACACGATCGCCTCTTCCGGAACATCTGACTGGCGCGGCAGATCGACCTGAATGGCACCCGGCGCTCCGGCGGTTTGAGCGACCTTCGCGTCCGCCGCAGCAATGGCCTGATCGGTCGTGGCGATACGCTGGTCCAACTCTGTCAGTCGCGCCTCCAGTCCTGCCTTGTCCGGTCCCGTCACCTCTCCCTCGCGAAGTCGACGGGCGATCGCGAGCCGCTTCTCCTCGAGCTGCGAGAGCTGCTCCCGGAGAATGCGCTGCTGCGCGCGAGCGGCCTGATACGCTTCCGTCGGACCGGTGACGGCCTGTTCAAGAGCCTGCTCCACCGTCACTCCAGGCGGAAGTGACGTACCTGGCGGAGGCGGTACGGGCGGGGTAGGCGTTTGGACCTGAGGAAGCGGCATGGAGGGGTTGGCTGCAGCTGTCTTCGGGAAATACCCTGCGGGGAATACGCACTACGCACCCTCGAACGTCAACGTTTCGTGCGCCGCTTCCGCCGGAGTGACTATCTGAGAAGAGCACGCCAGACTGGCCTCGAGGACGACTCACCATCCGAGGTCCGAAACGGAGGTCCATGGCCTCCATAGGATGACAGGGGGGCGTGCGATTCGACTCAGACGTCCGTTGGGGCGAGGAGCCGCCGGCCGATTTCGCTGCCACCCACCAACAAAGCGGCCCTAGACTCTGTGGTTTTCGCGGTCGGCATGGCATCGTATGAGGCGTCGCGACCAATCTCGCCTCCCGCTCAAGGTGCCTTCGCATGCCGAACGTTCTGCTGCTCCTGTCCGTGCTCGTCCAACAGTCGTCCGCTCCCGCACAGCAAGGGACCCCATCTCCCGTGGCACGGTTGGTGGTGACGCCAGCCAAGCCCGTGATGGTGGCCGGGGACACCTTGCGTCTCACGGCGCAGGCACTCGATGCCACTGGCCAGCCGGTGCCTAACGCTCGAATCCGGTACGCTTCCCAGGGGGCGCGCTTTGAGGGCGCGGTGGACTCCCTGGGTCTGGTGACGTCGGGTGCCACCGGGACCATCCCCGTGGCGGTCGTGGCCTTGGTCCCCGGAGCGCGACCCACGGTGCAGCGCGTGGAAGTGCAGATGATCGCCGGTCCGGCGGCTCGCATCGAACCGTCGGCAAGTGCGCTCCGTCTTGCCCTTGGCCAGCGCTTCCGGCTGGGCGCCAAGGTGCTTTCACGCACCAACGACGAACGGTTAGGCGACGTGGTGGGCTGGAAGTCCTCAGCGCCGGCGATTGCCCGCGTCGACAATGACGGAATGATCACGGCGGTCGCCGCGGGCAAGACCACGCTGACGGCGAACTCGGGCGCGGCCAGCAGCACCGTGACCGTCGACGTTGCACCTGCAGCGGTCGCGACACTCGAGTTGACTCCGGCGCGGCAGGACGCGCGGCAAGGCGATGTGATTCGCTTCAAGGCTACCGCTCGTGACGCTCGCGGACGCGAGGTCGCGGGGCTGGCGACCTCCTGGTCCTTCTCGCCTGGCGGTGGGCTGATCGAGCAGGATGGCGCTTTCGTGGGATATGAACCGGGCGAGTACGTGGTCACCGCGACGCAAGGGACGCGCGTGGCGCAGGCGGTCGTTCGGCTCACCGAGCGAGACGTGCGCCGGCCCATGCAAGTGATCGGTCGGTTGCCGCGCTCCCGGTTCACCACCGAGGAAGTGTGGATTCATCCTGACGGCAAGCACGCGTATTTGGGCAGTGGCGGCGGTGGCGATGTGATGTACGCCATCAACATCAGCGATCCTTCCAAGCCAGTCGTCACCGACTCGATCATTGCCAACACCCGTCGCGTGAATGACGTGATGACCACGCCGGACGGGAAGTTTCTCGTTTTCACTCGCGAGGGCGCGTCGGACCGAAAGAACGGCATCGTGATCTGTTCGATCGAGGATCCCGAGCATCCAAAGGTCATCAGCGAGTTCACGGACGGCGTCACGTCCGGCGTCCACTCGGCGTTCGTGTTCCAACAGGAGAAGTACGGTACGCACATCTACCTGACCAACGATGGCACGGGGGCGCTGCATGTCATCGACATCAATGACCCCTATCACCCCAAGGAAGTCGCGCAGTGGAAGACGCCCAAGGCGTTCGGTGATGTCGGTCGCACGTTGCACGACATCGACGTTCAGAATGGCCTGCTGTACGGTTCGTGGTGGAATGACGGCGTGGTGATCCTCGACATCGGCAATGGCATCAAGGGCGGTTCACCATCCAACCCGCAATTCGTTTCCCAGTACAAGTATGACCTGAACGCCTTGTACAAGGACGTCGAGCAAACCGGTGGGCCGGGGTTCATCCGTGGTACGCACACGGCGTGGCGGCACAAGAACTACGTGTTCATCGCCGACGAGGTCTTTCCCGCCAGCGGCGTCAAAGGGGCGAAGGATGCAGCTGCCGGCCGGGCCTACGGGCGCCTGCAGGTGCTTGACGTGAGTGACCTCGAGCATCCCAAGCCGGTGGCCTACTACGAACCAGAATACGGCGGGGTGCACAACGTGTGGGTCGCTGGTGACACGCTCTACATGGGAGCGTACAACGCCGGCTTCCGGGCCTTTGATGTATCCGGCGACTTACGTGGCGACCTGCGTGCACAGGGTCGCGAAATCGGCCACGTAAACACCGCCGACATGGATGGGCGCGTACAGAACGCCGCCATGACGTGGGGCGTGGTGGTGAAGAACGGGCTGGCGTACGTCAACGACATGTACAATGGACTGTGGATCGTGAAGATCGAGCCAAAGCCACAGGTCGTACCCTAACGAGTCGCCGTGCCGACACGTGGCGCGGCGGGCAATGAAAAAAAGAGCGGCCGGCACACCAGTGCCCGGCCGCTCTTGGTTTCCTGCCGAGCCGCTACTTGCCGTCCTTTGTGATGATGAGAATCGCGCCTTCGGTGTAGCCGGTGCCCCACTGCGTCGTGGCATCTGAAGCACTCACGAAGCGGATCTCCTTGATGCGCTCCGCCGGAATGCCGGACAGCTGGTCAGGGTAGCCGTAGCGCGCATTGTCGACACGCACGACGATCTCGCCGGCCTCACCCTTGTCCGTGGACGAACCCATGCGCTTCTGGAGCATGCGTGGACGAAGCCGCTGAATGGCCTCGAGCGCGGTGCTCACCTTCGCGTACTCGATCTCTTCCTGGGTGATTCGGTTGGCACCGCCCGACTTCGGCTTCTCGGGCTTCGCGTCCTGCGCACTGACAGTGCCCGCAATCAGCATCAGGCTGCTCATGACCATGAACCATCGCTTCATTGAAGTCCTCCTGGGGCGGTGAGGATGTGTCGTGTCGGGAACTGGGTACTGGGGATCAAGGCACGCGGTCGGTCGCACGCGCCCTGCACGCTACTAAAGAAATGGCACGCCGTCGAGCGCTTTGGGCAAAGCCAAACCCAACGCGAGCAGGGCCGAGGGCATGACATCTACCGTCCTCTTGGGGCGGCGCACCGTAGCGCGGTTGGTCAACAGTGGAACGAGCATGTGTTCTCGATGCAAGGCACCGTGGGCTGACACGTGCGGAATGGGTTCGTAGCGCTGACGCAGGTCCCAGTCCCGCTTGGCGGAGACGATCACCTCACTGGCACGCGCCGAGCCAGCAAGGTTGGCGATCTGAACGATGGCATCCGGGTAATCCGACGTCTCGGCGGCCTGGAATGCTTCAGCGTCGCAGGCGCCTTCTACCGGCCCAAGCCCCAAGGGGTCCCCGGAATCCGGACGATAGCTGTAGCGATCGCCACTCCGGACTATTCGTGCGCTGCCACCATGGTGGGAGCGGATCTCACATTCCGCCGGCGAGTGGGCGAGCACAATGAGATCGACGGAGGGTCGGGACAGAAGGTCCTGGACCACCGGTTCCCAGCGCGACTTCAGATCCGGCCAAAACGGGCGCACGCGGCGATCGAGTTCCAGGTACAGGTGCGCCATGGCGTTTCCTGACGGCATCACGGCGATGTCCGCGCCTCCGTTCATCACCCATGGGTGAGCACGAGTCGTTAGGCCGAGGGAGCGTGCCCAATCGGCGAGGTCGTCGTGCTGGGTGACGCGCGAGTGTCCGTGGTCGCTCACGATCCACAGCTCCATCTCGTTCCACTGCCCCTGCTGTTCGGCATCGCGGCGAATCTCGGCGGCGCAGTCATCCACGATACGTAGCGCGTCCACGACGCGCGGCGCATCATGCCCGCAGGCGTGCGACGTCTTGTCGACCCCCGTGAATGCGGCAAAGGTGAATGCCGGGCGTTCCTTTCTCAGCCGGCGTGCCACCTTCCCGGCCATTCCGCGATCGATCTCCAACCATCCCGACAAGTCGCCGCGAAAGTGAGTGACCGCGGCACGCAACGCGAAGCCCGCGCCTCGTCCGACGCGTGCCGTCCTTGGCAACCCGCGGCGGATCATGCTCAGGGCGCCTAACGAGCTGGGGGCCAGCTCGAAAATCGTCGCTGCATCCGGGTCGAGGTCTCGGTCGAGTAGTCGCATCTCCGCGCCCACGTACGATCGCGAGCGCCCCAGAAACGTGCGGGCGCCTCGTGTGCGATCGTACCAGCGCAACCCAGGCAGCCCGATCGGTCCTGGAAAGCGACCCACGAGAAATGGCGCATAGGCCACGCCCGTCACCGAGGGAAAGGACGCCGTGACCGTGGCGAGTCTTCCTTCGCTTGCCAGGCTGGCCATAGCCGGAAGGTCGCCACGTGCGATGGCCGCCGCGAGCGTATCGGGACGCGCGCCATCGGCGACGAGAATGACGACGGAACGCAGTGTCAGTGCCGGCGAAAGGTTAAGAGGAAAGTAAGCACGTCGAACCGGGTCGATAGGGGGATGGGTTCGCGTCGCTCGCTAGCGCATCACCGATGGCGCTGAATAAACTCATGCACGCTCTGCTCCGATCTCCCCTGTCCCATTGCACCATGCCAAAAGGCAAGAAGCCGGTCGACGAATCGCCTGAAGACGACGAGCCGACGGAGGAGCGCGAGCCGGGACCAGGCGACATGCGGTCGGCAAGGGGGCGCCGAGTGGACCCCGAGCGACGAGCGGCCGCCGAAAAGCAGGCAGTGGAGTTCCTGCGTGAGCGCACGGAGACGGGGCATCTCGCCGCTGGTCGCATGCCGCCCTCCAAACAGTCCGAAGCAAGGACAAGCGGCGCGCATCGCGCGATCGACACCTCGATCCGCGACTTCCTGCCGATGACTGAAGACGCGAAGCTCCTCCAGCAGCCCGGTCCTCGCGATGACTTTACGCGAACAGATCCGTGGCGCGTGCTCAGGATCATGGGGGAGTTCATCGAGGGCTTCGACGTGCTGGCCGATGTCGACAAGGGCGTGACGATCTTCGGTTCAGCACGGACGGGCCCTGACGACCCGATGTATCAGGCGGCGCAAGAAACCGCCCGTCTGCTGGCGCAAGCGGGCTTCGCCGTTCTGACCGGTGCGGGTCCGGGAATCATGGAGGCCGCCAACAAGGGCGCGCAGACGGCGGGCGGGCGATCCATCGGCTGCAACATCGAGCTGCCGTTCGAGCAAGGCGCCAATCCATATGTCGATACGCTCATCAACTTCCGGTACTTCTTTGTCCGGAAGACCATGTTCATCAAGTACTCGAATGCGTTCATCATCTTTCCCGGCGGATTCGGGACGCTGGACGAACTCTTCGAAGCACTCACGCTGATTCAGACGGGGAAGATCTACCAGTTTCCCGTCATTCTGTTCGGGCGACACTACTGGGCCGCACTGGTTCGTTGGCTGCACGCGCGCGTCCTCGGCGAGCGCAAGATTTCACCTGGCGATCTTGATCTCGTCTTGCTTACCGACGATCCGCGAGAGGCCGCGGACGCCGTGATCGAGGCGTACACGTCACAACTAAAGGCGGCCAAGCGGCCAAGAGGAGATGTCTGATGACGGCACGGAAGCAGGGCAAGAAGAAGAAGAAAGAGGCGCCAGCGAACGGTCGCTCACTCGGTCTCAAGGCGTCACGAGTGGGAATGTCAGTCAGTCGCGCGCACGCTTCCGGTCCCAAGGCGGACCAGAAGAAGGCGGCTGAGGCGCGCGAGAAGAGTGGCGTGTCGCACCTGCAACGGCCCACATCCAAGTTTTTGCGCGGCGCTCGCATCGATCCACGACGGATCGATGGGAAGGAGCGAACCGTTGACTTGGTCGAAGGGACGTTTCTGGCCTACAACGCCGGCCGGCTCCGCGAGGCGTGTCAGCTATTGGTCGAGAAGATGCTCGACGACGACGTGACCGTGGGACTCACGATGACGGGAGCGCTCACGCCGGCCGGGCTCGGCATGTCGGCCGTCATTCCGCTCATTGAAGCGGGTTTCGTTGACTGGATCATCTCCACCGGTGCGAACCTGTACCACGACACGCATTTCGGGTTGGGGCTGTCGATGCATCGCGGCAATACGCAGATCTCAGACATCGCCTTGCGCGACGAGGGCGTGGTTCGGATTTACGACATCTTCTTCGACTACGACGTCCTGCTCTCCACGGACGCGTTCTTCCGTACCATCGTCCAGGGAAAGGAATTTCAGCGTCCGATGTCGAGCGCCGAGTTCCACTACTTGTGCGGCAAGTACGTGCGTGAGCGCGAGCGACTCCTCGGTATCGGCGAAAAATCGCTCTTGTCGGCGGCGTATCGATGTGATGTGCCGATCTACACGTCGTCGCCGGGTGACTCTTCGATCGGGATGAACGTGGCGGCGCTCACGCTCGACGGGAACAAGTGCGTGATCGATCCCAACGCGGACGTCAACGAGACGGCGTCCATTGTGCTGGATGCCAAGCGCGGTGGGGGCAGGAGCGCGATATGGATTCTTGGCGGTGGCAGTCCCAAGAACTTCGCCCTGCAGACCGAACCGCAGATTCAGGAAGTGTTAGGCATCGACGAGAAAGGGCACGACTACTTCCTTCAGGTGACGGATGCACGACCCGATACGGGTGGGTTGTCGGGTGCAACGCCGGCGGAAGCCGTGAGTTGGGGGAAGATCGATCCCGATCGGCTTCCCGACGCAGTGGTCGCGTATCTCGACTCGACCGTTGCGCTGCCGATTCTGGCGTCCTACGCGCTGGCCAAGCGAAGCAAGCGACCCCTGCGGCGACTCTACCAGCGACGCGGCGCCATGATCGACCGCCTGCGCGCCGAATACACGCGGACCAAGTAGGACCGATGCGCGGCTGGAGCAGTCGATGCCTTGGCCATGTTGGCCGGTGGGTGCGGGGGGTCGCGCTGGGGTTCGTGAGCGCCGCCGCGGCGTTGCCGGCCCAGACGCCTTCCAGCACAACGCCGGAAGTCTTCCGCAAGTACGCCGAGCGGGTCGTGAAGGTGCAGGTCGTGGAATCGTCGTCAGCCGCAAAGTCCACCGTCGGCTCGGCGTTCTTCGTGACCGCGCAGGGTCATCTGATCACGAACTTCCATGTGATTTCGCAGCTGGTGCATGCGCCCGCGCGGTATCGCGTGGAATGGGTGGACGGGCGCGGGGCGGCCCACCAGGCACACATCGTCACGCTCGACGTGGTCAATGACCTGGCCGTGCTTCGGACGGACACCACCGTCGGTTCGTGGTTCGACCTGCAACCGTTAGAGCTGCAGAAGGGAACGCGGCTTTTCTCGCTAGGCAACCCGCACGACCTTGGCCTGAGCATCGTCGAAGGGACGTACAACGGACTTCTCGAACACACGTTGTACGCCAAGATCCACCTTACGGCGCCGATCAATCCCGGAATGAGTGGTGGTCCGACCGTGACGGACGCCGGGCGTGTGGTTGGGGTCAACGTGTCAACCGCGGGCGAGGAGGTGTCGTTTCTGGTGCCCGCCGAGCGTGTGCGCGTCCTGCTGTCGACGGCGCTGGCCACTGGATTCACGACACCAAAGGACTTGCTGGCGGAAGCGGGGCGCCAGATCGCGGCGAACCAGGAGGTTTACCTTCGCGGAATGTTTTCCGACTCGACCCGCACGGTGCGGTTGGGACCTTTTGTGGTGCCGACGGAGCCGGAGGCCTTCTTCAAGTGTTGGGCAGACGCCGACGAGCAAAAGGACCGCCCATTTACCGTCAGCTACCACACCTGTTCCACGGACGACAACCTCTTCCTGTCCGCCGACCAGTCGTCGGGGATCGTGGACCTTACGCACCAACTGATCACGTCCAAGGAGCTGTCGCGCCCGCGATTCTATGCGGCCTACCAGGCCGAGTTCCAGCAGTCATTCTCCTTCGATGAATCGAGTTCCGAAGAGGTGACGTCGTATCGGTGTTCGACGCGCAATGTACGATCGGCCACGGTGACACTGCGCGCGGTGATCTGTATGCGGCGGTATCGCAAGTTGGCCGGGCTCTACGACGCCATTGTGAAAACGGCAACACTCGGTCCAGCCGATGCGGGATTGGTCACCACGCTCACCTTGTCCGGTGTTTCGGCGGCCAACGTGGAGCGCCTGTCGAAGCTGCTGCTGCGGAGTATCGTATGGCGACAGTAAGGGTCATCGAGACGCGCGATGCGCGTGGGCACCTGCTGGCGAGGACGCGGCTCGACGCGCTACCCGCTACGATCGGCCGTGCCTTTGACAATGACGTGATCATCGAGGATGCCTACGTCTCGCCGCATCATGCCCGCTTGGTTCAAGACGAGATCGGCCAGCTGTGGGCAGAAGATGTGGGAAGCGTGAACGGGCTGCGGCGCACGACGCACGCGTCGCGCGAAGCACGCATCCTGCTGCGCTCCGGTGCATCGATTGTGATCGGACATACCACGGTCCGGATCTTCGATGCCGACCACGTCGTGCCGGAGGCGCTGACCGATCAGCGCACGGGACTGCCCGTGGTGCAGCTGTTCACCGATCGCCGCGCCGTGTCCTGGGCGGCCGCCGCCTGCGCTGCGTTCTACTGTGCGCGCAGCTACCTCGGCAACACGTCCCGGGATCCCATCGAGGATGTGTTGCCCACCGCGATCGGCGTCCTACTGGTGTGTGCGGTCTGGGCGGGTGGCTGGTCCCTCATCGGGCGCACCCACGCTGGGCAGCGTTTCGCCTCCCATTTCGGATGGGCATGCATTGGCGCCGTCGGACTCACGTTGGCCACGACC
Source organism: Gemmatimonadaceae bacterium (assembly GCA_044224875.1). Taxonomy (GTDB): domain Bacteria; phylum Gemmatimonadota; class Gemmatimonadetes; order Gemmatimonadales; family Gemmatimonadaceae; genus JABAQJ01. Next base: position 17,971 of record JBGAJQ010000039.1, on the reverse strand, counting down.
GTCACTGGATGGCTGGAATTCATGTTTCCGTCCGGCGACGCACTCGGTGTCTTGCTGGCTATCGTTCTCGCCGCCAGCTTCACCGTGTTCATTGCCGGGCATGTAACACTCGCTTCGGCCCTTGCGCCCGCCCAGGCCATTCGGCGGTTGGCGATCGGGTTCGGGGCCGCTGCGGCCGTGATGGCCCTCCTGACCTATACGTCGCGCGATCGCTTCTCGGCGACGCCGGAATACCCAACGGAGGTCGTGCCGATCCCAACGGCACTCCTCAATCGGGTGAGCGTGGACGATTTTGCCGCGCAGGCGTTGAAGCTGCAAGGCGAGGTCGATGAACTGGCGAAGAAGCGGGAGCGCGAGGCGCTCCTCCCCAACCCGATGAAAGGGCTGTAGCGCTCGACACCAGCGACGAACCTAACGATTCGCGCGAGAGATCGTCTTGCGAGTGTAGATGTTCACCGAGCCCGATGGCGACCCAGTGATGGTGAACCCCTCGTTCGGTCGCAGGAGCACAATGCTCTCGATATCCAGTGGCGAGATGTCGATGTCCGTTCCGGCGATCGATACGCCATCGATGAAGATCTGCGCGCAACCACTCTGGACTTGCACCTTGTAGCACACCGGGTTGTTGCCGTCGTCGAGGATCCATACCCCGGGCACCGCCGCACGACGAATGAAGTCGCCGATCTTCTGGGCCGATACCCGCGTGGAGTCGATGAATTCCGGCGTGAGATAGCGCTTCCCAAGTGACCGCACGTCGAGCCCGGTGGATCGCTTCACCTCGTCACGCACGACGATCTCCACGGGCCGCAGCAGGCGGGTGAACGCGACGATGATGGTGTCCCGCTTGTCCTGTCCTGCGATGAGCGTGAAATACGGCGTGCGTTCGGGGGCGTACCCCAACCTTCGGATGCTCAGTGCGTAGCGTCCGGGGTCGCCCGCGTGCAACACGAACTCGCCGTGTTCATTTGTCCGTGCCGTGTCCGCCGCATACCCGCGCGGCGTGACAAGAAACAGGCGTGCGTCGACGACCGGATTGCGGTCCGTCGTCAACAAGATGCCGGTGAAGGTCTGCGCGCCCAGCGGCACGGCGCACAGCATGAGGCCCATCACGAAGAGTCCACGCATGACGACTATCGTGGAACGAACCTGCCGCGAAGGCAAGGAGTTGGGGACGAAGTTCGGCATGACGGCCACTCGACCACCTACTGTTCCTGGCGCCCGCGACGTACAGCCGCGACGAAGTTCCGTTGCGAGTAGTCTCCAAAGGACATCGCCCCCCACACGTCAAAGCGTCCAAACTCGCGTCGCGCGATCTCCTTGTCCGATACGCCGGCATCGACCGCATCTTCGATGCGGCGACACACCTGTTCGAGCCAGTCGGCCTTTGCATTCAAGGCGCCTGCCGGGTCCTTCACCAGCCCGCGATGCGCGTCAAACATCCGCGCCGGACCCCACGAGGCGGCAGTGCGCAAACTCTCGATCGTGCGACGTGGATCCTCATACGAGTGAGCGACGCTGACTCTCACGCCAATGAACAAGTCAGCTGAAAAGAGCGTACCGGTGGACGCATCCCATATGACGTGGTGGTCCTCCGAGTGCCCCGGGCTCGCTCGCAACTCGAGGTCGTTAGGCGCGAACGGTGTGACGGGGGATCGTAGCGGCAGGGGAGCTCCCCACGTTTCTCGCCGATAACTCCCCACGGGAAGCGGCGCACGCAGCGCCTGTGCCGTAAGCGCGGGCATCCCCAGAGGAACACCACGCGACGCCAGGAGCTCGGCGTTCCCGGCATGATCCTCGTGACGATGAGTGATGAGCACGCCGCGCGGCCGCCGGGTGGCCAGCAGCTGATCAATCGCCTCCGCTGCACGCGGGAAGCCCGTGTCGATCCACACCCCGCGAACCTCGAAGATGCTGACCGACAGCTTCACCACGCGATTGCGCCAGCCGGCAAGTTCATAGCGGGTGACGTCCCCGTGGCGTTCCTCGCGAATCACCCGTCGAATCCTAGCGGAAAGGCCGCCCGCCGAGAATTGAATTCGCCACCGCGGACCACTATCTTGAAGGAGCGAAAGCGCCCGGCCACACTCGGCCGGGCGCTCCCCTTTTGTGCAGGTCCGTCCATGCTCGAAGCCCTCAAGCAAAAACTCGGCGAAGAAGTCGAGAAGCTCCAGCACGAACTCAACGTCGTGCTCCCCAACGAGATCCGAAAGGCCGTCGAGCTCGGCGATCTTCGCGAAAATTCGGAGTACAAGGCCGCCCTGGAGCGGCAGCAATTCGTGCAGGCCCGTCTGGGGCAGCTCCGACAGCGCCTTTCCAAGTTGTCGTCGATCGACATGGCGCAAATCCCGCTGGACCGGGTGGGACTTGGCTCTCGCGTGGTGGTGGAATGCCAGGACACGAGTGCCGTCGAAACCTACACGTTGGTTTTTGGAGACAGTGAGAACTTCGACGAAGGCCACGTCACCATGTCCTCGCCCATCGGCCGCGCGCTGGTCAACAAGACGGTCGGCGAAGTGGCGTTCCTGAAACTTCCGGCCCGGACCCGTCGGCTGAAAATCGTCGAACTCGTGACGATCCATCAGGGCTGACGGTGTTGGCGGATGCACGCCGTCCGATAGACGCGTAGCTTTCGCCCATGCCCAGTTACGGAAACGGCCGACGCGCGGCCATCGTGGCCGGCGTGCGAACGCCATTTGCCAAGGCGGGAACCGTCTTTCGGTCGCTCACGGCAATTGATTTGGGACGCGCGTGTGTCGCTGAGTTGATGCAGCGCTCCAACCTCTCGGGCGATGCCGTGGATCTTCTGGTCTTCGGCACCGTTGTTCCTGCCGTTCAGGCGCCGAATATCGCTCGCGAGGTCTCCCTCATCCCGCACCTGCCGAAGGGCGTGCAAGCGCATACGGTGGGACGCGCATGTGCCTCCGCGAACCAGGCGATTACTGACGCTGCGGACCAGATCGTGCTGGGGCACGCGGATGTGGCGATCGCCGGCGGCGCCGAATGCCTGTCGAACGTTCCGATCCTCCACTCGCGCGGGTTCTCGGACGCCTTGGTTGCCGCATCCAAGGCCAAGACGTTAGGCGGCCGCGTGCAGGCCCTTTCGAAGATTCGCCCGAAGGATCTCGTCCCCGTGACGCCGGCAATCGCCGAGCCGACAACCGGCGAGACCATGGGGCAGTCCGCCGAGAAGATGGCGAAGATCAATGGGATCTCCCGCGAGGAACAGGACCAGTTTGCCCTACGCTCCCATCGACTAGCCGCCGCCGGCACCAACGACGGCCGACTGACCTCCGAGGTACAACCACTTTGGGTGCCGCCACGCTTCGACACGTGCGTTACTACCGACAACGGAATCCGCGCCGACACGGACATCGAACAACTGCGGGCGCTGCGCCCCGTATTTGACAAGCGATATGGTTCCGTGACGGCGGGCAACGCATCGCCACTCACGGACGGCGCCGCGGCGGTGTTGCTCATGAGCGAAGAGCACGCGCGCACTCTGGGCTACGTCCCGCTCGGCTTTATTCGTTCGTATGCCTATGCGGCGCTGGATCCCGGCGAACAGTTGTTGCAGGCGCCCGTCTTGGCGGCTCCGGTGGCGCTGGCGCGTGCCGGCCTCTCTCTCGATCAGATCGACCTCATCGAGATGCACGAGGCATTTGCGGCGCAGGTGTTGTCGAACCTGAAGGGGCTTACGTCGTACGAGTGGGCAGCGCGCGCGGGCTTCTCTGCGCCTATCGGCGAGGTGGACCGTGCCAAGCTGAATGTCATGGGTGGTTCGATCGCGATCGGTCATCCCTTTGGCGCCACGGGGGCGCGAATCGTTACCACCTTGCTGAACGAGCTGGCGCGGCGCGGCGGGAATTTTGGACTCCTCACGGTGTGCGCCGCGGGAGGCATGGGATGCGCCATGGTATTGGAACGTGAATAGGCGAACTGGGGCTGAGGGAACGAACCGTCAACGACGCTGGCCGCAGCGCGCGGAGCACGAGTAGACATGCCAGCCCTGGACCTGACCATCGAGCAAGGCGTCGCGATCCTGACCTTGGACGTGCCCGGCGAGAGCGTGAACATCATCTCACGGACCGTAAAGGACGAACTGCGGAAGGCGTTTGACGACCTCGATCGGCGAACGGATGTTCGTGCCGCCGTGCTCCTCTCCGGCAAGGACTCGTTCATCGCCGGCGCGGATATCGAAGAATTCCTGCAGTGGAAGACGGCCGCCGACGCCGAGGCGGCGAGTCGTGAGGGGCATGGGCTGCTGGACCGGCTGGAGCACCTCAGGACCCCCGTGGTTGCAGCTGTCCACGGCGCCTGTATGGGAGGTGGCACGGAAGCGATTCTCGCCTGCGCCTATCGGATTGCCACCGATCATCCGAAGACCGTCATCGCACTCCCCGAAGTTCAGATCGGACTTCTCCCTGGCGCCGGCGGCACCCAGCGATTGCCACGCACCGTCGGGTTGCAGGCGGCGCTGGACATGATTCTTACGGGCAAGAGCATCAAGGCGCGCAAGGCCGCACAGATCGGCTTGGTCCACGAACTCGTTCATCCGGCTAGCCTACGGTCGATCGCCATCGAACGTGCGTTGCAACTGGCGGACGGGCGCATTCCGCGAAACCCCCCGGCTCGTCACCACTCCGCAAGGAACATCCTCCTCGACGACAATCCCGTCGGGCGCGCCGTCGTCTTCCGGCAGGCAAGGGAACAGACGCTCTCCCGCACCAAGGGCAAGTATCCGGCACCGCTGCTGGCGCTCGACGCCATCGCTGCCGGTTACCAAGGGGAGGAGCGCGGCTATCGCGAAGAGGCCCGGCTGTTTGGCGAACTCGCCATGACGCCCGAGTGTCGTGAACTCATCTTCCTCTTCTTCGCAACCACAGCGCTCAAGAAGGACCCTGGCACGCCCGAACCGGTGCCGCCACCGCATTCGGTGGCCAAGCTGGCGATCCTCGGCGCCGGCTTCATGGGAGCGGGCATCGCCTCCGTGGCCGTCCAGCAAGGGACGGTCGTTCGGCTCAAGGACGCCTCGCCGGAGCGTGTTGGAGCTGGATTGGCGGCTGTGCGCGAAGTCCTGAAGGATCGCCTCACCAAGCGACAGATCACGCGCCAGCAGTTCGATGACATGCTGTTGCAGACGGGCGGGACGATCGACTATTCCGGCTTCGCCGCTTGCGACCTGGTCATTGAGGCCGTGTTCGAGGACCTCGCGGTCAAGCACAAGGTGCTCCGCGAGCTTGAACCATTGCTTCCGACGCACGCCATCTTCGCGTCCAACACCAGCACCATCCCGATCACGCGAATCGCCGAGGCAGCGCAGCGCCCATCGCGCGTCCTCGGCATGCACTTCTTCTCGCCGGTGCACAAGATGCCCCTGCTGGAGGTGATCGTCACGCCGTTGACATCGGCCGAAGCGATCGTGACTGCGGTCGCGTACGGACGCACCCTGGGAAAGACGGTGATCGTCGTGAACGATGCACCCGGTTTTTACGTGAACCGCATTTTGGCGCCGTACTTGAATGAAGCGGGGCGGCTGCTGGATACCGGGGCGTCCGTTGATGCGGTTGACCGAGCGCTGGTCGACTTCGGGTTTCCTGTGGGACCCATCACGCTGCTGGATGAGGTCGGTCTAGATATCGCTGGCAAGTCGGGCGGCATCTTCGTTGATGCGTTCGGGGAACGCCTGTCCCCGTCGCAGTCGTTGCGGCGCGTGGTGGAGTCTGGCCGTCTGGGTCGCAAGGGCAAGAAAGGTTTTTACCTGTACGACGAGGCGGGCAAGAAGGGAGGCGTGGATCCATCGGTGTACGAGCTCCTCCCGACCGGCGCGCAACGCGCCGATGTTGCGGCTGACGAGATCCAGCGTCGCTGCACGCTGGCCATGGCCAACGAAGCGGTCCGCTGCCTGGAGGAGGGCATCATCCGATCACCGCGAGACGGCGATGTTGGGGCCGTCTTTGGCATCGGCTACCCGCCGTTCCGAGGCGGGCCCTTCCGCTTCCTCGACGCCTTGGGCGCGTCAAAAGCTGTGGAACAGCTCGAGGAGTTGAATTTCCGACACTCCCCACGTTTCACTCCTTGTGATCTTCTGTTGCGAATGGCGTCCAAGGGTGAGCGGTTCTACCCTTCTATGGGTCGCCCCGTCTGAAACTTTCTGGGCGACAGCTGAAGCTGTAACCGCATATTGTGTAACGCATTACGTGCCTGACGCCCAGCCCGCGCAGGCAGCTGGTTTTTCGAGCCGTTGACGGATGACTGCGAACCGGGGTCTACCAATTCAGCAAGATGGCGATGCCGCGATCGTGGCCCGCGTGGTTGGTGGAGACACCGCCGCGTACGGCATTCTCGTGGCGAGGTACCGGGCACAGTTCGCGCGTTACGCCGTACGAATGCTCGGGAGCCGGGAGGATGCCGAGGAGGCGCTGCAAGATGCCTTCGTCCGGGCCTACCGATCGCTGGCGAAGTGCGACGATCCGGAGCGGTTCGGCTCATGGCTCTTTCGCATTCTCGCCAATCGCTGTCGGACCACAGGTACGCGTCGGGGGCGTCGCGAGAAGACGTTTGTGCGCGACGAGGTCGCGCTCCTCGGCGCGTCAGAAGAGCATCCCGCGGAACGGGATGCATGGCGGGAGGAGATTGATCGAGCACTGCTCATGCTGGACGATGATCAGCGCGAGGCCTTTCTCCTGAAGCATGTGGAAGAGCTGGGGTACGAAGACATGGCCGCACTTACCGGCGTTGGAGTCTCCGCGCTCAAGATGCGGGTCAAGCGAGCATGTGAGCGGCTGCGACTGCTGCTCAAAGAGGTGCAACGGTGACTGACTGGGACAACGATCCGCTAATCGAGAGCGTCGCGAGCGAACTGCGCAGACCCGTGCGTCTGGATGCACGGTTCGACGAGCGCGTGATGGCTGCCCTGGACGAACCGACCGTCCTGCCGCTTCGTCGCTCCGAGCGTCATCGGTGGATGGATCGACGTTGGACGATTTCGATCTCGCCGCTCACGGGAATTGCCGCTGCCGCGGCGATCGGTGCAGTTGCTGTGTGGGGCGTGCGTGTTGCGACCACCACGGCGTCGCCGATGGTTGCCGAGGTTGCTTCCGACATGCCTTTGGTGCCGGTCGCGAATGTGCCGGTGGATGTTGACCACATGATCGTGCAACGACAGCTGACCATTCTCGCGCCGAATGCGACCAAGGTTTCTGTCATCGGCGATTTCAATGATTGGGACGCTGCGAAGGGAACGATGCAGCGCCTCACGAACGATGGATTGTGGAGCGTCACGCTTCCACTGAAGGTCGGCCGACACGAGTATCAGTTTGTGCTGGACGATTCGGTTCGCATTTCGGATCCCGCCTCGCCGCAGGCCAAGAGCGACTTTGGGACGGCGAACTCGGTGATCACCGTTGGGCCTCGGGTACCGTAACATGATGCGCGTCCTCGAACGGTCCTTGCTTGTGGTAGGGCTGCTGACCACGTCGGTGGCGTGGGGGCAACCGTCCGACCCGCGACTCGCCACCCGCCTGGATGCACGCACCCGTGACATCGTTTCGGCCATCGTGGATTCGGCCACTCGCGACGGCGTACCGACAGAGCCGCTGATCGATCGCGCATTGGAAGGGGCGAGCAAGCGTGCCGAGGGTTCGCTGATCGTGAACGCGGTCCGCCTGCTGGCGCGCGACCTGCGCCGGGCTCGTATCGCGCTGGGTCCCGCCTCGAGCGAGGCGGAGGTTGTGGCTGGCGCTCACGCTTTGCGCAGCGGCGTGAAGCTGCAGGAGCTGGAGCGACTGCGTCAGGTGCGCGCGGGGCAGCGGTATGCGCTGGCCTTGGACGTCATGACGTACGTGATCAACCGCGGTGTGCAAGCGGATACGGCATCCAACGTGATCATCGGGTTGGTGCTGGCGTCAGCGACCGACGATCAGCTGGTTGGGTTCCGTGTGGATGTCGATCGCGACATTGCTGGCGGTGTGCCGGCGAGCCTGGCGGCGACGTCACGCGGTGTTGGCGTGGAGCGCGCCGTCTTGGCCGCGCGAGCGGATGGCGGGGCTCCGGGCGCGGCATTACCTTCGGGACGCGGATCCATCGCGCCAAGCGGACTTCCGGCGAACGGTGGCGTTGCCGGGTCGGTGAATGGCAGCGCGACAGCAGCTGGGGCCGCTCCGGGCGAGGCATCCCGGCCGCCCGCGCCTCGCGGGAAGCCGAAGAAGAAGGGCCCATAACCCTCCCGACGCCGTATTTCGCGACTTGCCAAGCGCGGCGGGGCATTTGCCCTCGCCGCGCAAATACTTTGTGCCGTCTGCGATCCCAGCGAATCCACGCTTCGCGCGCAAGTGGTTCGCACGCGGGACGTGGGCTTTGCCGCCGTCCGGTATGACAACGGGTTGGCGTTAGGCGCGCTCTCCCTGTACGAGTCGGCCGCGCTGAATCGCGCCGGCGGTGACCTGAACGCCAATGGGCTGTTCTCCCTGTTCAGCGATGGTCGGTGGAGCACCCAGGGGAGCTTGATTGGTTCCCAGCTCTCGCCCGCCATTTCCCTGTCTCCGACATTCCAGCGCTACTTCACCAGTATGCGAGGGGAGGTCATCGTCGATGGGGGTGCGTCGGCACAGCAAGGTCTCATGCCGACGATGCAGATCCTTGGCGCCAGCCGGCTGCGATTCGAGGCGAACAATCGCCGGCTGAACTTCGGGGCGTCGCTGGCGCGCACCTTCGACGGCTCAGCGTGGCGGACGACCGTCATGGGCGAAGGGAGCGGCTACCTCCAGCGTGGCGCCTCGGAATACCGACTGACCTTTACACCCATGCAGTTGTCCGGTGGTGACGTGATGTCCGACTGGGAGGGGGGCCTATCCACACCCTGGCATCGCGCACAACTCGATGCATCGTTAGGTGTTCGTCTCGGTGAGGCACAGCGAGGGACGGTGGCCTGGGGGTCGCTCACACTGGTGATGCCGTGGCGGCACGACTTCGTGACGACATTCAGCATCGGCAAGTACCCGGTGGACCTGCTGCAGGGCTTGCCCGGTGGTCGTTACGCGGCGATCAACCTGCGTCTTCCGGACGGCAAGCTCCCGCGACGGCATCGGCGCGTCATTGCGCCACCGGCGCCGCTGGCGCCGCGGCGACCAGAACTTCTAGTCAGCGAGCGATTGGCCGTGACCATCGGTGCGCCATACGACACAGCGCAACTGCGCGAAGTTCGGGTGTGGGCGCCCGGGATCGCCAAGGTGGAGCTGGTGGCCGACTTCACGCAGTGGATTGCCGTACCGCTGATCCAGATCGGCGTGGGCGAATGGCAAGGCTACTACCACGTTTCCGCCGGGGCGCACCGGTTGAACCTGCTCCTGAACGGCAGGGAGCTGGACGTCCCGACGAACCTTGCCCGTGAAACGGACGACTTCAACGGATCCGTGGGCGTGATCATCGTGCGCTGAAGGTCCCTCGAGCTTCACCTGACGAGTTGGTGACGCGACGCGCATCGTCAGGTGCGATTCCACCCATATCATGCCAGCCGCGTCGGTCGCGTGCCCCCTGATCAGGAATGGTTGTGACGGTTTGAAGGATGCGGACCCGGCCGGCTGTGAGATCGGGGACTCGAAGGGCCGAGCGTGATGTGCTAGCTGTCGGCGGATCAGCGGGTAAGATTCGCGCCAACTCACTCCGGTTTGGGCATGCGACGCCTGACATTCCTTCTCCTGGCATTGGTCATTCCTGTGTCGCTCGCTGCACAAGAGCGACTCAGCGTGCCGCGGATCTTCGGCACACGCGAGTTTGCCGGCGTTGCGTTCGGACCGCTGCAGTGGATGCGCGACGGCCGCTCGGTGCTGGAAGTCCGCCACGACTCCACCGGCGGCAGTGTATTGCAGCGCACCGATCTGGTGACTGGTGTCAGCACCGTCCTTGCCGACGCCTCGGCGCTCACCACGACGAGCGGAATTCGGCTCGACGTCGAGGCGGCAACCCTCTCGCCAGATGAAACCAAGGCCCTGTTGTTCCACTCGTCCGTTCGCATGTGGCGCACGAGGAGTCAGGGCAGGTACCACGTCCTGGACCTCGCGACAAAACGGCTCACGCCGCTGGCGGGCGTCGAACCAGCTCCGGCCATCCGTCGTGACGAGGACGTGTGGACCCAGACGATTGCCGACGATGCGCAGTTGGAGATGTATGCCAGCTTTTCGCCGGCGAGCACGCATGTGGCGTTCGTGCGCGGCCACAACCTGTGGGTGACGGAACTCGCCACAGGCCAGGTGTCGCAGCTGACGACCGACGGAAATGCTGACATCATCAATGGTACGGCCGATTGGGTGTACGAGGAGGAGTTGGGGCTGAACGACGCCTTCCGCTGGAGTCCCGATGGAAGCCGGTTGGTCTTCTGGCGATTCGACCAGCGCGAGGTGGGCCAGTATCCACTCGTGGATGAGCTCTCCAGGGGTCCCACCATCCACATGATGCGCTACCCAAAGGCGGGCGAGGCCAACGCGCGCGTGCGTCTGGGCGTGGTGTCCATCGCTGACCGAGCCACGCGATGGCTGGCCACCGGCTCCGACACAGGCTTCTACCTGCCGCGCGCGGAATGGGTGGGCGTCGATTCGATCGCAGTCACCCGTTTCCCGCGACGTCAGGATCGCGCCGACTTACTGATGCTGTCTGCGACGAGTGGTGAGGGGCGGAGTGTCGAGATCGATCGCGATTCTGCCTATGTGGGCGCCGGCTTCGTCGGGTTGAAGAACGACGGCATGGTGTGGCTTCGTTCGGGCGACGCGTTCTTGTGGGCAAGCGATCGAACGGGATGGCGGCAAGTGTTCCTCATCGCACGCGACGGTACGGTGCTGCGTCAAGTCACGACGGATGGCGCCGATGTCCTGGACGTACTCGCGGTCGACGAGGCCCGCGACATGTTGTACGTGACCATGGCCGCGCCAACACCGGCGCAACGGCAGGTGTTCCGCTTCTCCATTCGCGGCGGCAAGAGGGCGCAAGTAGGTGGAGCGCGGGTGTTGTCGGCGACGGGAGCGCACGACCTGCAGGTCGGTCCAACCGGCCAATGGGCGGTGGACGATCGCAGCACGCTGGATGGTCCGCCGGAGCGGACGCTGTACGAGTTCCCATTGATGAGGAAGTCGAGGGTCATCGACGACAATTCCCTGCTCCGGGAGCGCTTGGCCGACTTGAAACTCCCGCCACCAGAATTCCTGCGCATCCCGCTGCCTAACGGTTCTGGACTGGATGCGTACCGGATCGTTCCGACCGGTTTCGATGCGACACGGAAATATCCGGTGCTCATGTACGCCTACGGGGGGCCAGCCGCGCCGGAGGTGACCGATGCATGGGGCGGCGACCGATACCTCTGGCATCAGATGCTCGCCCAGCGCGGTTACGTCGTCGTGGTCGTCGACAACCGCGGCTCGGCCTGGAGGGGACGCAGTTTCCGGAAGGTCACGCAAGGCCAGCTCGGGATCACGGAGTCCGACGACCAGATCAGCGCGGCGCGTTGGCTGGCGTCGCAGCCATGGGTCGATGGCGCGCGCATTGGGTTCTGGGGTTGGAGCTATGGCGGATTTCTTGCGACCATGACGCTGATGCGCGGAGGAAGCATCTTCAAGATGGGCATGGCGGTCGCCCCCGTGACCGACTGGCGACTGTATGACAGCATCTACACCGAGCGATACATGCGAACCCCGTCGGAAAACGCAGACGGGTATCGCCGAACGTCCACACTGACGCTGACCTCAGGCCTGTCCGCCCGTTTTCTCCTGGTGCATGGCACCGGGGATGACAATGTGCATCCTCAGAACTCACTCCAGCTCTTGGAACGACTGATCGAGGCGGGAAAGCCCGTTCAACTGATGCTGTATCCCAATCGCACGCATGCGATCGACGGCGGAAATGCCTTGGTGCATCTCTTCGACACGCTGACCGCCTTTGTACTCACCAATTTGTAGGATCAAATGCGGCGGGCTGCATGACGAGCGCTGGAGCCTGCTCGTATATTCCGCAGGCCACCTGGATGACTCGCATCCCATGTGGCGCACTCGCACCCGTCCACATGCTTCGTCGCAGCCTGCTCTATCTCTCACGACAACCGCGGATCTTCGCGTTCGTTCGTGACAACACGATCGCCAAGCGCTTTGCCTCACGCTTTGTAGCTGGCGAGACGATCGATGACGCCGTGCGGGCGGTGCGCGAACTGAACGGCAAGGGCATTACGGCGACGATGGATTTGCTGGGTGAAAGCGTTACGAGCGCCGCCGAGGCGGCCGCGGTCGCCGACGAGTATCGCCGGTTGCTGGATCGCCTTCATGGCGAGCAGCTGAACGCCAATGTATCGGTGAAGCTGACGGCGATGGGCCAGGATATTTCGGACGAGGTATGTCTGGCGAACATCGGCAGTGTGCTGGAGCGTGCACGGGCCCATGAATCGTTCGTGCGGTTGGACATGGAGAGCAGCGCCTACACCGAGCGCACGCTGCGACTCTTTCGCGAACAACTCTATCCGGCGTTTCCGTCGCAAGTCGGCATCGTGTTGCAGAGCTACCTGCTGCGCACGGCCGGCGACGTCGAGGCGGCGATCGAGTGGCAATGCCGCGTGCGGCTGTGCAAGGGGGCGTATCGAGAACCCCCCACCGTCGCCTTTCCCTCGAAGGCGGACGTCGACGGCAACTATCTGGCGTGTGCCAAACGCCTCCTCACGAGCGGCAACTATCCCGGCCTCGCCACGCACGACGAGAAGATCATCGCCACTCTTTGTGACTTCGTGTCCAGCGAGGAGATCGCCAGGGACCGGTTCGAGTTTCAGATGCTCTATGGGGTGCGCCGCGATCTTCAGGAACGCTTGGTCCGCGACGGGTTCCGGGTGCGCGTCTACGTCCCGTACGGGACACACTGGTATCCGTACCTGATGCGCCGTCTCGCGGAACGCCCGGCGAACGTGATGTTCATTCTTGGCAACATCGTGCGCGAGACCGTGGGCAACCCACGTTAGGTATGGCGGGTCGACATCTTCCCGCGGACCATACCAAGGGCGATGCCAACACGATCGGGGGCTACGCGCTGGTGCACGGACGTCCCGCCGCCTTCGAGGGCACGGACGGATCATCGTACAGCGTGGAAATCGTTGTCGATCGCGTGGATCACGCCGACGCCGCCTATGCCGCGTACTTCCTCTTCCTCCGCTGGCGCCGAGTTGGCCCACAAGGTGTGGAAGCCCACCTGGAGAGCGACTACCAACGCTATGGACAAACCGCCGACGCCGTGCGCCAGGAGATCGGCGCCATGCCACTCTCCGAGGTTCGCATGATCCTCAATGCCGTCATTGCCGAGCGCTCTCCAAGCGACGAACGACGGTGGTGGGACGTGATGCGCGACGAATCCGACGATCGCGGTCGGCCCGCCTGATGCGAGCGACGGTACTTCGTGGTACAGGCGGCATCTGGACGGTGCTGACGGAAGATCGAGTGCAGGTCGATGCGATCCTCCGCGGACGGGTGAAGCTCGAGGGGCAGACCAAGTTGGCCGTCGGCGACGAGGTGGAACTGGAGCAGGAGGCCCGCGGAACCGCGTGGGCCATCGCCTCCATATGGCCGCGCCGGTCGCAGCTGGCGAGACGATCTCCGGGCGAGGGCTATGGCGAACGCGTCGTCGCCGCGAACCTGGACCAGGTGATCGTGGTGTTCGCCATGGTGTCACCCGAGCCGCACCTGCGCATGCTGGACCGATTCCTCGTCATTGCGGAGGCGAACGACATTTCGCCGCGCATTGTCGTCAACAAGGTGGATCTGGTCGCTCGCCAGGTGGCTGAAGATTTCTTTGCTGAGTACGTCCGCGTCGGATATCCCGTGCACTTCACCAGCCGGGTCACGGGTGAGGGATTGGTGGAGCTGCACGAGCAGCTCGCAGGCAAGAACTCGGCACTGACCGGGCCTTCCGGGGTGGGAAAGTCATCCCTGCTGAACGCCATGTACCCCGGCCTCGACTTGAGGGTGAGTGCGATCTCCGAGTCCGTAAACAAGGGCCGCCACACCACGGTCGGCGCACACGCCCATCCGCTTCCCGATGGGGGGTTGGTGATGGATACCCCCGGGCTCCGCGAAATTGGGCTGTGGGGGCTGGCGGCGTCGTCCCTCGATCGCTGCTTTCCGGAATTCGCTACGTCGTTAGGTGAATGCCGGTTCGCCGATTGCATTCACGTGGCCGAGCCATCCTGCGCGGTACGCGACGGGGTCCGCGCGGGGCGAATCAGTGCGGCGCGCTACGACAGCTATACGAAGCTGCTCGAAGAGGTGCGAGCCGCGGAACGAACAGCGAGTTAAGCAAACGCAAAATCAGGGGGCAAGGCGAACGACGGCCCAGCCAGCGCCTTCGCGGCGGTACCGCAATCGGTCATGGAGCCGGCTCTGACGTCCCTGCCAGAACTCGATGGTGTCCGGAATGACCCGGTACCCGCCCCAGTGGGGGGGAGGCGGGACGTCGTGCCCCGCGTACTCCGCGTCGACTCGGGAGACCTCGCGTTCCAGCCAGCCACGGTCGGCGATCACCTGGCTTTGCGGAGAGGCCCAGGCGCCGATCTGGCTCCCCCGCGGTCGCTCGCGGAAGTAGGCTGCGGACTCCTCGGCTGTCACACGTTGCACCTGCCCCTCAATTCGCACTTGGCGCTCGATCTCCTTCCAATAGAAGACGAGGGCCGCCATGCGACGCCCGTCCAGGTCCGCCCCCTTGCGGCTCTGGTAGTTCGTGAAGAAGACGAAGCCCCCGCCGCTGACGTCCTTTAGCAGCACGACACGGGCCGACGGCCGGCCATCCGCACCCACGGTTGCCAGCGTCATCGCGTTCGGCTCGAGCATCTCCGCACGACGCGCATCTTCGAACCAGCGATTGAACTGCACGATGGGATCGCTGCTCACGTCCGGGAGGTCGAGCGATGCCAGTGAGTATTCACGACGAAGGTCAGCGAGCGTCATCGGACGGGTACGCAGTGGGTTGGGTTGTCATCCTAGCTGGTTGCCGTGCCCTCGACGATCTCAACCAACAGGGAAACGTTGTAAGGTTTGGCGACAACCGCATCGATTCGTGAGCCGGTTCCTGGCGCGGGGGGCGATATACCAGCCACGTCGCCGGTGGAAAGCACGAAACGGGAGTTCGCGCAGGTGGGGAGCGCGCTCATGCGCTGGATCACGTCGCGACCGTCCATCGTCGGCATGCGCAGGTCACAGACGACCACGTCAAAGGGCGATTGCTCCGCCAGCCGCAACGCTTGGGCGCCGCTGTCGGCCGTCACCACGGCATGACCGCGATCGGTGAAGATGCGTTGTAGCAACGTACGGAGCGACTGCTCATCATCCACGATCAGGATGTCAAGCGGTCGCACCGCGATCCCTCCGGGCGTTGAACCTGACGGAACACCTTCTGCATCGCGCGGTTCAGCCGAGTCGATGGCCAGCGGCAGCATGATGGTGAAGCACGTGCCATTCTCGGCGTCAGAACGTACCTCGATCGTGCCGTCATGCGCCGCGACGATCCCGTGCACCACCGCCAGCCCCAGTCCTGTGCCTTTCCCTTCCTCCCGGTTGGTCCAGAAGGGATCCCAAATATGCGGAAGATCCTTCGCGGCGATGCCGATCCCGTTGTCGCACACCTCCACGCGTACGCTGCGTGCATGCACACCGGTCCGCACCGTCAATCTGGGCGCGTACGACGATGTCGCATCGGCGCGCTCGCGCGTCGCACGCGTCTCGAGCGATTGGATGGCATTGACCATCAGGTGCCGAACGACCTGTTCGAGCTGTACGGGATCCCCGTAGACCATCGCCGCGTGTCCGGCCGCATCGATGTCGGTCCGAATCGCGTGCCGCTGCATTTCTGAACGCAAGCCAGCGACGATCGTGCGCGCCATGCTCGGCAAGTCAACCGTAGATCGACTCGACGGCTCTTGACGGCGTGCGAGGGTGCGCAGGTCCTTGACGATGCGCGCAGCGCGGCGCGCTTCGCTCAACACGGTCTCCAACGCATGACGATTCGGCGGCGTCTGTTCCGTCTTGAGCAGGATCTGCGCAAAGCCGATGATGGCGGCGAGGGGGTTGTTGATTTCGTGTGCCACGCCCGACAACGTGCGCCCCAACATCGCCATGCGTTCGTCGCGCCGCGTGATTTCGTCCAGTCGCCGGCGCTCCGTCATATCCTCGGCGAAACCCTCGAGGTGGACCAGCTCTCCCTGCGGCCCACGGACGCCACGCACGGCCACCCGCGCTTGGAAGGTCCGGCCATCCGCTCGACGCCACGTTTGTTCGGACCACTGCGCGGCACCGGCTCGCACAGCATCCGCTTGGAAATGGTCGCGATCCTTGGGATCGGTGAGGACGCCGTCGAAGAAGTCCACGTCAGCGACCGTGGCATCGAGCCCCAAGCCGAGCATGCCGACCATGGCGGCATTGGCCTCCAACAGCATGCCCTGCGGGCTAACGAGGAACGTCGCGAGAGGCGCGCTGGGGGAGGTGCTCACAGCATGCGTGTCACCGACAGCCGTTGGTGTCTGATCACTCATGGTGGCGCGATCCACGCTCTCTGGTCTAGGGCGGGCCATCTCCGAAGTATGACGCAGCTGGCGGGAACATCGGCCGAGGGACACGAGAAAAATAGTGACGGGACAGGGCCACCGCAGGCGAGGCTCCACCCATCGATCAGCGCGCCAATCACATGATCCTGTCAACCGCCCGGGCGAGTCCGCCAAGCCACCAGATGTCGGCGCCCACATGCGCCGATGCGACACGCAGGTATTATTGGAGTCGCACCTATCGAACCCGTCTCCGTCGGGAACCTTCCACTGTCTCACTGACTTCGGTGGCTATGCATGGCTGACACGCGCGACACGCAGGAGCGCGATGCGAGCTTTCGGCGCGAGGCCCTTCCCTGGCTGGATGACGTGTATCGATTTGCGCTCTCCCTAACGCGCGACGCCACCGACGCGGAGGACATCACGCAAGAGACGTTTCTTCGGGCGTACCGGTCGTGGCACACCTTCCAGTCGGGGAGCGATTGTCGTCGCTGGCTTTTCACGATTTGTCGGAACGCTTTCCTGCGATCGCGCGAGAAGCATCGGCTCGAGGTCGAGCTCGAGGACGGTGACACAGAGGCTGTGGCTTCGGCTCGGGTGCAGCAGCAGATGATCGATGACGGCACCGACCGGCTTCTCTCGCGCATCGACCTTGCTCCGGCCCTCAAGGAGGCGTTGGATTCCCTCGACGAGCCGTTCCGGTCCGCCGTCATGGTCGTGGACGTCGAGGACCAGTCATACGAGGCGGCCTCGGAAATCCTCGGCGTGCCCATTGGCACGGTCCGCTCTCGTCTCTTTCGGGGCCGTCGATACTTGCAGGAGAAGCTGAGAACCTTCGCCGCCGATGCTGGCTACCAGTCCGCTCGACACCTCCATGGTCAGGACTCGTCCGACGATGCCTAACGAAACGCGTCACATCGACTGTACCATGGCATTGAAGCAGCTCTGGGACTACTTGGATCAGGAGCTCACGGAGGACCGGATGTCCGAGGTCCGACAACATCTGACGCAGTGCCAGCGCTGTGTTCCGCACGCCGACTTCGCCAAGCGATTCCTGGATGCCCTCCAGTCCACGCGCGAAGAGCATCCCATGCCCGCGGAAGTTAAGGTCAGGGTGCTTCAACGGCTCTCTGACACTGGCTTCTCGGTGCACTAGGTCCCTCGGCAGCGGCAGGTGTCTCACCGGCCATAAACCGCACGCACCGCGCCCCGGCGTTCGAGTCGACACCGACTTCCATCAGCTGAGAGAACAGGGCACCGCCTGCCCATGCCGGTGGCGGAAGCTTGGGCGTCCCACAGGGCGCGTTGGCGGGTCCCGAGCTTGGGCCGACTGCACTCGAGGATGGAGGCGAAAGGCGGGTGCGGCGCCAGCCGCTTGCGGGAATTCCCGCTTGACATAGGGGGAGGGGGTATATGTACAATACC
>JBGAJQ010000038.1:0-50462 GCA_044224875.1 Gemmatimonadaceae bacterium | reverse complement strand
CTGCGGCCTGCCCCTCGGTTCCGTCGACGTGGTGCGCCCTGCGGCCATCGCCAATCTGCTAGGCGACCTGTGGCGGGAAGGTGAGTCACCGGACGTCGTTGGAGCGTTGGAGGTGCCGGATGTGCGCCTGCACCTGTACGGCAAGACGTCGGCGCGCCCGGGGCGAAAAATGGGTCACCTCTCGGCGTTAGGCGACTCGACGGATCACGCGTTGCAGAAGGTACTCGACGCCCGGCGTCGCTTTGCGCGCGGCTGACGAGCGATCGCGACCCGCCTAGGGTGCCCCGACCGGCTCAGGCATCGCTGGCATCCCGCGTTTCACCAGGTCGGCGTAGCGTGACGTGAGCGGCGCGAAGTCGAGTGTGTTGACCAAGTCCGCATAACGATCCACCTGCGCCCAAGCGGCTTGGACACCCACTTCGGCGAGCGAGCCGGCCACTTCGGCCACCAGCCAGGCAGCGCCATACAGGTCCGCGCGTTCGGCCAGGCGCAGGCCGTCGAGGAATCGTCGCTCGGCGGCCACGGCGTCGTGCAAGTGAACGTGAACACGGATGGCGAGCGCCTCTAGCAGCTCACGCCCCTGGAACCACCAACTGGGTTGATCGCGCATCCGCACCGCGCAGGACTGCAGGCACGCCCGTGCATCGTCGACGCGACCTAACGCCAGGAACGAAAGCCCCTGTCCGGCCCGCGCCCCGAGCTCCACGTCAAGCTGGTTCATGGCCGTTGCGACCACAGCAGCGTCACCGTACAGGCGCGACGCACGTTCATGCTGGTCGAGTTCCCTCGCCAGGTTTGCCTGGTTGTAGATCGCGGCGAGACGGTGTGGCTCGTTGTGCAGCAGCGCAAAGCGCTCCATGGCCTCCGAATAGCAGGCGTCGGACTCCGCAAAGCGCCCCATCTTCATGTGCAGCACACCCAGATTCAACGCGGCGAGTCCCGTGAGGTCGGGCGAATGCGTCTTTCGTCCAAGGTCGAGTGCTGTTTGGTACGCCACCGCCGACTCGTGGTTCTCGCCGTTCCGGGACTGACCGATCCCGATGTTGATCTGTGCACGCGACTGGCCAATCAGGTCGCCAAGCGCCTCAAACGTAGCCAACGCTCGTCGGTAGCACTCCAACGCCTCGGCCGGCTCGGTTTCCATGATCGCGGTGCCGAGGTACATCAGGGTGTTGGCCAACATGCGAGGGTCGTTATTCAGCTCGGCGACCTGCACACTTTGGCGGGCCAGTCGGCGCGCCTCAACCGGATTCCCCTTTCGTAGATGCATTCGCGAGAGGGTGCCCAACAGCTCCACCTCTTCCCGCTGGTCGTGCGACTCCACGGCCTCGATCAGCAGTTGCTCGACCGCCGCTGCCGAGTACTCCAGGGATTGCCCGCGGAGACTGCGCAGCCGCTCTCGGGTTCGTCGCACGGCGAGCAGCGGATCGCGACCCCCTTGGGACACGCGTTCGGCGATGATGAGGTCGCAGAGCTGCTCGGCTGCTTCGTACGCGCCCGACAGCTCCAAAGCCTGTGAGCGGCGGAACCGGCAGTGGAGTCGATCCTCCACGGTGCCAGCATGTCGCTCGGCCATCGCGAACGACGCGGCCGCTTCGTCGTGTGCATAGACGCTGACCGCGCGTTCTGCTGCACGGACGGCATACTCGTAGGCCTTGGCGCTGTTGCCCGCGGCGTCGTGGTGCGCGGCGATCTCGGCCACGGCATTCGGGCGGTGTTGCTCGAGGGCCTCCGCCACTTGTCCGTGCATGCGCGCCAGACGGCGGCGGTTCACGGTCCGACGGATGGTGTCGGCGATGAGTCCGTGAGAGAACGCGTAGCGGTCCGAGTCCTTGCCTCCGATCGCTTCCACGACGTGTGCAGCGATGCCCTCATCCAAGGCGTCCAGCAGTTCGTCTTCGGACATCTCGCCGGCTGCAATCACGATGTCGAGGTCAAACGCGCGGCCGACGATGGCGGCGACCGCCAGGCGTTGCCGAGCGGCGTCCGACATGCGGTCGATGCGCGAACCGATCAGGTCCGCGACGGCCGTCGGCAGCCGCAACTCCGGGGTGTCCTTCCACTGCCAACGCCGGCCGGCGTACCAGATGCCTCCGTCTTCATGCAGCGAGCGAAGGACGTGCACCACCAGCAACGGGTTCCCCTCCGTGTAGGTGTGCACAAAGCGTATGAACTCGCGATCGATGTCCCCTTGGTGGAGGATCGTCTCCAGCCAGGTCCGGAGCTCGTCTTCGGTAAAGCGCTGCAACGCCAGGTCGCTGAACCGCTCATCGCGCGACAAGTGGCGGCGACGTTCGACGATCGACCCGGCATCCTCGGACCGCAGGGTCATGCAGATCAGCAGGCGCTCCTGGTCCAGGTTGTGGCGAACATACTCGATGGCATCCCAGGTGGAGCTGTCGGCCCACTGGACGTCGTCGAGCACCACGGTCAGCGGGACCGCCGCCGTGGCCTGCCGCAGGTAGTCAATCAACTCGGCGAGGAGCGCGTACTTGCTGGAGGCGGTGGGTTCTGGCGACGGGACGGACGACAGCGCCGGAACCAGGCGGGCCAGCTCCTTCCAGTCCCGGGGTGGCACGATCTGCAAGGCGTGAATCGCCTCGAGGATTTCTGCCCACGGGCCATACGGCGGCTTCACGTCGCTGGCCAGGCAGCGCCCGGACACCATGGCACCGCCACGCAGGCGCACTTCGGGTCGGAGCTGACGGACAAGCGTGGTCTTGCCGATGCCGGCCTCGCCAACCACGGCCACGATTCGCGGATGGCCGGCGCAGGCGAGTTCGAGCTGTCCGAGGAGCGTGCGGATCTCGCGCACACGACCGACGAAACGATCGAACTGCAGGGTGGCGACGTGACTATCGGTATCGGTCTCGTCGGCGCTGGCCACCTGGTTGCGGCCACGACGCTTGGCAACGTACAAGGCGCGGTCGGCGGCGGCGAAGAGTGATTCGACGTCACCGGATCCGTCCACGGTGGTCACGACGCCGATCGACAAGGTCACCCCGATCGACCCTTCCCGGCGTTCGCGCACCGCCAGGCGCGTGGACGCCACGCCATCGCGGAGTCTGTCCGTCAGCTGCATCGCCGTCTCCAGCGGCGTGTCGGGGAGCAGGACAACAAATTCGTCCCCCGCGTACCGCCCAACGACGTCCGTATGCCGTACCCCGTCGCGCAACTGCCCAGCCACGGCGCGCAGCACGTCGTCCCCTTGCAGGTGTCCGAAGTTGTCGTTGACCAGCTTGAAGTGATCCACGTCGATCACCGCCAGCGACAACGGCTGCCCGGTTTGGGCGGCGTTGGCCAGTGCCGCCTGCGCCTGCGCCAGGAACCCGCGTCGCAACATCAGCCCCGTGAGGTCGTCATTCGCCGACGGCGCTTCCTGGCCGCCATGTCGCTCCAAGCGAGCCGCAGCCACTTCGGCGCGCCGTGGTGGCGCCTCGCGATTGATCTCCTCGAAGAGCTGGAACAGTGCGGGGTCAAACTGACGGCGCACGTCGCGACGCATCACCTCGATCGCTTCGTCGTGGTTCAACGCCCGCTTGTAGCTCCGCTCCGACGTCAGCGCGTCGTAGACGTCGGCGAGACAGACAATGCGCGCCCACATCGGAATCTGTTCACCCGCCAGCGCGTCTGGATATCCCGTGCCATCCCAATTCTCATGGTGCGATCGGACGATCGGGATGACGTCGTACGGGAAGTCGATGTCCTTCAAGATGTCGGCGCCAGCACCTGGATGCACCTTCATCACCGCCCACTCGTCGGCCGTCAGCTTCCCGGGCTTGTTCAGGATCTCTGGCGAGATCACGATCTTGCCGACGTCGTGCAATAGCGCGCCAACACGGAACCAGAACAACACCTTGTCGTCGAGCCCAGCCCGACGCGCCAACGCACAAGCCAGGTCGGCGACGCGCTCGCAGTGACCCTGCGTGTACTGGTCCTTTTCTTCGATCGACTCACCCCAGCGACGTACGACGTCCAGCACGTCGCGTTCGAGACGCTCCGTTTGCGCCGCTACCTCGGCCACCGCCTGGCGCGCCCGCAACTGGTTGAACAGCTTGTGCGCACCGTTCAGGGCCTGAAGGAGTTCGCGATTGCGCCCTTGGCCCCGGTACAGCTCCACCCGTTCCCGGGCAATCTGGGCGCGAAGCAGCAGGTCTTCTCGCTTGGCGGCGATGGCATCCGCCAGCTCAAAATGCCGCTCGGCACCCTCTCGATCGCCTCGCGCAAGTGCGATGACGCCATAGGTCTTGTTGGCCTCCGCGTCGGCATACGAGTCGCCGTCCGTGGCTGCTCGGGACATCGCGCGGTCGCACGTCTCGCGGGCCTTGTCCAGCTCACCGCGTCGCACCCACATCTCGGCGATGTTCACCTCGATCATGGTGCAGACACTGCTATCGCCGACAGACTGCGCCAGGTCAAACGCCTCGCGGAAAGCCAGCTCAGCCTCTTCCCAGTCGCCCTTGTCCAGGTACAACCGTCCAAGGTTGTTCTGCGCAATGTAGATGTCGCGCGGTATGCCGAGCGTGCGGTACGCGGCGATACTCGCGCGGTAGTAATGCAGCGCCTGCTCGAAATCGCCGCGCGCGCTGGCTACCACCCCGAGGTTTTGCGCCGTAACGGCCGCCAGGTGCGAATCGCCAACCTCTCGGGCCACGTCCAGAGCCGCGTTGTACTGTCGCGTTGCCTCGTCCAGGTCACCACGCTGCCAGCTGACGATCGCCCGCAAGTTGAGGCAGTGGCCCAGGCCGTGGCGATCGCCGCGCTCCATCGCCACGTTCTCGGCGCGCGTCAGCACATCGAGCGCCTGCTCGTATTCGGCGTCCACTTGGTGCGTGCGGGCGATCCACCGCAGGATCGACACCTGCTTCGCCGAGTCGCCCGCTTCCGCGAGGGACAGCGCCAGAAGGTAAGCCTCGCGCGCTGCCGGTCGTTGGCCACGTCGCTCGTAGTCCTGCCCGCGGTCGATCAGCGCCCGAAGGGATTCGTCCTCTGGACGAGTCACGGTCAGGGTTTGCTTCTCGACGGCTTCAACGCAGTCGGTTGAATTGGGCATTGAGCGGTAGCGTAAAAACGGGCAGTGACGTCGCGGATCGTGAGTGGGTCCCGCGCCGTTATCCGCCCATTGCAGGACGACTTAGCGTACCTGCTAGTATCGTCCGGAGTTGGGCCGCGCTTGCACGCGACTCCGCGGTATTTCGACAAAGACGAGCAATGCGCTGACGCGTCGTTCGGGGCGGGCGCCAGCGCACTGTTCGGGGGACTGCAATTCCTGCGGGACGGCTTAGAAGGCGGGCACGTTGTACCCGGCAGAAGTCGCCCGGCGAATCAACGAATCGGGCTTTGCCTGCGATGGCAGGACAAGCGCAGCGTTGTTGGCGCTCTTTGAAGCTTGGACCGACGTCGAGCTTGTGATGTAGCCCGTACGAGCACCGGGACCCGTGCTATCGGAGCACGCGGAGACGAGAACGACGAGGACGGCGCCAATCGCGAACGGCAGGCGCTTCAGATTGCGGGGAAGCTTCATGGGTGACTCCTAAGTGGGTTTCGAGGTGCGGTAGATCACGTGCAGCTGCCACGCTGTTAAGCACTGCTCATGCCGCAAAGTCACTCGAAATGCTGCACTTAGGCCCTGTCTCCAGGCTTCAGTCGGCGTGTCCGGTTGATCGGTCACATGTCTGCGAATCCACGCTCGCCTCGGTCAGGCTGACCGATTGGCGGAAGGCTCCGGCGCGCGCAAAAGTGCGAAAATTTGCGACCTAGCGTGGACCCGGATGGAGAAACGCGGCACTCCGGGCGTTTTGCGGTCCGTTAGCTCGCGCTCGCCGCGCGGAGCCCACCGAAGCGTCTTTCGCGTCCGCCGAATTCGGCGATGGCCTTCTCGAAATCCGCGGCCATGAAGTCCGGCCACATGCAGCGCAGAAATACCAGCTCGGCGTACGCACTTTCCCACAACAGGAAGTCCGAGATGCGTTGCTCGCCGCCGGTGCGAATCAGCAGGTCGACATCCGGTGCGCCTTTGGGGTCATGCATCGCACGCGCCATCGCGGATGCCAGGTCGTCGCGGGTGACGGCTGCCCCGGAGCGTAGCGCATTGGCCGCCGCTACGATGGCGTCGCGTGATGAATAGTCCACGGCCAAACGCAGCTGCAACGCGCGACAACGCTTTGTGGCGGCTTCGGCGGACTCGATGGCCCGAACCACATCGCGATCCAGCCGATCGCGCCGTCCAATGACGGTCAACCGAATATCGTTTTCGACGCAACGCGGCACCTCCGACGCCAGGTAGCGCCGAAAGAGCATCATCAGGGACTGCACCTCGTCCTCGGGCCGCGACCAATTGTCGGACGAGAACGAATACAGGGTCAGCACCGAAATGCCGCGACGTCGTGCAAACTCGATCGTACGACGGACGGCCTTGGCACCGGCCAGGTGACCCGCGGTGCGCGGACGGCCACGCTTCTGTGCCCAGCGGCCGTTTCCGTCCATGATGATCGCGACATGTCGCGGGCCACCGCGACGGGCGGAGTTCTCCTCCACGTCGGACTCGCGCGACTCCTCAGGTGCAGCTACGCCTCGCACGCTCATTACCTCTCTCGGGTTTGCCTGATGAGTGCTTCCATGTGCTCGAGATACCGCTCCAACGCCCGACGACCGGCGGGGGTTAGGGAGTAATCGGTGCGCGGCATACGACCTTCGAACGACTTTTGGCACGCCACATAGCCCGCTTCCTCGAGCTTGCGCGCATGCACGCTCAAGTTGCCATCCGTCGTTCGCATCAACTCTTTCAGCTCATTGAAGGTGAGCGAATCGTTCACAGCCAAGGCGCTAACGATGCCCAGCCGCATTCGCTCGTGTATCAGACGATCCAAGTCGATGGGGGTCGCGTCCGTCGACCTCGCCGTGCTCGCCCCCTTCACTGGACGCAAGGCGGCTCCCTTGGAGGCCCCTCCCCCTCCCCCTCCGTCTGCACCAAGGCGATCGCGTGACCGCCGGTCATCGGCGAGTGCAGTCCGTTTAGCCACCGTACCTCCTGGCAATCCGAATGCCGTACACGATGTGAAGTACCCCAAACCCCGCGAGCATGAACCAGTCTTGTCGAGCCGCTGGCGCCACGAGTGCCAACGCCCCGAGGAGCATGAACGACACGCCCATCACCGGCACGACGGGTACCGAGAGCGCGCCGCCAGCCGCGACCCCGGCGCCGTACATCAGCAACCAGACGCCGGGCAAGATGCCTGTTAGCCGTGCTGCAGAGGCACGATGGTGAGCAGCGCGCGGCGGCCAGCGCCGGAGCGAACGCCAGGATCAGCTTCGTCCGGGCCCGAGGTCACGGACACGCCAAGTGCGCGTGCCTTGCGCAGGGTGAGCAAGCCAGAAAGGGCCGCAGCGATCGCCGCCGCCGCCACCCACGTCACGATCCATTGTCGCTCGCTGTCGACGAGCGCTGCGATCACGCTGGCCGGCACGGCGACGATGCCGGCGGCGACGATGCCCCACCCCGAAACCGCCGTGAATGTCCCCGCCCGCTCCATGGTCTCGCGAATGAAGCGAAGGTTATCGATGGCGCGTTCGTGAAGGGCGGGCGCCTCGTACGTTGGCGGCGGCGTTCGTGAGGGGTTCGGCGTGGTCACGACCGCAGTATCACCAGCGGGGCCGATTACGTCAAGTACTTTGTGTCACAGAGCAAACCCCGTCGCGCTCACATCCGGCATCGGGGAGACTCCGGGACCGGACGGCGAACCCAGACCTGTGCTGGATACTTCCGATGCCGGAGTGCGTCCGCGACACGACCGTCAGGTCACATGATGCGGTTCCCCGGCAGGAGCGCCTTGGCCTCTTGCTGTCTCGCGTCAAGCTCAATTCTCAGCTGCCGCAGCCGTTCCGTCGCATCGCGGCCAATCTTCTGGTCGGCGCCGAGCGTCATGGAGTAGAGGTATTGAATATGCGCCTGGAGCTCCGGCTTCGAGTATCGAATGGCCGGCGTCACGAGCTTGGCACGCAGTGCCGCAACCTTCGCCAGTGTATCGGCAGCGGCTCCACCAGCGTTCTCGAGTCGCTTCCTGCCTGCTTCGACTCGGGCCGCCAATTGGTTGACCTCCGACACCAGGTCGCGCACGCGAATGTTGTGATCGTACTGCTCCTGCATGATGGCGATCGTCACGCCGTCCTGGAGCGACCGCGGGTCAGCCCGCACGACCAGCGGCCGTTCAGCGGTCACCCCGCCAGCCGTTAGGCGGATGGTATACGTGCCGGGCACGATCGTTGGCCCGTTGCGTCCGTTCTGGCGTGCGTCCGCGGCCCACGGCCCAGCAGCCGTCAGGTCCCAGTAGAAGCGGTTGGTGCCGGCTCCCTTGGGCAGGCGCGGCGTGCCGACCCGTTCCATGGCGGGTGCTCGCATACCTGGATCGGCGGGATCCTGCGTCGCCTCTCCTGCACCCTCGCTCGAGAATGCCCGCACGATGCGATCATCCGCATCCACGATCTCGATCGTGACCGGCACGGAGCCACTCGCCGTCGCCGGGGACAGCCAGTAGTCCAGCGCAGCTCCAACCGGAGGATACTGCGGGTCCGCGGGCGCGCGGCGACTCGACTCCACGCCACCAAAGCCAGCATAACGATACCGCACCGCGTCGCGCGGTTTGAACAGGTGGGCCGGGGCGTGGTCGGTCGCGACGTCACCGAGTTGATGGAGCGGCGCCACATTGTCCAGCACCCAGAATGCGCGGCCCTGCGTCGACAAGATCAGGTCGCGGCGATGCACGCGAATATCCGTGACAGGCACATGCGGCAGGTTCAACTGGAAGTCCTGCCAGTGGGCGCCATTGTCATAGGAGATCCACATCCCGTACTCGGTGCCCGCGTACAGCAGCCCTTCGCGTTCGGGGTCTTCGCGCACCACGCGCGTCGGCGCGTCACTCGGCATGCCGTTGTCACCGGGCGTCAGCAGCGCCCAGCTCTTGCCGTAATCATCCGTGCGCCAGATGTAAGGCCGAAAGTCCCCCAGCTGGTAGCACAGCACGGCGTAATACGCGGACCCCGCCCGGTGCGGAGATGGCTCGATGTTCTGCACACGGCAACCCGCCGGTTGGTTTGCCGGCGTGATCTTCGTCCATGTCTTGCCGTTGTCACGAGTGACGTAGAACGGTCCGTCGTTGGCGCCAGTCCAGATTACGCCTGGCTCCTTCACGGACTCGCGAATGGCGTAGATGACGGAGTAGTACTCCTCACCCGTGACGTCGATCGTAATCGGCTCACCACCTGACACCTGGTTTCGTTCTGGAGGGAACCAGGTGAGGTCAGGCGAGATCTTCTCCCACGTCACCCCCTCGTCTCGCGTGCGATGCACGAACTGTGATCCATAGTAGACATTCCGCGGATCATGCGGCGAGATCTCCATCGGAGAAACGCGCTGAAAGCGGTAGATCATGTCCTTCCCCGGATTGCCATACAGCGATTGCGCACCGACCCAGTAGTTCTTCTCCTGGCCCATGCGCATGCTCATCCTGGAGAACTGGCCCTTGCAGGCACCATACACCGTGTCCGGATTCACGGGGTGCGGCATGATCGGGCCGGTTTCGCATCCCGGGCCGGCCTTCCACTCCTGCATCGGATCGTCCGGGCTGCCTGACGTCAGCGGCAACGACGGCACGATGAGCGTGGAGTTGTCCTGCTGCGCGCCGTACACGCGGTATGGAAACTGACCATCACCGACGATCTGATAGATCTCCGCCGTCGGCTGGTTGTAGATCGAACTCCAGGTGCGGCCACCGTTCAAGCTGACGGTGGCCCCGCCATCATTGGACTCGATCATGTAGTCCGAGTTGTTCGGATTGATCCAGAGGTCGTGGTTGTCGCCATGCGGGACGGGAAATGACTTCCATGAACGCCCGCCATCCGTGGACATCCACGAGCCCTCGCTCCCCACCCAGACCTTGTCGGGATTCCTGGGGTCTGCGGCGATATTCGCGTAGTAGAATGGGCGTGTGTACAGCTGGGCAAAGTCGCTGACACGCGTCCAGGTCTCACCGGCGTCGTCTGACCGATACAGCCCGGAGCCAGGCTTGGCCTCGACGATCGCGTAGACGCGGTTGGGGCTGGCGGCGGTCACCGCGATGTTGCTCTTGCCAAAAAGTTGCGAGGGCAAGCCGCCGCCGAGTCTTTTCCAGGTGGACCCGCCATCGGTGGACTTGAAGATGCCGCCCTCCAGCGACCCGGAAATGATGGTCCACGGTTTCCGCTCGGCGCGCCAGACCGACGCGTACACCACGCTCGGATTCCCTGGCTGGAACTCCACGTCCACCGCCCCCGTGGAGTCGTTCACATACAGGACCTTCTCCCAATTTCGGCCCCCGTCCCTCGTGCGAAAGACACCGCGATCCACGTTTCGGGCGAACGGATTGCCAATCGCCGCCACGAAGGCGGTGTTGGGATCCGTCGGGTGAATGATCACACCACCGATGTTTCCAACGTTCGTTAGGCCCACGTGCGTCCAGGTCGCGCCGGCGTCGGTCGACTTGTACACCCCTTTGCCGATAGAAACGTTGGACCTTAACCCGTCCGAGCCCGTGCCGGCATAAATCACCGACGGGTCGGACTCAGAGACGGCGATGTCGCCCATGGACCCCACGGCGAAGGACGCGTCGCTCACGTTCACCCAATTCTGCCCCGCATCCGTGGTCTTCCACACCCCACCACCGGTGGAGCCCATGTAGAAGGTGAACGGCTGCGTTGGCACACCGGTCACGGTCGTCACACGGCCACCGCGCGCGGGACCGATCATCCGATACTGGAGGCCCTTGAAGAACGCCGCATCCACCGGCATGGTCACCGGCTTCGGTGTCGCTGCACGCGTTGCAGCTGCTGGCTTCGGGCGCGGGACCGAACGCTGCTGGGCCGGCAGCGGTGTGACGCTAGCCCATGCGGAGACAGCACCGACCATGGCGCCGGTGCGGATACGTCGGATGTGACGAGACATCTTCACCTCGATACAGGAACGGGGGGAGCAGGCGTCCTGCACCAATGTGTCGTCGAATCACTCCCTCGCCAAGCTGGCGCGGGTCAACCGCACACGTTCCTAGTTCCCGCCCGCGGTGCGCGGCGAATACGCGATACCGTCCGGCGTCTCGCCGGCCGGCACATACCCAATCACCTCGCGCTTTGCGAGGTCGATAATGGCCACGCGTGCCTGTTGGCTCATTGACTGAAAGGCGTATCGGCCATCCGGCGAAACGACCAGGCCCTGCGGGCCCGCCCCTGGCATCGGGATGCGACCGAGCTCGGTGCGTGTCCCGCGATCGAGAAATCGCAGTACTTCCCCGCGCAGGTCTGGGAGAAGCACCGTCTTCACGTCGGGCGTGAAGACCACGCGATACGGCCACCCGAAGCCTTCGGCGGCCAGCTCCACCTGACCGCTCGCCACATCAACGACCGAGACGCGACCGGTGGCATTGCTTCCCACCCACACTTCCCGCCCATCCGGTGTGACGTTGATCGCCTCCGGTTGCGCCGGAACAGCGATCGTGCGCCGCATCGTGCCACTGACGAGATCGAGTTCAGAGACGGTATGGCTCCCGATGTTCCCGGTGTATGCGCGTGTTCCGTCAGCAACAACGCCCACCATGTGCGATCCATTCTGTGTGGTGGCGATCGCGCGTCGGACCACGCCTTCGGCCACCGACACGACAATCACGTTTCCGGTCGCCTCCGACGTCACGGCGACGAGGGAATCGCCGGGCAGAAACCGGATGCCGTGGGGACGACGGTACGTACCCAAGTCGATGGTTCGTGTCACGCGAAGTCCATCGACATCGATCACCGTAAGGGTCCGACCGGGCTCGCCCGAGTAGTCGGTCACGACCGCCGTGCGTCCGTCAGCGGACAACACGACCTCGTGCGGTCCCTGGCCGGTTGGCAGGGTCGCCAAGGTGCGCCCCGAGGCAACGTCGATGATCGTGGCCGTGGACGGCGTCTTGTTCGTCACCACGAGGGTGCCTGGAATCCCCGCCGCCTGCCCGTGGGCCGCGACCGGCAGGAGGAACGCGGCTGACAGCTGCAACACGCGGCGTAACACGCCCCCAGTCCCTTGGACGCTCGAACCCATGCCGGTAACTCCTATGAGAGGTGGATGGGCGCGAGCCCCGCTTCGATGTCGCGCCGGTATGGCTCCTCCCACGGTGGCAACTTCAGTGCTCGCCCGAGCGCGGCGGGGTCCTCGTCGACGGCAAATCCAGGGGCGAGTGTGGCGATCTCGTAGAGCACGCCCCCTGGCTCCCGAAAGTAGATCGAACGGAAATACTGTCGGTCGCGAACGGGCGTAACGGCCGCCCCAGCAGCCAGCAACGATTCCCGAGCCGTCAGCTGCTCCTCGTCGGTGCCGATGGCCATGGCGACATGATGCACGGTGCCGACGCCATTCACTCCCGGCGCCTCACGCGGCGCGTGCATGACATCGACGCACTGGCCAGGTCCGCACGCACCAACGCCCAGCCGAGTTCGGTCGCCGTCCTCGGCGAGCACCCGATAGCCCAGCTGTTCGGTGAGAAAGTGGATCGTGGGTGTGGCCGCGCGCACCAACATGGTCACGGAATGCAGCCCGCGAACGGCCATGGCGCGATCGATGCCGGGAGCAATCCAGGGTTCGCGTGGATCATCGGCTGCCTCGATCAGCTCGATTGCCAGCCCGGACGGATCCACCGCAAGCAGGAACGGTGCGCCGAAGCGCTCGCCGTCAGCAACAACACGCGCATTGCCGGCCTGAACGTGCTCCCGCCATCGCCCGAGGGTGCCCGCCCCGATACTCAACGCCGTCGCGGACACCTGGCCGGTGCCATGACGTCCAAACGGCACGCCATGTCCGCGATAGGGGAAGGTCGTGAACAACGTGCCCGGGCGTCCACGTGCGTCACCGTAGTAAAAGTGATACACGTGGTGATTGTCGAAATTGACCGTCTGCTTGACGAGCCGCATGCCGAGCAGCCCGCGGAAGAAGTCCAGGTCGTCCTGTGCGCCGTCGACGGTGGCCGTCACGTGATGGAGCGAAAGGATCGGCACACTCATGCGTCAAGCTTCCAGTAGACGGCGTACCGTTCATCCAGCACGCGATAGAGCGGGACCAGTTCGACGTCGCGCGTTTGGCCTACGGTCCGAAACGCAAGCGACGGTCCCGCCGCCTGTGTGACCCACGCGTCGAGCGACTTCCCGCCCGCCTTGAGCGAAGGGGCTGGAGTCGGATCGCCATGATATTCGGGGACCGTTCGCGGCGCCGTCTTTTCCGCGCGCAGGTTCGCTGGTGTCAGCCCATCGGTTCCAAGACGGCCGGCCAACACGGTCGGACCGTACATCACGGCGGCGATCGAATGATCGTCGGGCATGGGGTACAGGTGCAACGACATGGGCATCGACAACTCCACCACGTCGCCGCTCTTCCAGGTCCGGTCCAGCACCAGGTACGAGCTGGGTGCGGCGAAGGCCTCCAGTGGCTTGCCGTTGATGCGCACCGATCCCCCTCGCGTCGCCCAATAGGGAATGCGCAGACGAAGAGCAAACGCCGTCGGTGCCGCGGTCCGAACGGTGAAGCGGACGTTCCCGTCCTCCGGGAAGCGCGTTTCCTGCGCAATGGTAACCCCGCGCTCCGACCACGTCAGTTCCGATGCCACAAACAAGTTCACATACAGCCCGGCATCGTCCGCGAAGTAGATGCTGTCGCCCAGCTTGTTGAATGACTCCATGGCCGACCCATTGCAGCACCAGAACGAGTCGTAGAGTTGGCCAAACAGCTTCCAGTACCCAGCCTGCAGTGGCACATAGTACAGATTGTGTCCGTCGGCTGGATGCTGCGTGCCCAGGATCCCGTTGACCAGCGCGCGCTCGTAGTAGTCGGCGGCGCGTGGATCCGCCGTCCACTGAAACACGTGGCGCGTCACCCGAAGCATGTTGTAGGTCACGCAGCATTCCTGCGTATAACCGCTCAACTCGCTGGACAGCTTGCCCGGGTCACTGTTCCAGCTCTCGCCGTTGCTCGTGCCACCGGTGCAATAGCAGCGGCGGTTCGTCACCTCGTTCCAGAAATACTCCGTGAGATCGCGGTAGCGCTGCTCCCCCGTCAGCTCGTACCGTCGGGCCGCCCCAATGATCTTTGGGATCTGCGTATTCACGTGAAGCCCCTTGAGCTCATCACGCCCTTCGGCCAAGGGATTGAAAATGCGCGCGTGATCGAACCGGTGCGCGACCTCCATCCAGTGGTCGTCTCCCGTCACGGCCGCAAGGTTGTACAACACCTCATTCATGCCACCGTACTCGCGCTCCAATACGCGCTGCATGCCAAGGTCACCTAACGGCTGCGTCCAGCGGTCCACCCAACGCGAGAGCTCCACAAGGACCGTCTTGGCCTGCGCATTCCCGGCGAGGGTATGCATGTCGAGCAGTCCGGCCATGATCTTGTGCAACGTGTAGAACGGCGCCCACACCCGCACGTCGGCGCGCAAACGGTCAAACAACTCTTCGGGAAACGCACTCAGGTACCCATTGCCGAACGTTGCCTGGCACTTCGCCAGCTCCGCCACGAGGTAGTCGCCGCGCGCCTTGAGTTCCGCGTCGCCAAATGACGCCCAGCGCATGGCACATCCCGAGAGGTAGTGGCCAACAAAATGTCCGCGCAGCTCGTTGTTCGGCGCTTCCCAGCCACCGAACGGTTGGGCCGACGACGGCAACTTCGCGTTCACGCGGAAGACGTGCAGCATCCGATCGGCGTCCATCGACAGCATGAACTTCCGATTGAGCTGCGACTCATCGAGAAATCTCGACGGCAGCAGGCGCACGGCATTCAATGGGAAGGGACGCACCGCACCAACGGGCGCGGCACGGGTGTCAGGCACCGCTCCGACGGGGCGCGTCGCGGCATCGCGCAGCACGGCGAAGGGGAGCTGACTCGAGAGACCGGCCCCCACGACAGCCGCACGGGACAGAAAATCACGACGCTTCAGGTCGGCTTCATCGGTCATAGGGCTACTCGGAGATTTGCGTGGGAAACTGCGGCCGTTCCAAACGTTGGCGTGTCGCAGTGGCTCTGGCAATGGCGTCGTGACGGCGTCGCCGTCCCGTCGTGATTTCGCATTGCACGGATCACAGGCTCGCCGCGTCCGCGCGACATTCGCAGCGTTGAGGTCACCAGCTCGCAGCGCCTGCATATTCGCATCACCACGGTCGCTGGCTTGACTGCTCGTATGCGACGCCCGCTTGGGTGTGGTCGCTCGCTGACTCGTGCGCGACAACATAGAATGGGTCCAGCCCCCACCGGATCGGACTCGCGGAGAACGAGCAACGTGCGGTCGGTGGCCGCCTGCTCGCCTCCACCAACGACGCATTCCACTGCCTACTCGCATTCCGCCTGCGAGAACGGCACTACCTTCGTCCCCGCAATCTCATGCGTTACCTGCCGCTGATCACGCTTACCGCCCTTCTGGCGATCGCCCCAAACGCGGACGCGCAGGCCCGAAACGAGGCGAAGCTGCGCTGGGATCGATTGTGCCAGATCCGGAAAGAGAAGTTCGACTACATCCTTCCCGAAGCGATGCGCGAGAACGGGATCGATATGTGGCTGGTTCCGATGAAAGAGGGCAACTACGATCCGCAGTGGGCCCTGTTGGGCGGCGGTTACGTTGGCAGCATCGGGTACTACGTCTTCACCGACCGCGGCGACCATATCGAGCGTGCCGCGTTAGGCATCGAGGATCACTTCCGCGAAGCGTGTGGCGCCTACGACATTCCCGACGGCGACCCCGACTTGCTCGCCTTTGTCCGCGCCCGCAACCCGCGAAAGATCGCGTTGAACATGTCCGAGGAGATCGGCCGGGCCGATGGTCTCACGTACACCCTGTACACACACGTCACCAAGACCTTGGGCGCCGAATTCGCGCGACGTATCGTGAGCGCCGAAAAGCTGGTATCCGACTTCAGTTCCCGCCGGGTCGCCTCGGAAATCGTGGCCTTTGGCGATGCCGGTGAATTGGGACGCCAGCTCCTGGAGCGCGCGCTGTCCAGTGAGGTCATCGTGCCAGGCAAGACAACACTCGCCGACGTTGCCTGGTGGCTTCAGGACCAGATGCTAACGAACGGCCTCGGTACCTCGTTCGAGGTGCCATCCGTGTACGTCACGGGGCCCGAGGGGATCGAGGCAACATCGAACGACCGAGTGATCCAGCGAGGCGACGTGGTGATGATCGACTACGGTGTCGGCTACCTCAACATGTGGACCGATCAAAAGCGAATCGCCTACATACTCAAGGAAGGAGAGACGGCGGCTCCGCACTGGCTGCAGCGGGCCTTCGATGAAGCCCTCAAGATTCGCCGTGTCATCCATCGCACGCTCAAGCCGGGAACCACGGCGGCTCAGGCGTTGCAGCTCCTGGAAGCAGAGATCACGCGGGCGGGGTTTCGGAAGGCAGCCGCATTCAACAAGATCACCGCGGACTCGACCACGGAATTCTTCATTGGCTGTCACTCAGTGGGCGACTGGGGCCACGGCATCGGGCCATCGATCGCCTTCTTCAATCCGACGAGACTCAATTTCGAGATCCGCCCCTCCAATCTGTTCTCGATCGAGCTGTTCGCTTGGGTCCCAGCCGACGCGTGGGGGGGAAAGAAGGTGCGGATCCCGCTCGAGGATGACGCCGTGGTGACGAACCGCGGCGTCGAGTGGGTGTATCCCGTGAACCAGCGCATCCTGCTGGTTCGATAGGCAACGGGAGTCGGCGTGCTGCAACGCTTTCTGAAGGCATTCATGGGAATGAGCGAGAAAGAGGAGGCCTCGGCTGCGCCGCAGGTGTACGAACTGCGCGGCCTGACCGTCGTGGTCGAGAACACGAGGGCCGACATCGACACGACGGACGTCCTGGAGCGCCTGGACGAGGCGCTGGCGCTGATCGAACGGTACCAGCCGTGGCGTCTCCGTCACTTGCAACGGGACCTGGACCATGTTCGTGTGGTGCGGTTTCCATGTCGCGGAGCGTACATTCCCGATGCGCGCGCGTGTGTCACCGAGTTGACGTTTCTCGCGCGCCGCGACATCACGGCAGCCCCGGTCGCGTCCTCCATTCTGCACGAAGGCGTTCACGCCCGCGTCGACCAAATGGGTGTGCGACGAGAAGGCCGCGATCGGGCACGTGAGGAGCGCCTGTGTCGTCGTGCCGAACTGGACTTCGGACGCGCCCTCCCCGACGAGCTGGGCGCACCTGTGGTTCAGCGCGCCCTCGATTCACTGCTGTTGGATGATGAGGGGGTGGCTCCAACGGTGGACTGGAACGAAGCCGGTCGGCGGCAAGCGGAGGTGGATCGCGCCGCCGCCGATCGCCCGCATGATAGCGTCTAGGGCACCACCCGAACGTCGACTGTCACGTCTGCGGTCGCGACCGCGACCGTGCCGTAAAGCGGTCAACGCCGCTTGAATCCTTCGACCAGCGCCGCGGCGTCGGCAGCATTCGCCCCCGCCAGTTCAAACTCCAGGCGCACGGTATTGAACAACGTGACATCCGCCCGCGCTTGTTTTGCCCGATCCATCATTGCCCAGACCCTGGCCGATATCTGTCGCACAGGAATCGATTGGTCCTTCGCGATAACCTGAACGAGTTCCACGCCACATGACGCAACCGCCGACATGAACAGCTCGGCTGGGGTCAGTTCCTCGCCCGGACAGCCATTCTGGACAGGACCGTCGACCACGAAGTGATGCTGGCGGGCATTGCACAGGACCCGACCGAACGTACCGGTGGATTGGGCTCGAACTTCGTACTCACGAACTGAGGCTGGAGCGGTCATACCGTCGCGAGGGTAAGCGTGAAAGAAACGGGCGTCACTCGAAGGCGAATCGAGTGACGCCCGAATCATGCGTCGCGGTATGCAGTGACGGGAGAGGCTCGATGGCCCCTCCCGTCGAATGGCTTACCAATTATACCGGTCGGAAATGCGCGGATTCCGTTCCCACACGCGTCGCTCGCAGTAGCGATGGATCCGCTCCTTCACACTTCGGTTATCCCGCTCGCGACGATCCCATCGGTCCTCATCGTGAACGCGTCTCCATAGATCGCGCTCGCACGCCTTCACTGCTCGCTCTCGGTCGCGTCGCCAGCGCGCCAGCTCTCGATCACGCTCGGCGCGACTGCGTCGGTCGTCGCGATCACCCCAAGAGTCCTGATTCCGGCCAATCACCACACGGGACCGTTCGCGGTCATCGTCGCGTCCGTCGGACCAGAGGCCAGCGTCGTTGCGATCGATCGCTTCCAAAATGCCTCGTACATTGGCCCGAGTCGTCGTGTCCGCACGCTGTGCCGCCAGTGGGGCGAACACCGCCGAAAGCAGGGTGACTGATGTTGCGATCAACGAAGTAGTACGCATGCTGCCTCTCCCGTTCGAGTCTCGCGCTGCTTATGAGTGCGCGGCGCGTATTCCCTCCGGTGGCACGAGGCGTGCCTGCGTCGGGGATGCGGCTAAGTTGTTGTGATGCAAGCGCGCTCTCGCTGCTTGCGCGCGCATCGCAAGACTAGTGTCTCTCCATGGGGACGCCGGGATGTCCGTCGTCGGCCTCATCACCGCCGGGGCGTGGAACCCCAAACGCTGCTCGCACGTCTTGAGGACACACCCCTCGACCGATTCATGGCATCCCGTCACCTGCATCCAGCCATTCTTGTCGCCGCCGCCGTGATATCGTGCACGTCGAAGGAAGCATCCTCGCCAAACCCAGCGGGCACGCGCTTGTATCGGATGGGCTTCTCAGGTTTTCCGCCGCGCCCCGATCAGAATCAGGCCGTTCAGGCGATCCAAATGTGGGCCGGGCGCGCAGACGCGGCGATCATGCATCTGAGTCCGCCGTGGAAGGCTATGCTCTCAGGAATCACGCCCCAGGCGGCATTGCAGGCGGATGGTGTTTCGCTGGCGGGGTTCTATCGTGGCAAAGGACTGAAGCTATTCGTCACGATCGACGTCACCGACGGCTTGAATCGGGCAGCCGAGGCACCCGAGCTGGTGGAGCTGAAGCGCAGCATTGGCGAACCCGCCGTTCAAACGCTCTATCGACAGTACGTGAGTGCGGTGGTGTCCCTACTGCATCCGGACTATCTGGGGCTAGCCGCCGAGACGAACCTGATTCGTCTTGCTGCTCCGCGTGCCGTGTATGATGCCGTGGTCACGATGACGCGCGCGGCTGCCACTGAAGTGCGGTCCACGTCGCCCGACCTCCCCTTGTACGTGAGTGTGCAGGCCGATGCGGCCTGGGGCCGACTGGGAGGCACGTCGCAGTACCTCGGCGTGGAGCAGGACTTCGCGGACTTCTCGTGGATGACCACGCTGGGTCTTTCCTCCTATCCGTACTTCGCGTACGCCGATCCCACCGAGATCCCACTCGACTACTACCGCCGATTGCTGAACGGGCGGACCATCCCATGCATGGTGGTGGAGGGCGGATGGACGTCGGTGTCCGTGGGATCCCTCAACTCGTCTCCCGAGATCCAAGCGCGCTACGTACGGCGGCAGTCAGAGCTGTTGGAGGCGGCGGGGGCGATCGCGTGGTTGCAGCTGTCGTTCACCGACCTTGACCTCGCAAGGTTTCCGCCACAGCCGCCGGGATCGATTCTTCCGCTCTTCGCCCATCTTGGTTTCGTGGACGCGGACCTGCGACCCAAGGCCGCGCTGACGGCGTGGGATTCTCTCTTCGCCGTCCGGCGCTCGGCAGGTCGTTAGCCGCGAATCACCTGCGTCGCTTTGCCCCGGCGGCTCGCTTAGCCTTCCCTGCAGGCTTGATGCAGCGCCGTGCGAAGGCAGTCACGGCGGCGCGCACCTGAAAGTAGATCGCCATCGCGTGGCCATCCCCGGGGACAATGAGCGGCGTAACGTTCGCGGTCCCTTCACTCCAAGTGCGGACGTTTGCTGCGCCGTCGAACGCGTCACCCAGGGACGACGTCAGCAAGTGCGGTGCAAGCGCCGAAACGCAGTTTTGTCGAATTTGCGCCGGCGCCGTCTCTCCGTGGGCCAAGGCCCCAGCGGCGCCGAAGGTCACGACGCCGGCGAGCCCGGCCGACAAGCGCGGGGCGGCCAGCAGCACCCCGGTACCACCTACACTCGCCCCACACAGGAGAATGCGAGTCCCGTCAATGAAGTTCTGCGAAGCACCCCAGCCAGCGACACGGACGATGTCGTCACTGATGTTCGCGAAACCGACCTTCCCGATACTCCCAATGAAGCCATCGGCAAAGTCCTGGCCAGTCAAGCCTCGCGGCGCATCGATCACGCGCAATCCCACGCCAGCCGCCGTGGCCACGCGGACCGACTCGCCGTGTCCGCGCACGTCAAACGCAAGGGTGGCCCAGCCTAACGAGAGAAGGTCCGCCACGAGCGGCGCAAAGCTGTCGCGGGTCGCCGGATACTGGTGTGCCAACACCGCGAGCGGTGAACGCTTGCCGGCGCCTGCTTTCGGATAGGTCAGCGTCCCCTTGAGCAGGATGCCATCGACTGCAGGGACCGTCATGTCCAGGGAATCGAGACGCGGTGTCGGCATATCGGTACACGGTGGAATGGAAAGGGTGGCCTCCTCAAGGACTAACCGCGGCATCGTCCGCGCGCCAGAGCCTCGGCAACGCGGCGCGTCGCTCGCGAGTTGCAGCCGCGCCCGAGGGGCGCGCGGCGAGCGGCCGCTGATACAAGCGAGTCCGGTCGCTATTTTCAGGACGTCTGTCGTATGCGTTGGATTCCGTTGTCGCTCGCACGGACGCCGTTGACGCGCACTAGCAGGTGTACCTGAGACCCCTGGACCGCGGAAAAGACGTCGTCCTGTACGGTGCCGTTCTTCTCTTCCTTGATGGACATTGCCGCTGAAGTCAGGGCGTGGCGGCGACCGTTTGATTGCGCGTTAGGTCCGATTTTCCGGTACCGATCGGACCGACACAACGTACTGGAGACCTCATGAGCCTTGCCTCAGCGTTCCTGTTGCTGTTCCTGGTCATGGATCCGTTGAGCAACATCCCGTTCTTCCTGGCGGCGCTAGCCCCGGTGGATCCGGCGAGGCACACGCGAGTGGTGGTACGTGAACTGCTCATTGCGTACGGCGTCATGGTCGCGTTCTTGTTCGCCGGCCGTCCGGTCCTGGCCATATTGGGAATTTCTGGCCCCGCGCTCACGATCGCGGGCGGGGTCATTCTGTTCCTCATTGCCGTTCGCATGGTTTTTCCGCCACCGAGCGGCGGAATGGCCGAGACCATCGAAGGAGAGCCATTCATCGTTCCACTCGCCATCCCCTACGTCGCCGGCCCCTCGCTCCTTGCAACAGAGCTGCTGCTCATGAACCGTGATCCGACGAGATGGACGTTGTGGCTGGGCGCGCTCACGGGGGCATGGCTGGCCACCGCGCTTATCCTGCTCGCCGGAAGTCGGTTGCGCGCGGTGCTCGGAAATCGCGGAATGATCGCCATCGAACGCTTGATGGGGATGATCCTTGTGGCAATCGCGGTGCAGATGTTCCTGACGGGTGTAGCGGAGTATCGCCTGTAGCTGGAAGCGTCGGTGCCTCTGCTCGCGGTGCAGCGATGTCAGCGTGCCCCGCCAATCGTCACGGTGAACGCTCAGCGAGCCGAGGCTCCCAATGCCGATTGGAGGGCACGCGCCTGAGCATCGTTCGGGAAGTATTTTGCGAGTTCGGCGGCGTAGCGGCGAGCCGCCGTGGAATCGCCGAGGTCGCGATACATGGTGGTCAGGGCAAACAGGAGGTCGCGATCGCCAGGCGACAGCTGCAAGGCCTTCAACAATACGCCAATGGCCTCGCGGCGGCGGCCGGTCCCGTTCAGCACGACCGCGTAGGGATAGGCATAGGCGGGATCGCCGCCCGAGAGCTGGCTGGCCTTGGCAAGCGAGGCCGTGGCCTCCGACAGGTGCCCCTGCCGAGCAAGGGATAGTCCCAGTGCATGATGAAGGCGCGCTTCGTTAGGCAGCAGGACGAGACCGGCGCGCAACACCGAATCCGCGTGGCCTTCGTCCCGGCGCAGGCTCAGCGCGCCAGCCAGGTTGACATACCCGTCGGCGAATGTGGGCCACTGGACCACCGCGGCACGGAACTGCACCACCGCTGAGTCGGTCTGACCCCGCTCGATGTAGTACACACCCAGCGTGGTGCGATTCTCTGCGCGGTCGGCATTGTAGCGCTGGCTGGCCACAAACTCGCCAGCCGCCAGGTCAAACGCACGACGCTGGGCGGGATCCAGGAGCGAATCGGCCACCGCGGCCAGTTGCGAGGCCGCGACCTGACGCACCATCCTCGTCGAATCGGTCAACAGCGTAGCCGCGATTCCGACGCGTTCCGCAGGAGCCACCCCGCGAAGGGCATCCAGCGCCCAACGTCGCACCATCGGATTGGGATCGCGAGCACCAACCGCTGCCGCCTGCCGAACAAGCGGAGACGAATACGCGCCGATGCGCGCCAGCGCCGACGCCCGCACCACGGCCGGCCATGTGGCGTCGCTGATGATGGCCATGAGTGAATCCACTCCACCCACGACGCCACGGTCACTGGCGTCAAAGACCTCGGCGAAGCGCTGGAATCCCGGCACCACGGTCGGATACCAAGCGCGGACTTGTTCGGCAGCCCAGGCCGCCGAACGCTGCGCATGGCACTGGGTGCAGGCGTTAGGGACGCCCATCGACACCGTACGATCCGGACGCGGGACGCGAATGCTGTGATCGTGCCGGGCATCGATCTCCATATACCTCGTGGTCGGCATATGGCAGGATGCACACGAGGCACCAGCACTTCCGGGTTGGTGGTGGTGGTGCGTGGAGTCGTCGTACTTGGCAGCACGATGGCACTGCCCGCAAACCGCGTTACCAGGCAATCGAAGCTTCTGCGTGTGCGGATCGTGGCAGTCGGCGCACGTCACCCCCGCAGAGTACATGCGGCTCTGGAGGAATGAGGCGTAGTCGTACACCTCGTCCTTTTGCTGGCCGTCCGGAAAATAGAAGTCTGGAAGCAGAGGGAACGGATCATAGAAGTCGAAGAACCGCGCCCCAGCGGTATATCCGTCGGCGATGTGCGAACGACGCGAATGACACTGCGCGCACACACCGATCTCCGTGTCGGCCGCGCGGGGGGTGTTGCGGCGGGCATTTCCGGTTACGGAATCGATGGCCCAATGCGTACCAGCTCGATCATGCAACACGGCGGGCAGGTCTGTCGACTTCCACACGCGTCGAAACAACGCGGACCTGGACCCCCAAGCCACGTGCCTCGAGCCCGGACCATGGCAGGCCTCGCACCCGATGCTCACCTCGCTGAACGTGGTGTGAAAGGTGTCAGCGTCGATCGCATACCCCTTGCGCACCGCGGTGGAGTGGCAGTCGGCGCACATGTAGTTCCAGTTCAGGCCACGCCCCGTCCAGTGCAACTCGTCGATGACACCGCGCTGAGCTTCCGCATCGAGCGAGAACCAGCCCTGCCCGCCCTCTGACTTCGGACGCGCGTCCCACGCGAGCGTCGAGGGTTGCAGCCGGCCTCCAGGAAAAGCCACGAGGTACTGCTGCAACGGATAGACGCCAAACGTGTAGCGCACCTCAAAGTCGTGCGTGGCGCCGTCTGGTCCCTCCGTATTCACGACGAACTGTTGGCCGCGACGAACAAAGCGCGAGGTCAGGCCTTGCTGAACGAAACTCGCGTTGTTGAAGTCGCCGAGTACAGTCTCGGGACGCGCTTCCTGCATTGCCACGGCGTGCTGCGAACCACGCCACAACTCGTACTGCGCCCGATGACAGGACTCGCACTTCTCGGAACCGACGAATGTTGCGGCACCCTTGTCGACGGGCGCGCACGATAGACTGGCCGCGATCGCCAGTGCGCACACTCCCGCGAGCCGCCATGGTGGTCTAGCTGTCATGCCGAGTTCGTCGTTATCTGCGCGAGTGCCGTAGTGAGGATTGCCCAGGCCGGTCGGGCGAGTTGGCCGCGTCGAACGTAAGTTGATGCGCGGGCGATGAACGACAACCACCCGGCCACCGTCGCGGGTCTCTCGCGACTCGGGTCGTTGCGTCTACACCAGGAGAAGGAAATGGAACCGAGGGTCGTGGTGGTCACCGGCGCCAGCAGTGGAATTGGCGCGGCGCTGGCAGAGGAACTCGGTAGGCGAGGCGCCTTCCTGGTCGACGCCGCGATCGGTGAGGGTCCGTGACCTCGAAGCGGCCGCCAATCCGGTCCGGCACTCCATGACGACGGCGTACACGTTGCGTCTGGCGACACAGAGCGACATACCGGCGTTGAACACACTGATTGCGGAATCGGCGCGAAAGCTCAGTGCCGGCTACTACTCGGAGCTCCAGATCGAGTCGGCGATTCGATACGTGTTTGGTGTGGATTCGACGCTCCTGGACGACCAGTCGTATTTCGTCGCCGAGGTTGGGGGCCGGGTGATTGGGTGTGGGGGGTGGAGCCAGCGAAGGACCCTGTATGGCGGCGACCAACGCCGAGTGGGCGCGCCCGAACGATTGGACCCGTCCAAGGATGCGGCCCGAATCCGAGCCTTCTTCGTGGCACCCGACTTCGCGCGCTGCGGCGTGGGGACGGCTATCCTCGAGCAGTGCATCGCGGCGGCCCGTGTGGCCGGATTCCGACAGCTTGAACTCATGGCGACGCTTCCTGGGGTGCCGATGTACGAGGCGCGCGGATTCGAGCAGGAGGCAGGGGTCGAGGACGTGCTTCCTGACGGCACGGCTATCCGCTTCGTGCGCATGCGGCGACCAACTGATCTTGCGGCGTCCGCCGACAATCGAGGCCGCCGGTGAAGGTCAGCCCGAGATGTTGTTTCCTGGAGTACCAGCCGTTACATCAACTTCGACTCGCACAACCGACCCCCCACTATTCTCGGACCTTCGCTTAACGTGTTTGAACCTGGCGAGCCGTACGCCATCGCCGACCTCTCTCGGACTTTGTTGCGCCTGACGAGAGAAGGCACCGCGTTGTTGGAGGGGGTGTCGCCGAGCGAGTTCTTCACTCCGCAGGGCGACCGATGGTCTCCGGCTGAACACATTCGCCACCTGACCAAGTCGTCTCGCCCGCTCACGAGGGCCTATCGGCTGCCCTTCTGGTTGGTGCGGCTGGTCTTTGGGTCCGCGACGAGCGCTTCGCGCACGTTCGTGAAATTGCGCGCCGACTACACGCTGGCCCTGGCGGCCGGCGGTCAGGCTGGGCGCTTCGCACCAAGGCCGGAGGGCATCCCCGGCGATCCGGGGGCGCGCCGACGGGAGATCCTTGGACAATGGTTGTCGGTGAACGAGTTCGTGACCTCGTCCTGGAGCGGGTGGCGCGGGATGCAGCTGGACCAGGCTACGCTCCCCCACCCGCTCCTGGGGAAACTGACGGCGCGCGAGATGGCGATGTTCACGGTCTACCATACCGCGCACCACCTGAATCTTGTGGCAGGAAGGCTGAAGGTC
Source organism: Gemmatimonadaceae bacterium (assembly GCA_044224875.1). Taxonomy (GTDB): domain Bacteria; phylum Gemmatimonadota; class Gemmatimonadetes; order Gemmatimonadales; family Gemmatimonadaceae; genus JABAQJ01. The sequence goes on along the minus strand of JBGAJQ010000038.1, from coordinate 25,010 downwards.
CCGACCTAGCGCAGACAGTGGGCTCCCCAGCGAACGGGCGCCCACCGCAACATTTCTGTTGCGCCTGACCTACCGTTTCTTGCCGAGTATCGTGCCTCGGCACGAGGAAGCCCCGCAATGACACGGGTAGCGTCGTTTTGCTGCCGGGGTGTGCCTCTCGGGGAGGATGTAACAGTAGTCGTAGGCCAGCTCCTCACCTGGGGCGATGTCGCGGATGGACTCGATCCAGATCCGGCCATCCTCGATCACGGCGTCGCAGTTCGGATCACAGGCGTGGTTGATGAAGCGAGCCTCGTTGCCGTCGACCGCCGCATCCACGACCAGATCGTCATCGACGGCGAACAGGAAGGTGTGATGCGGCTGACCGGGAATGTCCGGGTATCGCTCGTCTGCCTGGGCGGGCGTCAGCCGTTCACCCGCATACTCAATGAGTCGGACACCGGCGGGGATGTGCTGGGTGGCGAAGGCGCCGATCCCGTGAATAGCGGACGCTCGGAGCTCGAAAGGCCGTGCAGCGGTGACAGGCTTCTTCACCTGGGCAAGATAGCGGTGGGACGAATGCGGAGGGCCCGTGGGGGGCGGTCCGTCAGGTAGCGCCCGAGGCTGGCACCCCCGGTGAGCGGAGGAGCCCTGATGCGCCCCCGAACGGGGGGCTCCCCCTCGCCAGCTACACCAGTCCGGGGACCGGGGGTCGCCGCCAGGCCGGACGCGGGGCGGTTCCCGCCACCTGCGACAGTGGCGCGGGTCCAACAGTCTTGACCTTCCTGCGGATTTTTTTTTCAGCGCTCGCCCACAGGTCCGCGTACACCCACTATCTTGCAACTCGTCGCCGAGCCGTCGGTTGCAAGACTGTTCGCCTGCAACAGCTCCGGATTCGAACTATTTTGGGTAGTCGCACGTAGGTTTGCCGATAGCTGTGTTTCCAACCTTTCCCCTCAACAATCCCGACGATGCCAGCACGCCGCCCTGCCAAGAAGGCTCGCACGCAGTTCTCGAGCACCCGTCAGCCCCGCAAGTACGGTGGCGCCGCCCACCGGAAGGGCAGTGACAACTTCGCGTCGAAGCTGACGGAGAAGATTGTCGTCAAGGCCCGTCAGGCGCACAAGAAGGGCGCCAGCGTCACGGAACTCGCCGACAAGTACGGCGTGAACAAGTCCACGATGTCCCTGGCACTCCGCCGCAAGACGTTCCGTCACGTCAAGTAGTGAAGTTGCGCCGAGACGGACGAACCGTCCGTCTCGGCCGTTGTGCGACGAAGGGGCGGTTGAAGCGACCGTTTACCGGTCGAGTGTTCAACCGACCCGTCGTCGCACTTTCATATTGAGGGATCCTCATGTCGCCTTTCGCCGGAACCACGGGCACTCGACGCCAGCTACGGCCGGCCATTCGCGCCGCAGTGGCCACCGCCGCCATCGCGGTCGTCAGTTCAACCGGCGGGGCCCAGACGTCAGCCACCGTCATTCTCCCCGGCTATCGCTCACCCCAACAACTCGACACGATCGGCGTCGCAAAACCAGTCGCGGCGCCGGCTGGGCGGGTGTTTACCGCGGTCGCCCGCGCGTTCGAGAAGTACCAGATCGCGTTGGACGTCCGGGATTCCGCGTCCCTGGCCATCGGGGGGTTGAAGCTGCAGGTCGTCCGCATGTTCATGGGCGCGCGCCTGTCGCGCGCGGTGGACTGCGGTACGGCCGCGGGGGGACGGGGGGAACGGGCGGACTTCGACCGCGTGCACCTGGCCATCCTGGCAACCATCCGACCGGTGTCGGAGGTCGCCTCCGAGTTGAAGCTCGCGGTGGCCGCCGGGTCCCAGACGCCGGGCGGGACCGTGGCCGAACACAACGCCTGCCAGAGCACGGGATGGATCGAGGAGAAGTTGCAGCGGGCGGTCGACGAAGCACTGGCACGTCCCGCTCCGTAAACCACCCGTGACGCCTCTGACCTCACAACGTCGGGCCATCGCTGCGGTGCTGCTGGTGGTCGCGGCGTTCGCCTTGCAGCGCGCCGCAACCTCGCCGTGGGCAACTTTTTCGACGCCCGACGGCGCAACGGTGCAACTGACGGCGTCAGGAGTCGCTCGCCACACTCCTTCGGGCGTGACGGACTGCCGCTGGTGGCCCACGCATGGGAACACCGTCTTGTGCGGTGCCTCGTCGAATGAGGGATCGTTTGGCCGAGTCAGGTGGGCCTACCCGCTATTGTTCGTGGCCTTGTGGGCCGCGATCGGCTGCCTCTTTCTCGTTTTCTTGAGGGTTCCGCGACGCCGAGGCGTGCGAACCGGTCTCACCGCCGTTACGGCGCTTGCCGTGTTGATTGCGGTGCTCGTGATGTGGTACGACGCTCCCCGCGGTTTGGCGGCGCTGGAGGGGACGTCCCTCAGCCGGTGGCATATCGGCGCATGGCTCGGGTGGTTGGGTGCGCTGACCCTGGGTGTGAGCGCTGCCCTGCAGGCGACAGAGACGTAGGGTCGCCGCTGGTCTGCCGGCAGCGTAGACGATTCGATCGTCGAACGGCAGATTCTCGTACAATCTCGCACACGCGACCGCCCGAACGTTTTGTGGAGCCTACCCGTGCTTCTTCCAATATCTCTCGTACGTCGCCGGTCATCGACCGCCCTCGCACTTGGCCTGACCATGTGCGCGGCAGCGGCAGGCGCTCAACAGCTTTCGCCGTCGCTCTTTCGAGAAATGTCGTGGCGCGACATCGGTCCCTACCGCGCCGGACGTACCAAGGCGGCCACTGGAGTGCCGCAACAGCCTAACGTCTTCTACATCGGGGCGGTGAACGGGGGTGTTTGGAAGACCACCGACTACGGCCGCACCTGGCTGCCGATCATGGATGGTGCCGGCACGGGCTCGATCGGTGCGATTGCGGTCGCTCCGTCTGATCCGAACGTCATCTACGTCGGCAGTGGAGAGGGGCTGCAACGTCCGGATCTGTCCACCGGTGATGGGATCTATCGCAGCGGCGACGGAGGGAGGACGTGGACCCACCTCGGGTTGCGAAACGGCCAGCAGATCCCACAGATCGCCGTGGACCCGCGCGACCCCAACCGCATTTTTGTCGCGGTGCTCGGGCACCCGTACGGCCCAAATCCGGAACGCGGCATTTATCGAAGCACCGATGGCGGACAGTCGTTCGAGCGCGTGCTTTATCGCGATGAGAATACGGGCGCCATCGACGTCATCCTGGCGCCCGACGATCCCAATACCGTGTACGCGGCACTCTGGGAGTCGCGTCAGGGTCCATGGGAGAATGGGCAGTGGCAAGGCCCCAACAGCGGCCTGTTCAAGTCGGTAGATGGCGGTGCCTCGTGGCAACCCCTGACCAACGGCTTGCCGACCTACGAGCAGGGACTTGGGCGCATCGGGATCGCCGTATCACCCTCGGAGCCACGAAGGTTGTACCTGTCGGTGGACCAGATCCGCACCAACGCGATCTACCGCAGCGACGACGCCGGCGCCTCGTGGCGCAAGATGACGGACGACCCGCGCATCAACACCCGCGCTTCGGACTTTGCCGAGGTGCGCGTCGATCCTCGCAACGCGGACATCGTCTACACCGCCAGCATCGTCTCCTGGAAGTCCACCGACGGGGGTCGCACGTTCAAGATGCTGGTCGGTGCCCCTGGCGGCGATGATTACCATCGCATCTGGATCAACCCGTCGAATCCCGAGATCCTCATGATCGCCAGCGACCAAGGCGCGATCATCACTGTGAATGGCGGGGACAGCTGGTCCAGTTGGTACAATCAGCCGACGGCACAATTCTACCACGTGTCAACGGACAACAGTTGGCCGTATCGCGTATGTGGCGGCCAGCAGGAGAGTGGTTCCGCGTGCGTTGACAGCCGCGGCAACGACGGGCAGCTCACGTTCCGCGAGTGGCGCCCCGTAGGCGTCGAGGAGTATGGCTACGTCGCTCCCGATCCGTTGAATCCGGACATCATCTATGGGGGCAAGGTCACACGATACGACCGACGTACCGGCCAGACGCAGAACGTCGCTCCCAAGGCGTTCCGCGATGCGAACTATCGCGCACTGCGCACTGCACCCGTGCTTTTTGCGCCGACGAATCCGCGGACACTCTATTACGCAGGGAACACCGTCTGGCAAACCCGCGATGGGGGAAATCACTGGCAGGAGATATCACCCGATCTCACACGGCGAGATTCCGTTGTCCCGCCTAACGTCGGAAAGTACTCCTCGTGGCCCACCGCGAAGGCGCGACACCCCGGCGTCATCTATGCCCTTGGCCCGTCATACATCAAGGAATCCATTATCTGGGCTGGCACCGATGATGGACTCATCCATGTGACGCGCGACGGCGGTCGCCGCTGGACCAACGTGACACCGCCATCGTTGACGCCGTGGGCCAAGGTGTCCATCCTCGATCCATCCCACTTCGACACGCTGATGGCGTTCGCGGCAATCAACACGCTGCGACTGGATGACCTTCGCCCGCACATCCTACGCACGACCGATGGTGGGAAGTCGTGGACGGAGATTGTGACGGGCATCGACTCCGGCGCCACCATCAATGCGGTGCGCGAGGACCCCAAGCAACGTGGGCTCCTCTTCGCCGGCTCGGAGACGCAAGTCTGGGTGTCATTCGACAACGGCGGGCACTGGCAGTCACTGCGCAACAACATGCCGGCGACGTCCATCCGCGACCTGGTGATCAAGGACGATGACCTCGTCGTTGGGACGCACGGCCGAGGATTTTGGATCCTGGATGACATTACGCCGCTGCGACAATTGGCGGCGGTCGTTGCGGCTGGACGCTCCGCGTTGTTGCGTCCCCAGCTGGCCACCCGCGTTCGGTACAGCATGTACACGGACACGCCGATCCCGCCAGACGAGCCGAGACGTCTCAATCCCCCCGACGGGGCCCTGCTCCACTATTACTTGCCCACAGACGCCCGCGAGCTTCGCCTCGAGATTCTCGACGGCATGGGACGAGTCGTACGGTCATACCACCAAGGGGTCAATGCGGACCCGGACCCGCGCGACCAAGGGAACTGGCCGGACTACTGGATTCGACCGTCGCCGAACCTCGAGACGAGTGCCGGACTGCACCGCTTTGCGTGGGACATGCACCACGAACGACCGCAGGGTGTGTCGTTCTCCTACCCGATCAGTGCCATTCCAGGGCAGACGGTGCCTGAGCCGTTAGGCCCGTGGACCGCTCCCGGCAACTACACGGTTCGTCTCACTGTCGACGGCGTCGTCCTCACACAGCCACTTCGCGTGCGAATGGACCCGCGCGTGAAGAGTACGGCAGCCGACATCGCCGCCCAGCACGCACTCTCGATTCAGCTCTTCGAAGGGCTGAATCGCGTCGCATCTGAGAACGCTCGCCTCCGTCAGATACAACTGACGGCTGGCGCAGCGGGAGACAGCGCGAAGGTCAAGACCATCGCCATGCTCCTCGGCGGGGAGGAGGGCGCGAGGGGACCGTCGCTGGAGCGACTGACCGGGCGTCTGGCGCAACTGATGGGAATGGTTGAAGATGCGGATCGCGCACCCACGGCCGCGGTACGCACCGCCGCCGACGCCACACTCCGCGAACTGGCCGCATGGCTCATGGAGTCGGCCCGTACCCGTTAAGGATGGGTGAGAAGGCGCTCACACGCCGACCTACCGTGTGAGCGCTGGGCAAGCGCCCTGCTCCGGCCGATACTCAGGAGTGATGAGCATCGTGATTCCCGTAAAGCCGAAGCCGACCCCGTCTGAATCCCTTCAGGCGCGTGGGGCTCTGTTTATCTCATCCACACCCGAGCAACGCGCCGATTGGCTGGACCGCACCCCTTGGAGTCTCAAGCTGGCCTGGGAGGAGGAGTGCGCCATTTCCCACTACATGCGCGCATACCGGCTTCCTCGCGGCAGTGTGCTCTTTCACGAGGGTGACCACGATGCGTTTTGTGCCATTGTCATCGCGGGCGCCCTTGAGATCCGGAAGGGCGACATTGAGGAGCACCAGCGAATCGTCGCCAAACTCGGCGCCGGAAAGATGGTCGGCGAGATGTCGTTGATCGATGGCGCGAGCCGATCGGCCTCGGCGATCGCGCTCGAAGACGCTGACCTGCTCGTGCTGACGCGGGACGACTTCGATGTCATGGCCGAGCGTCATCCGCAGCACGCCTTGCGGTTTGCCATGATGGTGGCCGAAGCCATCGCCAACCTGTTGCGTCAAACAACCGGGGCCTTGGTCGAACACCTGCACGGATAGGCGCGACGACGTACGAGGCGGGGGAAACTTCCCCGCCCCACGCAACGACGTCTTCAGAACTCTAGTGCCTTCAGGTAGGCGAAATCTTTCGCCGCACTCGCCATCGGGTCGCGGGACCCCTCCTGCTCCACGTAGCACGGCTTGCTGTTGATGTCTGCCACACGGGCGAGAATGCGCGCCAGTGGAACGTTGCCTAGCCCGAGATCCGTGTCGTGTGTGCGATCAGGGACAATGTCCTTGAGGTGGAAGGACCAATAGCGGTCGGGATACGCATCGAGATAGGCCAGCGGATCGCCCCCGCCCATCACCATGTTTCCAACATCCAGCTGCAACCTCACCGATGTCGGAACGGTGCGCTTCACGAAGACGTCATACGGCACCTGTCCGTCGATCGGACGCATGTGGTTCGGTTCGTTGTGAAACGCCAGCCAGATCCCAGCGGCGCGAGCGCGCTCGCCCGCGGCGTTGAACCGGTCGGCCCACTCTCGCCAATCGTCCAGCGTCCCTTCGGTTTCCGGAGTGAAACTCGGGACGATGAGGTACTCGTGTCCCAGCATGCGCGCCGTGTCGAGTGACCGCTCCCACCCGACGAGGATCGTAGCTGGCGACATGTGCGCGGAAGGTGCCTTGAGCCCGGTCTGGTCGAGCGCGGCACGCACCTGTTTCGCCGTACGCCCGAAGTTCCCCGCGGACCAGAGGATTTCCACGTCCTGATATCCCATCTTGGCCACGGCCGCCATGGTGCGTTCGGGGTCCTTGGCCATCTGGTCGCGGACCGAGTACAGCTCGAGTCCGATGCGTTGCAGACGACGGGCGGCGGTCCCAGTGGTCGCTCCGGTCGGACGAAGACTGGCGCCGACGACTCCTGCGCCCACCATCGCGACTCCTCGATGCAGGAACCCTCGGCGGTCGATTGGCGTTGGCGTCATTTCTCGATTGCCTTGATGGCGGCCTGGGCCTGCCATCGGATAAGGGGCTGTGCCATGAGCGCGCGGAGTGCCGGCAGGGCATCCTTCGCATCCGGGCCGATGGTGCCCAGGGCCGTCGCGACGCTTCGCAAGACGTGGCGGTGCTCGGTCGGTACCTGTGCCGCAGCGATCAGCTGCGCCTTGCCGCGAGTGGCCACATCGGGGTGGGCCGCGATGGCATTGGCCACCATCATGCGGACATTCTCGTCGGCGTCCTTGAGATGGGCGAGGAGCGTATCGCCGACCGCCGGCTCCAACTTTGGGATGCCGCGCAGGGCAATGGCGGCCAAACCGCGCACCACCGGATCGCTGTCGGAGAAGGACGCCGCCAGATCCTGACTGAGGGGCTTGGCATCGTCGGCGAGCTGAGTGGCCACCCACGCCGCCGCTTCCCGCACGTTGGGATCGGCATTCTTGAGTCCAGCCTTCACCGAGTCTGTTTGACGGGCGGCTCCGGGACGCTGGACCAGACGGCGCATGGCGTCCGCGGCGTTGGTACTCGTCGCCGAATCCTGCGTGACAGCGCCCGCGCTGCCCGCCACGCGAGACAGGACCAGTCCGTCGATCCCGATATTGTACCCACTGCTCAGGGTGTTCTTTCCCTGACAGATGAAGCTGACGGTATGCCGACCCTTGGTGAGTGTCGGCCAGGCGATGACGCGGTCCTCGCCAACGAACGTCTCCGTGTAGTAACCGTCCCACCGCGCCATCGTGCCCTTGTTCGCACCCGGCTCATGCTCGAGCTGACCAGAGGTACCAGCCGTACGCCCGTCAATCAGCACGCCGTAGATCCCGTAGTCCGGCGACTGCGCCACCTGGGCCACGAGCTCGTACCTGCCGTCGGCTTCAACATCAACCGGTACGTCGATCCGAGACCCTGGTCCAGTGGCGTTGAAGAACAGCAGGTCCTTGCCCCAGAACACTTCCTTTTGCACTTCCGCCTTGCCCCCGACTGTCCGGGTGTCGGCGAGGAATTGCTCGATCTCGATCTGCTTGGCATTCCCCTGCGACATGCGCGCCGCGCCGTACGGGGGTTCCGGTTGGTCCTCCGCGATTCCCTTCTGATACCAGTAGGCAACGGAGCTGAACAGGTCGGGGCGCTCCTCGAATGCACTACGCACCGACCCATCGTCGTTGAACGTCCATCCGCCATGCTCGATGGAGGCTCGCAGCGAACGCGTGAAGGGGATGGGATCCAACAGGTGCCACCGATACGCCGTCATGCGGGCACCCGTCTCCGTTCCGTCAGCGACGGGCACGCCGGTATACGGCCCCTCGCCGATGCGGAAGCTCCACGCATCATTGGCGTAGTCCTCGGTTCCCGTCCCTTCGATCACGGGCTTGGGGTTGCCGTCGACATAAAACAGGTCGTCGCCTTCTCCGAACCAACCAGGCGCAACCTGCACCGCGTTCAGTACGGTGCCGACGTAGAAACCCTCGCCCTTCACCTTCAGGAAGTCGTACCAGTCGCCGGACGTTGCGGGCAGTGCCTGACGATAGCGCGCGTGGAAATAGGCCGTGTTCTCCGGCAACGACTTATACGACTGGTAATCGACGTGAAAGTACAGGTTGTATAGACGTCGCTTGCCTTCGTTGGTCATCGTGATCTTGATCGACTTCCGATAGGGCATGGGCCAATACGAATTTCGCGAACGGCCGCTCGACGAATTGCGGATGACCAGTGAGTTGATGGGGCGCTCGAGCCCATGTCCGACGCCAAAGAAGTCGCCCACCGGCACGTCGACACTGGGGATCGGAGAATCGTCGTAGTACACGCGGAGGCGTAGGAGGCGTGGCCACTGGTACTCGTTACCAGCGATCGTCACCCACATATGGCTGATCACGCCTGGTCCCTTCAGGTCGGCCAGCACCACCGTTTCGCCTGGTATCGGGCGCCAGCTGTCGTCGTTACTCGTGGAGTCGCGGTTGTTGCTGGACGACCGATGGGCGCTGAACTCCTTCAACTGCGCAAAACCGAGGGCGTCGATGGCGCCAACGCTGGGCAGACGCGGAGCGCCGGCGTCGCCACAGCCGCTGAGCGCCGTCAGCATCATCCCGACCACGCAATGTCGCAGTGACGTGTTCATCGCTTCACCCACACCGGTTTGGTCGGCAGGGTCTTGGTGTCAATCACGACTCCGTCGCGCATGACCATCTCCAATTTTCGTATGTTGTGAATGTCTGCACTGGGGTCGGCGCTGAACAGCAGGATATCCGCGCGCTTCCCGGCCTCGATCGTCCCGTACTCGGAGAGCGCCTTGTTGGCGATAGCGCCGTTCTTTGTGGCAGCTGTCAGGGCCTGCAGCGGCGTCATCCCCAACTCGACCAGTCCCTCGATCGATGCCAGTGTACCGGTTCCGGCATCCTGCCAATCGGGTTTGGGGTCCCGGCGAAACTCCGGGGCCAGACCCAGGTAGTTGTCCGTCGAAACCGAAATGATGCAACCGGCGGCGATCAGTTTGCGTGCATTCGCCCGGCGGATCTCCATCCCGAGGTTTCCCCGGTCCTTCAGGCGTTCAGCACTCGTTCGCTCGCGCTGCATCCCCTGTCTTTGCGAGCTGTCGGTTCGCGCCCGACGGGTGCTATCCTCGCGTTGGCGCTGGCGGGCATAGTCGGCGTAGGGCTTACCGGTCATCGTGTTGCTGAGCATGGAACACACCACGTGGTGATCCACCATCAACCGGACGAGCTCGTCCGACATTGGCACGTCGTGTACCTCGGGGTGCTGTACCAAATCGACACCGGCGAGGATCGAGACGCGCAGTCCCTCGGGCGTCGTGGAGTGGGTCTCCGCCACCTTTCCGCGCGCATGTACCGCATCGACGATGGCCTTCTGCGCGCGCTCGGAGAAGCCGATGAACACCGGGTTTCCGAAGTGACTCGTTCCGCCGAACTTCAGGAAGTCTGGCCCCTTGTCGAGGTACCGGTTGATCGCTGCCGTGAGGGAATCCGGTTCCATGTTCACCAAATCTTCCCCGGATCCTTCCGTGATCGCGTCGTTCATCTGCTCCTGAAAGAGCGAGAGATTCTCTTGTGGTCGCCCCGTGAACGAGAGTGAAAAGGGACCGCCCCACCCGACAATGTTGCCGGCGACGTACATCCGCGGGCCCGGCATCTCGCCGCGGACAATCCTCTCCCTCGCTTCCACCAGCGGCTTGAGCATCCCGTAGCTGTCACGAATGGTCGTCACGCCGACCTTCAGGTGCATCTGCGCAGCTTCAACCGCAATGTCGGTAAAGCGGTCCTGGTAGCGCGCGAAGTTTTCCAGTCCGGAGTAAAGCGACACGTGGACGTTGGTGTCGATGAATCCGGGGGTGAGGAACTTCCCGGTGGCATCGATGACGACCGCACCCTTCGGAATCGGCGTTGTCGCCCTCGGCCCCACGGCCACGATCCGCGTCCCACGAATCACGGCGACAGCGTCGGGAACGGACGCCCCGCCATTCCCGTCGATCAAGGTCGCACCGACGATGGCATGCACGCTGTCCACCGCGCCGCGCGCCGGAGGCCGCTGCGCCACGGCGTCCGCCGGCGTGGCAACCACGACGGCGGCTGTCAGTGCAACCTTGAATCGATGGCAAACGAGCATGTGAATCTCCGGAGCAACCTGTTGGGCGCGAAAATGCGCGCTCCCGCGCGTGCTCACAAGGCAACGCCCGCTCGAACCCTCGACTCCAACACGCGCGGACCGCCACGCTGGCGGCTAGATTCTGGATCCTCTGTCCCGGAGGGACGATGCGGGGTCGTTTGTGCTGGCTCGCCCTAGTGGCGTTTTGCTCGTTAGGATCGCGCGCTGCCGCCCAGGAGATCGCGATCCGCTTCGGGACACTGCTCGACATGAACGGACATGTCACACGCGATGCCGTGGTCTTCGTCCGGGCAGACCGCGTGACACGGATCGACAGCGGTGCGGCGTCGATCCCGGCGGCTGCAAAGGTGATCGATCTTCGGCCGCTGGTCGGCATTCCCGGCCTTGTCGATGTGCACACGCACATGACCTACTACTGGGACCGCGCGCCTGGCACTCGCCCGTGGACCCGCCTCGGCACATTCTCGACCCCTGTGCTGGTGTATCTCGCCCAGGAGAACGCGCGCAAGACGCTCGAGTCCGGCGTCACCACCGTACGGGATCTTGGCTCGGGAGACTACGGGGACATCGCCATGCGAACGCTGATCAACCGCGGCGACATGGTTGGGCCGAGAATGTTCGTGTCGGGGCGAGGGCTGCACGTCAGCTCGGCGGCGATCCGCGCGGGTACCGCGACCTTTGACCCAGGGCGCGCCGATGGGGTGGACGCAGTGCTACTCGCGGCGCGCCAGCAGCTCGCCGCTGGAGCCGATGGAATCAAGATGTATGGCTCCACGGGAAGCGCCGACGACGTGTCGGGGAACCAGACGTTCACCTACGAGGAAATGCGCGCTGCCACTGAAGTCGCGCACAATGCGGGGAAATGGATCGCGATTCACTCCTATGGACCAACCGGCGCGCGGGATGCCGTCCGCGCCGGCGCGAACTCGGTCGAACACGCGGTCGATATTGATGATTCGACGTTTACCGAAATGGTGCGTCGAGGCACGTACTACGTGCCCACCGTGGATCACAACCGCTACTACGCCGATCATCGGGACGAGTACGGGTACGACAGTGCCACGGCGGCGCGCCTGATGGCCTTTGTGGCGCGGAACGAGGCGACCTTGGAGCGGGCAATTCGGGCCGGCGTGAAGGTGGCCATGGGTTCCGATGCGGTCTTCACCGGGTTTGGCGAGAATACACGGGAGCTCGAGTGGTTCGTACGTGCTGGGATGAGCCCCGAGCAGGCGTTGTTTTCGGCGACCCGGAGTGGGGCGGGCCTGTTAGGAATGGGTGATCGTCTGGGCGCCATTGGACCTGGTTACTACGCGGACCTAGTCGCCGTGGAGGGCGACCCCCTGAAGGACATCACGGCGGTCACGCGCGGCGTCCGTTGGGTCATGAAGGGTGGCACGGTTCTGGTCGACCGTCGGAGCGCCGTCACGCATCGTTAGGCACTGCGGTCATCGGCCGACCGCGCGACGGCCTCGCGGCCATAGGTGACGACGCCTCCTGGCGGCGTCCGTCCGGAGAACCCTGACCTCAACCGCCGACAAATCTTCGTCGTATCAATCTGCCGGACGGTGCTTGACAGTGCGCCCGTCGGGACAGCAAATGCACGAGTTCTTCCCGCTGCACTTTCCGGAATGCCCTTCGCCACGCGCTTTGCATGCTGACCGATGCCCAGAACGCTGCCCTAGCATCCATATCGTTGGATGCCCCGTGGGCGCTCATCGACCGATTCACGACGCTTCGCCGAGAACATCCGACAGACGTCAAAGTCGCCGCCGACGAGATTGTCACGCGACTGCGCCAGTACGACGTTCCGGTCGATGTGCACGAGCCGACGATTTTTCTCTCGCTGCCGGGCAAGGCCAGCATCGCCTCGGGAGGCGCCACCTACCGAGCCAAGCCGATGGCGATGAGCGTGGCATTCCCGAACGGGCTCATGGCACCGCTGGCGTATGTACCCGCTCGTTATGCGCGCAACGCAGACGAGATGTTCACCAAGGGCTTCGTCAGCGACGAGGAAGTGGATGTCGCCGGCAAGATTGTGGTGAGTGAGGGATTCGGCATGCCGGGCAAGGTCTCGTATTTCGAGCAACGCGGGGCGCTAGGGATGATCGCGGTCAACCCGGGCAAGAACGCGCACTGGGGTATCTGCACTACGGTGTGGGGCACACCAGACCTGCGGGACCTGCCGCGAAAGCCGAAAATCGCCGTGGTAGCCGTGAACAACGTAGACGGCCAGGCCCTGATCGCCTTGGCGCGCGAGGGGCACGAGGTCACGCTCACGAGCGTCGTCACCGAAGGGTGGTTTCCGTCGCCAGTTCCCGTGGTCACCATTCCCGGCACGGACGAGCCTGAGTGCTTCGTGCTGTTGCACGGGCACTATGACTCGTGGGACTTTGGCATTGGCGACAACGCGGTGGGCGACGCGACCATGCTCGAGGTGGCCCGAGTTCTGTGGCAGCATCGCGCGCAGCTCAAACGGTCGGTGCGCATCGCCTGGTGGCCGGGGCACTCCACGGGGCGCTACGCCGGCTCCACGTGGTTCGCTGATCGTTTTGCCATCGACCTCTACGAGAACTGCATCGCTCAGGTGAACTGCGACTCGCCGGGGTGTCGTTGGGCGACGGAGTATATCGACGTCTCGCTCATGGACGAGACCGAGGCCTATTGCGCTTCGATCATTCGCGACATTGCCCAGAAGCCCTTGAAGGGCGAACGCCCACATCAGGCGGGTGACTACTCGTTCAATAACATCGGGATCTCGTCGTTCTTCATGTTGCTCTCGACGATGTCGCACGAGCACCGGGAGCGCCTGGGCTACTACGCAGTGGGAGGCTGCGGTGCCAATATCGAGTGGCACACGGAGGAGGACCTGATCCACGTCGCCGACAAGGACGTCCTGCTCACGGACATGAAGATCTATTGCGCGGCGGTGATGGGCGTGGCCAATGCGACGATCGCACCATTCGACTTCGGAGCGACCCTTACCGATGCCATCCGGGAGCTACGCGCGGCCTTGCGGGACTTTGGCGAGTTCACGAAGGATCTCGCCACGCAGCCCGTGGACAACCCAGCGGTTCGCCGTGCGAATCGGGCCGTACGCCGGCTTGGGCGGCTGCTGGTGCCTGTGAATTTCACGCGGGGCCCCGAGTTCTTCCATGACCCGGCGGAAACCACGCCGGCGCTGCCAGACCTGTCAGTGGCACTGCAGGTACCCAGCATGCCCAAGGACTCGTTAGGGTTCCTGCAAACGCACCTGACGCGCGGGCAGAACCGGCTCGTCGCCGCGCTCCGTGATGCGAGGCGAGTAGTGCAGGACGCGATGGCATGATCGTTGGAGCCGCCACGTCGCGGCGCACTTGTGGCCCGGCGGTCCTGCTCGCCCTCCTCGTCGCCTGTGGCGGCGAGCCGGCCGCTCGCCCGAATGCCCTGCGACTTCCGCTCATCAATGATCCCATCTTCAATCCGGTCATCGCCACGGACCTCGGGTCAATCGTCGTCAATAAGGTCATCTTCCCCGGGCTTGTTCGACCTAACGAGCAGCTGCGCCCCGACCCGGACCTCGCCGTTTCCTGGAGTGAGTCTTCCGACGGGCGGACGTACACGTTTGCCCTCCGGCCGAACGTCAAGTGGCACGATGGCACGCCGTTCACTGCCGCCGACGTCAAGTTCACGTTTGACCAGATCATCGATGTAGCGTCCGGCTCTCGACTGCGCTCGGACTTCGCCGCGATCGAACGCGTGGACGTGGTGGATTCACTGACGGTTCGATTCCAGCTGAAGGCGCCGTTCGCTCCTTTTCTGTCGCTCCTCGGCTACAACGCCGGCATCATCCCAGCCCACGCGTTCACCGGGCGCACGTTGAACGGCGCCACGGAGTTCAATCGACAGCATCCGATCGGGACAGGCCCGTTCATGGTCACCCAGGCCGCGCCCGGAAGCGCGGTCGTTCTTGTTCGCAATCCGAACTACTATCGAAGGCCTCCCCTGCTCGACCAGGTCATCTTCAAGGTGATCGCGGACATCAACGTTCAGGTAGCGCAGCTGCGCGCGGGCGAGTTGGACCTGGTACAACTCGAGCCCGCGAACCTCGCCGGCGTGCAGGGCATCGCCAACGTGGCGATCATCCAGAATCCCGTGGTGCAGCACTACTACGTCGGATTCAACGCCAGCCGGCGTTTGTTCGCGGATCCCCGTGTGCGGCGCGCCATGGGTTTTGCCGTCAACCGGAGTGCGATCATCTCCGGGGTGATGAAGGGATTCGCGGACCTGCCACGGGGGACGATTCCGGCCGCCTTGAAGGGATACTTCGATGCCGCCTCCCCGGCGCCGGTCTTCTCACCAGATTCCGCGCGTCGGCTACTTGCCGACGTCGGCTGGACGGTTGGAACTGACGGACTACTGCATGACGCGGCCGGACAACCGTTTCGGTTCACCCTCCTCGTGGACAAGGGGAACCCGAGTCGCGAACAATCCGCGCTTGCCGTCCAGCAGGACTTGAAGTCCATCGGGATCGACGTCACCCTCCAGACCATGGAGTTCGCTTCCGAAGTGCGCGATTTTGTCCTGCCCGGCAAGTTCGACGCTCACTTGATCTGGTGGACGACGGCGCCGGATCCCGACCAGTACGCGTTCTATGCCACCGGTCAGGACAACAACAACGTCCGCTACTCCAACCGTCGCGTCGATTCGCTGTTGGCACTGGGTCGCGCGACGACCGATACCGTCCGGCGTCGCGAGGTCTATCTGGCCTTCCAGGAGGAAGAACAGCGCGATCCGCCGGTCCTTGTCCTGTTCTATCCTCGTGAGATCCTTGCGGTGAATACGGCGCTGCAGCACCTGCCGGCGTTGACGCTGCGAGACGCGCTCCGCTGGTCGGAGCGAATCGGCTTCAAGACGCCGTAGTTCGTGACGGGCTACCTGCTCAGACGGCTGGCCCACGCCGCGACGGTTATCGCGGTTGTCACGACGCTCACCTTCATGATCGTGCACGTTGCACCGGGCGGCCCGGCCATCCTGGCCGACCCGAAGCTGGGAAGCGCCGAGCGCGCGGAGCTGGAGCGTCAGTTGGGCCTCGATCGCCCGCTACCCGAGCAATACGCGCGTTGGATCCTCCGCGCCGTTCAGGGCGACCTGGGCCGGTCATTCCTATACCAGGCCCCAAACCTGCGCACCATACTCGATCGGCTCCCGAACACCTTGCTCCTGGCGGGAGCAGCGTTGGTGCTCACCCTCGTGATCGCGGTGCCCCTTGGTGCCATCGCCGCGTCGCGCCCCGGGTCACCGCTCGATCGCATCGCCTCGTTCGTCAGCTTCACGTCCATGGCAATCCCGACGTTCTGGCTGGGCATCGGTGCCATTTTCGTCTTCGCCGTACAGCTCCACGTGCTTCCAGCCGGCGGGGCCAATACCGTCGGGCAGGCGACCACATGGGGCGACCAGCTTCGTCATCTCATCCTGCCGGCGGTCGTGCTATCCGCCGCGTTGTCGGCGGAGTTGTTCCGGTACACGCGATCATCGGCGGTCGTCACGCTCGCACGAGCATACGTTCGCACCGCGAAGGCCAAGGGCGCCGGACCGTACACGGTTGTCTGGCACGGCCTCCGCAATGCGCTGTTGCCCGTCATCACGGTGTTCGGGTTGCAGCTGCCGAGGCTCATTGGTGGCGCGGCAATCACGGAGACCGTCTTTGCGTGGCCCGGACTGGGACGGCTCGGCGTCGAAGCCGCCTTGGGGCGCGACTATCCGCTGGTGATGGCGATGACCCTGTTTGTCTCGGCGGCCGTCGTACTCGCGAATATCCTCATCGACGTCGTGTACGTTTGGGCAGACCCTCGCATTCGGCTGGGTGACGCGTGAGCCTGCTCCGTGAAACGACGCCGATGCTGGCCATCCCCGTGGGCCGACGGCTGCTGGCCGACCGGCGGAGCGCGTGGTCCCTCGCCGTGCTCACGGTATTGGTGCTGGCCATCATCCTCGGGCCCGAGCTGAGGAACGTTGATCCCACAAGGTTGGACCTGCAGCATGTCATCGCCGCACCCAGCGCGCAGCATCCCCTCGGGACCGACGAGAGTGGTCGCGATGTGCTCGCCCGCCTCCTTGCCGGCGGACGCGTGTCCCTGAGTGTGGGATTGGCCGCGGTGGTGTGTGCGCTCGTTGTCGGCATTTCGTTAGGGGCACTCGCTGGGTACCTCCGCGGTGCCACCGACACGGTCATCATGCGGTTCACGGATGCAATGCTCTCGATCCCCACGATCTTCCTGGTGATCGCTGCCCTCACGTTCGCGGGCGCCACCACGCTGGGCCTTGTGCTCGCCATCGGCGCGACATCCTGGATGGGAGTGGCCCGCCTGGTGCGCGGGGAGATGCTATCCCTTCGCGAGCAGCTGTTCGTGGAGGCCAGTCGCGCGCTGGGAACTCCGGGAGCGCGTGTGGTCTGGCGGCATGTGCTGCCACACATCGGGCCAAGCATCATCGTGAATGCCACGCTCGGCGTTGGCACGGCGATTCTCACTGAGTCGGCACTTTCGTTCCTCGGGCTCGGTGTGCAACCACCGGCTGCCAGCTGGGGCAACATGCTGAGCAACGCGCAGAACTATTTGTCATCGGCCCCTCGCCTCGCCCTCTACCCGGGCGTCTTCATTCTCCTTACGGTGGTGGCAATCAACGTCCTCGGTGACGTGCTCCGCGAGGCCCTGGACCCCTCACCGACTACGAACCGATAGGCAGGATGCGTTGCCCTTTTCCAGTGAAGGGCTACGTTGAGCGCTCTGCCAAGCGGGTGTACGACCGACCGCTCCCTCACACCGCGACACTCACGTCGCCGAGCAGCTCACGGAGTCTCATGCGACGATTCTGGCTCACGGGTTGGATTGTCACCCTTCTCGTTGCACCGCTGACGGCTGGCGCTCAGCGACCCTCGGGATTTCGCATCGAAGAGGCAACGATCAGCGACATTCACGCGGCGATGCGCCGTGGAAGCCTAACGTGTCGTGCGCTCGTGCAGGGGTACCTCAGCCGTATTGAACGACTCGACAAGCGCGGACCTGCGATCAACGCACTGATCGTGGTGAACTCCCGGGCACTGGAGGTCGCGGATTCACTCGATCGCGTGTGGCGACAGCGGGGGCCTACGGGTCCGCTGCACTGTGTGCCGATGATCGTGAAGGACAACTTCGAGACCAAGGACCTCCCAACCACCGCCGGCTCCTTGTCGTTCGAGGGATGGATACCCAAGCAAGACGCGTTTCAGGTCCGAAAGGTGCGCGAGGCGGGTGCGATCGTGCTGGCCAAGTCCAACATGGCGGAGTTTGCCTTCACGCCGTACGAGACCGTCAGCTCAATCCTTCCGGGGTACACCAAGAACCCGTATGCACTCGACCGGGTCACCGCGGGCTCGAGCGGAGGGACGGCGGCAGCGGTTGCCGCGTCATTCGGCGCTGCGGGTTTAGGCACGGATACGGGGAACTCCATTCGGGGCCCGTCGTCGCACCAGGCCCTGGTCGGCATCCGCTCGACGATGGGGCTGACCAGTCGCGGTGGCGTCGTGCCGCTCATCCTGGCATCCGATATTGCCGGCCCAATCGCTCGCACGGTGGCCGATGCGGTCGCTGTCTTCCAGGTCGTGGTCGGAGAGGACTCCCGCGATCCGGTCACGATCGACGCCCGTGACCATCCCGTGCCTGATTACGCGATGTCACTCCGAAAGGATGGCCTGCGCGGAGCACGCATCGGCGTCCTCAGACAGGCGTACGAGCGGCCGTCGACGGACAGCGAGATCACGCGGGTGTTCACGCAGGCACTCGACGATCTCCGAAGTCAGGGAGCCACAATCGTCGACTCGGCGAAGGTACCAGGGCTCGACTCGCTGTTTCGCATGCAGTCAGGTGCCTGCAATCCCTTTCGCTACGACCTGAATGCGTACCTTTCCGCGTTAGGTGCTGACGGACCACCTGTCCATTCACTCGCCGACATCATCAAGTCGGGCAAGTTCCACCCTACGATCCAACGCCGACTGGAACAAGGCGAGCTGGCAGTGACCCCGCCAGATGAAACGCCCGGATGCCAGGCGCGGGATCGTTTTCGTGTAGCCCTGCGCTCCGCCGTGCTTGCCCTCATGGACTCCCTGTCGCTCGACGCGTTCGTGTATCCCACTTGGAGCAATCCGCCACGGCTCATTGGCGACCTGAACACCCCGGCGGGTGACAACAGCCAGGTCTTCTCGCCGAGCACGGGGTTCCCGGCGCTCACCGTGCCGATGGGATACACGCGCGACGAACGTCTGCCTGCCGGCATGACGTTCTATGGCCGCCCGTGGCACGAGGACGTCCTGATTCGGCTCGCGTACGCGTATGAGCAGGCGACACACCATCGCCGCCCTCCGCCCTTGACGGCCGAACGGCCGCGTCGCTGACAACGGCTCAGCACTAGATTTCCCACATGCCCATTGTGCCGTTGTTCGGACACCGGTCGTTGCGCGAGCGCCTGTCACACGCTCGAGCGAGTGGGTCGCTACCGCAAAGCCTCCTGTTCCACGGACCGGTCGGCGTTGGCAAGCAGCGCCTCGCGCTGTGGTTGGCGCAGTCGCTGGTGTGCGAACGACCAGACGCGCCCTGCGAGGAGTGCCGGCACTGTCGCTATGTGCGCGAGCTGAGCCATCCGGACGTCACGTGGGCCTTCCCCGTCCCGCGACCGAAGGACGGCGACCGCGACGTAGACGAGATCCGGGCGGCGTTGCAGGTGTCGGCCAGGGAACGGGCCGAGCGGCATGGGCTTTACCCGGCACCTTCCGGCAGCGACGGCATCTTCATTGCGACGGTGCGCGCCCTGGTCCAGCAAGCGGCGATGTCTCCCGCGCTCGCCAGCCGCAAGGTGTTCATCATCGGGGACGCCGATCGCATGGTGCCACAGGAGGGCTCGGAGTTCGCAGCCAATGCGTTCTTGAAGCTCCTCGAGGAGCCCCCACGCGACACGTTCATCGTGCTGACCACGAGTGCCGCAGGGTCCTTGCTTCCAACCATCCGTTCCCGCGTGGTGGCCATGCGCGTGCCCTCACTGCCGGAGCGGGATATCGTGGCGTTCCTCGACGATCAGACGGTCGCCGCACAGCTCGCCGGGTTGTCCCTGCCGACTTCGAAGACCGACCGGATCGCATTGGCGAGTGGGTCGCCGGGGCGGCTGCTTTCGTCAGCTGAAACCGGTGCGGCCGCGTCCGCGGCGCGCGCGTTCCTGGACGCCGCCATCGGCGGCCAGCAAGCCAGCATCCTCCGGACCGCCTTCGTGCAGGGCGCATCTGGCGCGCGCGGCGCGTTCAGCGATGTGCTCGACGCCCTCACGCATCAGCTGCACTCGCATGCGCGCGATGCCACGTCGCAAGGCAACGCGCGCTCGGCCGTGGCGGCCAGCCGTGCGGCCGAACTCGTGGAAGACGCCAAGCTGCTCGCCGCAGGGAATGTGAATCCGCAACTCGTGAGCGCACGGCTGCTGCGAGACATGGCGGCGCTGTTCGCCTGATACTTCCACCAGCGGGATGACATGGACCTCACGCATACGGATGCCTCGGGACAGGCGCGCATGGTCAACGTCGGGGACAAACCGGTCTCGCACCGTCTGGCCCGTGCTCGCGGGATCATTCAGATGCAACACGCGACGCTCTCCACCATCCGCGCCAACACTCTGAAGAAGGGCGATGCACTCGCCGTCGCGCGTATCGCCGGAATACAGGCTGCGAAGCGCACGAGCGACTTGGTGCCACTCTGTCACCAGATACCGTTGTCGAACGTGCAGGTGCAATGCACACTTGACGACACCATACCTGGAATTCGCGTTGAGGCCACTGCCGAAACGACAGCACAAACCGGTGTTGAGATGGAAGCGCTGATGGCTGTAAGTGTGACACTTGTCACAATATTTGACATGGCTAAGGGGATAGATAAAACGATGGAGATCGGGCAAATTTCTGTCACTGAAAAGCGAGGCGGAAAGAGCGGCGATTGGAGTAAGCCGTAGCGCCGGTTTCCGAATTCCCTTGACCAGCAATTGAGAGCGCGGCGCCGAGGTTCAGTGCCGCGTTCCTGTTGATAGAGGCCATATGAAGGAATTGCGCGGTACGTACGTGCATCGTGGCGACGTCGAACGTCGCAAGCGTCGGGTGCGGGCGGTGATCATGGTGGCGGGGTTGGTGACGGCGGGGATCATGGCGGTACGCAATTGGGCCCCGATCGACGCCAACGCCGAACCCGTGCGCCGCACGCTTGCGCAGCGGGCCGAGGTGCAGCAACTGCAGGAGAAGATCGCCGCTGCGCGCGGCGACCTGGCAACCGTCGACCTGCAGCTCGAACGCTGGCACCGCATCTTCACCTACTCACGCCGATATCGCGTCGACGCGACCTTGGCGGCGCAGATCTTCGACGCCTCCATGACGGAGGGGATCGACCCGGACCTGGCATTCCCCCTTGTTCGACTGGAGAGCCGGTTCCAGAGCAAGGCGGTCAGCCCGGTCGGTGCGATCGGCTTGACGCAGCTGATGCTGCCGACGGCGCGCTGGTACGATCGCAACGTGTCGCGTGAGGACCTGATGGAGCCGCGGACGAACCTTCACATCGGCTTCCGTCATCTGCGAGCACTGATTCGCGAGAATCGCGGCGATGTGCAGCTGGCGCTGCTGATCTACAATCGCGGCCCTGCTGCGGTGGAAGTCTCGCGGGAACTCGGGTTGGACCCGTCGAATGGGTACGACCGCGTCGTCTTGAAGGGGTACCGCGGCAAGGGCGTCATCGACTGAGCGCCCCGCTAGTGCCTTGAGGAGGCCGCCTTCTTTTTGGGGGCGGCCTTTTTCTTTGCCGGCGAAGTCGTTCGGCTGGTCTTCCTTGCGGTGGCGGACTTCTTCGATCCCGAGGACCGCTTCGCCGCAGTCGATCCGCCGCCCACGATGATCGTTTGCCCGGCGTAAATCACCGGCTTTTTCAGGTGGTTCAGCCTGACGAGTGAGGCCACCGACGTGCCGTACTTGCGGGCAATCGACCCCAGAGACTCGCCGCGCTTCACCACGTGAGAGCGTGCGCTGCTCGATCGCCCGTACTTCTCGATCGCAGGATCGGGAACGTCGAACGCAGCCTCCAGGACGTCGAGCGTCGGCACGCGGAGGCGTTGTCCTGCGGCGATCACGCCCCGACGGCCGGTGCTCACCTTGCGATTGTACCACGATAGCTGGCGCGCAGAGATCCCATACTTGCCGGCGACCGCAGTCATCGTTTCGCCTTTCCGCGTCACGTGGGTGCGGTACGCAGCCGTGGCATCGCTCGGCTGCTCACCTAGCACGGAATCGGCTGCGGTCGCGCGCCCGGGCGGGACTCGCACGTAAACGGTTCCTTCTGGCGGCGTCACTCCACGCAGAATGAACGGGTTGAGATCGCGAACCTGCGCCAGTGACACGCCGGCCGCCTTCGCCACAGACGACAACGAGACGTCGGGTCCGACCCGCACCGAGTCGTAGGCGTAACCGGGCGCCAGCGTATCCAGGACGACGCCAAACTGCGTCGCGTCCTTGGCGATGTAGGCTGCGGCTATAAGCTGCGGCACGTAGTTCACGGTTTCCGAGCGCAGTGCTCCAACATCCACCAGCGCAAAGAAGCAGTCATCGCCATACGTATCGTCGAGGTCATCCGCATAGCGCGTCAATCCACGTTTCACGCGTCCTGGACCGCCGTTGTACGCGGCGGCCGCCAAATAGTAGGATCCGAACTGATCCTTGAGCGCCGACAGGAAGCGAGCAGCTGCATCGGTGGATTTCATCGGATCCCGCCGTTCATCCACCCACCAATCCACCCGCAACCCGAACCCTTTGGCCGTCGTGGTCATGAACTGCCATATGCCGACGGCGTACGCGCGCGAGACCGCGTGGGGGTCGTAACCACTCTCCACGGCACCCAGGTAATACATGTCCTCCGGAACGCCGCGCGCCCTGAACGTGGAGCGAATCATGGATTCGTATCGGCGACCGCGCTGAAGCCAAGCGACGAAACGCTCGCGAGCGGGTCCAGAGAAGAGTTTCACATAGCGATCCACCCGGTCGTGCGTGACAAACGACCGGACATCGATGTCCCAAGACGCTTCTTCCGTGACACGCCCCGCATTGTCGGCGGCGGGCGCAGCGGTCGAGGCCTCTGGGAGGGCCGAAATCAACGAGTCGCCGAACAGCTCAACCGCACGCATCGCCAACTGCAGACGTTCCTGCACACTGTCCGGGATCGTGGGTGATGCGGGCGCCTGGCGCGGTGCATCAGCTGCTGAATCGCCGGTGGCAAGTGCGCCCTTGGACGTAATCGTCGAATCCACCGGGGTCGGCGCCGACGACAAGGACGGACCGGCGTGCCCGCAGGCCGCGCCCATCGACAACAGAATCGTTAGGCCGAGCAGGTCGCGATGTCGAATCGGATACTCCAGGGAGAGTCGGACCGGCGTTGTGGAATCTTACACACGCTCCGGCCATTGGGTACCACTCAGCCTGACGACGCGCGTCGCAGACGACGCGTCACCATTCGCCCCAATTGCGGGGCGGGCGATCACGAGCGTAATTGTGGTCGCATGTCACCAACCTTTCGCGTTCTCATGAGTGTCGCCGCTTCCCTGACTCTTGCGCCTGGCGCCTCGGCACAGTCGTGGGTGGACCAGTTGCGATCCTCCATCGAAGGTCGCGTTGCCCAGCTCCCCGGGGCCGTCGTCGGAGTGGCTTTCCACGAACTCGGCTCTGGTGCGCTGCTGATCATGAATGGGGACTCGCTCTTCCATGCCGCGTCCACCATGAAAGTGCCCGTCATGATCGAGTACTTCCGCGCCGTTGACGAGCACCGGATTTCTCCAGATCAAGGCGTGCTGCTGCTCAACACGTTCGCCTCGATCGTCGATGGGTCGCCGTATCACTTGGACGCCAGCGACGACTCGGACAGTTCTCTGTACGCCAAGGTTGGCAGCCGGGTAGCAGCCAGCGAACTCGTGGAGCGGATGATCACGCGTTCCAGCAACCTGGCGACGAACGCCGTGATCCAATTGGTCGATGCCAAGGCCGCCAATGCCACCGCCCACCGTCTCGGCGCCACCACGATTCGGGTGCTGCGTGGCGTTGAAGACAACCTGGCCTTTCGACAGGGGCTCAACAATGTCACGTCGCCACGCGACCTGGCCACTTTGTTGGAGGCGATCGTTCGCAATCGCGCCGCGTCCGCGGCGTCGTGCCGCCAGATGTTAGGCATCCTCGAGCGGCAGGAGTTCAACGATGAGATTCCCGCCGGCCTCCCAAAGGGCGTGCGTGTGGCGCACAAGACGGGATGGATCACCGGCGTGCTGCACGATGCGGCGGTGGTTTTTCCCGAGGGCCGGGACCCGTTTGTGCTGGTGGTGCTCACGCGTGGCATCGCCGAGGAGGCGAAGGCACGCGCGCTCATCGCCGACATTGCGCGACTGACGTGGGACGCCTTGGAGAAGAATCGTTAGGCGCCTGGCAGCGTCGCCAAGGCGCTGCCCCCGTTCCGTATCCAGTACAGCATGCCGACCGGACTGGCTCTGGATGGTAACGCGAACGCGCGGCTTCTACTGGACCGTGACGGCCACCGACATCACGGCCTTCCCGTGTATGGAGCAGTAATAGGTATACGATCCCGCCGCCGCGAACGTGCGGGCAAAGGTCCCGGTTGTTTGGTTCGCCGACCCCGCCGCGCCATCGTCGAAAGTTACGTTATGCAGCCGAGTGCCCGTCCACGTCCAGGTCACCGTCGCCCCTGCCTCGTTCTTGACCACCGTGAGACTGGCAGGCGTAAACGCATTGTCACTGACGGCGACCGCGGCTTGGCCTTGTGAGCCGCCGGATGTAACCGTTACGGCGCTGCTTGCCGAGCGCGTCACACCACCCGATGTGAGCGTGGCCGTCACCGTCACTGTCCCTGCACTCACGGCGGTGACCAGGCCCGTGTCGTTGACGAACGCGACCACTGAGTTCGACGAGGTGAAGGTCGGCGCTCCAAGGCCCGACAGCGCTTGTCCACCCTCGTCCAAGGGCGTTGCGACCAGTCGAACAGTGCCTCCGACCGCGATCGAGGCGGAAGCTGGCGAGAGTGTGAGCGACGCCAGCGCCCCCGTCGACCCAAAGCCCACCACCTGCCCAACATATCCCGAACTGTCGCAGCTGACGGATGCGACCAGCAACAAGGCGAGAAGACGCGTACGCATGGCACCTC
>JBGAJQ010000037.1:0-51797 GCA_044224875.1 Gemmatimonadaceae bacterium | reverse complement strand
GGCGTCTCGCGGCGGCGTCGAAGTAGGGTGTCGACTTAGGTCGTGGACCGAGGGAAGAACGACAACGGGCGCCCTGATGAGGGGCGCCCGTTGTGTTTCAGCGTTCGTTAGGCGAGACGCGCGTAGACCTCGACGTATCCGCAGTCGGGGTAGCGATACGTCAACATTCGTTAGGCGGTGCGGCGCGCGGGTCTCGCCTTGAGGTACTCGCGCAGGGCCTTGTTCACTGCGGCCGACGTTCGGAAGCGCGCCGCGAGATCGGAATCGAGTAGAACCACGTTCGTGCCTTCGGCAAACCGCGCAGCGTACTTGCCTCGCGTGCCGCCGGAGAAATCGTATTCGTCGCGCATGGTGCGGCGCGCGGCGCTGCGTTTTGCGGACTTACTCACCTTCTTCATATGCAATCCGTTCCCGACGGCTGGCGGGTCGCGCGCTGATGATTCGGATAGTGTCGCCGCGCTCGACGTGGGCGACCACTACAGATGGTGCCGGAGGGACCGGCCAATCAAGAGGAACCGAGCCTCGTCATCGGAATGATCCGGATCCGGAACGGTGATTGAGAGCGGATCGCCGAAAGCCGTGGCCGCTTCCGCGAAGGTGATCCCATGTTTCCTCGCGTTGCTTGATGCCTTGCGAGAATCCCAGACGAACTCCAAAGCCATTGTGAATCTTACTTGGAAGGGGAACTCAGATGCATCCGCCTAACGCCAAAGGTAGCTGCAGCGGGATATCATACGAGCCGTGCGGCGGCGCGATTCGTGGTCAACACGAGCGCGACGGCTTCGCCGTTAATGCCCATAGCTGACCACGCGCGATATCTGCCAGCCCGTCTTCGCTCGCCGCCAGATGTGCACGAACGAAAACGTGCCGCATTCTTCTCTGCCATTTTCCATATGGCAGAACCGGTGGCGGCCCACTTCCATCGCACCGTAATTCTTGATCGGGTACACTTCCAGGGTGCCGGGTACGAGGTCGCGACGAATGGGTGCTGGTTGGCTGAACATCTGACCGAAGTCTCTGATGGTCTGTGCGTAGTTCGCGACCCCTTCATTGTCCTGATAGAACTCGAGATCACGCGTGAAGAACGAGCGCAGCCTCGGCAGGTCGCGCTGGTTGAACGCCGTGAACAGTGCGCTGTCGGCGGCCGCGATGGCGGAGTACAGGCTGTCCGGCGCTGGCGTTTGGGCGGACACGCGGAACGCGACGCTCGGCGGAGCCTGAACGGCGGCGAGCGCTCCAAGAGCTAGTGACGCGAAGAGAGTTATCCGGGCGCTCATAATCATTGCTATGCTCCGGTGCCCACTGCACGGGCGAACGCTAAGGTGCGAACAGCTCGTGGAGTAAGGTAAGGGTCGAGGCGAGCGCTGAGGGCGCCAGCCGGCCGAGCTTGCGGACCAGACGCTCGCGATCGATGGTGCGGACCTGATCGAGGACAATGAAGCCGTCGCGCTTCTGAAACCGACAGGCGACGCGCACGGATAGGCGTGACCACCAGTCGCCGCGCTTCGGAGTTACCGCCACTCCCACTCGTCCCGATCGAAACGCGTCGCACTCGCGGCATCAAGGAGCGCATCGTCGCCCGCGGCGTGCATGGCCCTCGCCGCGTCGGCCCACCCCGCCCGAGGCACGCGGGCCGCTCCAATGACAATACGGCCCGGCGTCGCGCGCAGGACGACAGCTTCGTCGAGGCCGGCCTGCTCGAGGAGCGGGCGGCGCAGGCGGACGCCTTGTGAGTTGCCGATGCGGACGATGCGAGTCTTCATGGCGAGTCTCCGTGATTACATGCTAGTCACTACCGGAGCCCTCCGACAGTTGGCCGAGCGCTGCCCGGATCGCTCGGAGTTAACGCCGCAGCTTAGGCAAAGGCGGCGTCGAAGAAACCCGGCAGCTCAATCACGAATGGCTGAGGCATGCCATCAGGATGCCACGTGATGGCCTTGCTCAAGACCTCGCCCGGATCGTCATGCCCGCGCCAGCGCGACACGTTGCGCGCGTCGGGATTGATCACCCAGTACTCACCAACGCCCTCGCGCAGATACAGGTCGCGTTTCACCTGATAGTCGAGCAGCGGATTGCTCGGCGACACTACCTCGACTGCCAATAGCAGGTCGCGCAGCTCATACGGGTAGGGTGGTCGCTTGCGGTCGACCTTGGCGATCACGAACACGTCGGGTTGCACACGGTTCCGGAGACGGTCACCACGCCGGACATCCGACGGCGACATCATCGCCTTGCCAACGTCACTGCCCATGAGATAGTTGCGCAGGAGGGCGTGCAGCTCGCCAACGATGTCCTGGTGCGCTTCGCCCGGACCGGGCGTCACAAACAGCACCCCGTCGATGATCTCGTAGCGCTGCCCATCCTCGGGCAGTGCATCGAGCATTTCGACGGTCCACTCGTTGGTGATCGCGGGCATACCCATAGGTTATTCCACTCGGCGCGAGGATCGCAAGGACGCATGCGCATTCATCGCGTACGTACGGCGCCGGTCCATTACCAAAGTCACGCCGACTCCGTCCTTTCACCGCACGCCGAGCCGTTCCGTGCACAACGCGAGGGACTGCGGCATAGCGCTATGAACCGGTGCGCCTCTGCTCAGCGCTCGGCGAGATGTCTCGATAGCCACCACCCCCTCGCGACGTGCCCACATGACCACGCCGCCACGCACACCGCGATCGCATTCCACGACCTTGGCGCATAGACGTAGCACAGCCAGGTGACCAACGCCGTGGCGGACAACGCCAAGACGTTCTTCACGAGCAGGCGCCTCGTCGGCCGCTCACCATACACAATCCACAGCAGCGGCACGTGCCCAAGGAAGGCGACGAGCTGACGGGTTCGTTGAGCGTTCAGTGGCGGCGCCACTAGTCGTTAGGACTTCGCCTTCCAGAGCCCACGATAAATCCACGTGTACTTCGCCCCATGGGCGTGGACCGCGCTGTCGAACTCGATCCCCGCGTCCTGCCACACTTCATCTACAAGCTCGCTGTACTCGATCTTGGCTGACAGCGGCTCGTAGGCGACGTCCTCCTTGATCAGGTCCACCTTCGTGAGCACACCTGGCTCGAGCGACGCACCAAAGCTCGAGACACCGCCCTTGATGAAGGCTGCGAAGGCGTCGACCGATGGAAACACCTGCGAGCCCATCGTGCCGTTAGCCCGCGGGCGCACCAACGCAGAGAAGAGCGCCGATCCGTCAGTGTACGCCATCTGCACCTGTGTATCGCCGTCCTTCTCGTGGCCGATCGCGGCCTTGATCACCGGGATCGTGTCATGGATGACGAGTGGCCCCAATATCGAAATGAGCGGCAAGTCGGCCCAACGATCGGTGACATACACGGAGGGCACGGGCGGATCCTGCGAGACGTCCATCACACCGATGCGATACGCGCAGGAGATGGTGCTGAAGTTGAACAGCGAAGGTATTGGCGTCACCGTTAGGTGGTTCAGCCACAGGATGCAGAAGGACACGGCGCTGGAGCCGTTCACCACCTGCGGCTCCAACCACGGCGCGGGAAGACGTTTCTTCAACTCCGCGGGCGGCATGCGGTAGTTGAAGATGTATCGCTCCAGCATGTTCGCTTCGATGGTTCGAAACCACGGAAAGCTGGAGACCTCCTGCGTAGGACTAAGCATGGGCTGGCCCTCTGGCTGCAACTGCCTCATCATGCCGAGCACGGTTCCAGGCGGCAATACTGTTGCGTCGCCGTTACACCGCCCTGCGTATAGCTGCAAAGGGCTATGACATTCCGCTCGGCGACTGTCCGCCGGCACGCAGGGCGGAAGGACACCCTGCGCCTCCGGCGCGGCGAATCACTGGACGACGATGTTGCGGACCAACGTGTTGTTCGCCGAGTTCGCGTCAGGCTGTTGCCCCGTCAGCGTCATCGTCACCACAAAGGTGCCCACCGCTTTCGCCTGCGCCGTGATGACGACGTCGACGAAGGCACCGGATGCAGCACCAGGCACCTGACAGGTCAGTCCGGAGGCGTTGGCGCTGCACGTCCCACCGGTGGCGCTCAAGTACTTGAACCCGGTGGGTACAGGAATGAAGAGCGAGGCGCCGGTGGACAGCGTGGGTCCGTTGTTCGTGCTCCGGAACGTCACGTTGAAGACCTGTCCGAGCGTGAGCGGTGGCGGCGGGACCGGGATGGTGAGCGCCAGATCCGCATTCCCGTCGTTGTCGCTGACGGCGGCGCCAATCGCTGCGAGGGGAAAGCCGTTGTAGGCCGGATCGCCACTCGAGACGACGAACTTCACGGAGTCCGTCATCGGTGGCTCGACCGTGACATCGTTGATTGCCGTGACGGTGGCAGGCAGTGGAAACTCCCAGTTCGTCGGCGTCGCGGTGAGGAGCACTGGTACGGGCGACACTTGCTGGAGGAGCGACGACACGATGATGCCGACATTCGTCCCGGGGGCATTCTTCAGGCACAACGAGTACGGCACCGCGCCGAGTCCTTCCGTGACGCTGATGGTGGACGTGGACTGCGAGATCTGCAGGGTGGGATCGTAGCCGACGGCGTAATACGCCGTTGTGCCCCGGGACACCCGCCACGCGTGCCCGGGCGAGGGATTCCGGCCCAGCGTCTTGCCGAACTGCCCCGCGACGGTTGCTCCCGCTCCCCACGGAATCACCGGCACGGTTTGGCCGCATACCCCGCCCACGAATGGCGTGTTGGTGCGCAGGGTGAGCGTTCCGGCGAGCGTTGTCGCACCGTTCAGCTGCAACTGGTCGTAGGTGCCGGCCAGGGTGCCGCCGACATCCAGCGTCACCACCGACAAGCCATCGAGCGCCAGCCCACTGAAGGCGAGCGTCTTGTAGGCATTGGTCGCGGGGTCACCGGGGCTGATGGTGCTGGCGGTGAGGGTCGCGTTGCCGGCATCCCCCCAGCCGTTGATGGCCGCATTCGCGTAGACCGCTGAACCGACGATCGTCCCCTCGGAGGCCAGCGTGCCCCCCGGCAGCTTCAATGCTCCGCCATTGACGGTCACCGTCCCGCGATTCCTGAGCAACGTGCCTGTCCCGCCCACGCTGAGCGAGTCGGCGAGCACGATCGCGGCGTTGTTGACCAGACTGTCGAGCACCAGCGCCGCCGGCCCGCCGACGGTCCGAATCGTGTTGTTATTGACGATGCCCGTCGGAGCGATGAAGCCGACCGGGCCAATCGCCAACCCGTTGGTCAACTCGAGCGTCCCGTCCACCGTGAACGGACCGGAACCGCCACTCGACAGAGCAATGGGATGAGGGTCGTCGATCGTTGCCACCACCCGCGCACCGGCGCCGATGTTCCCCGTCAGCTGCGTCCCCACAAGTCCCTGCGTCATCCCCACACTGCCCACCAGCGTGGTGGAGGTGAGTGTCAGGTTCGGTCCGTCCAGCTGCACCACTGGCGCCCCACCGGGGGTCTGCTCGCCGAGGGTTCCATCGGTCCAAACCAACGTACTGCGATTTGGTGCAAAACCGTTCCCGATGATCGTCACGGGTGACGTGCCCGTCACGGCGCCACCGTTCATCAGGAAGTTGCCGCCGCGCGTCATGTCGAACAGGACGGGTGCTCCGGCATCGAGTGTCCCGGTGTTCAGGACATTGGTGGCAGCGAGGATGACGAATTGTGTCTCGATGGGCGCCGAGATGAGACCGTTGTTTTCCAGCGAAGTACCGGTTACGAGCACGAGGCTGCAGGGACCGGCGGTTCGCAGAGTGCCGTCGACCACCAAGGCCCCGGAGCCGAGTCCAAAGGGCAGTGGGCATCCCTGCGCCTCCACGACGGCGAGCGGGTTTATCTGGAGCTTGGCACCATGGTCGAGCTGTCCGATCGGCAGGATCAACAACTCGGCCTTCGAGACGCCATCCCCGACCTGGACCTCGTTCACGCTCACGACGGCGTCGAGGGTGACGGTGTACCTCCCTCGCGCATTGATGCAGACAACATCGGTCGGCTGCGGAACGCCCACCGGTGACCACTTCACCGCGTCCTGCCAGTTGCCGTTGACGGCGTTGGTCCAGCGACGGGTACAGGCGGCCGCCACCTGAGATTGGCGTACGTCGATCGCACCGGTCGAGCGCGACGCCGAGGATACAGGGTCGCCAGAACAAGCCGACACGGCAGCCACAACTGCGCTGGTCAAGGAGAGGCGAGTCGTTCTCATGGAGCCTGACGTCATTCGGGGGGGGGAGGGGCCGCTGCAACCAACGTGCTCATTTACAGGTGGCGACGGAAGGACGGCAGTGTGGCCACGCCAAGCCCGCGCCAAGGGCCGCGCAAGCACCGATGCGACTTCGCACGACGGTCAGACTCGGGGGTGAAGCACTGACGGACCACGATCTTTCGACCGTGGTCCGTGGCCAGTGCCAGCTTCTTTGGCCGCCTAGGGCGCGCCCGGTTCTGCCATGAGGACGACGCGCAAGCGCCTGAGAGCGCGCGCCCACTGCGCCTGACGAGCCGTTTTGCGCTACTACCCCCCTACTCCGGCACCTCGAACCGCACCTCCACCCGCCGATCCAGCGGATCCGCCACTTCCTTGTTCGCCGGCGTCGTGGGACTCGGCTCCCCATGCGAACCCTCGATCACCTTTGCTGCGGACGTCAGCTCCATCCGCAGCAGGTCGGCAACGGCCTTCGCCCGCTTGGCCGCCAGGTTCCGGTTGAACTTCTCCTTCCCGGTCGCGCTGGCGTAGCCTTCCACGGTGATGGGAATCGATCCGTTGCGCAGACGGTTGTAGCGCACCTCGTTCTCTGTCTTGAGGTTCGCCAGTCGCGTCTTCAAGCGTTCCACCCACTTGGCGCTCAGCTCCGACTGCTCTTCCTTCTCGAACAGGTACACGGCGAAGAACTTGTACACACGCGGGATCGCCAGCTTCACGTCCTGCACGTTCCCGAACGTGGTGCCCTTGATGAACTCCACGGACACGCGCTCGTTCTTGTCCAGGTCCAGATCGATGAATCCGTCAGACTCAACGGAGATCTTGCCGGAAAAGTCGTAGGCCTTCTCGCCGATGGCGGGATCCCACTTGGCGTCCTTGAAGATGAAGTCGATCTTGGATGACTCCGCCTTGGGCGCCGAGCCATTCTTGGCCACGAACTTCACGGCGAACTTTTCGTCCTTGAGACCGGTGGAATCCTGCACGACGCGGGTGATCTGCGCGGCGCGGATGTCGTGACCGTTGTACTCGAAGATCACGCGGAACTTGAAGTGGTAGGTGTTGCCACCGTCCAGGTTCAACCGCGCAATGTCCTTCTTCCCAATGCTGGGCTGCGTGGCCTTGAGCATGAAGTCGGCGCTCTTCCGCTTCCACTGCTGCGACGCGGCGGTGTCCTCGTGCAGGATCTCGGCGATATCGCTTTCGACGGAGAACTTCCCCTCTTCCGGCCTCGCCGTCCACTTCTTGAAAATCCCTTGAGCAATTTTCCAGGCCTCTCCAGCGACATCCATCGCCTTTGTACCGCTGGTCGCCGCGGCCGCCGGTGACAACGTGAATCCCAGCGCGGTCGCGTCGGCCGAGGTCACGATCGCGTCAGCGGCGCCACCCCCCTGATCTTTCTGATACCGGATGAAGGCCATCGCCGTGCCGGGACCAAGCGCACCGTCGACCTTGCCGGAGTAGTACTTCTTGGCGTGCTTGGCGAGTCCGGATTGCAGCTGGCGTACGTCGTCTCCCATGCTGCCGAATCGCAACCGACCGAGCGCCAGGTTCCCGCCGGCCGCCAACCGCGCCTCGCGCCCGGTGAGCAGGATGTAGGCGTGCCGCTGCCCATCATTCCCGGTCGGATGCGTGTTGTCCAGGCCTAACGCGCGACGGAAGTCGGCCCAGGCACCCGTGGGAGCATCACCAGACGACGCTCCCGGAATGGTCGTGCAACCGGCGGACGAAAAGTCGGGCACGGTGGAGCTGCCGGCGTTCACGGCCACGATGCCTGGATGGATGTTGTCGTTCGGGACGGCCTTGTCCCAGGTGTCGCGCACGGTGTAGGTGAGATCGTCCTCGGAGCGAAGGACTACGACCTCCTCGTCATTCCGCAGCGCGCCCTGAATGCGACCAGGGTTGTCGACCAGGTCCCCAGTCGCGTTCTTCTTCTTGGCCCGGTGCGTTCCGACGGTGAGCGAGTAGCGCCCGGTCGGAAGCAGATTCGCCTTCTTCCCATGGTTCTCGCGATACGTCTCCATGTACTCCCAGTTAGGCACGGTGGAGGCCTGGAAGGCGGCGATGGTGTCTGTGCTGCGGTCCCACACGCCAATCACACAGCGGTTGTCGATGTGGTTGGGCTCCACCTCGCGCAGGGTCACCTGCTTGCTGAGCGTTGGCACATCGGCATCCAGCGTGCAGCCGCGGAGGCCAAAGACCACCTTCTGGCTCACGCCGTCCAATGTGAAGCGATTGAAGCGCACCAGCCGGTCGAGCAGGGCTGCCGTCAGGTCAAATGGCTTGGCGTCGAGTGCGGTGCCGAGGTGACGGTAGTCGATGGACTCGTTGTCCGACGCCCAGTGTACGTCCGACGCCCCCATGACCTTGGGAACGTCCAGACCGTGGGCAAACGACGAGTGGGCGCGGGCTCCGTGGTGCCCATGATGGCCTTCGCGGTACGGCGGTTCGAACTCGGCGTCGTCGACGGTCGCAAAGCGGCCGACTTCCAGTGACTGCGCGTAGCTGTTGGCGCGTGAAGACACCGATCGTGAGACGTTGAGCTGCACGTCGTGCGGCCAGTGGACGATCTGAATCCGCGGCTTGCTCTTGGGATCGAGCGCCTCCTCCTCATACTTCTTCAGGAAGGCGCCGAAGTTCTCCTGGTATGCTCGGCCTCCGGCGGGGTCCACGATGTCGATCGTTGTGCCTGCCGGGGTGCCATCCCCGTGAATGCCGGTCATGATGCGAGCATGGATGGCGAATCCCGCGCCTGGCCGCTCATCGGTGGTTACCCAGATCGGGCCGTAGCTCCGGAGCAGCGCTTCCCAGCCGGACGCGCTGCGACTCTGCGGATACTCGTACGCCAATCCGGCGGCGGCGAGGAAGGTGGCCTTCTCACCGGCGTCGAGCCCCTGGTTGTTGTTGAACTTCGTCAGGTACGTCGCCCCGATGTTGCCGATCACGGTGGCAATGGTCATGGACTGCTGCTTGCGCCAGCAGGTCATCATGGTGGTGACGGTGGCCCAGCAGGTCATCCCGGACGGCTGCGCCACCGGGACCACGAAACCGGGCACCGAGTAGTCGATGGCACTGGTGGCTTTCGCCAACGCAGCCTTCGTCGGTGTGGTCGTTGGCGTTGCGCCGTACGAAGGAGGCGCGGTGCCGGCTGGCGTGGTAGCGCCGGGCGCCGTGGGGGTCGGCTTCTTGACCTTCCGCTTCTTCTTGGACGGTTGCTCACGTTGCCGAGTGGCGGCGGGTCCTAACGAGTCGAAGAGTTCGAGGAGTCGATTGGGCATGGCGATATCTCCGGCGCTACTCGGGCGTGCGCGTCGTGGATTCATTTACCACCGGCTGGGGCTGCGGCTGGGACGGAGGCGCCGGCGGGGACGGGGGTGACAACTTCACCAGGTCGGCGAGGAGGACGTCGCCGTCAGGCATTGCAGGTGTCGGAGTCACGGCCACGGGCGCGGGACTCGCCGGTGTGCCGGGAATTGACTCGGCATCCAGCTCGCGATCCAACGCCGAAAAGACCTGGGAGAGCTGCACCGCCGGCAGGCGAAACTCGGTGGCGTAGTTCATTCCCTTGGCCATGGTGTCGAAGATGGCGTGGCCCCTGGACGAGGCGCGAGAAGTGGTGTCCGCTTGCTCATCCTCGGAAGGCGGCGTGGGTGGCGTGGAGTTTGGCGGTGGATGCGTGACGCGCTCCGCCAGCTCCGCCAAGTCAGCCTCCACGGCTGACATCTGCGCGGTGAAGCTGGAGGCCTGCGAGGGTTGCACCTCAGCCGGCTCCTCAGCGTCCGGGCGATCGACCGGTGGCGTGTACGGCTCGGCGTCAAAGTCACCCAGGGACTCGCTGAGAGTCAGCGGGTTCTCCTCGTCACGCGAGATGGTGAGCATGGAGTTGTCGTCTTCCCCATCATCCTCAAAGGCTTCCACCTCGATCCCGAATGACTGCGCGTGCGGGGCTGGCGCCGGCGGCGCTGCCGGTGCTTCAACTGGCAGCTCGATCTTTGGCGTCGTGGGATATGGCACCGCGTGGTCGCAATGGATTGCGCCCCCGGTATCGAAGCTCTTGGCGACGGGAGTGGAGGCTGGCGGTGTGCCGGATGGCTGGGTTGTACCCGGCGCCTTGGCCACGGTGGGTGACGTTGCGGCCTTGCGGCACTTTTTCTTGTGCGCACGCTTCTTGGTGCTGCTGCCGTTGTGCCCATTCGTGCCGGCCGCCAGCAGGTCGTCCAGCTCAAAGAGAGACACCAATCGGTTCTTCATCTGCGTCTCCTGCTTACGCATGAACGTCCAGGGTGATCACGGCATAGGGATCCAACGCGACGCGCAGTTCATTGACGCCCTCGCGCAGTGCACCGGGATCCAGACCCAGCCGAAGTTCGCGTTCGTTGGCGGCGAGCACGCGCACCGGCGTCCCGTTGAGGGTCGCCAGCGGGAAGTCGCCAGAGGCGGCCATCGCCAGGTTCGCACCTTCCAGTTGCAGGTGGCGGCCCTGCTCTGCTTCCACGAGCATGGCCTTGGCCACCGACGGCGCGTTCTGACGGCGCTTGGTGCGGTTGATGATGTTGGCAAGCCTGGTGTAGTCGACCGAGCTGCCGACGCGTTTGAGGTCCACGTTCTTCTTCTCCATGCGCTCGATGTCGTTGACCGTGGTGACGCCGATGCGGTGCAACTCCTGCTTGGTCTGGTCGTCGATGTCATCGACGACGTCGATGGCGATGTCGTCTGCCGAGGGTGGGTCCTTGGTGGTTTCGCGAATCTGTCGGTCGGTAATGGAGCCGAGTTGGAAAGCGATCTTGGCAGCGCCCGTCTCGCCGGGGCCGGCCGTGGAGAACCGCAGGTCGCGGCCATCGAAGTCCGGGAAGAGCTGCAACTCCAGGTTCAGGTCTCGCACGGTGTAGGTGAGGCGACGGTTGATCCCCTTGAGTGCAAGTGTATCCTGCGCCCGGTCCAATTCGAGGATCAGGGAATCCAGGAAGGAGTTGAGCTTCCAGCTCGGACTACTCTTGGCCATCCGCTTCTCGTGTGATGTGCATGGTCAGCTTGTGAAAGGCTGGCATCACGGTCGTTGCCGTCCACTGCGTGGGGGTGGACCCGCGCACCTGCACCTGTCCCCGTGCATCCGGCCGTACCGCCAGCTCGATCGCGAGGGAGAGGGTGATTCCTTCGATATCCATGGTGCGGCCAGCCACTGTATCCCGCGTGGGATGCGCATCGGTGCGGTCGGGATTCATGCCATCTTCGGCGGCGATGCCGACGCGAGCAACAGCTCCATCGGCAGCGCTACCGACGCCGCCAGCAGCGAAACCGGAATCACTTTCGGCGTGGTCGAGTGCGTCGTCGATGTCACCCAGTGCCTCCAACAGCGTGGCAAAGGGCGGCAAGTCGCCACCGAACGCGTCCTCGTCCGGTGCCGGTTCCGGCAGCTTCCACTCGTTCACACGGCACCTCCGCCAGGTCCATCACGCGTCGGCCCCTCGGCGGGTTTCCCGGCCTTGGGTTCCAGCGTGACCGGAGCCAGCCCGACGGTCTTGTCGAAGAGCACTTCCATCCCGTCCAGCATCACGGGGGCATCGCCAGCCGCTCGACTGTAGCCAGCGCTGAAGACGGGAAAGTCGGTTCGTGTGGTCATGTGGCGGACCTCTGCTCGGGCGTCGCTCTCGCTGATTGGAGCCGGCGGGCGATGGTGACTGGGCGGTGGCGTGTCATTTCGTGGTCCTCGCCCCGATCACGTGGAGCGTGACGGGAATCGGGAATGGCACGCGTTCTTCCGTGAGTTCGCGCACGTGCGAGTCGGCGTCGGTGGAGGCGGCCTTGAAGAGCACCACCTGCTGCAGCTTCACCTCGGGGTAGATCCAGATGGCCGCCGACAGGCCAGCCTTGCCACTGAGCGTGGTGTTGAATCTGGCGGCGGTGTTGAACCGGGCCACGAAGTCTGAGCTGCCGAGGGCGCCGAGCTGCGACTCCGTCAGCGGCTTGCCGTTGGAGATGAGCGGGATGAGGGCGTTCAGGGCACCTAACGACGTGTTCATGCCGCTCTTGATACGGCCCTTCCGCACCTTCTCCTTGTCTTCCGGGATGTTGGTGGTGGTTTCGATGGGGGCATTACTGGCCCTCGTGGGCTCCAGCACGTAGTAGTACTTCCCCTCGAAGTCCACCTTGAAGAAGTCGGTGGTGAACGAGCCCTGCCACACCTTGTGCCAGAAGGGGCGGAACTTGGCTACGTCGTTCAGCGGCACGACGGTTCCTTCTTCCACCCGATCGAAGATGTATTCGCCGATGAGCGTGATCAGCTGCGACCGGCTGGTGCCAATCACCTTCTGCTTGGCGTTCTTCCAGATGAGATAAGCACAGACGAGGTACTCTTCGCCGCTGGCCAGGCTCTTGGTGTCTTCCTTGGCCAAGGTGGTGCGCACCGAGATGCGGCCCGTGCTGGCCTGTGGGATCGTGAAGGTGCGACGGGCGAGGATCTTGCGGCTGGCAGGGTTCTTCACGAGCAGCGTCAGGCGCGCGTCGCTGATGGTGCGCGGCGTCTCCAGGTCCAACGGGAAGGCGATCTCCTCCCCCGCCCGGTAGCAGACGCGCGAACGCCCGTGGATCATCACGGGAGAAGCGCCGGCAAAGGACAGCTTCACCGATTCCACGCGACGATACGCGGGCTCTCCCTTCTCCCGCGTGACGTTAGGATCCGCCGACGATGCGAAGCCCATCTCCTTCAACAGGTCGTCCACCGGCGCGTGGATGCCCATGGGGTTCAACGCGCGCAGGTGTTCGTTCTCCTGCTTGTCGTGATCCAGGCCGAGTTTGCCGATCTCCTTCATAGAGTCGGTGACGGCTCCGATGATCTTGGACGGGTCTGTGTGGTCCAGGACGGCCTTGATCGTCTCGGGGTTGAGCACCTTCTCCAGGAGTGGGGCCAATGCTGGTAGAGCGGCCAGAAGCGCTGGCGCGATGGCGGCGCGCGAGTACTCCGTCGTGGACTGGGCGGCGGCCATCGACTTCGCTTGCGGCTGAGCGCCACCGCTTTGCAGCTGCTGCAGGAACTGCTGGATGAGCTGCAGTGTCTCGGGCTTGATCAGCGTCTCGAGTCCCGGG
The DNA here is from genome assembly GCA_044224875.1 of Gemmatimonadaceae bacterium. Lineage (GTDB taxonomy): Bacteria > Gemmatimonadota > Gemmatimonadetes > Gemmatimonadales > Gemmatimonadaceae > JABAQJ01. Next base: position 38,570 of record JBGAJQ010000037.1, on the reverse strand, counting down.
GGCGCGGTAACCGTCCCGCCACCGCCACCGCCTTGGGCCGGCTTGGCGCCGCCTAACAACCCGCTGATCAGGTTGGCGACACCACCGGCCCCGCCGCCGCTCACCAGTCCTTTCAGCACGGGCACAGCCTTCGACACGAGGCCGCCCAACACGGGCAGGATGGAGCCGAGGAACATCGCCGTTGAAACTGGCGGCACTTCGCGGTACGCCATCGGCACGGGACCGCGCCAACTTGTCGCGATGCCGTATCCATCGTCCGTGCCGGATCCGTCTTCGATAGTATAGGGATCCATCGGGTCCCTCAGGCTGAGAGAAAGAGTGGGAAAGTCTTCGCGCACGCGCGGAACCACGGCCACACGCACGATGTCCGATACCGCGGGCCCCTCGCGCGACTTGGTGCGAAACGAGGTGACCTGCACCATCCGGTGATCGCGATCGAAGCGATCGGCGGGGATTTCAAGGGTGGTGCGCCCCATCGACGACACTGGGAGCGGGCCAACGATGGGTGAGGTGAACGTGGCCTCGCCGAGCATCGGGAAGCCGGAGTCTCGCGAGACCGTGTTGTCGCCGACGGCGTACTGGAAGAAGCGGTTGCTTCCCAGCTCCAGGGCGAATGCCACGGTCCCGGGAGACCCCGGGACCCGAATCGGTCGCAGGATGGCCAGCGCCATGTGTTAGCCACGGCCCGGCGGTAGTGCTGGTTGACCGGGGGTGCCGCCAGGAGCAACACCCTGGGGTGCGCCGGCGTCGCCGCCCTGCACGGCCTGACGATCCGCCTGGGTGACCCCCGAATACATCTTGGCGAAGTTGTCCAGCGCGAAGTAGTCGCTCTTGAAGATGATCTCGACCTCGCCCGCCAGCTTCGCCTCCAGGCTGGTCGTGGCCGTCGACTTGGCCGACGAGATGGAGATCTGTGTCCTGGAGTCGCTACGCGTATGGCCTCCTGCGGGGCCGCCAAAGACCGAGCCGATCAGGCCACCACTCGCCCGCATCGACGTGCCTGACGAGTGCGCCTCCTTCATGGCGGCCTTGTCGGCCTTGTTGATCTGCTCCCCGGCCTTGATGTCGAACAGCACGGACGCCTTTACCTTGCCGCGCTCCACCACCAGACGGGTGATGCCCATCAGGATGGTCTCTCGCAGCAGGGCGCGCTGCTCCTTGGCCATCGCGATCTTGGCGTCCATGATCTTCGTCTTCACCTTGTTGTCACCGATATCGACAGGTTCACCGTCCTTGGTGGTGAGCACCGTCTTCGGTTTGCCGTCCTTGTCCGGTTCCTTGTCATCGAAATCGATCGAGAACTCATCGCTGTTGTTCTCGGCCAGGTAGCCGAAGGCCGTTGTGTTGTCGATCGCGTTGGCAAACTCGGCGACGGACTTCGTGGCCGTCTTCAGGAGCTTCTGGTACGACTCCATCTGCTGCAACGTCACCTGCAGGTTGGCGTCGAACACGCCCTTCAGCAGGTCGCGAACGAATTTCGGGAAGTCGACATTCTCCACGAACTCGCCGGCGAGCTGTCCGGCCTGGTCGATGCGACGGTTTTCGTGCCGCTTGTCGTCGATCAGGTCGCTCGCCTTCTTCGCCGTGGCCATGGCCCCGGAGATGCCGCCATTTCCGTCCACCGTCATCGCTCGCACGTTCTCTTCGACGAGCGACTTGTACAGGCTCAGCTTGTCGCTCCACGACATCTCGTGGAATTGCGGGATCTGTCCCAGGACGTCCTGGGCTCTCGCGCGCGCGACCGCCGTTACATCTTGCGTGCTTCGCATTGGCTATCCTCTGAGGTCGCTAGGCGAGACTACTTGTCCCAGTCATCGTCGAAAGAATCCGTACTGTCGTCCAACTCCTCGCCATCACCGTTGGTGCTGCCGATCGGCTCACTGTCGTCCGAGGCTTGCGACAGGATCCACGCCTCCGAGGCATCCAGAAATCCCTGGAACTGGTCGTCGGTGACTCCCGCCTGATCGAAGTTGGCGATCCACTGGAAGACGCGATTGCCGTCGATGGCCGAGGAACGGATGGCCGAGATGTTCGGTGCCTCGTCGAACCATTCGCGTGAGGCGCGCTCGATTACCGTCCACAGGCTCTTGCGCGAACCCGTGGAGAAGTAGGCGATGGCGTGCTCGAGGACGGTCTTGGCTTCGATCAGGTGGTGGTACATCTCGGTGATCTGCATGTGGGCCATGCCGGTCGCCGCTTCCGTCAGGTTGAACTGTACCTGCTTGGTGGCCTGGAAGATCGGGTGGCGTGACACCGTGCGATCGATGCTCGCGTTCTCTTCCGAACGGCGGATGTAGTCCGTCGCCTTCTCCATGAGCGTGCCCCAGAGGGTCGGGAACGCCTCGTTCTCCACCATGCCCGACAGCAGGTTGCCGTCCCCCTTGGACAGGATCCGGCGATACATCATCGCCCGCTCCTCTGGCGAGATGCGCTCCGAACGCAACTTCCAGTAGCGATACAGGTCGGCGCTTGGCGTCCCGGGCTCGGCGTCGAAGGCTCCCGACGCCCATCGCAACACCAACGCGTCCGCCAGCTTGAACATGCCAAGCCGTTCGCCGAGGTTGTACACGTAGTCCAGCGCGCCCGCGGCAAGGATATTCGCGGGGACGACGCCCTGCTCTTCGACCGTCTCGAAGGTATCGACGGTGAAGTCCCACTCGGCGACCAGTCCCTTTTGCCGCACGGCGTCGATCGGGTCCGTGGTGGAGCCGTCACCGACGCGCAGGGCGTTGTTGTATGCCAGCGCGAAGTACTCATCAAAGCGCGCGCGGTCGGTGGGTGTCGGACCGCCAACCGGGAAGACGACACCCAGGTCACGGAGGAAGCCGACCATCGCGCGACGCACCGCCGGCGTGAATCGCACGGGGTCGATTTCGCCGCTGGCAGCAAAGATGTCGACGGCACTTTCCAGGTCCAGCGTCGACCGGCGCTTCGTGATGTAGCTGAACACGACCTCGTCGACACGCGCCGAGGGGATGGGCAGGTCCGCCAGCGCCACGTCGCTCACCACCGCCTGCTTCACGACAGACGTCACGCTCAGGCCACGCGCGGCGATCACGGCGTCGACCAGCGAGGTCGCGTACTTCTCGCGGAAGCCGCCAGCCGCATCAAGGGCGCGGACGATGTAGTCGACCAGGCCTTCGGTGTCGGCGAAGTCCACGCGCCGTCGCGTGGGCCCGATCGCCGACGCCGACCCTGACGTGCCGGAGGACGTCCCCAATCCGCCAGCTGCACCAATTCCACCCGAGGTCCCGACGCCACCGGTGGAGCCTGTCCCTGTCGAGTACAGCACCGGCAAGGCCGCGGACTCGATGATACTCGCGTATACCGGCGCAATGGAGAGCAGCAGACGTTGTGTGCGATTGAGGCCGCCGAGGTTGAGGCGGTTGGTCGCCTTCCCCACCTCTTCCGTCAGGCCTTCGGCCAGCAGGAGGTCGTTGACGTCGCGGACCTTCTGGTCGCCGCCCGCCGTTTGTGCGAGAGCGATGATGGACCTGGCGACGAAGCCGTCCGGCGTCTCGGGTGGTGGTTGCACCGAGAGTACGTCGCGACGTCGCGATGCGCGGCCGTCTGCCCGTATGGCGCGGGTGGTCGTGGAAGAGATCGAGGAGATTGGCGTTGTCATGAGGCTATCCCTGGAAGAAGCCGTTGCCGGGGTCGCGACTGTCGCTGAGGAGGAGATGCTTGCCGTGGGAGAGGGTGCAGTGCCGTGGGTCCCTTCAATGGCGATGGGCGGCGAGGTGGCGCGTTCGGCTGGAGTTTCCGGCGCCGCGTGCTGCGCCTCGCCGTTGCCTTTGGTCGGCTTTTTTCGGCCCCGAGGATCTTCTTCTTCGCGCTTTGGCATTACGCCGCCTTGGTAAGCCGATTGGAGAGCCGATACTCGAGCAGCTTCACCGCGTCGAGCACGTTGATACGACCGAATCCCGCCTTGGGGTGCTTGTACTGACCGTCCACGCGGTCCGCGGTGTACTTGAGGACGTGTTTGATCTGCGCGTCGGAGAGCGTGATACCGCGCTTCTCCTTGGCGTACGATGCCAGCAGCGCCGCCGCCCCGGTCACGAACGGCGTGGCGTGGGAGGTGCCGGTGCTGTAGGCGTAGCCGTTGTCCAGATACGTCGAGTAGATGTTGGTGCCCGGGGCGACGAAGGAGACCTGGTGCCCGAAGGTGGAAAACGGCGCCACCGCTCCCCCTTCGTCGACAGCACCAACGGCAATCACGTGTGGTAGAGCGCCCGGATAGTACAGGGCTTCCTGTCCATCATTGCCGGCGGCCGCGATAATCGTGACGCCCTTGCGCTTGGCGTAGTCCACCACGTCCTGGTGCGGCAATCCACCCCCGGTGTGCCTAACGCCAAGACTCATGTTGATGATGCGGGCGCCCCGGTCCACCGCCCACTTGATGCCGACGTTGATGTTGTCGATCAGACCGGCGCCGACACTCTTCTCGCCCTGCTTGAGCGCGCCGAGGACTCGTACCGGGAGGATATTGCACTTGGGCACGACGCCGCGCGGCATGCTCTTCCCCGTGCCCGTGACGATGCCCGTGACGTGTGTGCCATGACCGACGGCATCCGTGGGGTCATCGTCGGCATCCAGAAAGTCCCCGAGGAAGGCACCGGCGCCGTCCAGGATGTCCACGAAGTCGCGACCGGGAAGGAGGCGTCCGGTGAATTCCGGGTGTTGCAGCCAGACGCCGGTGTCCAGCACCGCCACCACCACCGACGGACTGCCCAGCGAATACTGTTGCGCCTCTTCGAGGAAGATCGCCTCGCGCGAGCGGGAGTCGGTGGAGACACTCATCTCCGCGGCTTCGGGAGTCGGCAACTCGGCGTGGCCCACGGCACCAATGCGCACGTACTCGATCGTCGGTACGAGCGAGATGTCGCGAATGAGTTGCGGCGGAATTTCGCGGTCCTCGTTCAACACCAAGCGATAGACGCGATTCAGCCCGGAGGCGACTTCGTCCGATGACCATACCGAGCTTCCACCCGCTGGTTCGTAGGCGCGAGTGACCAGCACGGGGAGCGCGTACCTGGCAAGCAGGCGCGCGACGTCGCGATCGACCGGCACCTCGGTGCCCGACTTGTCGCGGATGGCGTCCTCCCAGTACGGCGCGTCGGGGGTGGGGGCGCCACGCTTCAGCTTCACCTCCAGGTGCGGCTTCATGATCGCCCGCTCGCGGAAGAGCCGTCAGCCCAACTCATCGCGACCGACCCTCGACGGAGGAGACGGCGGCGTCGATGGAGGCACGCGTCGAGGCGGAGGTGGCTTGACTGCGCCGATAGAACAGGATCCCGCCTTGTTCGTGTTCCTCCAGCAGGCCGTCAGCCACAAGGCTGGAGAGCACGCGGGACACGCGCCGCACTTCGATCTCGATCTGCTGGCGCAGCACCCACCACTCGGCGATGCCGTCGAGTGTATCCATGGCCGTGGGATGATCGTCGAGATAGCCGAGCACGAGTGAGCGCAGTTGCGTGTCCCCCGCGTTCTCGCGGCCGTTGAGGTGGAGGTCGGTCACGAGGGCCCTCGTAAGGCAAAGCCAATGCCAGTTGGCGTTGCGGCTGCCAAGGTGAGGCCGGGCCACGCGTTCGGCCCATCGTCGGCGTCTTTCGCGTAGTTAGGCGCGCTGGGGGTGCGGCGCCCCACCGCTCGATGGCACATGGCGCTGTGCCTGACAAGGCGTTAGGCGATGCATCGAGCGTCAATCATGCCGAGGCGAAATCCCCCCAGCTGGGGCGTCGTCACCCCAGGTGGAAAGCGTGCGCGTAAAGAGCGCAGCCCATTGACCCATGGTGCGTCCGGCAGGTCTGCTCGGCGATGTTGAGCGTCCGCTTCCTCTTGCGTTTCCGCGGAGGGAACGTAGTGGCAACCACGTGGCCTCCTCAACGATGCTGATCGTCCGCTCCCTGGTGCGTTTCCGCGGAGCGAGCGATGTAGCGACCGCGCCGACGACGCAGGCGGCTACACCGTCGCCGGTTCGAACGAGCGAGGATCCAGTTCGTACTTCCGCAGCAGCCGGCGGAAGTCGCGTCGTTCCTTGCGCGCGCGCCGCGCGGCGCGGCTGACATTCCCGGCGCAGTCCAGCATCAGACGCGTGAGATACTCGCGCTCGAAACGGGTGACCGTTTCACGTTTGAGCTCGCCGAATGATCGCGAGAGGTCCAGGTTCCGTTCCGCCGGAATGGGGGCGTCGGCGCGTGGGACGACCTGCGTCGTGCGCCCGCGAGAGCGGATGCCAAGATCCGCCGACGTGATGGCGTCGCCCTCGCACAAGCTGACGGCACGCAGCACGGCGTTTTCCAGCTCGCGCACGTTGCCCGGCCAGTCGTGGCTGAGCAGCGCGTCCTTGGCCTCTGCCGACAGGCGCGGTGGCGATCGATCAGCCTTGGCGAAGCGCAGCAGGAAGTGATGCGTCAACGGGAGGATGTCGTCGTGTCGCTCGCGGAGCGGCGGCAGCGCGATGGTCAGCACGCTCAGCCGGTAATAGAGGTCGGAGCGCATCAGGCGGTCCAGCACCATCTGAAACAAGTCCACGTTGGTGGCGGCGATGATGCGGACATCGACATGCTGCTCTTCGGACGAGCCTAACGCGCGGTAGGATCGGTCTTGCAGCACGCGCAAGAGGGACACCTGCGCGCGCGGGGACAGCGAATCGACTTCGTCAAGGAACAGCGTGCCCTTGTGCGCCTGCCGGAGTAGGCCACCGCGCGCGGCCTTCGCGTCTGTGAACGCACCGCGTTCATGTCCGAAGAACTCGTCCTCCAGGAGCGTGTCGGCCAGCGCACCGCAATTGACAGCCGTGAACGACTCGCGGCTGCGTTCACTGAGATAATGAATGGCGCGCGCCACGAGTTCTTTCCCCGTGCCGGTCTCGCCGGCGAGGAGCACGGTGGCATCGGCCTTGGCAATGACGGGAAGTCGCGCGGTGGCGGCGCGAAACGACGGCGCATCTCCCACCAGCTTGCCTAACGCATGCGCGCGCTGCAGGCGGTCGATGGTTCGTCCCGCCTCGCGTCCACTCTGCTGGTCAGGGCCCGAAGGCCGCCCCTCACCGCGCGACAACGTGTACTCACTCTCGGGGAGGTATATGCAAAGGCAGATGGCTACGCGAGTCAAGCCGTGTGTTCCACGCGCTACAGTCGTGATATGGGGGCTCCAATCATTTCACCGGTCAATGGCATACTCGTTCGACCGTGCAGAGCCCGATTGCAGGCGCAACCGCCAGGCGAGCGTCGCGCGGCACCATTGCCGTCGCGCTCGCATGAACACAGCTCAATCCTCAGCGCACGCGAATGGTCCAGGTCGCGATAGTCGCCGCGGCGTGTCGTGTCTTACTGCCCGACTTTCCCGCCACTTAGGCCGATGGAGGCGAGCAAGCCCGGCCATCGCGGACTCTGCTGCAACGGCTCGAACAACGGCGACCACAAGGGCTCACTTGCAAAGAACCCGTCGTGCAATGCCGCCGCGCGCACCAAGGCACTCATGGCCCCCTCCGCATCACCGAGGGCGACCAGCACCTTGGCGATCGCCGGTTGCACTCCCGGCGCATTCGGCGTGCGCTGCAGGCTGGCGAGCACCGCCTTGGCAGCGGCCGCGTCCCCAGCCCGTGCCAACGAATAGCCTAACGTGCCATTCACGGCCAGGACGGACGGCGCTAACCGCTGAGCTTCCCGCAGCTCGCTCACGGCCTCAGCCCAGCGCCCGGCGTAGGCGAGGACCGTCCCGAGCATGAACCGCGGGACGGCCTGCGAGGGGTTGGCGTCCACCACCCGTCGCCCCAATTGCACCCCCGTCTCGTGGTCGCCACCTAACGAAGAGGCCACGGCCTGGAGCGCACTGGCAATGGGCGCATCGCTATCCATGCGTGCCGACGCCGCAAAGGCATCTCGCGCGCCCTTCGTGTCCCCGGTGATGATGAGGTTCTCGCCCAACCACTGCCAGGCCGTGGCATCCGAGGAGTCCAAGGCCACGGCACGCCGCAGCGAAGCCCGTCCCTCATTCCACTTCCACGCCGCGTTCTGCAGGTAGCCGAGTGCCGCGTGTGCCGGTGCGAGCGAGGAGTCGAGGGCGATGGCGCGGCGCGCGGCACGCTCGGCGTTTGCCAGCAGTTCGCTGCCGCCGCCGGTATAGAGCGGCAATACCGCATACGCTTGCGAGAGCTCGGCGTAAGCACGGGCGAAGCCACTGTCGCGGTCGGTGGCTCGCTCAAAACGAGTGATGGCTTCCCGGATCGACGACGCACCGCGGTGGGCCAGGAGGTAGTGGCCACGCAGGTAGTCGTCGTACGCGGCAGGATCTCTCGTGGCGGCCCGCGGTGTATCCCCCGCGCGTGCCACGTCAGCTCGAACGGTGGCCGCTACGCTGCCGGCAATCTCCCCCTGCAAGGCGTACAGCTCAGTGCCTGGCCGGTCGTACGTCTCGGACCACAGGGACACGCCATCTGCGACACGCGCCAACTGCGCGGTGACGCGGACGCGGTCGCCACGGCGCTGCACGCTCCCCTCCAGTGTCATGGTGACACCGAGCTTGCTGGCAACGTCCGCTGGCGCTGCGGCGGATGCCATGGACTTTGCCGCCAGCCGCGACGCGACGTGCACCCCGGGGACCCTGGCGATGGCATTCAGCACTTCGTCGGCGATTCCCTGGGCCAGATAGGCATCGCTCGTGTCCGACGACGCCAGGTCCAACGGGAGCACAGCGATGGTCTGCACGGCCGGCCCCGCGACGCTCGCCCCGCGGCTTCGTAGCCACCATCCGCCACCGGCGATACCCAGCACCACCAGCGCGACGGCGCCCAACACCAACCCGCGGCTGGACGACTTGGCGCGTGGCACCGCGGGCACCGAGGCCAACGACGGTACGGCCCCACTCACCACCGCGGGGTCATCCAGCAGGCGCAACAACTCCTCGGCGCTTGCCGGTCGCTGGCGCGGATCCTTTTCCAGGCAGCGAGCCACCAGTGTCGCCAGGGCAATCGGCGTGCCGGGCCGGGCGGTGGCCAATGGCTCCGGCGCGCGAGTGAGGTGCGCCGACATCACTTCTGCCACACTGTCCCCGGCAAACGGCGCGCGACCGGTGAGCGCCTCGAAGGCCATGACGCCGAGTGAGTAGATGTCCACCCGGTGGTCCATCTGCGGGTCGGCGACCACCTGCTCAGGGGCCATGTAAGCGGGCGTACCTAACGACATTCCGACGCGGGTGAGCGTGCGCGCCGTGTCTCCGGCGCTGGCACCGGGAGTGCTCTCCACCAATGCCTTGGCCACGCCGAAGTCGGCCACCACCGCGGCGCCGCCACTCAGCAGGATGTTGTCTGGCTTGATGTCCCGATGAATGATCCCGCGCGTGTGCGCGTAGCCTAACGCGCGGGCCACGTCGCGGAGGATGGAAACGACTTCCGGAACCAACAGCGGGCCGCGGGCAATGCGCGCTCGCAGGGACTCGCCTTCCACGAAGGGCATCACGAAGTACGGCAACCCACTGGCGTCGCCCGCAGCGATCACGGGAACGATGTTCGGATGCTGGAGTCCGGCGGAGAGCATGATCTCGCGGCGAAAGCGGTCCGCGGACAGGCCCTCGGCGATGGTTTCCGGCAACACCTTCACCACCACGCGACGGTCCAGCGCCGCGTCACGCGCCACAAAGACGCGGGACATGCCGCCTCCGCCGAGTTCGCGCTCGAGGCGGAACGCGGTGCCGAGTGCCTCTTGCAGGCGCTCGGCGACGGCGTCGGTGTTGGGATGCGGCGTGTCGACCATGGACGAATGGTGGCGAGGGTCCAGCGGTTGGACAATGCGTTGGGGTGAGGCGTTTCGCCCTCGATGCGAAGCGTCACCTCAGGCGGGGACGCGTGCAGCGGCGAACCGGCACCACATGCGGCGGGGACGCGCGCGGACTCGCGAAACTCAGAGCGGGTCGGCGGCGCGACCTAACGTTGCACGTACCCGACGCCGTCCAGCCAGATGGCCCCCTTGGGATCCGTCGGATCGGTAATCAAGACCCGCGACTCCGTTGAGCCGTCATCGTAGACGATGCGCAACGTGAACCCCTCGACGCGATATTGACCGCGGCGATTCGATGCCTCGCGTCGCGTCGCGACCGACGCGTCCCCCGAAGCGGCGTACGCACCGGCGCCACCGCCGCGCGCCACGCGGCCGTCTGGCCAGAACCGATACTCGCTCCACGCCGCCACCTGACTGTTGCCACCGACGGCGATGTTTCCTGTGCCCGACAGGTTCCGATACAGGCCGTTCAGTCGGAGTTCGTCCGGCAGGCGTGCGTAGGTGGTCGTGAACGCCATCGCCTTCCATCCCCCGCTCCCTGCCAGTTGCAACCTTCCATCCGCTCGCCGCCAACGCGTCCAGTCGGCAGGATGTGCCTGACGGTGCGCCTGCAGGCCGCCGCGGTACGACAATCCGGAGACGTCCTTCAAGGCTTCGCCATTCCGAAACAGCACCACGGGGAAGACGTCAAGTGTGAGGAACCCCCCAACGCCCATCTTGGTTCGCGTGTCGAACCCGAAGCTCTCGATCGACGCGACCACCGAATCTCCAACTGCTACCTCTTCCGCCCTTGGCGGCGGCCCTTCACTCGGTACCTCGCCCGTTGATGCCTCATTCACCACGGCTCGCGGTGGCTCGTTAGGCGCGGCGGCCAACGCAGTCAGCATCCGCGGCGCCGTTCGGCCGAATTGCGCCTCGGGCCGACGCGTCGATTGCAGCGCGGCGCGACACGCGAAGAGCCCCAGCTCCCCGAACTTCCTGAGCACGCCCGCCCTTGCATCATCGAGCGCGCGCTTGCCGGCCTGGTCCTGCTCGAGTTCGCGCATCCGCACGCGCACCAGGCTCACCTGATTCCTGACTGACCACTCCGCCACCTCGGCTGAGTCCTTTGCCGAGAGTCCCTTCGCGGCAGCGCACTTTACGGCGAAGTGATCGTGCGTGAGGATCGCCGACACCGCACTGGCGAATGCCTGGTCCGACATGTCCGGCCGCTGCGCCATCGAGCTGACGGGGGCGACCACGGAGACGGCGAGCGCAACAACAATAGAGCGGGCGTGCATGGAGTCGTCGTACCAGGGGGAGCTCAGCGGGCGGATTCGTCCGTCACCGCATACCGACACTGGAACCTACAACCCGGTGCGCTCATGGTCGACGTGTCGTATCGTGATCAAGCTGGTCAATTCGCGGGCCGGATTCCATCCGAGCCTTACGCGGGAGAGACTTCCGTGCCGGCCGTGTGCCCTTCGTGTGGTGATGCCCGACAGCCGGAGCTCCACCCCCTGGCTTGCCTGGCCGGCTCATCCGTCTCGAGGTCGTTAGGCATCACCGACGCCACGGCGATCGCTCGCCGGCTAGCGGCTGGCCGGCCGCGCCGGCAGGCCCCGGCGCACACGCACTTCCTTGCCAATCTCGATCGCCATGAGGTCCTCACCGACCTCGAGCGGCCCGTCGTACGTCGACCGTGTTCTCGGGACCAACTCCGTCACCGACGGCGCGGGAAAGGCGGGGTCAGTCGTCAGCAGCACCACGTGTGAGTACACGGCCAGGCGCGGTCGGGTGCGGGCGAAGATGCGCCCCGCATCCTCCGGAAGTGTGTGGAAACCGACGATGCGTCGCGCCGTGGCCGATTGTTCGAGGAGCGCGGGCGGCGCGGCGACGACTTCATGGACGAGCACGTCTGTCCCGGTCGCGGCGCCGACCAGCGTCTCGCTTGGACGGGTATCACCGGAGATGACGACCGAATGCCCGCGGTAGTCCACGCGGTATCCGAAGGCCGGCTGCAACAGCCCGCCATGATCCACGAGGAACGCCGTCACCTTCAACCCGTTCCGTTCGAATACCACGCCAGGCTCCACGTCGTGCGCATCGAAGGCGATGCCGTCCATGGGAAGCCCCTCGCCCCTTCCGCGTCGATCAAGATCCCAGGCAAACGCTTCCTTGAAGCCGGCGGTCATGCCGCGTGTGCCCGCCGGTCCAAAAACACTGAGCGGCTTGGCGCGACGCCCGAATGGCGTTGGCAGCCAGCCAGTGAGCCACAGGTCCGGCAATCCTACCGTGTGATCTGAGTGGAGGTGCGTCAGGAAAACCGAACTGACTCGTGAGAGTGGGATGCCGAGTTGCCAGAGCCGCTGTGTGGCGCCGCGCCCGCAGTCGATCATCAGGGTTTCGCCGCCCGCTTCAACAAGGGTACTCGGCCCAAAGCGGTCGATCGCGGGGTCAGGACGTCCCGTTCCGAGCAGGGTCACCCGGATCGCCACGTCGGCGCTGTCCGGCACCGTCGCGCCTGGAACACCCTGTGCGCCCAGTGAGGCCGCCGCGATGATCGCCAGCAGGGACCACGGAGCCATGGAACGCCACCACCAGCTTCGATTCATCGCATCCTCCGATTCCTTGTGCGCCTAACGCGCGAGAGCGCGCGAGGACATTTGATGCTCACGTTCCCTCTGCCGGCAACGCGCGGCGGTGTTCGGTCGCCCCCCGTGCGCGGCTTCATGAATCGATCGTGCACGTAGTTCGCATCCTTGGACGATGGGCCTTTGGCGTCCGCCTGGACGTTCGCGGCACGCTTCCGTTCCTCAGCAGCTTGCTGCCGTACGCTGGGATTGTACGGACACCTTTCGGCCCGCGCTACCACGATAGCCCCCGTTGCGGCGCGACGGAACCTCGGTGCATCAAGCTGGCTTATCTGCACGGCGCTGGTAGCTTCTAAGTCGCCCAATGTGCTCGTGGTGTCTGGCCGCCTGCCCCTTCTCCCCGGAGTTCCCATGACCTCAGCCGCGCGCTCCGTCTTCGTATTTGGTCTGTACCTTCTTGTAACAGCGCTGGCGCTCGCCACACTGCCTAACGCATTCCTCGGCGTGCTCGGAGTCGCACCGACGACGGAGGTATGGATTCGTGTGCTGGGTGTGGTAGTCGGCGTGTTGGGTGCCTACTACGTGGTCGCGGCGAGAGAGAACCTGGTAGCGTTCTTCCGCGCTTCGGTGTGGGGCCGCGTCCTGGTCCTTCTCGGGTTCACGACATTGGTCCTACTGCGATTGGGCCCGCCTCAACTGATCGCGATAGGCCTGGTGGATGCGGCTGGTGCGTTGTGGACCCGGGTCGCATTGCGCGCCGCGTGATTGGGGTAGTGAAACCGTAACGTCCACCCCTTGATCTTCGTCAGGGGAGAGCGGTCGCGTCGGTGACCTCTGTAGACCTCGATTGGATGGCAGTGCATTGGACAGATCAGTAGATACACCCATTCGGCATACGGTGCGAGGTCGCTGCAAAAGCATGCATCGCGTCCTGTTGACCTGCATGGCCCTCGCGCTCATTTCGGCTCCGTCACCCCGTCTCGCAGCGCAGGCGACACCTGGCAGCGTTACCGTGTCCGGACGCATCCGAGACGCCGAATCGAAGGCGCCACTGGCGTACCTTACCGTTCAGCTGAAGTCGGAGAAAGACAGTGCGTTCGTGGCGGGGCGCCTGACGGACAGCTCGGGGGCGTTTACCCTGACGGGGCTCAAGAAGGGGGTGTACGTGCTGGAGGCACGGAGCTTGGGTTACGCCCCACTGCACGAGCGTGTGCTGATCGGCGAACTGAGTTCTTTCCTCGACCTCGGCGTGCTCCAGATGACGCGCGTGGCACAGTCACTCGGCGGTGTGACGGTGACAGCAGACGCGGATGAGGTCGCGACCACGTTGGATCGCAAGACGTACCGGGCGGAAGAACTTGTGGCGACGGCTGGTGGGTCCGTGTTGCAGGCGATGACGTCCCTCCCCGGCGTAACGGTCGGAGAGGCCGGCAAGCTGCTGCTCCGTGGGAGCGACAAGGTGGCTGTGCTAATCGACGGGAAACAAACGGCACTCACTGGAGCAGGGACGCAGGTCGGGCTGGACAACCTCCCTGCGTCCGCCTTGGAGCGCATCGAAATCATCAACAATCCTTCGTCGAAGTACGATGCCAATGCCAGCGCCGGCATAATCAACCTGGTCCTGCGGAAGCAGGAGCAGGAGGGATTCAACGGCAAGGTTGGCGTGATGGCCGGTGCCGGCGCCTTGTGGGAGAAACGCGAGAATCTCCCGACGATTCGACCGCAGTACCAGGCCACGCCAAAGTTCAACCCGTCGTTCGCCGTCAACTACCGGAAGCACGGAACCAACACGTTCTTGCAAGGTGACTGGCTGTACTCACCGACGCTCAACAAGAACGAGTTTGCGACACGCACGTACGATGATGGCACCGTGATCACGCAGCAGATCAAACGCAATCGTCGGACCGACTACGCCACACTCAACGCCGGCGTCGACCACGCCTTCCAAGGCGGGAGCACACTAGCCATTTCGACGCTGCTGAACCGGGAGAAGATCCTCGACGAGGGCGACAATCCGTACTTCGTGAACGGGCTGGACAACCGATACCGGCTGTGGCAGTTCCTGGAGGACGAGGTGAAGTACACGGCGTACGCCACTACCGTGTTCACTCGTCGCTTCCAGCAACCGGGACACACGCTCGTCTTCACCGGCAACTACTCGTTCCATCGAGAGGACGAGAAGTACTTCTTCACCAACACGCTTCCCGACTTCACGGGTCGCGATGCGTTTGCGTTGATCTCTGACGAGCACATCGTGGATCTCAACGCCGATTATACGAGGCCACTCCGCCAGGGTCGGCTGGAGGCCGGGTTCAAGGGCCGCTACCGATCGATCCCCGTGGACATGCACTTCTTTCCCGGTGAGCGCTCGCCGATCGACAGTGGCGCTGGCGGCTGGGCAACCTATCGTGAGCAGATCCCTGCGCTATACGCCAACTACGTCTTCGAGAACCAGCGCATCGAGCTGGAAGGAGGACTTCGGGTCGAGCAGGTCGTCGTGGACTACGACGTCAATCCCGATCACAACACGTACACGAGCGATGGATATCGCTACGCGCAGCCGTTCCCCAACGTGCGGGTAGCCTGGAAGGTGAATGAGCGGCAGAAGCTGTCCCTCTTCTTCAACCGGCGTGTTGATCGTCCGAACGAAGTGGACATACGCATTTTCCCCAAGTACGACGAACCGGAACTGATCAAGGTGGGAAATCCGGCGTTGCAGCCGCAGTTCACGGCTTCGGTTGACCTGGGATACAAGACGAGTTGGAATGGCGGGAGCCTGTATGGCTCCGCTTACCATCGGGTGATCGACGCAACCATTACGCGCATCGCCACGCAGGTACCTGGCAGCGTGTTGTTGTACAATGTGTTCCAGAACGCCGGCCGCAGCTGGCTCACGGGCTCGGAGCTGGTGTGGCAGCAGGCCGTCTCGAAGCGTGTGTCCTTCACGGCCAATGCGAATGTGTATCGAAACACCGTGGGGGCGTTCACGGTGGTCAACCAGTACCCTGAGCCCGTCAGCTACACGGCGCCCCGCCAGCGTCTTGTCTCGGGAAACTTCAAGGTGAACGCGGCGATCCTGGCGCCGGCTGCGTGGGACGTGCGCGTAGCCAGCACCTACCTCGCGCCCGACCTGCTCCCTCAGGGCCGCATCGAGAGTCGCTACTCGCTCGACGTCGGTGCGCGGAAGAGCGTGCAGGGTGGCAAGAGTGAACTCGTGGTGAATGCCACGGACCTGCTCAACACGATGCAGCTGCGGCGGAAGATCCGAGGCACCGACTTCCGAATGGCGAGCACGGATTACCTGGAGACGCAGGTGATCCGTGTGGGATTCAACCGGAAGTTCTAGTGCAGCGCTGCTCGCTGCCGTCAGCGGGGAACCTCCAGCAGGTCGCGCAGCGCTTTCCAGTCGATGCGATCAAACGCCTCTCGCACCGCCTGTTGAACCTGCGGCTGGAGGCAGGTACCGCTCAACACGAAGGTGACGCGGATGCTCCGCACCTCCACCGGTGAGCGACGCGCCCGCCAGAAGTCGTACTGCGTGGTGAGGATCCGCCACGCCGGTGGCATCGTGTCGGTCGTCAGGTGGTATCCACCCACCATGGGTGAGTCGAGCAACGCGTTGTTCACCATCGCGGGCATGCGGCGCTCGGCGGGAGTCATGGCGGCCAGCGTCGCGCGCAAGTCGGCGCCGGACTTGTCGACCGCTCGGCGCGCTTCGGAAAAGCGTTCCCGAACCGCCGCGTCATCGGCCCGCATCCGCTCCGTGGCATCTCGTTCGACCGCTTCGAGCTGCTCGCGCATCTCCTTGGCCTTCACCGCCCCGAGCCCGGATTGGGCGATGGCCACCTCGCGATCGCGTTTGCGCTGCGCGGCGCCTTCCATCCACTCTTGATACGGCGTCTTTGCGAACGTGGACTTCAGTTCGGCGCTTTGCGCACCGTTGCTTCCTTCGGCCTCGAAGATGAGCGCGTTCAGAAGCTCCCCACGCGTCGCCTGTCGCCACGGCTGGACCCCGGCCGCGGTGAAGATGACAGTGGTCCCATTCCGTTCGGTCTGGTCTTTGGCCAGCCCGCCTAACACTTGGGTTGCACCTGGTATCGGTGTACCGCGGTCGCCCTCGACAAAGAACTCTCGCCCCGTTGAGTCGCGATGCCCCGCCACCGGCGCATCGTCATTCACCACGAAGCTTATGCACGTCCGGCCCTCGGCTTGGGCCCGCCGTGGATAGAACATCGTGAGCCCAAGGTTGTAGCGAATGAGGCCGTCGGCGATCGGCGTTCCACCTGGACCGAGTGGGCGATGCCCGCCGGCGAACGCGGGCTCAACCTCGTAACCGACTGGTTGAGCCAGTCCGGGCACTTGGAGCAACATTTGCTCGAACCGCTCCAGTGTGGCCATGGCGGTCGATCGTTGCACGGGCGTGGCGCCCTGCCACTGCACGACGCGCGGTAACCAGCCCGAGCGCCGTTGGGTCGCATTCGCGGTTTGCGCGCCGAGAATTTCTCCTGTCAGCAGCGTGAGCAGGCAGACTGTGATCCGTCGCCATGCGGTAGGGGCGAGCAGCGTTGGCATTCTGGTAGTGGTCGGAGGATCGCTGCGTGACGGGCGACTGCCCTGGCTACGGGCGACGGGCAGTCACGGTTAGCGACCACGTGGTTCGCGGGGGATTCGCAGGGAACGTGGATGGGTAAGCCGCAGGTGGGAAACGCGAAAACTCGATCGGTTGCCCGCTGGGGCTCCCTCCGGTTTGCCCCAAGTCATACTCTGTTTGCATCTGCGCCATCTCGGCTGGTTCACAAGTGCCGTTCACGGACGATCCGATTTGCGCGACGGGGCGACGAACGGTCGCCAGCAGCGCAGCGAATTGGGCGCGATTGCTGATGTGCTGCAAATAGCCCTCGTTCTGCCCGTCCTCAATGCTGAACATGACCTCGGGTAGGCCATCGCCGGAAATGCTCATGCTGCACACCACGTCGGTCCCAGTGGTCGCATTCGTGCGGGAACCACAGTGGCTGATCCGAGTCGTTCGAACGAGTGTGCCGACGTAGAAGCGTGTGGCTCCCCTGGGTACCGGCTCGTAACCGGTCAGGGTGCCTGTCAGCACGTCCGTGCCGCTCCAGGCGCAGTTGACATCTAGTGGGCTGACTTGAACGCGGAACACGACATCGTACTCGACGCGTACGGGCTGGGCCGTGGCCTCCAGCGGCGACAAAGCGAGGGCCGCCGCGATCCATCCGCACCAACGCGAGAACGTTCGCCGCCCCAGCGGTAGGTGCACTTTCACTGTTTGACGACCTCCACCCGACGGTTCTGCGCTCGACCCACGGCAGTCGCGTTAGGCACAGCCGGCTTCGTATCGCCAAGCCCCTTCGTCGTGATCCGTGCACCATCAATCCCGTACTCGCTGACCAGCGCCGCCTTCACTGACGTCGCCCGCGCATCGCTCAAGGTAAGGTTCGACGCCGGTGGTCCCACGTTGTCCGTGTGCCCCTCGATCAGCACCTTCAAGTCACCATGCTGCTTGAGTGTCGCCGCGATCTCCTTCAGCACCGACCGAGACTCCGGTTGCAGCTCTGCCCTCCCCGTCGCAAACAGAATGCCGTGCGTTGCCCATCGCCCTTTCGCGTTCAGCGCATCGTACATCACGTCCGTTTCGCTCTCTGCCAGACGGATGGACGTAACGAACGTTGGATTTTCCTCGGTGCCACTCACCATCACGCGAATGACGCTGTCTCGAACGAACGGCAGGTCAGGGTTGTTGTACATCCGTCGCTCGTTCATGTACATCTTGAAGTACGCGCTGTCCATCAGGACGCGGATGTGCACCACATTGCCTATCAATTGCGGGCGAACCGATTCGGGGATCGCCACGGGACTCGTGGCCTGATCCTGACCTCCTCCGAGTATGAACGTCCCCTTGGGCGTCCACGTGACCTCGGCCGAGCGATCCCCGCGCGTCAGGACCTTGCCGCCCTCGATTACGAGCTGGTCGCCCTGATGCTCTCCCGTAGGCAGGATGTCGATCTCCAGGGTGAATCGTTCGGGAAGCTTTCTTCCTACAGGGACCAGCATGGTCGACCGAGCCGTACTTCGCAGCATCTTGATGCCGTCACGCTCAACAACTTCCAGGGCGCCACCGGAGTACCGCAGCCCGCGGGCGAAGTTGCCAACGCGGTCCTCGCTGAAGTCGGTAAAGAGGAGGACCTTGCTTCCAGGCACGAAGTCGTAGTTCTCCCAGATCTTCGGATTCGACTTTGCGGAACTCCCTTGAGCCTGAGGTGACGACGACGCCGGTGTTCCAGCCCCGGCACTGCTCGGTGCGCTCGGTTCCGCGGTTCCGGGCTTGGCCGCTGAATCGGCGGCAGCCTTGTTCCTTGCGCTGTCAGCCGCCGCCTTCTTCTTGACGCTATCCTCGGCGGCCTTCTTGGCTGCCGCGTCCATCCGCTTCTTCGCCTCCGCCTCGGCACGCTGCCGCAAGGAGCCGAACTGGGCGCTGGCGGGGGGGCCATAGGTCAGCCCGAGTGCGAGCCCGACCACAAGGAACGACACGTGCCTGACGCGCATGACCCCTCCTCCTCGAGTAGCCGCGAGAATCCCCTGGGGGATCATGGCTTGAGGACGTCAACGCGGTTGGCAATCCAGCGTCAACATTTCGTCATCAGCCGAAAAAGGCGCCATGTCAGCTGCATGACGGGGAGTTCTACTGGTGGTTGACGCTTGCCGTCAGCCGCAAGGGTCGTTTGACAGGCGCGTGCCGCGGTGACAACGTGAACTACCGTGCTCCACCTCGTCACGTTTGGCGGTCTCAGACTGGAAGCTGACGGCAGCGATGCCGTACCGCACCTGCGGCGGTCTTGGCTTGCCATGCTGGCAGTGATCGCCGCCAGCGGTGAGCGCGGGATCTCGCGAGATCGGTTCGTCACGATGTTCTGGCCCGAGTCGGACGACGAACGGGCGAGGCAATCCGCGCGGCAAGCGCTGTACGGACTCCGCCAGGAACTCGGTCACGAGGTGGTACGTACGCCGGGACGGCTTCTGGCCCTGGATCCAGCCACCATCGATTCCGACGTGTCCGCGTTCAAGAGCGCCGTTGCTGCTGGAGATCGGGCACGCGCGATAGCGATCGAAGGAGGGGCCTTTCTCGAAGGCTTCATGCTTGCCGGCGCACCCGGCTTCCAGCGCTGGGCGGATGAGGAACGTGACCGGATCGCCGGCATGCGCACGACCGCCCTGATCGGCTTGGCGGCCGACGCGACGCGCACCGGGCGCGTCGACGAGGCCGTCGAGTGGTGGCGACGCCTGACCGAAGCGGACCCACTCAATGGTCGCATTGCCGTGGGATACCTCAAGGCACTGGCGACACGCGGCGATCGCGCTGCGGCCTTGGCGTTCGCGCGCAAGCACGAGACCGTGATCCGCCGAGAGTTGGAGGTCGAACCGGATCCTGAAGTGCAGCGCATCGAAGCCGAACTACGGGCGATGCCGGCCGCGATTTCGACCCCCACTGGTGCCCGCGTTGTTGCGCCTGACGACTCGCCTCGCGACGCGAATGATGTGCCGTCGTCGATCGCGCATGGTACCGCCTCTGGCTCCCGTTCGAGCAAAACGTGGGCTTTGGGAAGGGTGCAGGCGGCGTCGATGACCCTTGCGGTTGCCGCCGTGGCCGTGGCCGTTCTGAGTCGTGACCGCATCGCACGCGCCGACGCTCCCCCCGTGTTCGCCGTGGGCCTCGTGCGAGCGGCGGGCGCGGCCGATTCCACGCGCGCGGAGTTGGTGTTCACCGACATGCTTGCCACTAACTTGGCCCGTGTGGACGGTCTGCATGTCGTGCCCAACGCGCGGATGCTCGCGCTGTTGCGTAGCGGGTCGGACACGGCGGCGGCGTACGCCGAGGCCGCGCGGCGGGCTGGCGCGTCGGAGCTGCTGGAGGGGCGCCTGCTGGCACAACCGGGCGGTCTGGCGCTGGAGCTGCAACGCGTTGAGCTCCACAGTGGGGTGCTGCGGGATGCGTTTACGGTCAGGGCCGCCAACCGCATGCTGCTTGTGGATTCAGCCACCGCGCTCCTGGCGCGCCGTTTTCGATTGCCGTCTCCACCGTCATCGATCGGGTCGGCCACAACCGCATCGGCGATCGCGTATCGCTTGTACGAGGAGGGACTGCGGGCGTACCTGCAGGACGACCTGACGTCAGCCCGCCGGCTGATGCGGAGCGCACTCGGGGAGGACTCGACGTTCGCGATGGCCGCGTACTACGAAGCGTTGCTGGCGGCGGCGGTTGGCGATCGTACGCCCGACGGCCGGCACGCCGCCGTCGCCCGGCGAGTGGCGCTGCGGCTCGCGGCACGCGCTCCCGAGCGAGAGCGACTCCTGATCACGGCCAACGTGCTCGGCGATGATATGGACCCGGCGGCGGTTGCCGTGGCGGAGTCACTGGCCGTGCGCTATCCAGAGGATCCGTCATCGCACCTGGCGTTGGGTCATGTGCTGTGCACGTTAGGCGACTGGTCAGGCTCGGTGCAGGCGATCGAGCGGGCCATCGCGTTGGACGAGCGGAGCGAGCCATCGTCAGGTACCTGTCGGCTGTGCGATCACTTGAACTTGCTCGGCTGGGTATACCTGTGGGCGGACTCGCTGGACGCAGCGGTGCGCACCGCGCATCGACAACTGGCCATCCGGCCGGATGGCCGTGCGCCCCTTTACGCCCTCGCGGTGGCGCACGCGCGTCGCGGAGACAGTACGTCCGCCTACCAGCTGTACCGACAGCTCATGGCGCACAACTCCGTCGACCGCGCGTGGAAGCTGATCATGGACCTGCGCCTCGAGCAATATGAGACGTTTGAGGCGACGCTGCCGCAGCTCTTGTGGTCAACAACGCCGATCGATGGCACCAACGCGCGCTGGTATCAGCTGATCTCGCTGCGGAACCAGGGCCGCCTTCGCGAGGCGGCGGTGTTTCACCAGAACGGGCGCCTCAGCAGCGCTCCGGAGCGCGCGTTCCAGGGAGAACCCGACAGATACAACGCCGCCCTCCTGGCGATGGCGCGGGGAGAGGGTCGTGAGGCGGCCCGCATCTTCGAAGAGACGCCGCCGCCCGACACGACGATCTTTGCCGAAGGCCACATCTGGCGGCATCGCGCGTGGTACGGTACGCTGGCCGGAATGGCCTGGGCTGCCGCCGGAGACACCGCCCGCGTACGCCGTCTGGCCGACAGCGTGGAGCAATGGGGACGGCGCAGCCTGTTTGGCCGAGATCGCCAGCTACACCACTACCTCCGTGGCATGTTGGAGCTGTCCGCCGGCCGTGACGAGGCCGCCGTTCCCGAGTTCCGCCAGGCGATCGTCTCGCCAACGCTCGGTTTCACGCGAGTGAACTACGAACTCGGGAGTGTGCTCCTGCGTCTCGGACGACCGCGTGAGGCCGTGGCCGCCCTGCAGCCCGCGTTGCGGGGAGAACTCGACGCGGCCAACCTCTACATCACGCGTACGGAGTTACACGAGCGTTTGGCAGAGGCGTTCGACCGCGCGGGGGAACGCGACAGTGCCGCGGTGCACTACGCGGCGGTGGCGCGCGCGTGGCAGCGGGCCGACCCGGCGTTCCAGGTGCGGCGGGAGCGGGCGGTGCAACGGCTCGGGGTGCTCACCGCTCGTCAGGTGGCGACGTCGCCCGCTCGTCGCAGGTGACGTCGCGAACCTTTCGGTCGACAGCTGGTGCGACTACGCGGCCCGCGCCCACGCGCCGACCACCTGCGGCGTCGTCACGATGGCGCGCTGACTCAGGACCTCCTCGCGAATCCTCTCCGCCAGCTCCAGTGCGTCCTCACGTTCCCCGGCCATACCGAGGGCCTCGGCAGCTGGCGACAGTGATTGTGCCGTGGCGGCCAGAATGTAGTAGGCATCGGAGTCCGGACCTTGTGTCGCGAGTGAATCGATCCGTATGCCCCCGAACGTGAGCCCAGCCGAACGATACCATGCCGGCAGGCACAACCCTGCACGCAGTTGAACGCCCGACTTGCGCATCACTTCGCGGACCCACAGCGCCGTCTGGTCCCAAAGGGCGCATTCCGGCATCGAGTCAAACCCTCGGGCGAGGTCGAGCTCGTGCAGGGCAATAATCCCGCCCGGTCGCACGTAACCTGCCACGCGCCGGAGCGTGGCCACCGGATCGCTCTGATACATCAGCACGAATCGGCCAATCGCCGCATCGAATTGGTGCGGTGGAGCCACGTCATCCGCCTCGGCTACGTCGAAGTGCACGTTTCGCCGATCCTGCTCGAGTGCACGGCGCCTGGCCATGCGTACCGCCTCTGGCGACCGATCGATACCAAATACGCTGCCGGATTCCCCCACCAGATCCGATGCGAGGAATGACACATCCCCAACACCGCAGCCGATGTCTAGGACGCGCATACCGGACCGGAGGCCGGCGTTCTCCAGGGTCTCCCGGGTCAACGGATTGAACAACCGCGACTGCCTGACGAGGCGATCCAACTCCTCGAGCTCGTGCCCAAGCACATAGTTCATCACACTCATTGCTATACATCTCCAGCGCGGCGTTGCGGGTTGGACGGAACGGACGCCCAGCCCGCAATGCGCGCTCGTTATGGTTTGGTTGGCTCTGCGTATAGGAAGTCGTCCATTACTACCAAGTCGACCGTGCCACCATTCGAGACGTCGGCGACCGAACCGACTGGCGCCTGTCCGCACGTAATCCGCACACGCGCCACGAGCGAAGTGGCGAAGGTCACACCGACGAACGAGTGGCCGCCGGCTGCCGACCGCACCGGCGCGAAAGCCGTCGCGATCCTTCGTCCCGTCAGGTCAAAGAACTCGAGCCGCGTCGAGTTTGTCACGTCCACATCGCTGAAGACGACGCCAAACCCGCGCACGGTTGCCGTCGTCGTATCCCCGGCGACGCGAAACGTCACATCCATCGCGTTGCTGCCGATGGCCGCAAAGGTCTTGGACGGACTGAAGGCATCGAAGTCGCCGCCGTACTGCGTTTGCACGTCTGAGAAGTCGGTGTCGCTGACGCGGAGGCCGGTGCCAAGTGACGTAGTGACGATGCCGCGCTTGGAGTTCACGTTGAAGAAGTCGGCAGGAAATGTGTTCGTGTTGGTGAATGCCGCCGGGACGCCGTCCCAGTTCAGCTCGCGGCGTCCGTTGGGCTGTTGTCCCGCGGTGCCTCCATTCAGAGGCTCGCCGAGGAGGGCGCGGAACTCGGCGACTTTGGCGGCGATGTCACCGGAAGCGCTGAGCGTCGTAGCGGGTGGCAGCGGCGCGGCCGGATCACTGCCATAGTCGTTGCCGCAGGCGGTTGTCGTTAGGGCAAGCGCAATGGTTAGCGCGTGACGGGCGGTCCAGGAAGAACGCAACATGATTCGAACTCCGATGGAGCACGGCGGCGCCGCAGCGCCCACCGATGCGTGACGGGCGCCCTGACTCCAGCGCCGAGATGGTTGGACGCGGAGAAAGGAAGTCGTTTCCGTGGAGCCGGGAGAGCGGGCGATCAACAGGTCGCCGGCATGATGTGTGGGCGACCTCGATACACCCTCACGGGAGATGGGTCACCCTGCCGATTGGCGGTGCGCCTGCGAACCTCAGCCGTTAGGCTGTGCCGTTCAGACGCTCGATGCCATGCTTCACGGCCAGGAGCGCTGCTTGCGTTCGATCACCCACACCAAGCTTCTGGAAGATCTCGCTCACATAGCCCTTCACGGTCCCAGCGCTCAGGGAGAGCCGGCCGGCGATCTGCTTGTTGCTCAGGCCGGCGACGATCAAGCCCAGGACATCGCGCTCTCGCGGCGTGAGCACGTCCAGCGGCGAGCGCGCGACCGGTGTCGCGACCTCGCGCATCAGTTGGCGTTGCGCCTGTGGGTGCAGCGTCGGGATCCCGACCGCCGCATTGCGAATCGCGGCAACCAAGTCGACGGACTGCACGTCCTTCATGAGATAGCCGGCCACACCCGCGCGGACCGCGTCACCCACGCCCTCGGCCGTGGCCGAGCTCGTCAGGATCAACACTCGCGATGCGAGCCCTTCCTCCGCCAGGCGTTTGGCAGCCTGAATACCGTCCAACCGGGGCATGAGGAGGTCCATGAGCACCACATCCGGCTTCCGCTGTCGCGCCACACGAACGGCCTCCTCACCGTCCGCCGCTTCACCGATCACTTCGATGCCTTCGGCTTCGGCGAGAATCATGCGAAGTCCTTCGCGTACCACGTTGTGGTCGTCGGCGATGATGACCTTGATGGGGTCGCTCATCCCAGCCTCCCGACCACTGGCGCCGGACGCAGTGGTATCGAGACGAGCACGCGTGTGCCCTTCCCTGCTCGCGGCTTCACTGACAGGCTGCCCTCGAGCACCATGGCTCGCTCCGTCATGAACGTGATCCCCATGCCACCGCCATTCCCGTTTCCGCGGCCCGGCCTGAGTCCGACCCCATCGTCGTCAACGATCAGCTGCAGGCTCTCTGGCTCGGTCTTGAGCGCAAGATAGACATGCCGCGCGCGGGCGTGCTTGGCCACATTGTGCAGCGCCTCCTGCGCAATGCGATACACCGCGTCGCACGCCGCGCCGTCGGCCGGCGGGTGCCCGCCCACCCTGAGCCGGATCTCGAGACCATCCCGCGCCATGTCCTTCGCCAGCATCTTGAGCGCCGTGTGAAGGCCCAGGTCGCGGACAGCTGCAACGCGCTGGGACGGTTCCTCCCACGAGAGTCGATGCGTGGCGTCTTCCGCCGAGCGCAACTCGGCGAGGAGGGAGCGCATCTCGGTAAGCGCCGCCTGGCTCATTTCGGTCAATCGCTGGCTCCGCCGGCGGCCCTCGTCCGGATCGCGCTGCCAAGCCGGGGCCAAGGACTCGGCAACCAGGTTGATGCTGAACAGCAGCTGAGTGACCGAATCGTGCAGGTCGCGCGCCAGTCGATGGCGCTCCTGCACCACCGCGATGTCGCCGGCCGCCGCGTGCAACCGGGCATTTTCGATAGCCACCGCCAACTGGTCCGCAACGACCCGTAGCGCCTCGACGTCGCGCGAGCCCAACCGGCTCCGACTCTCAACGTTCAAGATGCCAACGCAACGATCGCCCAACAGGATCGGAACCGCCAGCTCCGACAAGATCCCGCTCGAACGCGGTGGGGCGATGTATCGAGGATCGCTGGCCACGTCGTTCACCAGAATCGGGCGTCGCTCGCGCACCGCGGCCCCCATGACTCCTCGATGTACCGACTGGGTGTGCACCCCAGTGATCAGTGCCTTGTAGTCGCCGCCAAATGCCTTGAGGACGAGCGTCTCCGCGTCCGCCGGGTCCAACAGCGGAATTGCCGTGTTGTCATAGCCAAGTACCTCGTGCACCGCGTCGGCCGCGCGCTGCAGTAGTTCATCCAGACGCAGGTCGGCGGTGACAATACGGCCGACTCGGTTCAACAACGCGAAGCGTTCGGCACGTTCCTGCTCCGCCTGATGCTGCCACGCATTGGTGATGGCGATCGCCGCCGAGCGTGCGAAGGTCTTGAGGCGCGTTCGATCGTCCCTTGTGAACGGTGTGGGCTGACGACGTCCGCGCGGTGCTCGACCGATCCCAAAAACGCCAATCATGCGTCCGCGCCATACGATCGGCATCCCCACCACGGTGTGGTCCAGCATGCGCGGCTGCATGGGGTGCGGCGCATCTCCATACCGTGCGAGCGTGACGGCCCGTCCGGTTCGCAGCACTTCACCGGCAATCCCTTCGCCGGGACGCATCTCTGAGCCGAGCTCCGATGCTGGCATGTGATAGGCCGCGGCGGTACGCACGCAGTTCCGCACTTCGTCAACGAGTCCAATTGTACCGTGATGCGCGCGCAACAGGCGGCAAGCCTGCCGAACAACGCGATCGAGTAGCGTCGGCAAGTCGAGCTCGGCGCCAAAGGCCTCGAGCAGCGACTCCACGGCTCGTGCCTGACGTGCATCCGTGGTGCGCGCGCGCGACGCTGTGCGCGAGCGAGCAAATCGGGGCCTGGCGAGTGAAGGCTTCTCCATCGCGCCTAACGTGATGGTGTCATGGGCGACTTGAAAGTTGACCGTCTGTCCAGCCCAGTGCGAGCCCTTCCCGGTCGCTCTCTGGCGGCGAGACGGGTGCCTCGAATCGAAACGACACTCGGTTCGGTGGTCCGCCACAGATAGCACGGTTGCGTCCGCTTCGGCTACCTGACATCAGGCCTGGCCGATCCCGCCAAATGGCAGGACGGTCCACGCCATCGCGCACCCCCACGGGCAGGTGTCGGTTGGTGCGCCATTGTTCTCCCAAAGAACTGGCCCGCGGCGCCCGAGCGCCGCGCCGGCCGCCATCGCCGGCGCGACACCGCACCCCGCCGTGCTACTCGACCCGCATTTCCCGGATCATGCCGTGCATCAGGTGGCTCCGCCCGTCCGTCGCGTCGTGCGCAAAACAGAGCAGTACGTAATGCCCAGGCAGGAAGTCGACCGTCAGATAGTTGACCTGTCCTGGGGAGAGGAGAGTGGTTCCCGTCGTCAGGTCGAACGGCATGTCGCCGGCGCGCGTCCGCATGTACGCCTGGGCATCTGCCAACGTCTTCCCGTCGTGAAGTCGAATCATCTCGACGTGATGTGGCTGCGCCGCGGTGTTATCCACTCGGAGGGTATGACGGCCACGCGTCAGCGCGGGACTGAAGTCGAAGGCGTAGTCGCTTAACGTGAGTCGGATGTCCACCTCCGGTGGCGAGGTTGCGGCACCATCCTTCGACGGGACGACGGTGAACGCTTTCGCCATCCCCTTGGCAACGTGCGGTATTCCATCACCCGCGGAGATCACGCAGATCACGGCGTAGCTGCCGGGGAGCAGCTCGACGACCGCCTCGCTTTCCCCAAGCTGCAGCGCCGTTTCGGGGCCGCCGACGTACGTGGCCCACGGCAGGGATCGGTCCTGCGCCACGAGTCGTTCCATGAGGTCCTTGAGGGTGTGATTTCCGTCAAGGCGTACGAGCTGGACGTGGTGCGCGTCTTGGCCATGGTTCGTGAGCCGGACTCTGGTGATACCAGCTGCAACGGTGTCAGGCATGTTGAACGCGAAGTTCACGGTCGAGATGGCGAGTTCTCGCGGTCCAGCGGGTGTGGTCGCTGGATTGGCATTTGCCTGCTGCGAGCATGCAGCGGCGCTCGTGAGCAGGGCGAGCGAGAGGTAGTACCGGTTGTTGAAGGACAGCACGAGTGAATCCTCATCGAGACGTACGGGTGGCGGCGGGCGCGGAGCAACGGTGTCGTGCTCAGGACGTCCCGCAGCGGTCGGGCTGTGGAAGGATCAGGTATGGTGTTCCGACCGGGGTGGTAGATAGCGACCCATATCGCGCAGTCCCACCTGTCGATTGGCCGCGCCTACGCGGACAAACGGTGGGTCCAAGAAGCCCCTCTCGAGTCTCGCGCGGAAGAACGGGAAGCAGGCGCTAGTAGCGCGACCCTTTGCCGACGTCGTGATTCAGCATGGGCTCAGCGCGCTCGAAACGATCGGTCAGCGGTCCCGCAACTCAACGGTGGCGGTTGGTGCCACCGATCGTCGCAACGCCGCTATCCCCACGGCCAGGACCCAATATCCGAGGAAGGACGCCACGAAGGCTGTATTGCCCCAGCCGATTGCGCTGTAGAAACTGGTGACGTCGCGACCGAAGTAGAGCGACGGAACATACGCGAGGTTACAGAGCGCGATGACATACGCACTCGTCGCAACCCATCCGGGCAGGATTCGAGTGCGTCGCACCGCATACCCTGCAGGCACCAGCATGACCACCGTGAGGAGTCGCTTGATTGAACCGTGCATCAGGATGTTCGCGTCGGCCAGCGGCCCGAAGATAGTTGGGTCAACGGTACCATCCGGAGTGCCAAAGACGACGCCGGCTTCCAATGCCGTCGTCACGAGGACCACAGCGACGAACAGCATACCTGCACCAAAGACAATCGCGGCGAGCCATCCACTCGTTGCATCTGCACGGCGTATGAGCTCGCTCAGGCACGCAACGAACACCAGCATGGCAGCAGCCACGATCAGGCTCAACAAGTCGCGCGTCAGCACGTTCCAAGCGGGTGGCGCGCCCGCATAGGTGAAATACAGCGGGACCGTGGCGATGACCCCAGCACCCATCAGCAGGCCGGCCCACCCCATTACTCGATAAGGATGCAGTTGACTCAAATCTCCACCTGTGCGCCGAGTTCCACGACACGATTTGGCGTGAGCCCAAAGAAAGCCGAGGCGGGCGCCGCCGAGTGCGGTGACGGCGATGCGGTCGCCCAGCGCCAACCATGCCACGCTGTGTCCCTGCGGAGCAGCGTGACTGGCGGGTTCAGGGCGCGGTGACGTCACGCACGGAATCTACAGCGCCGGTCAGAAATGGGGATGTGGCGGTCGACCTCCTGCCGACCGCCCCACCGACGAACCTCGATCGCTCGTCTCGGGCCTTCCTCCGAGAGTGGCTACGGACTATCGCGGCCACAGTATTCTTTGTGCATCGCTCGTTCATGCATTCGCCTCGCGTTGGAGCTGGGCGAGGTCCACGGCAAGGTCGAGCAGCACGACAAAGCGCGACGTCGGAGGAACCCACTCCGGCGCCACGTCCTCCTCGACAAACAGGTAGCGGCTATGTCGCTCGAAGCGCGCGTCGAGGCAGCTCGCCTGTAGAAGGCGCGCGAGTACGCCAGCGCCGCGAAGCCGCTCCTCAAGCCCGCGATCCTCGCTGGTCACGTCCATTGAGAACCCACCCGTCGTTCGCCAGCTCGCACGGCCGTCCTGCTCGGCGACGCCCACGGCGAACAGGTTCCGGTGAATCGACCACTCCCACGCGCGCACCCCGGGCGACATTCTCGCGTGGATCGTGTAGCCCTTCCACTGGCCGGCGAGCCAGCTGCTCGCCCCGCCCCCCTGTGGATCTTCGTGGACCGTGCCGCCGATCACCCCGATGAGCGGCTGCCACGCCCGCGTGTACCGCAGGTGCTTGACCTTGTTGAGTACCAGGCCCGCCGCGAAACACAGCGCGACAAACGCGATGAGCCCGATAACCGTGAGCACGTTCTCCATCATGGCCTCGTCAGCTCCACCCGGCGATTCCGTGCCCGGCCCTCGGGCGTGTCATTGCGATCCACGGGGCGCGAGGCGCCGGCGCCGGATGCCGATAGTCGCGTCGTGTCGATGGCGTAGCGTTCACCGAGCGCCGATCGCACCGCGTGGGCACGCCGCACGGACAGCTCCTGGTTGAACTGCGCGCCACCGATCGAGTCCGTATGTCCTTCGATCTGGAGCGTCCAGTCGCCGTGAGTGCGCAGCACCTCGGCAATCTCCTTCAGCACGACCTCCGATTCGGCGCGGATCACGGCGCTGTTGTAGTCGAAGTAGATGCCATAGACCACGCTCTCCCGCGCCTGCTCCAGCTCACGCTCCAGCGACGTGCGCTGTGGCCAGGTGATTCGGACAAATCGGATGCCGGCCGCCGTGCTCTCGCGCTGGTTATCCAGCACGATCGGGACGCGTTCGTCGTCGAGGATCGTGAGTCGCTCCCGTTGGTCTGGGATCTTGCCCTCGTTGTCGTGCAGGGTCACTTCGGCGTGAATGACAGGCAGCTTGACGAGCGAGTCGTTCAGCTGAACGGTTGCCGTGCCGGTGCCAGTCCGGCGGAGCGAACCGGCAACATCCTCAGTGACATAGACGGTGGCATCGGGATCTGGTGCTTCTGAGCCAGTCTGGTAGCTTGACGCCATGAGATGCACCTGGCGCATGTGCGTCTGCCCGCGTGTGCGTAACTCCCGAAAGGCCCGGCGCGACAACACACTCATAGTGCTACCCGCCACGAGATCCGGGATACGAGGCCCGAACTGTGTGCGATAGATCGCGCCTTCGCGAAGGTCGGCGCGACAGAGCTGCGTGCGGCGACGGACGCCGCTCGAGTCCCGTGGGTCGGAACACCGGCTCATGAAGATCACGCGGTTCGCTTCCACGGCCGTGACCTGCGTGAGGCACTCGTGGTCGAAGTCCGTGGTGCCCGAGTCGGGGCCGACCCAAATGCTGCCAAGCGTTAGGCCTTCCACCATCGGTATGGTGGCGGACTGTTGTTCGGTCACCTCCTCGGCGGCACTCGGAACCGTGTCGCAGGGCTGACCGGTAACGATCGTACCAGCATCCACGGCCGTCGCGGTCAGCGCCGCGATCGGTTCGTGTGTGCTCGCTTCGTCTCGTGGCACCGGACCCGCGCAGCCGAGCATGACGAGGGTGGCGACGAGCGTGGTTCCCGTTAGCGGATGCATCGGAGGAGATCTTCGCATCGTCACCTCGCTCCTGGCGGGAGTGCCCGGGCCGACGGCGGTGGCGAGACGGCCAGCGGCGTGGCGTACTGTGCTTCGTGTATGCATGGTAGGTCATCGAGAGTGGTCAGTGGGGTCGATGGATGTCCGGTTCGGTCACGACCGAATGGAGACAGAGCCTAACGCGCGCCCTGAAGGATGCTGGGAGGGCCGAGCGATCCCGCCCTGGCGCGAGGGCCCGCCCTGACGGTCCCGACATAGCTGCCGCCTGACGACATCGATCCCGCGAAGACCAGTGGCTCCCCTCCGGCGTCGGTCAAGATGAACGCACCGAAACCTTGGACGCCCGAACGGATCCGTGCGCTCGGCGTATTGCCCGAGAAGAGCGACAGTGTTGCACCACCCTCACCATCGTCCGAGGTGAGCACTGCGGAGTGGGCACTCGAGACCGCGCGGATCTGGCCATGACCTTCGGACCCAATCAGCAGCACCCGATCGGTGTTCGACGCATCACGCACTCGCACGACGCCACCACCGGCCGAACCCGTGCCCAGCTCCACCTGGCCGCCCTTCTCCTCACCGATCACGAGGCGTGGAGTCTTCCCGCCAGTCACCTGGAGAATCACGCTGCCGTCAGCATCCTCGACCACGAATGGGGCGCGGACGGTTCGAGAGGAGCCGGCACCGGCGTTTCCACCACTGCCCTTGGCGGAAGTCGCTCGTTCGAGTGCGGCGACACGGCGTTCGAGCGACGCCAGCGTCTTGGCTGCCTCCTCCTTCTCCGCCTCTTCCGCGGCGTCCTGCTTGTCCGCCTCCTCGCCTGCGTCCTCCAGCTTAACGAGGCGCGACTCGAGTCGAGCGAGGGTTGAGTCCATTTTCTTCTGCGCCGCGGCCAGCTTGTTCAACTGCGCTTGCAGCGAGCTGACCGATTGCGCGCCTGCTCCAGCGTTGGAGAGCAGAAGCAGTGCGAGTGCGAGTAGGCATCGATGCAGGCGCATGAGTGGCACTGGCCGAGGTGACGAAAGGATCGGCGCGCCCCTGGCACCTAACGAGCGCAGGATCGACAGCAGCAAGGGCAGCCGATAGGAAAGACGACGCAGCATGAACACTCCAAGGGTGTGAGGTGTGAGGTGCGAGGGTGCACGCACATCCGGATGGCTTGGCGGCGCTACCTGGCGCCCTGAAGGACGCTGGGCGGCCCCGCGGTGCCAGCCCGAGCGCGCGGTCCCGTCCATACCACGCCGACGGGAGGCCCGTCGGCCTTCAACACGCCGGCGCGTACGAGTTGAGTGCCCGACTTGTCGCTAAGTACCAATGCACCGTGACCTTCCACGCCGGACCTGAGGCGCGCGCTGACGACCTCTCCCGTGAACAGGCTCAGTGCTGCGCCGTCGGTCTTCTCATCCGAGGTGAGGTACGCTGAGTGTGAGCTCGTCGTCGTACGAATCTGCCCGTACGTCGTCGACGCGATCATGGCGGCACGCACGGCATTCCTGGCGTCGCGCACGCTCACCACGCCGCCATGCTCGCCCGTCAGCGTCAACTCCACGCTTCCGCCGCGATCCTCATCGCCGAACCACACCCTGCGCTCGTCTCCACCCTGCACACTTAGAATTGGGCTACCGTCCCGGTCCACCACCAGGAATGGCGCCCGCACCGTCTGCCCCTGCATCGCGGCATGCTCGAGCGTGGCGATGCGAGCCTCAAGGCGGACCATCGCCGCCTCGGTCTCCCGGTGAGCGTTAGGCGCCTCGGTCGTGGCGGCAAGGCAAAGACCAAGGCTCGCGACGAGCGGTATCGTCAGGTTACGCATGGGTTCTCCAATCAGTGAGTAGACTCACGTGTGCTCGCGGCCTCAACGATCTGTTTCACCATCTCACGGGAGGCCTCGAGAAAGGCCTTGCCCATCGGCGACGCGAGGAACGCCGAGTGATCGCCGACATCCCAGGAGCCCCAGGAGGACCAGACGCGACCGGCGTACGCCCTGTCCTTGTGCGAACCCGTGGTGGTGGTGGTGAAGAGACGTTGCCCACCCGCCACGTCATAGAGCGCACCTTGCAGCACGGTCTTGGCCTCGATCGAGTGAACTGCGAGGTGGAGCGTCTGTCCCTTTATGCGTGGGAGCCAACCGCTTCGATTCGACTCCTTGCTCGATGCCTCAAGGACGGTGGCGACGAAGACGAAGGGCATGCCTCGCTCCTTCCCCAGGGCGATGGCGCGCACCTGGTCGATGGTCGACGCGCCTGACGAGTCGGCGATCGCCACGCCGATCAATCGCGAACCCGCCGCCAGCTCGTCGATCAACGTCTGGCTGGCCGCGACTCCCGCGGCGCGTCCAGTGCCACCGGTGCCATCAATGAACGGAAGCACGCCGATCTGACTCCGCGCCTGCTGACCCCAGGCAAGGGACGGAACGGCCAGCGCCAGGATCAGGAGCCATCGTGCGGATGGTGCCCGCCCGACTGGAAGAATTCGTTGCCGCGACATGTGTGTTCTCCAGGGTGAATGTCAGGAATCGTTTGGTGTCACAGGCGTGCGAGCGCGATGCGCGCCAGGCGGAGGGCCGCGGCGTCATCCAGCCCCGACGCGCGGTGTTGCAGCTCCAACATGCGGTCTCCCTTGAGGAAGTACTGCGTGCCGGCCACTCCAGTCGTGCGTTCGTCCCATGGGCCGGTCGTGGTCGTTGTGGCGCGTTCGCCAGTGACCGTTCGTGTGAGGCCGGCGATGCCACGCATCATGCCGAACAGTGTCTTGCCATCGCTCCAACTCGGCGTCAGCACGACGACGTGGTGCCCGGACGTGTAGTACGTGCAGCTCGAACCATCGCCGTGGGCCACCGGCGTCGACTCGTGCGACCGGTAAGGCGCGAAGCTCAGTGTGCCAAGTACCGACTCCGCTTCGGTCCGTGAGACCAGGCCACAGGGATCGGGAGTGCTGCCGGCGGCAGCTGCATCGCCAGGTGCGTTTGCGAACGGGAGGTCGGGCACCTTCGCCAGCACACGCGACGCCAGTGGCTCGACGTCCTTCGGCGCGAGTGCGATGTCGTTGATCGCTATCAGCACCCCGACGTATCCACGGCGTCCGGCAAAGAGCCCGGCCGGCAGGCCACCGACCCAGTCCCACGTCTTGGACCACTCTCTGTTGGGTGAGGCAAGGTGACCCCCCGGCGACGCGCCAAGTCCTGCTTCCATCTCGACACCGTCGATCTTCACCTCCACCGAGACTTGCCCAGCCGTCCCCCCCGACGCGGGCTCCAGCTCATACATGCAGCCCGAGCCGGTCGCGGACGGAGTGATCGACTCCGCACTCACGACCCGCACGGGAACTCCCTTGAGCTTTCGATTGAGCAGCGCCCCGACGTCGCCAGGTGGCACCCATAAGCAGGGGTCGGCCGCGAGCGGCTGCGTCGCGAGAGTCGGTGCGTCGGCGCGCGTCACCGCCTGGTCCGACGACTGTTCGCTGCCAGCGCACGCCGCTGCACCAAGTAGTGCCCAGGCAAGCGTGCGAACGCGACCATATGGTTGACTTCCGCGAAATGCACCCTTCGTTTGATGCTTCATCCTGAGCTCTCCGGTCTCGTGTGTGGGCTCAGGATGCAGGCCGGTCGTTACGCCGGTCTGCTGCCCGCCGTTACCGCACCAAATAACGGCACTCTTGCTGTCGACCGACCGGCCATGACCCGACTCTTTACGCTGGGACGCTTCGAGTTGCGCGCTGGCGACCACGCGACAGGCGCGGTGGTCGCCACACAGCCGAAGCGTCTAGCGCTAGCCACGTATCTCGCGCTGGCAAGGCCGCGTGGCTCCCAGCGTCGAGACGCATTGGTTGCGCTTTTCTGGCCCGAAGCCACGCAAGACGAGGCGCGGAATGCGCTCCGGCAGGCGTTGCACCACCTGCGACAGCAGTTGGGCGACGATGCGATCGAGACGCTTGGCGACGACCAGGTCTCCCTCGTCGACGGACGGCTTTGGTGCGACGCTACCGAGCTCGAAAAGGCCGCCGAAGCGGGCGATGACGCGCGAGCTGTTGAGCTCTACGGCGGCGCGTTTCTCGACGCCGTCTTCATCCGCGGCGTGTCCCCAGACTTCGAGGAGTGGATTGATCGCACGCGTACCCGCCTCCGAACCGCGGCCGCCGAGGCGGCGCGTCGCCTAGCCGAACGCGAGTCGCAGGAGGGACGTGTCGATGCCGCCATCGGCGCAGCGCGCCGGCGCTGCGACATCGACCCCGAGAATGAGGCGGCAGTCCGCGCCTTGCTGGCACTCCTCGACGACAACGGCCGCCGCGCAGACGCGGTGACCGAGGCGGCACGCTTCCGTCAGCTGCTGCAACAGCGCTTCGAGATCGCACCATCCGCGGAAACCGAAGCCCTGATCGCGTCGATCCGCGCTGGCACTCGACTTCCTGCGATTCCGGCGCGCCCCGACATGCGTCCATCACTGGAGGTCCTCCCGCCCACCGACTTGCCGTCGGTACCGGCCGTGAAGGTCGAACCACAGCGCACCTCCGTCACACCTTCAAAACCCCGTTGGCG
This sequence comes from Gemmatimonadaceae bacterium, assembly GCA_044224875.1. Classification (GTDB taxonomy): domain Bacteria; phylum Gemmatimonadota; class Gemmatimonadetes; order Gemmatimonadales; family Gemmatimonadaceae; genus JABAQJ01. The sequence continues at coordinate 3,406 of JBGAJQ010000037.1, read as the reverse complement.
GAAGGTTGTCGCTGGTGGGATCGCCGTGCTTGCGGTCGCGGGAATCGCCTTCGTGAGTTGGCCCGACGGAGGTCCAAGCGGCCCGAGCGCCGTCTCGCCACCGGATCGCATCTTCGTCACGGACTTTGTCGACGTGACGCCCAACACGCAGCTCGGTGCACTCGTCGCGAACGCGCTGCGAGTCGACCTGGCCCAGTCCCCACGACTGCGCGTGTTGACGACCGCGCAGGTACGCGCTGCCGTGCGGTTACTGGACCATCCGGTCGAGGTCGCGATCGACGACTCGCTCGCTCGAGCGATCGCCATTCGCGAAGGAGTGAAGGGATTCGTGACTGGAGATGTACACGCCGTCGGCTCAACGACTGTCTTGACCGCACGGTTGGTGGCAGCGCCGAATGGAGATGAGTTGGCGGCGGCTCGTGAGGTAGCGCGCGACAGCACGGACGTCATTCCCGCCATCGAACGACTCTCTCGATCGCTCCGACATCGGATTGGAGAGAGCCTCACGCAAGTGAGCGCGGCCTTGCCACTGAGTCGAGTGACGACAGCCTCCCTTTCCGCGCTGGGCAAGTACACCGAGGGGCTACGACTCATCGACCTGGGTCAGCGGGCCGATGGAGTCGCCATGCTCGAACAGGCGGTGGCGATCGATTCGGGCTTCGCGACGGCATACCGTATGCTCGGGTCGACGTACGGTGTCCTCGGCGAGCCTGCGCGCGCCACCGACGCGTTAGGCAGAGCGTTCGCCAACCGAGACCGCTTGACGGTGAAGGAACGATACCTGGTCATGGGCAGCTACTACCGCAACGTGACACAACAGTACGACCGCGCGGTCGAGGCCTATCGGTCGCTCCTTGCGCTCTACCCAGACGACATTGCGGCCAACAACAACCTCGCCCTCACACTCACGTCGCTGGGCCAGCACGCCGCAGCCGAGACCCTCTTTCGACGCGTGATTGCCGCAGACTCGACGCAAGTCAATGCTCGGCTCGTCCTCGCCGAGGGGTTGGCGGCTCGCGGCCGTTTCGCCGACGCTCGGTCAGTGCTCGACGACGCGTCACGCCGGTTCCCAGACCATCCGGTCGTTGGCCTCACTCGCATATACGTCGCCGCAGCAGAACCTGACTGGCCCAAGGCCGAGGAGTACGCGCAACGTCGCCTCGAGTCCGTGACAGCGAGTGTTCAGCGTATCGACGCCCTTCAGACGCTCGGACAGATTGAACTCCTCACCGGTCAGCTCCGGTCGGCGCGCGAACACCTCGACCAATCCATGCGCTTGGCGCAGAGCTCTGGCTCCCCACGGAAGTACCTGTGGAGCGCAGTGGTCCGTGGATGGCTGGACCTCCGGTACCGCAGGCGCCCGGAAGATGCACGCGCAAGCGTGCGGCGAGCGCTGGCGATCTATCCAGTCGCTCGTCTCTCCGCCGATGACGTACCTCGAGTTGAGCTGGCGAGTCTCTACGCTGCCCTGGGTCTCACCGCCGAGGCGCGCCAGCTTCTCGATGATTCGACGGCAGCGCATGAGTCTGAGGCAGCGCGACAGCACTTGATCGGCATCGTGCGGGGCGCCGAAGGCCGTTGGCCCGAGGCCGTCGTGGCACTGCGCGCAGCGGCCGCCGGAACGTCGGAGTGCCCGATCTGCGTGCTTCCACAGCTGGCCGAAGCAGAGGAGCACGTTGGCAACGTGGATGCCGCGATTGAAGCTGCCGGCCGGTACGTGAGCACGCCGTTCATCCAACGCTTCGAACCAGACGCGGCTCATCTGGGCACAACCCTGTTGCGACTTGGACGGCTCTACGAATTGCGAGGTCAGCCAGCACTCGCCAGCGATGCCTACCGGAAGCTGCTCGACAACTGGCGGGGCGCAGACCCCGAACTCTCAGAACAGGTCCGGGAGGTGAGGGAGCGTCTGGCGGCATTGGCCGCCCGGCGCGCTTCGTGACACCCGACAGCGCCTGCCGTTGCCGCCGCGCGCGCCGATACCGAAGTCGCGCGAGCCGACTCGGCGGAAGGGGCCAAACGCGGGCCGACGTGATCGGAGACCGACGTCACGCCAACATCGTGCAAGCCGCTGCAGGCCCCGGACCGGTTTGATGCGGTGTAGCATCACCGCGCCACATATTGCGGCTGCACGCGGACAAGTGAACTGTTTGACGGTCACTGCGGATTATGCCAAGCGAGCGACCATGACACCTCGACGAGACTCGACCATTCCCACCACACAGCGCCGCGTCTTGGCCCTCGCCCTGGTACTCGTGGCGTCGGCCTGCGCGGACCCCACGGCGACTTCGAACCACCTGGCGGGCGTCGATCTCTTCGGCGCCCCGGCCATCGTGTTGCCGGACGCCGCTGTCGCCAGCTACACTGCCGCCGACATTCACCTGACCGGGGCGGGATTGCCGACGCACTCGGAGGCCTTCAACGTCAACACCGCGGGGCGTAGCGCCGGGGTGAGCTACAACAGCGGCCCGATGATCGACGGACAGGCCACCATCTGGAATGCGCCGTCGGTTGGCGGTGGGCAGATCATTGGCATTCCCGCGGGCGCCCAGGCAGCGATCGCGTACGGCATCAACGACGCCGGCACGGTTGCCGGCACCGCGTGGGGTTTTTCAACGAGTCCCGGCACGCGCGGTTGGCGCTGGACCAGCGCCGGGGGCTTCCAGATGATCCTTGGCCCGCCAGGAACAACATCAGTTAACGTGACCGACATCAACAATGCGGGCCAGGTTGTCGGAACGTTTGTGAATCCGGTGATCGTGCCTTCAGGTTATCACGCCTTCGCCGTCGACGCTGCCGGCGTGCTGACGGACCTCAACCCGCCCGGTCCATTCAACACCGGTGCCGTGGCCGTCTCATCGACCGGCTACGTCACGGGCTGGGTGAGCACAACCGGCGGGATCGGGGCCGCGCGTTGGTCACCCACTGGGGCGTTCCTCAATCTCGGCACGATGCCGGGCTCGTTCGACGCATGGGGGTACGACGTCAACGCCGCCGGACTTGTCGTCGGGCAGTACGGGAACCCACCACCGGCGACGTTTCCGGCGTTCGCTTGGAGACCAACCGGCATGTTCAAGCTGCCGGGCGTCATCGGCATGCCGCTGGGCCTCTCCAACAAGAACCGCGCGGTTGGCTGGGTGGACAACGCCGGCTTCCAGAAAGGATTCACGATGCGGACGACGCCAACCATCGTATTCTTCCCCACCCTGCCGAACACCAACAGTTGGCGGGCCAACGGCGTGAATACGTGCGGAGACGCGGTCGGTAGTGCGTTGTACAACTTCATCACGACGCACGCCACGTACTGGAAGAACACGCCGTGTGACTAGCAGCGAAGACGGCCCAACGGAACGTTGTTTCAGTTGCGGCGCCGACTTGCCGCGTCTGGACGGCCCAGTGCATCGCT
>JBGAJQ010000036.1:0-52970 GCA_044224875.1 Gemmatimonadaceae bacterium | reverse complement strand
GTCATCTACGACAAGGACGCCAAGCGGGCGAGCGGCGTGCGTGTCCTGGATGCCGTGTCGAACCAGACAACGGACTACAAGGCGAAGGTGGTGTTCCTCTGTGCGTCCACGTTGAACTCTACCTGGTTGCTCATGCGCTCCGCGACGGACGTATGGCCTGGTGGACTGGGCTCCAGCTCCGGCGTGCTGGGCCACAACCTCATGGACCACCACTTCCGTTGCGGGGCGTCGGGCAAGCTCGAGGGGATGGAAGACAAGTACATCTACGGTCGCCGTCCGACGGGCTTCTACATCCCGCGATACCGCAACCTGTTTGGCGACAAGCGCGAGTACGTGCGCGGATTCGGGTATCAGGGCAGCGCCAGCCGCGAGGGATGGTCTCGAGCGGTGGCCGAACTGGGAATTGGCGGCGCGTTCAAGGACGCCATGGCGCAGCCAGGCCAGTGGTCCATCGGGGCGACAGCCTTTGGTGAAATGCTTCCCAACGACGCCAATCGTGTGTCGATGGACGACACCAAGAAGGACAAGTGGGGCCTTCCCGTCCTGCGGATCGACTGCGCGACCGGCGAAAACGAAGCCAAGATGCGCAAGGACATGATCAACGACATGGCCGAGATGCTGACGGCCTGTGGGGCAAAAGACGTCGACACGTACGACAACGAGTACTTCCCTGGCATGGGGATCCATGAGATGGGAACGGCCCGCATGGGGAAGGACCCCAAGGTGTCCGTGCTCAACAAATGGAATCAGGTGTGGGATGCGCCTAACGTTTTCGTGACCGACGGATCGTGCATGGTATCGGCCGCTTGCCAGAATCCCTCGCTCACGTACATGGCGCTCACCGCGCGGGCCGTGGACCACGCGGTCGGCGAACTGAACCGGCACAACCTGTAGCTCGGCGCCCTTCGCAGCTTCAACGCGTTCACCCTTGGGTACAGCAATGACTCCACCGACCGAACAGCTCACTGGCATGGACCGGCGTGAGGCGATCCGTCGTGTCAGCGCCTTGTTAGGCAGTGCAGCCCTCATTGGCGGTTCGGCGATCGTCCAGGCTTGCCAAACCGAGCGGAAGCCCGGAGCGAAGCCGGCGGGCACCTTCACCGATGCCGATGTCGGGTTCCTGGACGAGGTGGCCGAGACGATCCTTCCCGCCACCAAGACCCCGGGGGCCAAGGCCGCCATGGTGGGATCGTTCATGACCGTGATGGTCACCGACTGTTACGACGAGAAGGACCAGAAGATCTTCCGCGACGGCATGAAAGCGCTCGATGACGTGTGCCAGGCGGCTCACAAGACGTCGTTCGTCAAGGCGACGCCTGAACAGCGACTGGCACTGCTCGAGGGCCTCGACAAGGAACAGAAGACGTATCAGGATGCCAAGAAGGAAGACGATCCCAACCACTACTTCCGCATGATGAAGGAGCTCACTCTGCTCGGCTACTTCACGTCGGAGATCGGCATGACGCAAGCGATGAGGTATCGCGAGACTCCTGGTCGTTTTGACCCCTGCGTCCCGTATACGAAGGGGGAGACGATCTGGGCCGGTCATGCCTGAGTAACGCACGCACATGTCCATTCGTACGACCGTTGTTGGCGCGTTGCTGCTGGGCAGCGTCGCGGTGGGATCGAGTCAGGCACAAGGTGTACCGATCGTCGCACTCATCACCAAGACGGAGAGCAATCCGTTTTTCGTGAAGATGCGGGAAGGGGCGGCGGCAGCGGCCAAGACGACCGGCGCCATGCTCGTGACGGCAGCCGGCAAGAGCGATGGTGACAACGCCGGACAGGTGACGGCCATCGAAAACATGATCGCCGCCGGGGCGCGAGCCATCCTCATCACGCCCAGCAATGCCAAGGCCATCCTGCCCGCGATCAAGAAGGCACGGGCCAAGGGGATCCTCGTCATCGCCCTTGACTCCCCCACCGATCCGCCAGATGCAACGGACGCCCTCTTTGCCACGGACAATTATCAGGCCGGCGTGCTGATTGGCCGCTATGCCAAGGCGGCACTCGCTGGCAAGCCGGCGAAGATCGTGATGATCGACCTGATGCCCGGCCATCCGGTTGGCGCCCAGCGGCACAACGGATTCCTGAAGGGGTTCGGGCTGCCGGCACCCGATGCCAAGGTGAACACACTCGGTAAGCCGGCGGGCGTCGTTTGCATGGCCGATGGGTTTGGTGACCAGTCCAAGGGGCAGGCGGCGATGGAGAACTGCCTGCAGAAGAGCCCGGACGTGAACGTCGTGTACACGATCAATGAGCCCACGGCCGCGGGCGCGGCCAAGGCGCTCAAGGCGGCTGGGAAGGACAAGAACGTGATCCTCGTCTCGGTGGATGGGGGCTGTCAGGGTGTGCGCGACGTCGGAGCTGGCGCGATCGCGGCCACGGCGCAGCAGTATCCCGTGAAGATGGCCGAGTTGGGTGTTGCAGCTGCCATGACGTTCATCCGCACCGGCAAGAAACCCAGTGGTTTCACGGACACAGGGGTCGCGCTCGTTTCCGCCAAGCCCCTCCCGGGGCTCGAGAGCAAGGACGTCAAGGCCGGCCTCGAGTCCTGCTTCGGGAAGAAGTAAGTGAGCGCCTCCGGGCGTTCCTGGCGGGCGCGCCTCCCGTCGCTCGGGGTGTTCGGTCCCGTGATCGCCCTACTGGTGGCGGCGGCGTTTTTTGCCACGCGATCCGATCGCTTCCTGACCGGTGAAAACCTCTCACTCGTCTTGCAGCAGGTGATGGTCGTGGGTGTGTTGGCCATCGGCCAGACACTGGTGATTCTCACGGCCGGGGTCGACCTATCGTGTGGCATGGTGATGGCGCTGGGCAGCATTGTCATGGCGAAGTTGGCCAGCTCGTCCGGAGTGCCGGTAAGCACGGCCGTACTGGCCGGTGTCGGCGTCACCACGGCCTTTGGCTTGGTGAACGGCCTGCTGGTCACGCGCGTCAAGCTGCCACCGTTCATCGTGACGTTAGGCACGCTCAATATCGCGTTCGCCATCACGCAGCTGGCGTCCGATGCGCAGACCATCTCCGATTTGCCGGAGTCGCTGGCGGTACTCGGCGCCACCTTCCAGGTGGGTTCGACTCCGGTCGTCTACGGCGTCGTTCTCATGCTCGCGTTGTACCTGCTGGCTTGGTTCATCCTCAGGGAGACAGCCGCCGGACGTCACGTGTACGCGATCGGCAACAACGCCGAGGCCACGCGGCTGACGGGGATCGCCACCGATCGGGTGCTCATTGGTGTGTGGGCGATGGCCGGCGTGCTGTATGGCATTGCTGCGCTGCTCAGCATCGCGCGCACCGGCGTGGGCGATCCGAACGCCGGGCAAACCGAGAACCTGGATGCCATCACGGCCGTGGTGTTAGGCGGTACCAGCCTCTTTGGCGGCCGCGGCGTGGTCCTCGGCACCTTGGTGGGCGCCCTGATTGTCGGCGTCTTTCGAAATGGCCTGACGCTCATGGGTGTCACCTCCGTCTACCAGATCCTGGTGACGGGCGTGCTGGTGATCCTGGCGGTGGCGACCGATCAGCTGTCGCGGCGCTCACTGAACCTGGGGGCGCGATGACGGAGGCCGGGCGCTCGGTGCTGCAGGCCAACCGACTCGTGAAGCGCTACGGGCACGTGACGGCGCTGGACGGCATGGACTTCGACCTGCGGGCGGGCGAGATCCTCGCCGTGATCGGGGACAACGGCGCCGGCAAGTCTTCCCTCATCAAGGCGCTCTCGGGCGCCGTGATCCCGGATGCCGGCGAGCTCTTCGTCGACGGCCGTCAGGTGCATCTCCGGCGACCGTTGGATGCCCGGCGACACGGGATCGAGACGGTCTATCAGGACCTTGCCGTGGCGCCGGCGCTGACGATCGCCGAGAACCTGTTCCTCGGTCGCGAGATTCGCCGTCCGGGAGTGCTCGGGACGCTGCTCCGCATGTTGGACAAACCGCGCATGTTGCGAGAGAGCCAGCAGTTCATGAACGAGCTCCAGATCGGGATTCGATCCATGACACAAGCGGTGGAGACGTTATCCGGCGGCCAGCGCCAAGGCGTGGCCGTGGCGCGGAGCGCTGCGTTTGCCCGGCATGTGGTCATCATGGATGAACCGACGGCGGCGCTCGGCGTGAAGGAAGGGGGCATGGTGCTCGACCTCATTCGCCGGGTGCGCGACCGTGGACTGTCCGTCGTGCTGATTTCGCACAACATGCCCCACGTGTTTGAACTCGCCGACCGTATTCACGTCGCGCGTCTGGGGCGGCGCATCGCCGTGTTGAACCCGAAGGTCGCCACCATGCAAGACGCCGTGGCGGTGATGACCGGCGCCGCGCGCCCTGAAGATCTTCGACCCGATACCCTCGCCTGAGAGCTTGCCGCAATGACTGCTCGACGCCTCACCTCCCTGTTGTTCCTGACGGCCATGCTCGGCACGGTTCAGACAGCCAGTGCCCAGCCACGACGCGATGTGTCGCACGAGAGCGCGCGTTCCACCCCCGGGTGGGCGCGTGACGGCGTGGTCTACGAGTTGAACACACGCACCTTTTCCGCCACCGGGGATTTCAACGGCGTCATCGCCAAGTTGGGCGATCTGCGGGCGCTGGGCGTCACCGTGGTCTGGCTCATGCCGATCAACCCGATCGGCGAGGTGAAGAAGAAAGGGGGCATCGGCAGTCCCTACGCGGTCCGGGACTATTACGGTGTGAACCCAGCCTACGGCACCAAGAGCGACTTCAAGCGGCTGGTCAGCGAGGCGCATCGTCAAGGCTTGCGGGTCATACTGGATGTCGTGCTGAACCACACGTCGTGGGACAACGACTTGCTCAAGACGCCGGGGTTTCACCAGCGCGATGCCAAGGGTCAGGTCCTCTCCCCGTACGACTGGACGGACGTAGCCGCCCTGGACTACAAGAATCCGGTGGTCCGGAAGTACATGCTGGATATGTTGTCGTCCTGGGTGCGGGAGTATGACGTGGATGGATTTCGCGCCGATGTCGCCTTCAACGTGCCGACCGACTTCTGGGAGCAGGTGCGGACCACGTTGGAAGGCGTGAAGCCGGACTTGTTGATGCTGGCGGAAGCCTACGAACCCGAACTCGTCGCCAAGGCGTTCGACTTCGACTACTCGTGGCCATTGTATCACGCCATTGCTGATGCCGCGACGGGAACCGCCAGCACGCGCGGCATTCGCGCGGCGTGGGAAGACGAGCGCCGAACGTACCCGAAGGGGGCGTTGCACCTGCGCTTCTCCGACGACCACGATGAAAAGCGCGCGATCGCGTACTTTGGCGAGCGTGGCGCCCTCGCCGCCTCGGCGCTGGTATTCACCATGGACGGCGTGCCCCTGCTCTACAATGGGCAGGAAGTCGGCGACGTCACCGAGTCCGGCGCCCCCGCCCTGTTCGAGCGCTTGCCCGTCTTCTGGAATGGGACGGAGCGCCGACCGGAGTTCGCGCGATTCTACCGCGCCATGATTCCGCTGCGTGCCGCGCACGCCGCGCTTCGGCAAGGCGAGACGATCTGGCTCGGTAACTCGGATGCCGATCGTGTCGTCACGTACCTGCGTCGGGACGCGAGTGAGGAGTTCCTCGTGGCCATCAACCTGTCCAACCGCCCCTTTGCAGGAACTGTCGAAGTCAGTGGCAGCTTCGAGGAGATTCCACTTCTCGGAGCTGGGGGCGGGTCGGTGGGACTTCCCGCCCTCACACTCGAGAGTTGGGGCGTTCGACTCTTTCGACGGAATCGGTAGGGATAGGGGCTCAGGTGCCAACCCTCGCACACGGACGGTGCGCGCTGGGACGTAATGCTATCCGGAGCGCTTGATCGACAGGTGGAGAACATCGCCTTGCCGCGATCGTCGACTGCTACAAGGGTGCCCTCGAACACTGGCTCCCAGGAAGGCCTCGCTTTGCCGGTTGCGGGTTCACGGCGATGTGTCAGCTTTCGAGTACTCCAGCCCAACTCCACCATGCGTCGTCTCGCGCTAACCGCCGCGACCCTGATCCTCGCCTGCACCACTGCCCTGAGCGCGCAACGCGGTAAGCGGGCAGTAGTGGCCCCAGAGAGCACGCCGCCCGGTTGGTCGGATTTTACGCGCTCGATGGATTCGTCGCTTGCCGCCGGTCAGGTGGTCGGCGCCGGTGCCATCATGGTTCGAGATGGTCGCATTGTCGCGCGCCACGATTTTGGCCTGGCCGATCGCGGACGCAACGAGGCTGTCACCGACCGCACGATTTTCCATTACGGCTCCATCACCAAGACGCTCACGGCCATCGCCATCCTGCAACTGCGCGATCGCGGAAAGTTGACGCTGGATGACAAGATCACGCGATATGTCCCCGAACTCCGTCAGGTGCACGATCCGTACGGGATGATCGACAGTATCACGCTCCGCATGCTGCTTTCGCACTCGGCGGGGTTCCAGAATCCCACATGGCCGTACACGAGCGGCAAGGCCTGGGAGCCGTTTGAGCCAACGACATGGAGTCAGCTGGTGGCGATGATGCCGTACCAGGAATTGCTCTTCAAGCCCGGGAGCCGTTTCGGGTACTCCAACCCTGGCTACATCTACCTGGCGCGAGTGATCGAACAACTGACTGGCGATCCGTGGGAAGCATACATCGAGAAGAATATCTTTGCCCCCCTCGTCCTGGACCGAAGCTACTTCGGGGCCACGCCGTACTACCTGAGTGCCGACAGGTCAAACAACTACACGATCATGCGGGACTCGGCGACGTCGGCGGAGCGCGTGCGGGAGAACGGTCGCGACTTTGACCCGGGGATCACCATCCCCAATGGTGGCTGGAACGCGCCGTTGGCGGACCTCGCGACCTACGTCGCATTCCTGTCGAATGCGTGGCAGGGGGACAGCGCGCGGCAACGACGCTACGATGTCGTCCTGACTCGTCGCACGCTCGAGGAGATGTGGCAACCCGTCGTGAGCACGGGCTCACGCGGCACCATGACGAGCGGCGTCGGACTTGGCTTCTTTGTCACGAAGGACGGCTCAACCACGATCATCGGGCACACCGGTAGTCAGGCGGGGTTCCTTTCCTTCCTGTGGCTGAACCCTGGCACGTCGACGGCGATCATCGCCGCGTTGAATACCGACAGCGACGTGCCGGACAAGCCATCGCCCTTTGGCGCCGTCAACGAGCGGGCGTTGAACCTGCTGCGCGGCACGACGGTCCCTTGACCGCCATTCGCGCGAATCGGACCGAACACCCTGACCGGAGCGCTAGGTATGAACGGTGATCGTCGTCAGTTCCTTGGGTACGTGGGCGGCGCCACGGTTGGCGCGGCGAGCCTTCCTGCCCTGCCATCGCTCGCCCGCGCGGCCACGGGGCTGGAGCATCCGCAGCCCGTCGATAGCAAGTGGGATGTGTCCTGGGCCGAACGCGTGACCGGACAGCACCGCGCCGTCTTCGACTCTCCAGAGGCTTCAGAGGGCGCTGCGCTCTTTCGGGCGGTCGCATGGTGCGATCACTACAAGGAAGTCTACGGCGTCGAGCGCAAGGACATGTCGGCGGTCGTTGTCTTCCGGCACACCGCAATCGACCTGGTGATGGACGATGAGCACTGGAAGCGCTTCAAGGTGGGCAAGTCGCTCAAGATCAAGAATGAGAACGGCAAGTGGAGCGAGGTGAATCCCATCAGCGCCCGATCTGTCGGTGACGATCCCAAGAAAACCAAGTACAAGCTCGAACGGTTCCTTGCCGACGGTGGCATCGTGCTGGGATGTAGCTGGGCGTTCAACTTCGTCGTCCAGCAGTACCAGGAGAAGGGGAAGCTCGAGCACGAGGCGGCAGAAGCGCAGGCGCGCGCGCACTTGCTCTCCGGTGTCATCCTGCAACCCAATGGGATTTTTGCGGCCCTTCGGGCGCAGGAAGCCGGATGCCAGTACATTCTCGCCAGTTGAACCTGTTGGGCCGCTCGCGACCAAGGCCGGGAAGAAACCGCCGGTCCGGACGGGAATTGAGGCACCTACACGGCAGGGTAACATGAACAAGCGCGACTTCCTCCGCACCGTTGGCGGAGTCTCTCTCAGTGCGATGTTCGGGCCCGAGTTGTTGTCGCACTACGGGTCGCTCAACGCGGCGACACTCGCGGAGGACGAGGCCTTCTGGGCCACGATCCGGGGAAAGTTCAAGCTGACGAACGAGTACATCAACCTCGAGAACGGGTTCTACTGCCTGCAGCCCGAGGTCGTGCTGGACGCCTTCATCGATCACGTGCGGGCCATCAACCTGCAGGCCTCGCACTACATGCGCACCCGGCAAGCGGATGACAAGCTCCGGGTGCGACAGCGGCTCGCCACCATGGGCGGCGTCTCGCCAGACGAGCTGGTCATCACCCGCAACACGACGGAGGCCCTCGACACCGTCATCTCTGGCTACGACTGGAAGCCCGGCGACGAGGCGATCCAGGCGCTGCAGGACTACGGCGCGATGCTCGACCAGTTCAAGCTGCAGGCTCGACGGTTCGGGATGGTCAATCGGCTGGTCTCGCTTCCCAGCCACCCGCGTTCGGACGACGAACTCGTGGAACTGTATGCGAACGCCATCACCCCGCGGACGCGTCTGTTGCTGGTCTCGCACATGGTGAACATCTCCGGACAAGTGCTCCCGGTTCGCGCCATTGCCGACATGGCGCATCAACACGGGGTGGACGTGCTCGTGGATGGTGCGCACACGTTTGGACACCTGCACTTTGCGATTCCCGACCTGCACGCCGATTACTACGGCGCCTCGTTGCACAAGTGGCTGGGAACGCCGTTAGGCGCCGGGATCCTGTATGTGAAGCGGGACAAGTTGTCACGGCTCTGGCCGATGTTCGGCGACGAGGGGCCTGCGGCAACCGATATACGAAAGCTCAATCATACGGGCACCCATCCGGTGCACACGGATCTGGCCATCGAGAACGCGATCGACTTCCACGAGAGCATCGGCGGCGAACGGAAGGAAGCCCGGCTGCGCTACCTGCAGCTCTACTGGACACGGCAAGTCCGCGACGTGCCTCGCGTGGTCGTCAACACCCCAACGGACCCCAAGCGCACCGGCGCCATTGCCAACGTGGGCGTCGAGGGCATCGAACCGGGCGAACTCGCCCGGCGTCTGCTGGACACCTACCGCGTGTGGACCGTGGCAATCGACGCACCAAACGTGCGCGGCGTTCGTGTGACGCCCCACCTGTTCACAACGCCAGCCGAACTGGATACGTTCGTGAAAGCCATCAAGGATCTGGCGGCGGCCTGACGTGCGCGCGCCTGCCCACTGAGCTGTCATGGACATCGTTGAACCTGACGGCCCGCGCCGAGCGGTCGTGCTGGTGGCACACGGGCTGAACGTGCGGGCGCAGGCGATGCGGGACTTGTACGAACCCCTGCGTGCAGCAGGCGCAACGATCGTCTCCCTGTCCTTTCGCGGCCACGCCCTGAGCGACCGGGGTACCGAGGCGTGGGCGTCTGTCTCTGCCGAGGCTTGGTTTGGCGATTGGAGCGAAGGCGTGCGCGCGGCGCAGGCCCGCGCCAAGGATGTGCCCCTGACCTTTCTCGGCTTCAGCCTCGGCTGCATTGTTCACCTCGCTGCGCTGGCAGCGAGTGGTACGCCGAGCGCCTTTGCGCGCCAGGTGCTCCTTGCACCGCCCATTCACGTCCGACCCACGGTGCGGTGCGTACGACTCTTTCGTGCGTTCGGGCGACACTTCAGACTACCGTCCTTTACCCCGAAGGCCATTCGCGCGCAGAATGGCACCACGGTGGGGGCCTACGAGGCCCTGTTCGCCGTGCAGCAACAACTCCAGTCCTGCCAAAACACCGACGCCCTACGCGTACCAACACTGCTAGTGCTCGACCCTCGGGATGAACTCGTGAGCTATGGACGCGTTCTGCGCTGGGTCATGGAGCACCAACTCGTGCCGCCATGGCAGGTGCTTGCCATCCGCCAGGGACAACCTGCGCCCTCCGGGCTGCACCACGACATGATCGATGAGCGCAGTCTTGGCCCAAGGGATTACGCCGCACTCACGGCCCGAATCAGCGCCGCGATCATGGAGGGTACGCTCACGTAGCGCCGGCGCCTTTGGCATGTCCAAAGCAGGACACCTGGGCGCCTCGTCAGCTGAAACGGCCGTGGGAGGGTACGCCTCCGATACCGGCTCGCTTACGACCCGGGATGATACACGCGTTCAGTGTGCCCCTTGAGTTGTGATGGATAGAAGTACACCTCGCGCAGGTCACCCTTGCTGTAGCGTTCCGCCTGGTCGTTGAAGTGCTTGGATGCCGTGTCGCCGCTTTCGCCTCCAGCCGTCACCGCGCGCGCGTGGACGCTGTCGCCAAACTCCACGACCGCCACGAACGAGTTCCCGTAGCTGCCGTAAATCTTCTTCGTTCCTGTCGACGGCGCGGCACCGAACGACGCGAGGGAACCCCACCGCGACGAGGTGAAGCCGACGGGGAGACTCGGGCGCTTGTCATCGAAGGGATGCACAATGTCGTCGGTGAGCCGCTGGAAGCGATTGATGTCTCCCCACGGCGTTTTCCATTGGCCGAAGTCGGCCGTCAGGGTGTCCATGGCCGCAGCGAGCGACTGGAGTTTCACTTCGGCGCTTGTACGTCTGCCCATGTAGTCGTAGACGGACATGTCCTCGCTCTCGGCCTCGGCGCGAACCCGACGCCAGAGTTCGTCGCCCCAGAACACGGCGACGGACGTGGCCACCGACGATACACCCCACCGGTAATCCCACGCGCGCAACTCGGCGATCGGATCCGCCAACTGCTTCTTGAGCGGATTCGCGCTTGGCATCTGGTCGTACGCCTTGATCAGCGTCGGAATGAGGTCGGCGAAGGCAGGCAGATAGGAATCGTATGCCGCCTCGATGAGCGCGGGGATCGAGAAGTCCTTTCGCCCAGACAGGACGCGGATGGCGTGAACGCCCCGCGGATTCTCGATGGCCACGTCCATGTACTTCGGATAGTCCCGCTGTTTGGGGCTATTTGGCCCGGCAGCCGAGTACGGCCAATTGTTGGAGTTGTAGAGCCAGCCGTTAGGCGGGTTCAGCAAGTGCGGGCTCTCTTCCACGCCATACACCGGACCCCAGTCCGTTCGTGGATCGCTGCCGTCTACAGGCTTGGACCAGTCCAGCGCCGGGTCGCGCTTCGGCACGTAGTTGGCATGGAAGTACGCAATGTCCCCGTCGGCCGAGGCGAAGATGGTGTTGTTGGACGAGTTGGTGTGCAGCTCCATCGACTCGCGGAAATCCTTGTAGCTGCCGGCCTTGGTCCGTGTAAACGACTGGGTGAGGGCCTTCACCGGGTCGTGCATGAGGGACACGCTGATCCAGCGGCCGTCGGCCTCGCGCACCACGGGGCCATGTCGCGTGAAGTACGCGGTGAACTCCTTGCTGGCTGTTCCGCTCGCCGTCTTATATGGGACCGAGATCTTCTTGCTGACGATCGGGTGCAGTTCCTTCCCATAGGCGTACAGCACGCTGTCGCCCTGTTTCACAATGCGCTCGGCAAATTCGTCCACCACATCGGCGCCGCTGGAGGTGTGCATCCAACCGACACGCGTGTTGAAGCCCTGGTATACGAAGAACTGGCCCCACGTCACGGCGCCATAGGCATTCAAGCCCTCGTCGCTCGTCATCTGCAACTCTGAGCGAAAGAAGAACGAGGTGTGCGGATTGATGAGCAGCAGGGCCCGGTGGTTGCTCGTGTTGGACGGTGCGATGGCAATACCGTTGGATCCGGTCGGCTCCGCTGGACGCGGCGGTAGCGCCTCAGCGACTGGCTGATCGGCCGCGCGTCCATAGAACGCTTCGAGCGCCTTCAGCGAGACGTCTTCGATGTCGCCGCCGATGCTTCCTTCGCTGAACGTGAGTGCCATCCAGGGCTCGAAGTGCGCGATGACGCGGGGCTTCACCTCCGGATGCTTCGATAGGTAGTAGTTCAGACCATCCGCCCACGCGACCATCAGGGTCTGCAGCCATGCGGGGCTGGCCGTGAAATGCGCCTTCATGCTGTCCGGATCGATGAACAGCTTCATGCGCAGGTCCCGGTAGATCGCGCTCTCGCCTTCCGCTTCCGCCAGACGCCCCTGCGAATTCAGGTAGTTCGTCTCCACCCGATTGAAGTCATCCTCTGCTTGAGCGTAGATCATCCCGAAGACGGCGTCAGCGTCCGACTTGCCCTGCACATGGGCGATCCCCCAGTCATCGCGCGTGATCGTGACGCGCTGTGCGTGTTGCTCCCAGCGTGCGAGGTCGGCACGTGCGGTCCCGGCGGGCGATTTGGCACAAGCACCAGCGGCGACGAGGAGGAGAACCAGACGTTTCATACAGGGACCGCGCGAAAGGTGAGTCGGACCAAGTTGACGAGCCGTGAGGGGGGTGCCGGTGCGAGCGCAGCGTCAGACGCCCCCCGGACGACTGCGACACGCACCGCGAACCACAAAATGCATCGGCTGCGTGCGTCTGGTAATACCCTGTCTCCGCCCTCCGCTATCCTCGCCAAGCCGCGGCGCTCTCACGTTAGGCGGTCGGCGGCCGTGTCACTCGCTCCGGAGTGCGCCCACCGGGTCGATGCGCAGGACCCGACGTGCCGGCACATAACTGGCAACACCGGCCACGATGACGAGCGTGGCGACGGTGGCACCCAAAGCCACCGGGTCGAGGGGACTGAGCCCGAAGAGCACGCTGCGCAACACACCGCGTAACGCGAACAACCCGGTCAACCCAATCGCGACGCCAACCAACGACAACGCCATTCCTTGGCCGACGATGAGGAACAAGACGGAACGGGCGTTCGCCCCCAAGGCCATCCGCACACCAATCTCATGCGACCGTTGCGCCACGACGTACGACAGCACTCCATAGATGCCGGAGGTCGCCAGCAACAACGCGATCGCCGCGAGCGCTCCGAGCAACGTCCCCATGAACCTGAGGGGACGGGTCCAATCCGCCAGCGATTGCTCGAGCGTGGAGACCTCGAGGACCGGGATATCGGCGTCGATCTCGTGAGCAACCCGAACCAGCTGTTGCTTGAGGGACAACGGGTTCCCATCGCCTCGGAGAAGTGTCTGGAATGGCTGCCCGGGTGACTGGGCGATCGCTGTATAGATCACCGCGGTTGGCTGGTGCGTGATGGGGCTCCCGACCACGTCTCCCACGACGCCAACCACGGTGAGCCACGGCGCATCGCTGCCCGGTGCCGCGAGTTTGAGCCGGCGACCAATGGGGTCCGCTCCGCGCCACAGACGCTCGGCAGTCGCTTCATTCACTACCACGACCGCGGGACTTCCCGCCACATCCGTCGGGGCAATGCGTCGCCCTCGACGGACGGGAATTTCCATGAGCGCGAAGTAGTCGGGAGAGACGGCGTGCGCGAACCGCGGCACGACGGCGTCCGGTACCGCCTCGGCCGACCCTTCGAGCGTCATGCGACCGCTTTGCCCCACGAACGCTCCGAGGAAGTCGGTCCGGTCCAGTGCCGCCAGCTTCACCCCTGGTGTCGCCTGCAGTCGCGGCAGCAGAGCCGTGGCGAAGGCGGCCACCTGCGTGCTGTCCCGATAGCGAGGAGAGCGCAGCTCCACCGTCCCTTGGAGAATGCCACGAGGATTGTACCCGAGATCATCGGTGCGCCTTGCCTTGGCCAGACTTCTCAGGGACAGGTTCGCGGCGGCGAGCAGTACCAGAGCCAAGGTCACTTGGCCGACAACGAGTGCCGGCCGGAGCACGCCGCGGCGGAAACTCGCCGAGGATGTCCGCTGCCCCTCCTTGAGAGCGTCGTGGACGCTGGCCCGCGACGCGTGCACCGCCGGAGCCAGCCCGAATACCACACCCGTGACCAGGCTGGCGGCAAGGGTGAACAGCAAAACACGCCAATCCATCTTGAACTCGAGCCAGAACGGGACCTGGTCCGGAAGAATCGAGCGCACGATGTCCAGCGACCAGCTCGCCACAAACAGGCCGGCCGCGCCGCCAGCCACGGCCAGCAGGAGACTTTCCGTCAGCAACAACCCGGCCAAGCGGCCGCGGGAGGCCCCCAGGGCCAGCCGGACGGCGAACTCCCGGTCACGTCGCGCCGCCCGTGCCAGCAGCAGGTTGGCCAGGTTGGCACAGGCAATCAGCAGCACGAAGGTCGCAGCGCCTAACAAGATGGCAAATGCGCTGCCGGTGTCGGTGTTGAGGTCGTCCCGCAAGGACGTGACCGCCGCGCTCCAGTTGGTGTAGGCGGACGGTTGCGCTTGGGCCAGCGTACTCGATACCCGCTGTAGCACCTGGCGAGCTTGCTCGATCGACGTGGTGGGCTTGAGCCGGGCGATGACCCCGAGTGTTCGGTCGCTGACGTCGGCGGACGCCGGTCGCGCGCCTAAGGGCACCCACGCCTTCGCAAATTCCGGGAACTGGAATCGCGGCGGCATCACGCCAACGACGGTCACGGGAACACCGTCCAGCCGCACGGTGCGCCCGACGATGTTGGCGTCGGCGCGAAACCTCCCCCGCCACAGCTGATCCGAGATCACCACCACCCCGGGGGCGCCCATACGGTCCTCTTCCGTCGCGAATGTGCGACCGTGCCTGGGCGCAACGCCTAACAGCTCAAACAAACCGGACGACACCGCGGCGATCGACAGCCGGTCGGCCTCCTCGCCGTCACCGAAGATGGCGCCCTCTTCGCGATACGCTCCAAGACCGCTGAAGACTCCGGACGTCTCGGAGCGCCACACCTCAAAGGTCGGCGCCGACGTGCCAACCGCACATCCGGCGCACAGGTCCCTTGGGTTCACCTCGGACACGTCCACCAGCCGCCCAGCATCCCTATACGGCAGCGGCCGAAACAAGGCGCCGTTCATGAGGGTGAAGAGCGCGCTGTTCGCGCCTATGCCAAGCGCCAACGACGTGATGGCGACAAAGGCGACGCCAGGTGCGCGCTGCAGCGTTCTCAGGGCGTGTCGCAGGTTCGTGAAGGTGAGTTCGAGCACCCGTTTGTCCTGATGAAGGTCGACATCCGATGGGGAACAAACGTGCCGCGCAGTGCGGCGCACAACAAGTCATTACCGGCTAATGATTTAACGCAATCATCGACCAGCGTAGTTCTTTGTGATTCGCCTCGCGTGTGGGACCAACCGTCCCACTTTCGCACATGGCGGCCTGAGCTACGGCTCCCGCACCAGGTCGGAGTATTCCGGATGACGCTCGATGTAGCGCGCCACAAACGGGCAGTGTGGCACGACGCGAAGTCCCCTGGCACGGGCCTGGTCGAGCGCGGCGCGCGACAGCACGGACGCGACCCCACGGCCACTCAGTGCGGGCGGCACTTCGATATGCGTCAGTGTGATGACGTGGTCGCGAAGGCGGTACTGCGCCACGGCGAGGTTCCCGTCGACCGTCACCTCAAACTGCGACGCTTCGGGGTTGTCGATGACCTCGAACGATTCCGTCACGGTGAGTTCACCCGAGTTCCGTTCAAGAAATCCATAGTCCGAGTGCCGATGAAAGAGCGGCCAGCAAGAACGCAAAGATGCTCACCACGCCAAGGATCGCCGTGATGGATTGGATGGCACGCCAAGGCGTTGATGCGCGCAAGGCGTCCCTGCCCTCGTGCTCCGCCATCGTCCAGCCGCCGGCGCAGGTCATGGCCGCCAGCAGCAACGCCAGTCGCCAGTGTCCCGGCCAGAAGGCAAGAACCAGAGCCAGAAGTACGACGCAGGCCGCGCTGACCGCCATGGCCGCATTGAAGGAAACGCGGCGGGCCAACCGCCCCATCAAGTCCGCCAAGGTGGGCTCGGCAGCCTGCGGCACAACCTCGGGCCCCGGTTCGCGCCCGGTCGACTCGGCGATCATTTCCCCTCGCTCCTGCTCGCGGTGAGACTGCTGACCAGCTGGTCCCTGACCTCGTCACTCACGGTGTTTCTCCGTACCGCGGGCATTCACGATGCGCACGGTCAGGTTACTCGAACCAACGGGTGACGAACCAAGCCTTAGCCGTTAGGCATCGAACGCTACTCTCCCATGCCGGGCGGTTGGTAGCGCCCGTCCACCGCCAACCAACCCCCATCTACTACCAACACCGACCCTGTTACATAACTGGCAGCATCCGAAAGAAGGAAGACCGTTGGCCACGCCATCTCGTCCGCGGTGGCCCAGCGCTTGAGCGCATTCCGAGCGGCGTACGCGCCATACCAATCCGGTACGGAACGAATCGGTGCCGTCAGCGGCGTTTCCACCACGCCAGGCGCCACCGCGTTCACGCGCACGCCATACGGTGCAAACTCGGCGGCCGCCGTGCGCGCCATCTGGACAATTCCAGCCTTGGTGGCCGCATACACGGCTTGGCCCGGTTCCACCACTTGAGACCGGATCGACGAAAACAGCACGATGCTCCCGGTGCGACGCGCCGTAAGGATTTGGCCGGCCGCCCGGAGCACGTTGAAGTTCCCCTTCAGGTTCACGCGAAGCACGCGCTCGAACTCTTCTTCAGAGTACTGCAGGATGGTCTTGCGAACGTTGATGCTTGGCGTGCACACGACGGCATCCAGTCGTCCGGTCCGAAGCAAGACGTCCTCGAGGGCACCTTGGGTGGCGTTGCCATCGGTGATATCGAGGTGGGCGGCGGCACTCCGTCCTCCGTCCACCCGTATGGCCTCGGCCACGCGTTCGGCGTTCGCGAGGTTCACATCGAGACAGGTCACCACGGCGCCCTGCGCGGCACAGACTCGCGCCACGGCCTCGCCAATTCCAGAACCGGCGCCCGCTACCGCGACACTGCGGTCGTCGAGTCGAAACTTGTCGTTCATGCCTCAGGTACCCTCTCAGTATTCGTGTTCGAAGATGATGAGACCAAAAGGAAGAGTCCCGCCGCGAGGATTGATGCAATCAGGCCGGCTGCGCTGGTCTTCCACCCGATCCTGGTGGTGCCGGCCACGACCTGCATCACGGCCATGGTCGTGATGCCCGCGCCGATTGCCGCCATCACGTGCCGCGTGGCCAACGCCCTCACGTAGAGTCCTCCAACAATCGGCAGGAAAAGGCAAACGCCAAGCACGCTGTAGAAGAAGGAAAGAGCCCCGACGATCGTCTGCGCCAACAGCGCGATCGCGATGCCACCTACCCCGCCCGCCACGGCCGCCATGCGCGCCACGCGGAGCACCTGCCGATCATCCGCTCGCGGGTTGATCGCTCGCTTGTACAGATCCTGCGACAGTGACGTCGCCAGCATGAACAGCAGTGCGTCCGCGCTACTCACTTCGGCTGAAAACAGCGCCGCCAGTCCCAGCGCGCCGATGGCCACGGGAACGTCCGTTGCCAGCAAGGTGGGCAGGGCCAGCTGTGGATCGGGGAGCGCAGGGTGCAGCACGCGGGCGATCATGCCTAACAAGGGTGGCACCGACGCAAACAGCAGCAGGGCCAGGGCGTTCAATCCGACGCCAACGCGCACTGCACGATCGTCGCGAGCGCCAAAGACCTTCTGTAACAAGCCGGGGGACACCATAAACGCCGGAGCCAGGAGCAACAGGTAGGTCCAGCCAGATCCACCACCGGCCATGGCGTTCCAGTAGTCAGGCTGCGGTGCCTGCTGGCTCAAGCGCGCCCAGCCACCCGCCATCGCGAGCGCCGCCGGGAACGCCAGCGCAAACCCAAGGAACTTCACCGTCACCTGCACCACACTCACCCACGCGCTCGACAGCAAACCGCCCGCCGTGAAGTAGATCGTGATCACCACGCCCCCTAGCAAGCACCCGACC
Organism: Gemmatimonadaceae bacterium; assembly: GCA_044224875.1. Classification (GTDB taxonomy): domain Bacteria; phylum Gemmatimonadota; class Gemmatimonadetes; order Gemmatimonadales; family Gemmatimonadaceae; genus JABAQJ01. The sequence goes on along the minus strand of JBGAJQ010000036.1, from coordinate 35,250 downwards.
CACTTTGGCACGCCGGCGACCGCCGTGAGCAAGGTGGACACCGCAATGAGCTGTCCGGCCAGGATCGCCAGCGTGCCTATCCAAAGCAGTGCCGAGGCCAAGGTGCGCACATTGGCGGAATAGCGAAACTCGAGGTAGTCGCCCACGGTGCGCAGTCCATGCGTTTCCGCCGTCTGACGCATCCGCGGTCCAATCCACATGGCTTGCACAAACGAGCCGACGGCGGCAGCCCCTACCCACCACCAGGCAGAGATTCCGTCGCGATAGCCGAGTCCAGCCGCACCAACCGTTGACCCCGCACCGATGTTCGCGGCAATGAGCGTCGAAAAGAGAAGGCCGGGGCCCAGTGACCGACCCGCCACAAAGAACGAGTCGGAATTGCGCACCCGGCGACCGATCCAGAGACCCAGTCCTGCCAGGAACAGCGAGTACACCAGCAGGATGGGGAGGTGCACAGTCACGCGAAACGCCTAACGCTTCGAGAGGTCACGTGCGGCCGGGTAGTCGGGGAGGCCCTTGGACTGCCGAGCGGCTCGAACGATGGCTTCTGCCATGACGTCCGCCGCCAATGCGCCAATTGTCGTGACGTCGGCCTCCTCAGCGCGTTCGCCCGTTGCCAGCGAAAAAATTGTATCCCCGTCGCCGGCCGTGTGAACCGGCGAGATCGCGCGCGCGTAGCCATCGTGCGCCATCTGGGCGATCTTTTGCGCCTGTGCCTTGGTGAGTCGAGCGTTCGTCACGATCACGCCGATCGTAGTGTTCTCGCCATCACCGCCCGATCGCGCGTTGCGTCTGGTTGCGCCGGATCGGATCAGCTGCCGCGCATCGGCGAGCGACTTGCCGTCTGCATTGCGGACACCAGCCACAACCTTTCCGGTGGACGGATCGATGACATCGCCCACCGCATTCACGGCGACCAAGGCGGCAACGGTAAGGCCGTCCGCGAGTGTGATCGACGCGCTACCGATGCCGGCCTTCATGGCACGTCCTGCGCCCATGAGCTTCCCAACGGTGGCCCCAGCGCCCGCTCCTACGTCGCCCTCGGTCACAGGGCCGGACGTCGCGGCCTTCGCCGCACGGTAGCCGCAGTCGGCAGTCGGCCGAACCTTGGCGTCGCCCACACCCAAGTCGAATAGGATCGCCGCGGGCACGATTGGTACTTTCGCGACGCGGACGTCAAAGCCGATGCCCTGCTCCTCCAGCCAACGCATGGCGCCCGTCGCCGCATCGAGTCCGAAGGCGGACCCGCCAGCCAGCACGATCGCGTGTACCACCGATACCGTGTTCACCGGATTGAGCAAGTCGGTCTCGCGGGTGCCTGGCGCGGCACCTCGCACATCCACGCCACCCACTGCACCTTTCTCAACAACTACCACGGTGCATCCCGTCGGCCGTTCGGCGAGTGTGAAGTGACCGACCTTCACGCCGGCGACGGCCGTCAACCCACGACTGGAAAAGGGGGCCACGGCCGATGCCTGTGCGGGCAACGTCGCGGCGCAAGCCGCGCTAGCTGCAACAGCAAGGCACCAACCTCCCACGGACGAAATCGACCTGGCAATCATGGTTCAGCCTGCAGGAGAGAAGAGCGTCAAGCGAGACGGCACCCCGAGCAACACGTCCTCGTGCCCGGACCATCCGGCCCGCTCATGAAAAATAGTAGCGTTCGCGACGCGGTCCTGCGAGCCGTTGAGGACACCCGCGATGAGATGGTCGCGTTCGCGCAGGAACTCATTCGCGTGCCGACGGTCAATCCGCCGGGCGAGTGTTATCTACCATGCGCCAAAGTGCTGGGGGACGCGCTGGTGCGCGACGGATTCGACGTGGAGTACGTATCGGCGGAGGGCCGGCCCGAGCACACACCGTCACATCCGCGCGTGAACGTGGTTGGCCGTAAGGGAGGTGCACATCGTCCGTGCATACACCTGAATGGTCACATCGACGTCGTACCTGTCGGCGACGGTTGGACGCGTGACCCGTTTGGCGGAGTCGTCGAGGGAGGGCGTCTCTACGGGCGTGGCGCGTCCGATATGAAGGGAGGAATCGCTGCCGCGCGCTTTGCCGTGGAGGGCATTCGGCGCGCCGGCGTTGCCCTTGCCGGCTCGGTGGAGTTCAGCGGGACGGTGGACGAGGAGAGCGGTGGATGGGCCGGCGTGGCGCACCTGGCATCTGTCGGCCGCCTGACGAGAGACCGGGTGGACCGGGTGATCATTCCCGAGCCGCTGGGTGTGGGTCAGGTGTGCATTGGGCATCGTGGCGTCTATTGGTTTGAGCTGACGACAAAGGGCCGCATTGCGCACGGCAGCATGCCCTTCCTCGGCGTCAGTGCCATCGACCACATGGACGAGGTGTTGCACCAGCTGCGCACCACGTTAGGGCCGTCGCTGGCGCGTCGGATCACCGGCATGCCGGTGGTCCCCGCTGGGGCTCGTCAGGCGACGTTGAACGTGAACAGCCTCTGGGGCGGCCAACCGCACGAGGCCATGCAGACGCCGTGCGTCGCCGACCGCTGTACCGCGGTATTCGACCGGCGGTTCCTCCTGGAAGAGTCCGTGGACGACGTGCGACGCGAGATCGCAGACGTCCTGGATGACGTCCGCCGGCGCGTTCCCGCCTTCGACTGCGAACTCCGCGAGCGGCTCCTCGTGCACCCCGTAGCCACGCCGTCAGACTCACCGCTCGTCGCGTCCATGCGCGCGGCGATCGAGCAGGTGCTGGGCACCCGCGCCGAGATTGTGGCCAGCCCGGGAACCTACGACCACAAGCACGTGACGCGTATTGGCGGCATTACCGAATGCATCGCGTACGGGCCCGGTCGTCTCGAGCTCTCGCATCAACCGGACGAGTGGTGCGACATCGCAGAGATGGTTCACGCGGCGCAGGTGTTGGCGCTGGGAATCCTCGACTTCGTCGGTCCACCCGAACTTCGGCCAAGCCACGCATGACCACCCTGCGCATTGCCCTGATCCCGGGAGACGGTATCGGACCCGAAGTGACAGACGCCGCCGTGCGGGTAACCGACGCCTGCCTCACGCGCTCCGGCGTCCGTTGCACCTGGGAGACGATGCCGTGGGGAACGGAGTACCACTTGACCCATGGTCGCACCATGCCGGCGGACGCGCTGGACCAGCTCCGCGGGTTCGATGCGATCCTGCTCGGTGCCGTCGGTGATCCGCGTGTTCCCGACAGCGCCACGCTCAACGGCCTGATCTTCCCCATCCGCCGGACTTTTGAGCAGTACTTGAACCTTCGCCCAGCGCGACTCCTGCCCGGCGTGCGTTCGCCGTTGCGCGCAGCGGACGAGCGCGGCATCGATCTGGTCATCGCGCGAGAGAACACCGAGGGCGAGTATGCGAATGTCGGTGGACGCATGCACGCCGGTTCGAACCTCGAGGTCGCCCTCCAGACCAACGTGTTTACGCGTCGAGGGTGCGAACGCATCATCGTCTCGGCGTTTGAGCTGGCGATGACCAGGAGACGGCGCCTGACGTCCATCACCAAGTCGAATGCGCAGGTGCACTCCATGGTGCTTTGGGACGAGGTGTTCCGTGACGTGAAGCAGCGGTTCCCTGACGTGGCGACTTCGTCACTCTTTGTCGATGCCGCCGCCATGGACCTGGTGCGCCGACCGTGGGACTTTGACGTGCTGGTCGCCAGCAACTTGTTTGGGGACATCCTTTCGGACCTGAGTGCCGCGGTGGTAGGCGGCTTGGGATTGGCCCCGAGCGGGAATATCGATCCCACGCGTCGATTCCCCAGCATGTTTGAGCCGGTTCACGGTTCGGCGCCGGACATCGCCGGGCGCGGTGTGGCGAATCCCATTGCTGCGGTGCTCTCCGCGGCGATGATGCTGGAGCATCTCGGTCACGGCAAAGAAGGCCAACGACTGACCGCTGCGGTCGACAGCGTGCTTTCGGCTGGCACGGTGCGTACGCCCGACTTGGGCGGGAGTGCTGGGACGGCAGCCATGACCGATGCCCTGATCGCCGCGTTGCCGCAACGCTGAACGCCCTACCCGTTGGCTCTGCGGAGCGATGGGTAGGGCGTTTCGGCTGACGGTGGGTCCTCGGCGCGATGGTCGCGACCGCTCCTGTCTGCGTTTCGACTACGAGTCCATGATGACCTTCGCCTTGCCGGCCATGGTCTCGTTGAACGCCTTGACGTCCGTGTCCATCAGCTGCTTGAAGGCGGTCTTCGCCGCTTCGAGGTCCTTCTCGATATCGGCGAGCGTTGCCATGGACGCGTCCGTCGGACGGTATTCCGCGCCCCCCTGCACGTCGCCAGCGCCAGTGCCCACCTCGCCGTTCAGCCACACCAGATTCATGTAGATCTTGTACTTCTCCACGTACCACTTGTCGTCCGAATGCAGGTCGCTCTTTGACAGCATCAAGAGTTCAACCTTCAGGGCTTTTTCGTCCAGCGCCGTCAGGGCGCGCTTCACGTCATCCGTGGTCCCGTCCGCCTTCATCTGGTCCTCGAGCTGGCGACGCATGGTCTCCAACTTGTTGATCATCTCCACGGTCTCGTTCATCCGGTCGCGAATGCGTACCTGCGCTCGTGTGGAGAGCGCGAGGTCCAGGTCCGTGGAGGGAAGCGATGGATGCGCGCATCGGGCCCTCGATCCCCCAATGGATCACCGGGCGAGGCTTGCCATCCTTGAAGCGCGCTTCCTCCCAGATGTGGGGGTTGTCGGGCGGGGTCGTCTTGAGTTCAACCTGACGAGGAGAGTCGTAACGCAGGTCCCACGTCAGGCGATTCACCCCCTGCCGGCCTGGCGCTCGCAAGGTCCGCACGACTGCGCCGGTGGAGTCCATGATCTCCACCTTCAGCGAGTCCTTGGGCGCGGCCGCCAGCTTCACATTGAAGTCCGCGCTCCCCGTCCGGCCCAGGCGCGTGCCCGAGCGTGGTTCGTACAGGTGGACTTGGGCATCGGCGGCCGCGGCGTCGCCCTGCTCGAGCGTGGTGATGTCATGCATGACGTACAATCCACGTCCATAGGTGGATACCACCACGTCATGCGCCTGCTTGGAGACGACGATCCAGGTCACGGCGCTTGCCGGCAGCCCCTCCTTGTAGGCTGTCCAGTGATTGCCGTCGTCCATCGAGTAGTAGAACCCGTGTCCCGTGCCAGCGAACAGCATGCCCTTGCGATTCGGGTTCTCCGCTACCGTCAGGACGTAGTCGAGCGGATGCTCTTGAGGCAAGCCATCGGAGATCCTCGACCATGTCTTGCCGTAGTCGCTCGTCTTGTAGATGTACGGCTGACGGTGATCCATGAGGTGGTAGTCAATGGCGACGTACGCCGTCCCCGCGTTGAACCTGGAGGGTTCGATACGTCGCACCGTCCCCCATGGCCGCAGGCCGCTGATGTTCGCCGTGACATCGCTCCAGTTCGCGCCGCCGTCTCGCGTGTTCCAGATCTTGCCGTCGTTGGTGCCAGCCCAGATCAGCCCCCGCTGCAACTCGGAGGGCGCAATCGCGAAGACGACCTCGCCATAGAATTGACCGAGGTTGTCGCCGACGATACCACCGGACGACACGATGCGACTGGAGTCGCGAGTCGAGAGATCGGGGCTGATAACCGACCAGCTCTGCCCCTGGTTCACGGTCTTGAAGATCACCTGGCAGCCGAAATACACGGCATTGTTGTCGAAGGGATCGATGGCCAGTGGCGGCGTCCAGTGACACCGGTACTTGACGTCCGTCGGCGGCGAATCGAGCGTGTGGATGCCGGGGCTGACGTGGCGCGCTCGCTTGATCCGGTCGTCAAACCGTGTCACCGTGCTGCCGTAACACGTGGACCAGACGATGTCCGGGTTGTTAGGCACGGGAATCGTGAACCCGGACTCGCAACCGCCCAGACCGGGCTGCCAGGGAGTACCACCTCCGCCAGGTCCACCAAAGTCATCGAATGCCGGCAACACCGGACCGCGGTTGTATGACGGCACGTTAGGCACGGGAATCGGGGAGTCGTTCGCCCCGCGCATCGTCCCGTCGTCCTGGCGGTTGGCGTACACCCAGTACGGCACGCGATTGTCGATCGCCACGTGGTACATCTGCCCGATCGGCAGCGTGAGGTTGAAGTAGCTCTGCCCGTGGTTGCGCGTGATCCCCGCGCCCCCGTCACCCGTCAGCACCCAGTGGCTCGGATTCCGGGCGTCCATCCAGATGTCATGACAGTCGCCGCATCCGCGTTCAATCGTCGGGAACGTCGCCCCACCGTCAAAGGAGCGAAGGAGCGAACTGCTGGCGACCAGCACCTCGTTGTCGTTCTGCGGGTTCACCAACACTCGGATGTAGTAACCCGCGCGGCCAATCAGGCGGCGATCCCAGCTCACGACTCTCCACGTGGTGCCGGCGTCGTCTGACCGCCACAGCGATCCCTGATTGGACGTCTGAATCAGCGCGAACATGCGCTTCGGATTCGATGGGGCGATCGCCACGTCGATCTTCCCCGCGGGGGATGTGGGCAAGCCCGACGTGACGTGCGTCCACGTCGAGCCGCTGTCCTTGGACACATAGACACCGCTCCCGGCGCCACCCGAGAACATCGCCCACGTGTGCATCACCACCTCCCACGTGCCGGCGACCAGGATCTTCGGATCGGAAGCATCGAGAGCCAACCCCGAGCAACCCGTCTCCGGATTCACGAACAGGACGCGCGACCAGTGGGCGCCGCCGTCCGTGGTGCGAAAGACGCCGCGCTCTTCCTGCGACCCGGTGGCCCTGCCTAACGCACAGACATACACGATGTCTGGATTCGACGGATGGATCACGATGCGGCCGATGCGACCGGTTTCGCGGAGTCCCATGTTCGTCCACGTCGTTCCTCCGTCGATCGACTTGTAGACGCCGTCACCTTGCAGGTCGCTATCGCGAATCGCCCACGCCTCCCCGGTACCCGCCCACACAACGCGTGGATTGGACGTGGCGACGGCCAGCGCGCCAATGGCCTGCACCGGCTGGTCGTCGAAGACCGGCGCGAAGCTGCGGCCGCCATCGGCGGTCTTCCACACGCCGCCTGACGCGGCGCCCATGTAGTACGTCGACGTATCCCCGGCGACGCCGGCCACCGCCGAAATGCGTCCGGCAGGCTGTGGACCGATCCACTGGAAGCGCGGGACGCCGGACGCCGGCTGGCTCGGTCCCTGCCCGCGACGCTGCCCCATCGCGGAATTCGTGGTACCGACAAGCAGGGTCACGGCCGCCAGGACCGCGCGATGACGTGTAGAGACGTTCAGCATGAGATCTGGCAAGTGCGAAGGACGGACATCGGCGCCACGAACCGGGCGCCATGGAGACCGTCTACGTTCCACCGAGGCGCCCCTCGGCGCAAGCCTAACGCGGGCGCGCCAGCTTCTCCACCAAGCCCGCCTTTGCCGCCGGCCATTCTTCCGAGAGTAGGCTGTAGTACACGGTGTCGCGCAACCGGCCTTCTGGCATGATCATGTGGTGGCGGAAGATCCCTTCCTCCTTCGCCCCCAGCCGCTGGATCGCGGCGCGAGACCGCACGTTCAACACGTCGGTCTTGAGTTCGACGCGGATACAGCCCATGTGCTCGAAGGCGTGCGTGAGCATGAGCAATTTGGCCTCTGTGTTCAGGGCCGTCCGCTGGTACGCCTTGCCCAGCCAGGTCCATCCGATCTCCGCCCGCCGATTGGCGACGTCGATGGCGGCAAAACGCGTACTGCCAATCGCTCGTCCGCTTGCGCGATCGATCGTGGCAAAGGGCAACGCGTGACCTTCACGTTGCCAGGCGAGTGCCGTTTCGACGTACCGCTCCAGGTCGGCCGGCGTCGTGACGCGAGCCGTCGTGAATTGCCAGATCTCCGGATCGAACGCCACCGTCAGCAAGTCGCCCCGATGCGCATGCGTCAATGGTTCGAGCCGCGCGTGCTGCCCCTCCAAGGTGACTGGCGTCAGGTCCATTCGATCCTAACGAGTGGACGGCCAGGGCACGCCCTGATGTCCCTTCGGAACTGAGGCGAGCCCGCGATACACAAACTTCTGCACGCGCTTTCCCTCATACGTCTCGGTCGTGTAGAGATTCCCCTTGGAATCGGTGACAATGCTGTGCACCGCGAAGAACTGGCCGGGCTGCCGTCCGCCATCACCGAAACTGGTCAGGACCTCCAGCGACTGACGATCCATGACGTAGATCTTCTCGTTCTTGCCGTCGGCGAGGAACAAGTACTTCTGCTGTGCGTCCCGCGAGAACGTGATGTCCCACACGCTGCCATCGCCGCGGGTGAGTGGCGCAATTCGTTGTTCCTTCACGAACGAGCCGTCCTTCTTGAAGACCTGAATGCGATCGTTCGGGCGGTCGCACACGTACACCAAGCCATCGTTGGTCGGCTCGGCGCAGTGGACCGGATTGCGGAATTGCTTGGCCAACGGGGCGTCGGGGTTGTAGGGGCCGAGGTTCGCATCGTCGGGCCTGTTCCCATACGCGCCCCAGTAGCGCTTGATCTTGCCGCTCGTCATGTCGAGCACAGCCACACGCTTGTTGGCGTAGCCGTCGGCTACGTACGCCTCACCCGCCGCCTCATCGAACGAGATCTTTGCCACGCGGCCGAAATAGGTGGTGCTGCTGCTGTTCGTTGGCTGGCGCGCGGCGCCGATCTGCATCAGGAACTTGCCGTCGTGCGTGAACTTGAGGATGTGCGAGTCACCGGTGCCGTTCCCACCAATCCAGACGTTGTCCTTGGCGTCCACCGTGATGCCGTGGTTTGACGTGGGCCAGTCGTAACCCTGCGCGGGCCCTCCCCACGCGTTGACCAGGTTGCCCTCCGGATCGAACTCGAGGATCGGCGGCGCCGACCGACAGCATTCGCCCACTGGGGGAGTGGAGTTGGCGCCGGCTTCCGTGCGCTGATTGAGCGTCGAGTCCCCGCGATGAATGATGAACACGTGATCGCGTGAGTCGACGCCGACGCCAATCGTCGAGCCCAGCAACCAGTGGTTAGGCAGCGGCTTGGGCCAATACGGATCCACCTCAAACTTCGGGGCCTGAACGCTCTGGACCTCGGTGGCCGCCTGCAGGACCGCCTGTCCAATGGCGAGTGCGGCTATGACGGCTGCGAACGAAAGGCCCACCATCAGCGTGCGACTGCGCGTCATTCGGGTTTCTCCTGTCGGGTCACCGCCCGTATCTCACTGGGCGAGGGGAGTGTATACTCGTGCCACTCGGGTCTGCGACCCCTAACTAAGCATCACCAACCGCGTCCGTCCATAGCCGCCGCGCTCTCCAGATATGGCCTCGCCGTCAGCCAGCCACCCCTCCGCGCCACTGTTTCGCGTCCGCTGGCGACGCCTAACGGTTGGTGTGCTTGGTGCGCTGGCCGGGTTGCTGGCGACGCCACGCGCGGCGACGTCGCACGAGATCCCGAGCAGCGTCACCGTGCTGGCATTCATCAAGCCCGAAGGACGCCAGTTGCACATGGTCATTCGCGTGCCGCTCGGCGCCATGCGCGACATGGAGCCCCCACTTCGACCGCTGGGCTTGCTCGACCTCAGTCGCGCCGAGCCGGTCCTGCGCGACGCCGCCCAGCTCTGGCTGGCCGACTACATCCAGTTCTTCGAGAACGGCGTGCGACTGGGCACACCGCGCGTGGTCGCCGTCCGCGCCTCACTGCCATCGGAGAAGTTCTTCACCTCATACGACTCGGCACGAAGGCACACTGAGGGCCCACCACTCGATCCGTCGACCGAGATCGCATGGCAGCAGGCGATGTTCGACGTCGTGCTCGAATACGCTATCGCCTCGGACCATGGTGAGTTTTCCATTGTCCCCACGCTGGCTCACCTGGGCGTGCGCACCACCACGGTGTTGCATTTCGTTCCACCGGAAGGTGGCGATCGTGCCTACGAGTACACGGGCAACCCGGGTCGCGTGCGCCTCGATCCCAGGTGGTACCACGCGGCGTGGCAGTTCGTCGTCCTCGGCTTCGACCATATCCTGGATGGCATCGATCATCTGCTCTTCGTGTTCTGCCTCGTTATCCCCTTTCGACGGCTGCGCCCGCTCATCGCCATCGTCACGTCGTTCACCGTGGCGCACTCGATCACCCTGATCGGTAGCGCCTCGGGGTTTGCACCTGACGGCCTATGGTTCCCGCCACTCATCGAAGTGCTGATTGCCCTCTCGATCGTGTACATGGCGTGCGAAAACGTGGTCGGCGCGCGCCTCGATCGACGGTGGCTAGTGGCATTCGGATTCGGACTCGTCCACGGATTCGGCTTTTCCTTCGCACTGAGACAGTCCTTGCAGTTCGCCGGCACGCACCTCGCCACGTCACTGGTCGCGTTCAACATCGGCGTGGAACTCGGGCAGATCGTCGTGTTACTGGTTGCCGTACCGGCCCTCTCCTTCGTGTTCAAGCGCATGGTGGCCGAGCGGATTGGAACAATCCTGCTGTCGGCGCTGGTTGGGCATACGGCATGGCACTGGATGACAGAGCGTTTCCAAGTGCTTCGCGGGTACGAGTTCCCGGTGCCCGTGCTAGACGCAACGTTCTTTGTCGCATTGCTGCGATGGCTGCTGGCGGCGCTAGTCCTTATCGCCGTCGCCTGGGGGTTGTCGCGAGTATTTGGCCGGGTGTGGAACTCGCAACGAACACCTGCCTAGTTTTCGGGGATGAGGCTGCCAGCCCTACCGACCCTTCTTCTTCGCAGGTTGCTCGGCGCCTGCGTGACTGGCGCGTGCGTCGTCTTGTTTTCGGCTCGGGCACACGCTCAAGACAGCGCGGCCGCGCGTTCGACCCTGGACGGCGTGTACACGCGCGAGCAAGCCAACCGGGGGCGCGATGTGTACGCGGGGATGTGCCAAAGTTGTCATACCCTGGCATCCCACACCGGCGTGGTGTTTACAAACGTTTGGGCAGGACGACCGCTGTCTGACCTCTTCGCATTCGTCAGCGAGAAGATGCCAAAGAATGAGCCCGGCAGTTTGACGCGTGAGGAATATGCGCAGGTCATCGCCCACATCCTTCGACTCAATGGCATGCCGTCGGGCTTTGACGAGCTGCCCACTGACTCGCTGTCCTTGCACCAGATCCGCATCGACGTCAAGAAACCATAGGGTGAGTTCGCCGCCGGCTTCGTCATTTCTCCGAGTTCACGAACGCTCAGCGATGCAGCGTCCGATCGTTAGCGTAGAGAACCTCGCTCGTAGGTGCGCGCTACACAGTTGATCATCGCGCCACGCCCGTCACTGTGGCAACTCGCGCAATTGGCGTGTCGCGCGCTCGGCGCGCACTGCCATCCGATCGATGGCCGCAGCCACCTTGGTCGCTTCCTCACCCGCCCCTGTGGCGTTCTTCGCGTCAATCTGCTGGCCGACACCGGGCATTGGATCCCCCTCAAAGCCCGTGTACAGTCCCGTCGCGTACATCGTGCTCTTGAACCACTCGCGTCCCGGCAAGCCACGTGGGTCAAGCAAGTCGCGTTCAGACTGGTACAACTCCTTGTTGAGCGCTCGCAGGGCATCACGGTGCCCAGCGAGATACGCGGAACCGCGCCCAATAACCTGAGCATACGCTGAGTCATACGCGACCCCTGCAGCCGCCAGTCGATCCACCGACTGCAGCAACTGACTCATGTCCACCTTCTCGGGTCCTAGCGTCCGGTTGGCCCGGGCCACTACACCGGCAGCAAACTCGCGGTACGCCGCGGCTGCGTCGGAGAACGAGAATGGGAGGACGGGCGCGTCCGACATGCGCACCGCCATCGCACTGACGACTCTCGACTGCGCCGCACCGTACGCAAAACCTGGATCGAGGAACTTGGAAAAGTTGTCGTAGCTGTCGTAGATCGAATGATAGGTACCGGCGAACTCCGGACCTTCGATCGAATGCGAGACGCTGGCAACGCCGAGGTGTTCGAGAAAGGCCTCGAAGTCAGTCCCCGAACCGGGAGGATTCAGCCGAAACCCACGAGCCTTTGCGGCAGCGGAATCCTTGGCGTTTTTCGCACGTGCTACGGATCGGTCGATCGCCTCCTGCAGCATGCTCTTGCCGCTGACGGGATCCGACTGATCGCGCGCTACTTCGCGTACGTATGTCTCGAGCGTGTGGGACCCATCCGCACCGAATTCGCCCTTGCCGTACATGTCCGTGTTCAGGTAAGCGACCGCCTTCTCCTGCAGTTCGCCGGCGTGAGCTTCTGCCCACTCGGTGGAGCCGAGCAGGCCCCACTCTTCGCCGTCCCACAACGCGAAGATCATGGTGCGCTGCGGTCTCCAACCGCGGTTGAGCAAGACACTCATGGCGCGCGCCGACTCCAGCATCGCAGCGGCGGCGCCTACTGGATCAGCGGCACCGTTCACCCATCCGTCATGGTGATTGGCCATGATGACCCACTCGTCAGGCATCGTTGCCCCGGGGATGCGAGCCACCACGTCGTACAACGTGCCGGTGGTCCACTCGGACTTGCTTCGCATGCGAACGCGCGCCGGCCCCGGACCCACGTGATACGTGATCGGCAAGCCTCCCGTCCAGCCGAGCGTTGCAGCTGCCGCGCCGCCGAGGGCCTCCAGCAGGGGTTTGGCATCGCCATAGGACAGTGGCAGGACGGGAATGCCCGGCAGGCTGGCGGCCTGGGACATCGGCAGCCGCTTGCTTCCCTTCACCGAGGCCCATCCGGGCGAGAGCGGATCGCCGGCATACTTCGCCGCGTAGTCCAGCGCCGTTCCGCGCTGCACAGCGTCTTCCGGACGCCAAGGACCCTTTGGGTAAACAGCTCCGCGCGAAAATCCGTCGTCCGAGGGATCGGAGTAGATCAGGCAACCCACGGCACCGCGCGCCACCGCTTGCTTGATCTTCGAAGATCGCACGCCACGCCCGTATTTCACGATCACGATCTTGCCCCTCAGGTCCACTCCAAGAGAATCCAGTACTGCGTAGTCATCGGCGAGCCCGTAGTTGGCAAATACCAGTTCGCCTTGCACGTCACCGTCGGCGCCATACGCATTGTAGGTCGGCAATTGCCCCTGATCGCCGGAGTCCTTGTCTTCCGCCAAGACAGGTTCGGACATTGTGGCGACGTAGCGCGTGGGGGCCACCAGCTCCACGCTTCGGGCGACAGGTGTTGGAAGCAGCGCCTCGAACTCCTCGATCTGCGCGTCCAGCCCCCATTCCCGGAATTTCCCCAGTGCCCACTCCGCGACCACCTTGGCTCCTGGCGACCCCGCGTGGTGCGGCGCCTCCGACATGATCCGGGCGTACTCGCGGATGAGCGAGGTGTCGGGCGACGCAGAAAGCACGGCCTCGCGCGCACCTAACGAATCGAGCGCATCGCTCGGAAATCCGCGGACGGAACGAACAGGGGATTCCGGTTGCGGCTGGCATCCGCAGAGCAAGGCAACCAGGAGCGGCAGCGTACGCGTGGTGCGACAGCGGCGTGAGGAGTGCGGCCAAGCTCGAGTCAGTGACATGCCAGGAGTGGTCAAGAGGGGGCGCAACTGCCAGCACGAGGCAGCGGGGGCGCACCGACATTACCGCGGGAAATGGTGCCGAGGGAGATCCCACTTTGCACGGTGCGCCCCAAGCGTCCGATGGGTGCAAACAGTGCCTAAGCAAACCCATTTCGCACGGAGCGCCCATAGCGGTCCGATGAGTGCCAATCTCGAGGGGCGGCGCGAGCCGCGCGACCCCCCAGCTGGCTCTCTCGCGAACTCGTCGTCAGTGCGGGTCTGCTGCTCCGTTGAGCGCAAGGGAACCGAACATGAGTCAGGCCGACGTGTGTCACACTCTGAGAGCCTCTGACGAAACCGGGGGCGAGTGCGCAATTTCCGGGGGCATCGACCTTGGCCGTTCACGCACTCACGCGACGGCCGGGACACCCTTGCGAGGAATCGAGTCCATGGCGTCACAGGTGACGAATCGTCGAGCGCTGGTGATTGCAGCTGCAATGGGCGCCGCCCTGATGGGCGCGCTGCCTTGGCGGACATCACTTCTCAGCGCGTTTCAGGGTCCAACCCTCAGCCGCGGGAATGCGCCCGGCGAATGGCGCTACTGGGGCGCCGACGCGTGGAGCAGTCGCTATTCACCGCTCGACCAGATCAACGCCTCCAACTTCAACCAGCTCCAGATTGCGTGGCAGTGGAACGCCGGCGCGTTTGGAGCTGACGAGTACTATCGGACGACCCCGCTCTATGCCAACGGCCGGATCTTCACCGTCGCCACGACGCGACGCGTGGCCATGGCGCTCGATCCGGTCACCGGCGAGACCCTGTGGATGTACCGTCTGGACGAAGGCATCCGCTGGCAAAAGGCGCCACGCCAATTTGCCGGGCGCGGGCTCTCGTATTGGACCGATGGACGCGAGGAGCGGGTGATCGTCATCACGCCCGGGTACCACCTGATCTCCCTCGATGCGAAGACCGGGCGCCCCGATCCGGCATTCGGCAAGAACGGCGTGGTGGACCTGATGGATGGCCTCGGATTCAACCTGGTTCCCTTGGCAGTCGATGACTCGGGGCCGCTGATCATCAGTGACGCGGCGCCGTATCGGCAGGCCAAAGCCGGTGAGAAATGGGACCCCGTCACAAAGACCGGCGCCGATGGCACCATTGGGATCGATCCCACGCAGGGCCAGATCGCGAACAGCTCCCCTGCCGTCGTGGTCAATGACATGATCGTCCTCGGCAATTCGTCCATCCACGGCTACTATCCGATCAAGGCCCACAACATTCCCGGCTTCGTCCGGGGGTTTGACGTTCACACGGGACGGCAGGTCTGGAAGTTCAACCTGATTCCGCAACCGGGCGAGTTCGGTGCGGAAACGTGGACGAAGGGCTCGAAGGTTGGATCTGACGGCGTCGGCAAGGTCGATCCGTGGGCCACCTGGTCCGCCGATCCCGAGTTGGGCACTGTGTATGTCCCAACGGGCATGCCGCTCATGGACGAGTACGGCGGTCATCGTCCCGGCGCCAACCTCTACGGCAATTCGATCGTCGCCCTGGACACAAAGACGGGGAAACGGAAGTGGCACTACCAGATGGTGCATCACGATATCTGGGACTATGACACGCCAATGGCACCCAACCTGTTGGACGTGACGGTCGATGGCCGACAGCGGAAGATCATCGCGGCCACCACCAAGCAGGGGTGGGTGTACGTACTCGACCGAGTGACGGGTGAGCCGATCTGGCCCATCGTGGAGACACCCGTACTCAAGAGCGACGTGCCGGGCGAGGAGTCCTGGCCCACGCAGCCGGTGCCCAGCAAGCCCGCGCCGTACTCTCAACAGGGCCTGGTCGAATCCGACTTGATCGACTACACACCAGCCATCAAGGACTCGGCGTTGAAGCTGGCGAAGACCTGCCGAATGGGGCCGTACTACATTCCCGGATCGACATCCGACAATCCCAGTGGCCTCAAGTGCTCCTGGTATGCGCCCGGCGCCTCCGGTGGTGTGAACATCGACGGCGGTGCCGCGGCCGACATCGAAACGGGCATGCTGTATGTCGGTTCACAAACGGGCATGAGCACGATCTCCCTCAAGAAGGACCCGTGCTCGGAGTTCCGGTACAGCTCACCACGCGACAATTGCGGGTTGCTTGGCGCGTTGCCGCCACCGCCCGGCTACAAACCACCCACCGGTGGACGCGGCGGCGACTTCGAAAGTCGTTCGGGACAGTCGTCCATCGGTGGCGTTTCGATCGTGAAGCCGAAGGAGTACGGGGGCGTTACGGCCTACAACCTCAACACCGGCAACAAGGCGTGGTGGATTCCCAACGGTGTCTTCACCAAGGTCTCGAGCAATAGTCCGCTCTTCTCCGGTGTCACGCTTCCCCCGTTAGGCGGTCGCGGGCAGGCGCAGATCATCACCACCAAGACGCTCGTGATCTACGGTACGGGACGCAATGGGTCGGACAATCCACCGATGCTGTACGCGGTCGACAAGGCGACAGGTAAGCAGGTCGGCGCCGTACGCATCCCGTCCAAGACCACGGCCGTGCCCATGACGTTCATGCATCGCGGCAAACAATACATCGTCTTTGCCACGGGCGCGGGAAGCAGCACCTCCCGGATCGCCATGACACTGCCAACCGCCGACACGAAGTAACGGACTCGCGACCCACCGGGGCTACATAGCGCCGGTGCCCGGCAACAGAAAAACGATGGGGCCGAGGGAATCCCTCGGCCCCATCTTGTGCTATGGGTCGGGCTACACCCAGCTCAGGTCGTGCTTCGAAAGCGGGAGCGATCGCACGCGCTTTCCCGTCGCAGCATGGATCGCATTGCAGAGTGCCGGTACCACCGGAGGAAGCGCCGGCTCACCTAACCCCGTAGGTGGCAAGTTGCTCTTGACCCAAGTGATCTCGATCGGTGGCACCTGACGGAGGCGCAGCAGCGGGAAGGAGTTGAAGTTGGCCTGGACGGCGCGCCCCTTCTCGATCGTTATCTCCTGGGCAAATGCCTCGGCCAAGCCGTCGAGCACCGCACCACGCGTCTGGTTCTCCGCGTTCCCGGGATTGATGATGGTGCTGCCGACATCGCCGGCGACCCAGACCTTGTCGACCTTGACCTGCCCGCTCTTGCTCACCGTGGCCTGTACGACCTCGGCGAAGTAACCGCGGTGGCTGAAGTGGAAGGCGACGCCCATGCCCGTGCCCTTGGGCAGCGTCGCTGTTCCCCACCCTGACTTCTGGGCAACAGCCTGCAGCACCGCCCGCATCCTCGGTCCGTCAAAGAGCACCGGCGCCGGTCCATTCCCCGACGGCGGTTGATCGCCCACCGGAGTGTTCGTCAGCAGGTCCAACCGGAACTGTACCGGATCCTTGCCGGCCGCTTCAGCCAGTTCGTCAATGAAGCACTGTGTGGCGAAGGCGATGCCATTACTCCCCGGAGCACGCAGCGCGCCCGTCGGAACACCGGACGGCATCACCGAAGCCTCGAGGGCGTAGTTGGGGATGAACCTGCCGGGAAATTCGGCAGCTCCAATGCCCGCGCTCGGCGCGAAGCGATCCCCTTCGCCAAAGGAAACGAAGTGGTTCTTCCAGGCGACGAGCTTACCGCTTGCATCCACGCCACCTGAGAAGTTGTGCCAGCCAGCGCTGCGATAGAAGTCGTGGCGCATGTCATCCTCGCGCGACCACAGCAACTTCACCGGTGCACCACCAACCTGCTTGGCAATCCATGCCCCTTCCACCATGTAGTCGTTGTTGAGCCGGCGGCCGAAGCCTCCGCCCATGCGCGTCAGGTGGACGGTGATGTCCGTCTCCGGCATGCCTAACGTGCGAGCAACCAGCGCGCGACCGGCCGCGGGCGTTTGCGACGGCACCCAGATCTCCAGCTTGCCGTTCTGGTACTGCGCCGTGCAATTCTGCGGTTCCAGTGGTGCGTGCGAGATGAACGGATAGTAATACGAGGCACGCGCCGACTTCGCGGCACCCTGCAAGGCAGCATCCGGGTCGCCGTCCTTTCGTAGTGCGCGTTGCGGCGACCCCTTGGCCAGTTCCTCGGCCTTGCCCGCAAACCCTAAACTGCTCTGCTGCGCCGTGGCACCTTCGTTCCACGTCACCTGCAGCTTCAACCGGGCTTGTTGGGCCGCCCACCAGGTGTCCGCGACGATCGCCACGCCACCGAGTAGTCCCGTCAGCTCGGCGCCACCGTCCACCACAAAGGCGTGCTTCACCCCCCACATCTTTTTCACGTCATCCAGGTTGGCGCTGGCGACCTTGCCCCCATACACGGGCGATTTCTCGAACACCGCGTAGAGCATGCCCGGCAGCTGCACATCGATGCCAAAGAGCGGCTTCCCGGTCACGATCGACCGGTTGTCCACCCCGCGCACGTGCGTGCCGACGATGCGGAAGTCCTTCGGGTCCTTGAGCGCCACCTTTTCGAGGTCGGGGGCCGGAATGGTCGCCGCCTTGGCGAGCAACTCGCCGTACTTCACGCTCCGCCCGCTGCCCGGATGGGTCACGGCGCCCGACGCTGTCGTCAGCTCAGACTCCGGGACGCCCAGGGTCTGTGCGGCCGCGGCCACGAGCATGGCTCGTGCGGCCGCTCCCACGCGACGCATGGGCATCCAGTTGGTCGGCGTGGCCGTGCTGCCTCCAGCAAACTGATTCTGGTACTTTTGCGTGTCCAAGTCGGCCTGCTGGATGTGCACGTTCTTCCAGTCCACGTCCAACTCCTCGGCAATCAACATCGGCAGCATCGTCTTCACGCCCTGCCCGATCTCCGGGTTCTTGGCGATGATCGTGACGATGCCGTCCGGGGTCATACGCACGAAAGCGTTAGGCGCGAAGTCATCCGCGGTCGCAGCAAACGCGTCCGCTGCGCCAGAAAGAGTGTCCAGATACGTGCCGAGCATGAGCCCGCCGCCGGCAATGGCCGTCACGCGAAGGAAGGAACGGCGGTCAACGCGAATGGTCGTTTGCATGGGATCCGCCTCCTAGGCCTGGTGGTCGCCGGACGAGCCAGAGCGTCCGGGGGACGATGCATTCGCCGCCGGAAGTGTGGCCGCGTGGTGGATCGCTTCACGAATACGGTGATAGGTCGCGCAACGACACAGGTGGCCGTTCATGGCGGCATCGATTTCCGCATCCGTGGGCTTGGGCGTCTTGGCGAGCAGCGCGGCCGCCTCCATGATCTGGCCCGCCTGGCAATACCCGCACTGCGGCACATCAATCTCATCCCACGCCCGCTGCACCGGATGCGATCCGTCCGGGGAAAGCCCTTCGATGGTAGTGACCTCAGAGCCCTCCACGCGTGCAATCGGCGTTCGGCACGCGCGCGTCGGCGTGCCCTTTACGTGTACCACGCACGCGCTGCATTGCCCGATCCCGCAACCGTACTTGGTGCCCTTGAGATCGAGCACATCGCGCAGCACCCAGAGCAGTGGCATGTCGGGGGGCACGTCCACCGTGCTGCGCTTCCCGTTGAGTGTAAAGGTGATCGGCATCGCTCACGCCACTCCGTTCCGAGAGTCCCACGCCCCACCGGTCGCAGCTGGGATCGTGTCGTGGTTGAGTCGCCTGCGCACCAGTGAGCGGGCGGCTCCGGCAATCCTGACGCTGCAATCTATCACGAAGGGCGCCAGCCGTCGAAGACGGCTCAAACCTCAGCCTGCCGAACCCGCGCCCGACGGAGCGAACGTCGCGGCCACCGAGCACCCCTATCCGTCGCCCGGCCAGCAAATCGCCAAGGCGGTCGTTGAGGCGGGCCGTAGGAATTCACTTGGTCCGCTCTCGCGAGGGCGACCTTGGGGTCGCATTCTGGAGCCCGTGATTCAGCGAGTGCGAGCCCTTGGGGAGCTCTCCTTCCTCGGCCGAGTCCAAGCCCTGGCGCCAAGAGCAGTCGAGCGTTCTCCAGCAATCCCAGCCACCTTCCGGCTGGCACAGCACGTGTTCCTGAATGCTGAACCGGACAAGAAAGTTCATTACGGGCGGCCATTTCTGGCGTGGTTCAGCGGTCGTCGTTAGGCCTTCCCACGAAAGGTCGTCCAGTCCAGCCGCAACTTCCTCATGCGCGCCCGCAACGTGTGGGGATTGATTCCCAGCTTTGCCGCCGCGCCATTCGGTCCTTCGATGCGACCGTTCGTCAGGCGCAGTGCTTGTTGAATGTGGCGGGCAGAGGCTTGCTCGAGTGTGAGCAGCGGTTCTGGTGGGTGAGCAAAACCGGGTTCGTCGTTCACCTCCATCGGATCCGGGGACGACCTCCCCAACGCGGCGGACACACGAAGTGCGCGTCCGTCGCCGAGGATGGCGGCCCGCTCGATGACCGCGGCGAGTTCGCGCACGTTTCCGGGCCAGGAATACGTCACGAGAGTCTCGATGTCCTCGGGGTCGAGCGACAGAGGTGCACCGCCCAGTCGGACGCCGGCGCGCGCCGCGAACTGCGTCGCCAGCGCCGGGATGTCCTCCGGGCGTTCGCGCAACGGTGGAATGGAAATCGGGAAGACGCCGATGCGGTACCAGAGGTCCTCCCGGAAGGCCCCGCGAGCCACCAGCGACTTCACGTCCCGATGCGTGGCGGCGATGATCCGCACGTCCACTGACTGGGTCTTGTGTCCCCCCACGCGTTCGAAGGTGCCGTCCTGCAAGACACGAAGCAGACGCACCTGGGCGTCGAGGGACAGTTCGGCGACTTCATCCAGGAACAACGTCCCGCCGTCCGCACGTTCGAACCACCCTTTGCGCGCCGTGACGGCACCGGTGAAGCTGCCTCGCTCGTGACCGAACAGCTCCGAGTCAATGAGGCCGGCGGGAATGGCGCCGCAGTTGACCCTAACGATTGGGCCAGTCCGTCGTCGCGACCGCACGTGAATGGCCCGGGCCGCAACCTCCTTTCCACTCCCCGTTTCACCCAACAGGAGCACGGGCACATCCGTCGGTGCGACCTGCTCCACGCGTTCCATGACGGACCGGAGTCCGGAATCTGCCCCGATCACGTCTTCCGTGAGGTCGTCACGTCCCAAGCGTTGCAGCAGCGCGCGGCGATCCGCTTCGAACGCCTCGCGCAGTCGGGCCATTTCGTGAGACTGCGCATCGTTGAGCAGGGCGACCGACAGCGGAACCATCAACTCACCGAGCAGCGCTTCGTCGGCGGCGGTAAAGACGTTAGGCGCGCGCGCTGCCAGCGTGAAGACGCCGAGGGGCATCTCGCCCTTCACCAATGGAATCGCCAAGGCATCGTGGAATCCGTCAAACGGGAACGCGACCCGCGACAACGTATCTTCTCGCTCCGGACGCCATGCCACCGGCTCGGCGGATCGGAACCATGCTGCCGCCGCCTCGCGCTCGACGGGCGTGAGCGTTGTCCGCACGCGGGCCGGGAGCACGCAGGGCCTGATGCGCTCGATCGCGACGGACTCTAGGCGCTCGAGCGAAGCGTCGGCGCGCTGCAGCAGCAAGAAGTCAGCGGCCGTCGCACGCCCCAGCCTCGTGGCGATGCGGCTGAACGCCTGGTCGATCGGAGCGTGATCGGTCGCATCGCGCCAGATGTTGAGCAGGAGCCGGTAGGGCGCCACCGAGTTTTCCATATCGAATTCCGGGGCCAGTGATGGGCATAATCTATCAAATGCCACGGCCATCAGTAGCGTGACCGTGCTATTTCACGGCAAAGACCATCTTATTTCACGGCCCAGCTGTGGAATGACGACTACACCGCAATTCGTAAAGCAAGACAGGGCATAGAGTTGAACGGTTCGTTGTGCCTTGGAACACCGCCTGCCATGGAAAGCCACAACGCAACTGGTCGGCCGCTCTTCCGCGTGCGTCACGCGGACTGGCTGGCAAACCAACCCCAACGTCCTCCGGCCACCCATGCGAAACGGACCCCTGCTCGGAATCCTGCTGACCGCAGTGAGTCTCTCACCCATCAGTCGTTTGTCTGGCCAGGTTGCGGGACAGTCCGACTCCAGTCAGGCGGCGACCGCGATGCGGTTCGCGCAGCTCGAGGCCACCATCCGTCGGCTCGACTCGATGGTCACCAAGGCCCGCGCCTCATCGGGTGCGGCCCTCGAGGTGCGACTCTCCAGTACAGGATTCCTCGCGCAGAGTGCTGATGGACGCTACGCCCTGCGACTTCGTGGCTACTTCCAGAGTGACGCGCGCATCCCGTTAGGCAGCGGGGAGGCGGACCTGCAACGCGGTCTCCTGTTGCGCCGCGTGCGGCCGATCTGGGAAGCCACCATCGGGAAGGTGGCCGAGGTACGGATGATGCCTGACTTTGGCGAGGGCCGCCCGAGCATCTACGATGCGCACCTCGACCTGCACCTCGCCTCCGCGCTGAACGTGCGCACGGGGAAGTTCAAGCCGCCGGTGGGACTGGAACGTCTGCAAAGTGCGACCGACATCGCGTTCATCGAACGGGCACACCCCAACTCGCTCGTCCCCAATCGCGACGTGGGTACGCAACTCTACGGCGACGTGGCCCGAGCCGTCAGCTACGCCGTCGGCGTGTTCAACGGCGTGCCGGACATCGGCTTTGGTGACGTCGATACCGATCGCTTCAAGGACCTGGTCGGTCGCGTCGCGATCGACCCGCTCAAGTGGCGCGCCCACCCATCCGCCGACGAACTCGTGATTGGCCTGTCGGGCTCGCGTGGCGAGCATCGTGGCACGGTCTCCGCCCCGCAGCTGCAGTCCTACAAGTCGCCCCTTCAAGAGACCGTGTTCCGCTTCCGGGGAGACGGGACGGCGGCGGGCACCGTGTTGGCGGATGGGTCGCAGTGGCGTCTCTCCCCGCACGCCTATGCCGCCGTCGGCCGCGTCGGGGCGATGGCCGAGTACGTGGTCTCTGCGCAAGACGTGCGGCGAGCGAGCAGTGTCAGCACCCTGCGACACCGTGCGTGGGAAGTGACCGGCACCCTCAACGTGACCGGCGAGCACGCCTCGTTTCGGGGCCTGACCCCACGCCGTCCCTTCGATCCGGCCCACCACGGCTACGGCGCGTTGGAGCTCGCGGTTCGGGCCAGCGCGCTCACGGTGGACCCGGACGCTTTTCCACTCTACGCCGACTCGACGTCGCAGGTGCAACAGGCGAGTACCGCTGGTGTCGGCCTCAATTGGCACTTGCTCAAGGGCGTGAAGGTCATGGTCGACTACACCCACACACGCTTCCGCGGCGGCGCCACCACAGGCGACCGCCCCGCCGAACACAATCTGTCCACTCGTTTTCAACACGCTTTCTGAGGCCCCGCATGCCGCTCTCGCACGCTCGTCCCACCGCTCGTTGGCGCCCCCTTATCGCACGACCCTTGTTGCTCCTGTCACTCGGTGTCGCCTGCTCCGGAGCAAACAAGGATGCCGCGCCTGCCAAGGCGGGGACACTCACGTTAGGTGCGTACACCACGCCTCGTGAGGCGTACGGGCAGGACATCCTGCCTGCTTTCGCCGCCGAGTGGCATGCAACGAGTGGCCAAACCATCACCTTCGAGGAGTCGTACCTCGGGAGTGGCGCACAGGCGCGGGCAATTGCCAGTGGATTCGAGGCCGACGTCGCCGCCCTCTCGCTCGAACCGGATCTCGAGACGCTCACCAAGGCAGGCCTCCTGACGCATGACTGGCGGCAGGGCGCAACCGGCGGCATGGTGTCGCGATCGGTGGTCGTCATTGCCGTGCGGCCGGGGAACCCCAAACAGATTCACGACTGGGCAGACCTCAGAAAGCCGGGCCTGCAGGTGCTCACACCAAATCCGCGCACCAGCGGCGGTGCGATGTGGAACGTCGCCGCGATCTACGGTGCCGCCCTGCGCGGGGCAGCCGACCCGAAGATTGCAGCTGGCGATAGCGCCGGCGCCGAGGGATTGCTGCGCGGTGTCCTCGCCAACGTTTCCATCATGGACAAGGGTGCTCGAGAATCGATGCTCACCTTCGAAAACGGTGTTGGCGACGCGGCCATCGCGTATGAGAACGAGGTCCTCACGGCGCGCCAGTCCGGCAAGTCCATGGACTATGTCATCCCTCGTTCCACGATCCTCATCGAGAACCCGGTCGCCGTCGTTGATCGATACGTCGACAAGCGCGGGACTCGTCAGGCGGCCGAGGCGTTTGTCGCATTCCTCACCACGCCTGGTGTCCAACGTATGTTCGCCAAGCACGGCTTCCGGCCTGTCGATGACAGCATCGCCAGCGAGTTCGCGAAAGACTTCCCAGCCGTCTCTGACCTCTTCACGATTCGCGACCTCGGCGGCTGGAAGACGGTGACGCCTTCCGTGTTCGGTGATTCCGGCGTGTTCGCTCGCGCCTCCGGCGCTGGTAGGGCGAAGTGAGTACGCCGGCGACTCGTTCCGCTACCTCACTGTTGCTGCGCTTCTCGGTGGTCGCGTATCTCGCCGTGCTCGTAATTCTTCCACTCCTCGCCCTCTTTCAGGCCGGCGTAAGTGGCGGGATGGGCGCGGTGTGGAACGCGATCACTTCTCCGCTGGCTCGGAACGCGATCGGACTCTCGCTCTGGACCGCCGCCATCGCCACGTTGGTCAACGCCGTCGCGGGGACAGCCACGGCGTGGGCGCTGGTTCGCTACGAGTTCCTGGGCCGCCGCTTCCTGTCCGCGCTCATCGACCTCCCCTTTGCCATCCCGACGCTCGTCACGGGAGTCACCTTGGTGCTCCTTTTCGCACCGACGCGCCTCCTCGGCGAGTGGCTCACCGGGCACGGGTGGAAAGTGCTGTACGCGCCGACGGCCATCATCCTCGCCCTGACCTTTGTCACCGTTCCATTCGTGGTGCGGGCCGTGGAACCCGTTCTGCGCGAACTGGATCCGGCGGAAGAGGAAGCCGCCTGCACGTTAGGCGCTCGCCCCTTCCTGGTGTGGCGCCGTGTGGTACTCCCGCGGATTGCTCCGGCGGTGACTGCGGGCGGCCTGCAGGCATTCTCGCGCTGCCTGGCGGAGTTCGGCTCCATCGTCGTGGTCGCCGGGAACATCCCCTTCCGGACACTAACCGGTCCGGTGTACGTGTTTGGCGAGGTGGAAAGCGGCCGGCCGGATGTTGCAGCTGCCGTGTCGGTGGCGCTGTTGGCGCTGGCGCTCTCCCTCTCATTCTCGGCGCGTGCCTTGCACCGGCGAACCGGCGCGGGACGGCGACATGTCTGATACGCCCGCGGCGCTCCCGATCCAGCCTCGCGCCTTGGCGCCAACCCCCGCCAGCCGGCATGGGCAGCGTCCCGCCGACGAAGCGGTCGCCCGCCGTCACGCACCGCCTCCCGACGAAGAGTCAGCCGCCGAGGAAGGGTTCCTTGGCGCCGTTCATCTGGCGCCCGATTCGGAGATCCAGGAAGCGCTCGAGCATGTAGTGGTGCTTCCTGCTGCGCCACGGACGCGATCCTGGCCAACGGCTCGGGTTCTCATCCTTGGGGCCGTGGTCCTGTACATCGTCGCCACCTTGATCGTGCCACTGGGCGCCTTGGTGTACGAGGCCTTTCGTCAGGGCGCCGGAGCGTTGGCAAAGGGCCTCACAACGCCGACGGCGCTCGAGGCGCTGTCCTCGTCGCTGCAGCTGACCGCCATCGCCGTCGTCGTCAATGGCACGTTCGGGGTGGTCGCGGCGCTCGTGCTGGTGCGCCAGCAATTTGCCGGCCGCGCCGTACTGGACGCGCTGGTGGACATCACGTTTGCCGTTTCGCCGGTGATGACGGGGCTCGCCTTTCTCTTGCTGTTTGGGCGCAACGGGTGGTTTGCCCCGCTCACCGATTGGTTGAACCTGCAGGTGGTCTTCGCCTTCCCGGGCCTGGTGCTGGCGACCCTGTTTGTGACCGTGCCCTTCACCGTGCGCGAAGTGAGCTATGTGCTGGCGGAGCTTGGCACGGACGAGGAGCAGGTCGCAGCGACCCTTGGCGCCTCACGCTTGCGAACGTTCCTCTCCGTCACACTGCCAAACATCCGCCACGCCCTGATCGTGGGCGTCACACTGACGGCGGCCCGCGCGCTCGGGGAATTCGGAGCCGTGCTGGTGTTAGGCGGAGCTATCGCCGGCAAGACGCACACGGCCACCACCTTCATCTACAGCGCTGCAGAAGAGCGACAGGAGCCGGCGGCTTACGGGACCGCCATCCTGCTCGCGCTGATCAGCATGCTCCTTCTCTTCACGCTCGAGCACTTCAAGGAACGAGGGAAGAACTCATGAACGTCACCGTGTCTCATCTGCGAAAATCATTCGGACCGTTTGTGGCGGTGGATGACGTCAGCTTTTCCATCGCCTCGGGGTCCCTTGTGGCACTCCTTGGGCCCTCGGGCGGTGGCAAGAGCACCACGCTCCGCATCATTGCCGGGCTCGAGACACCGGACAGTGGTGTCGTCGCCTTCAACGGCGAGCCGGTCACGCAGGCGCACCCGCGCGAGCGAAAGGTGGGCTTCGTGTTCCAGCACTACGCGCTCTTCCGTCACATGACGGTCGGGGAGAACATTGCCTTCGGGCTGGACGTCCTGAAGATGCCCCGCGGCGAGCAGCGAGCGCGCGTCGACGAGTTGCTCAAGCTGATTGGGTTGGACGGATATGCCGGCCAGATGCCGTCGCAGCTGTCGGGTGGTCAGCGCCAGCGTGTGGCGCTGGCACGCGCGCTGGCCCCGCGTCCCAAGATCCTGCTACTGGATGAACCGTTTGCCGCCATCGACGCCAAGGTGCGCCAAGAGCTACGTGGCTGGTTGCGCCGGTTGCATAACGAGACGGGCGTCACGTCGATCTTCGTGACCCACGATCAGGAGGAGGCCTTCGCCCTCGCGGACCGAGTGCTCGTCATCAACAAGGGACGCCTGGAACAGGACGGAACGCCGGTCGACATCATGGACCGCCCGCAGACGGAATTCATCGCTCGGTTCGTCGGCGAAGCGAACGTCATCGCGGCGCAGGCTGGCGAGGGCCGCGCCGTCGCCGGTGCCTTGAGCGTCCCGGTGCCGAATGCGGATTTGTCAGGGAACGTTCACTTGGTCATCCGTTCGTACGACATCAAGTTCTGGCGGGATGATCAGGGCGTAGCCACGGTCCACCGCCTCGTGCCGCTCGGCGACCGTGTAAAGGTGGAAGCCTTGATGGACGGTGCGATTCCGCTGACGGCGCAGTTTCCGCGTCGGAGCTCCCTCTTGCGAGGCATCGAACCCGGGTGTCGGATCGCCGTGGAGGTCAC
Source organism: Gemmatimonadaceae bacterium (assembly GCA_044224875.1). GTDB lineage: Bacteria > Gemmatimonadota > Gemmatimonadetes > Gemmatimonadales > Gemmatimonadaceae > JABAQJ01. The sequence continues at coordinate 8,675 of JBGAJQ010000036.1, read as the reverse complement.
GCAGGCGCGCGCGTACGCCGCCACCTGACCCCAAGCGCCTAACGCGCTACTTCTTCACGTAGCGCTTGAGCGCCCGGGGCCCCACCTCGGCTCCGTAGATGTTCCCCGCGGCGTCCACGGCGACGCCCTCCGCGGCGCTGGTGTTCGTTGCCTTCTCTGCCGGATCTGGAATCAGCGCCGTCACACTGCCATCCACGGCGCTGCCGACTCGGATGCCTCGCTTCCATGCGCTGTGCTCCTGCTCAACGGACCCGGACTCCGAGTCGGCGACGTAAAGCCGATCGTGCTTGTCGATGTAGAGACCGCTGGGCCGGCTGAACTGGTACCAAGTGTCGAGCAGCTTACCATCCTGATCAAAGATCTGGATGCGATTGTTGCCTCGGTCGCCGACAAACAGGCGGCCCTTGGAGTCCATGGCCAGGGCATGCGGCTGGTCGAACTCTCCGGGGCCCTTTCCAAAGTGGCCCCACGTCTTCAGAAGCGCGCCATCCTTCGAGAACTTCAGGATGCGCGCATTGGAACCGTCCGACGACGCGTGCCCCTCCGCGACGAAGATGTCGCCGCTCGGCGCCACGAGCACGTCATTGGGCTGCCAGAACATCCCCGGTTCCCTGGCGCCGCCCGCTGAGCCAAGGCTCAGCAGCAGCTTGCCGTCCGGAGAAAACTTGAAGACCTGGTGACCCTTGGGTGTTGCGCTGGCATCGGCGGTTGGTCGGGCTGCGGTGCAGGCACAGTCGGTGACCCACACATTGCCTTCGCGATCAACCGCGATCCCGTGCGGTGAGATCATGAGGCCGGCACCAAAGGCTGCCACGACCTTTCCCGTCGGGTCAAACTTCAGCACCGCCGGTAGCATGGAGGTTCCACAGCTGTTCGCCCCACAGCGTTCGGCGACCCACACGCTCGCGCCGTCCCGGTCGATCTCGACCGCGCTGGTCGATCCCCATACGCGCCCTTCCGGCATTTTGGCCCACCCGGCCACGGTCGTGTACGGGTTGGGAAGGTCATTGGTCGGCTTGCCCGTAACCTGGGCCGAGATGAGCGCTGGGGTGAAGCCCGAGAGAATCAGGCAGGAGAGCGACGTGACGAGGCGCTGGCGCATGTGTCCAAGGAGAAGGCCTAACGAGTTATGACGGCTGGAGAACACTCGGCTGCTCGGATGGAATTCTGGCTTCCGGCCCTCGGAAGTGCAACCGCGTCAACTTTCCGGCTCGGTACAGGCGCGGTCGTGGGCCGAGTCCTCACGCTGGGCCATCTGCCTCACGACAGCGTCAGCTTCGCAGACCCGCGACGTGTGTTCGTGACCCGAAGCTCCTCGATTTCCAGTCGCGCACCGGCTGCGGAGCGCGCTTGACATCGCGGTCGACCATGGAGGCCGCTCGAGAGAAAGAATCGCCAGCTGCGCTAGGGGTTTCGCGCACCCAGGTGTTGTTCTCGTCAATGCCGCGTACGCGCGGCCGCCGCAATCTCCCAACTACATTTCTTCCGAACTGTGAGCCAAGTCCTCCTGCATCGCCGCTCATTGCTGTCGCGCGCCGCGAGCGCGGCCGCGTCACTTGCCGTTGGACAGATGGCCGTGAGTTGCGCGACCGACGACGTCACCGGATCTACAACGGTTCCGGCCGGCTGCATCCTCACGGCCGCCTTGACCGAAGGGCCGTACTTCATCGACGAGAAGCTGAATCGTAGCGACATCCGGTCGGACCCCGTGTCGGGGGCGGTATCATCCGGCGCCCTGTTGAACCTCGCCTTCAATGTGTCGCGTGTGGAGTCGTCAGCCTGCACGCCCCTCACCGGGGCGTACCTGGACGTGTGGCATGCCGACTCCGCCGGCGTGTACTCCGACGTAAGCGGGGCCGGCGCTGGCAAGCGATTCCTGCGGGGCTACCAGATCACCGATGCCGCCGGGACGGCACAGTTCACGACGGTTTACCCAGGGTGGTACCAGGGCCGCCCGGTGCACATCCACTTCAAGCTCCGCTTGTTTGCAGGCGCCACCAAGACCTACGAGTTCACGTCACAATTCTTCTTCGATGAGTCGGTGACGGACGTGGTCCATGCATCGGTACCATACACGGCGAAGGGTCGCCGCGACACGCTCAACTCGGCTGACGGCATCTTCAATAGCCTCACATCGTCGGAGAAGGCGGCACTGACGATGAAGCCGACGGCGTCCGGTGGAGCATACACTGGCACGATCGACCTCGGTGTGCGTTTGAGCTGACCGCTGCACGGCTCTGGCTACACGCCGGCTCGCCGCTGAATATCGCCAAAGCGCGGATACCCGCGCAGCGGATCGAACACTGGATTCACGCGCATGAACGCCAGCCAGCCCCGTCGATTTTCCAGCGCCCGCTCTGCCTCGTCCAAGGCCCGGTCCCATTCGCCGAGGCCCAGATGCAACAGCGCGAAGGCAACGGGCGACACATAGTCCGCGTTGCGTCTGGCGGTGAGCTGGCCGAGCATCTCCTGCGCCTCCGCACGGTGGCCGGCCCGCCCCAGTGCGTAGCCGAGGGTTGCCTCGTCGTAGCTGCCGGCACCGGCCAGGCTGACGGCGCGTCGCAGTACCCGGATCGCTTCGTCGCATGCCCCCAGCTGCACCAGCACCAACCCCAGCATCCGATAGTTCTCCTCCGCCTGCGGCGTCATGCCGATCGCTCGCAGCAGGTGGTAGCGTGCCTGCTCGTACCGTCGTGCGTAGAAGTACACAAAGCCCGTGCTCCGGCGGATCGACGTGGACGAGGGATCTAGGTCCATGGCAATGTGCGCCTCGATCAGCGCCTCTTCCCGTCGTTCGCGAGCCGCCAGCAACAGCGCATACCATTGGTGCGCCGTCGCGTACTGTGGATCCAACTCAATCGCGCGACGAAACTCACGCTCGGCATCGTCCCACGACCAATCGTAGATGAAATGGGCCCACGCCAGCGAGGCGTGCGCTTCGGCCAGGGACTCGTCCATCGCCAGCGCCTGGCGCGCATAAGACTTGGCGATGCGAAAGCCCTCGTCGACCGGTACGCTCTTGTAATCCAGACTCAACGCGTACGAATCCGCCAACCCGGTATACGCCAGCGCGTACTTGGGGTCGATCGCTATCGCCTGTTCAAAGAACGTGATCGCCTGGCGAACGCCGTCGGCCGTCCGCTTGCTCCAGGCAAAGCGCCCCCGCAGGTACAGCCCGTAGGCGTCGATGCTCTCGGTGTAGCGTCGCCGCTCCTGCGTGGTAAGACCCACCAAGGAAGTGCCACGCAGCTGCGCCACCACCGTGCGGGCGATCTCCTCCTGCACATCGAACACATCCTTGAAGGCTCGATCGAATACCTCGCTCCAGAGCACGCGCCCGTCAGCAACAGAGACCAGCTGAATCGCAAGCCGAAGTCGGTCGCCCGCGCGACGCACACTCCCTTCGAGCACCCACGTGGTCCCCAGCAGGGCGCCGACGGCGCGAACGTCCTGCGCCCTGCCCTTGAGCGCGAAGACCGACGTGCGCGAGGCGACACGAAGCCCATCGACCTTGGCGAGCGCGCTGATCAGCTCATCCGTGATCCCATCGCTCAGGTAGTCGTTCTCCGGATCCGAGCTGGCATTGACGAACGGCAATACGGCGATGTAGAGCGACAGGTCACCATCCATCGGCAAGCGCCCGCCAGCTCCATCGCCTGCCAGCGCATCGGCAAACGCATTCAGGTTTGCAAACCGGTCGGCTGGCTGCTTGGCCAGCGCGCGGGCGACGGCACGGTCAATGGCCAGCGTCGCGTCCGGCCGTAACAACCGAACCAGTCGTGGCGCGTCCATCACGTGCTTCGCAAGCGTGGCCTGGGCGTTGGCTCCGCGGAACGGTGGCTCGCCCGTCAGCATCTCGAACGCCACGCACGCCAGGCTGTATTGGTCACTCGCTTCGTTGACCGCCGGATCGCCGCTGGCTTGCTCCGGACTCATATACTCCGGTGTGCCGACCACCAACCCACCTGTGGTGATCGCCTGTGCCATGCTCTTCCCGCACACACGCGCCACACCGAAATCGGCGAGTAGCGCGTGACCATCGCTGAAGAGGATGTTTTGCGGCTTCACGTCGCGATGTACAAACCCGCTCTGGTGTGCGAAATCCAGCGCGCTCCCGATCTCGCGCACAACGCGCTCGACCTGCGTGATCGGCACCGGCATCCCCGAACGCAAGCGATCGGCCAGGGAACCTTCTGGTACGAAGGGCATGACGTAGTAGATGACGCCGTCAGACTCACCGCTGTCGATCAGCCCCAGGATGTGCGGATGCGTCAATCGCGCCGCAATGCGGATCTCCTGCAGGAAGCGCTCGGCACCCACGGCGGCGGCCACATCGGCGTGTAGTACCTTGATGGCGACTGGCCGGCCATGCTTCTCGTCAGCTGCAAGATAGACGGTGGCCGAGCCTCCCCGGCCGACGATACGTTCCACCACGTAGCGCCCCGCCAGCACGGAACCGGCAGTGAGGGCAAGCGGAGTGGCGGGGAGAGGGGGCATCGACGCAGCAAGGCGGAGGAACGGGTGCAAGCTGGCGGGTGCCACGATCCGCGACAAGCCCGCCACCAGCGGGCCGAGCTTGGCGGGCAGGTCCAGTCGGGGCGATCCCAACCCTCCATGTCGTACGCGAGCGACGGATGCCCAACGGCTATTGAACGGCGATCGAAGCCTTCTCGACTCGATGGGCTCTCGGCGCCGCAAGTCGCTCGGCAGGGGTGAGCAGCGTCGAGTCACCGGCGGCCGTCCGGCGCGCCAAGCGCGGCGTCACCATCACCCGCAGAAATTTGGACCTCTGACGACGCTGGAGAGTGGCATTGGCCGGGCGTACAACGTGGCCATGGCCTCCCGATCGAACTTCCTCAAGGACGCGCGTCCCGCCGACTGGTCGCGGGGTGTCGCGCATGCCTCGCGCTAGAACCGCCAGCTCAACCCCGCGTACGACTGGAGGCTGCGGCCCGCATCACCCTTCTCGCTGTACCCGGAGAGGATCACGTAGAACGAGCGTCCGATGCCGAAGTCGACGTCGAGGCCCTGCCAGTCGAGACGGCTGCGCGGGAGGCCAGTGGGGGTGGGATCGCGAGTATCGATGCGTGTGCCACTGCTGGCCTCGAGCCGGAATTTGTTCCACGGATTCAACTCGAGTGAGCCGGACATGAGCTGGCCCTGCGCGACGGAGCCGGAGTACTGCGTGGCCCGGAGTTGAAAGCCGAGTCCGAGAACCGACATCCGATACAGGCCTAACGATCCGGTGTAGGACTGGGCGTCTCCACTGGATCCTCCCGAGCTCTGCCGCGCATCGGTGTACATGCGGAAGTGCCGCCCGGCATTGATGGAAAAGCCAGCCCACCCGCCTTGGCGGAACGCGTCGTCGAACTCCAGCTCGGGATCCACAAAGTCGCGATACAGCCGTACGCTCCGCCGATTGTCGTAACCGGCATTGATGGAGAACGCGTCGCTCAGGGACCAGCGCGCCGTGGCAAAGGTCGCCGTGGGAACGGTGGAGCGCCCTTCGATATCCGCCTTCCAGCCGCGATTGACATCGACTTCCTGCGTCGCATAGAGGCTGAAGTTGCGAGAGACGATCATCCCCTGCAGGTACGCGAACTCGCGATCGATTTGCCCCTTGTCGTATGAGCCAATCGCACCGAGGGTCATCGACCAGACGCCCGATCCGTCCGCCTTGTTGTGGGCTTGCAAGTACGCGCCGTACTCGCGGATTTCCCCCGACAAGCCGAAAGTCTGCGCATCGGGTTGCGACCCCGCGACGGCTCCGCCACTGAAGTGCGAACCATTCGCCTCGATCGTGATGCCGTCGAAGATCCCTATCGTGGACAGGGCCCCGGTGATCTGCCGACCCATGGCCACGCGCACCGGCGCGCCAGGACTCGCCAGCTCAATCGATCCCTGATACACGCGGGTCGACGCCGAGGCATTGCGGCCGGTGGCGCCGGAGCGCTGACGGTACGCGCGCACGTCCACCACCACGCCAAGCGGTGTGCCACCGATCGAGTGACCGTCCAGGCGCAGGTCAAACGCTGGCTGGGTCCACTTGGCGCCACCTCCGCCAGGATCAACCGAGAGATACCGAACTCCCAAACGCCCACGCAGCGCGTTGTTGCGCGAGGACCGGCGTGCCGCGGTTGGCGTGGTCCCCGCCGTAGACGACGTCGCGGCAACCGGAGCAGGTTCCGGTGCTGCGACAGGCGTGAAGCGGGCCGAGTCGCCAACGACCAACTCCACGCTATTCCTGGTAATCGTGCAGGCCGCACGAGTGGAGGAGATATAGGCGACCGTCAGCTCACCGACACTCTGCGTGCCTCGTACGACTTCCAGCCGCGATCCTGTGGCCAGCCCTTGCTTGGATCCGGCGTCCAGATAAACGGTGCCACCGGAGATGTACGAGACGTGCGCCCATGCAATCGACGGCGCGGCCGCCGAGGTCACCTCTTTGACCGGGGCCGCCGTCACTTGCGCCAAGGCTTCGCTGGCGCGCGCCAGCCACACCACGACCACCAGCTGCAACACACGGTACCAGCCCTGCCGCATCGCTAGTTGCCTCGCGGGTGGCACGAGTAGCAGGAGGTACTCTTGTATTGGTAGCCCGACTTGCCCTTGTGATCGTTGTCAACCTTGGACTTGTTGCTGTGTTCGTGACAAAGGATGCACTCGAAGACCTGATAGTTACTCGAGTTCACGTGGCAATCCGAGCACCGCGACCACTCACTCTTATGGTTGCCGGAGTAAATCGGGAAGTAGGCCTTGTCGTGGTCAAAGGTCGCCCCCTGCCACTGCGTCGTGGTGTGGCAATCCTGGCAGGTCGTCGGGAACCCGGACGTGCTGTGCTTCGGGTTGGTCGTATTGTTGTAGTCCGTCAGGTGACACGACACGCAGGTAGTGGCTAGCCCGTTGTAGACCTTGCTCGCGTGGCAGGCGATGCACTGCTGGCCAATGTGAGCACCGGTCAGCGGGAAGCTGGTGTTCTTGGTGTGGTCGTACGGCGCACCGGGCCACTTTGTCGTCGTGTGACACGACTGGCAGAGCGTGGAGAAGCCCGCCTGGATGTGGTGCGGATTCGTGGAGACGTTGTATTCCGTCTGGTGGCAGGAGACGCACGTCGTCGGCTTGCCCTTGTAGACGCCGTCGCTGTGGCAGTCCATGCAGGTGGCCGTCAGGTGCGCGCCGGTGAGCGGGAACAACGTCTTGCTATGGTCGAACACGGCCCCCGTCCACTTCACGGTCGTGTGGCAGGCATCGCACAGCGTCGGGAAGCCGGCTGCGGCGTGCGGTGGATTCTTGGTGTTGTTGTAGTCCGTCTGGTGACAGCTCACGCAGGCCGTGGGCTTGCCCTTGTAGACGCCGTCCGAGTGGCAGTCCATGCAAGTGGCCGCCAGGTGCGCGCCGGTCAGTGGGAACTTGGTGGTGCTGTGATTGAATGTGGCACCTAGCCACTGCGTGGTGGTGTGGCAGGTTTGGCACGTCGTCGGGAAGCCCGACTGCACGTGATTCGGTTTCGTTGTTTGGTTCCAGTCGGCCTGGTGGCACGAGATGCAGAGCGTCGGCTTGCCCTTGTAGACGCCGTCCGAGTGGCAATCCATGCACGTCGCCGTCGCGTGCGCGCCGGTGAGCGGGAACAGGGTCTTGCTGTGGTCGAACGTACCGCCCTGCCACTTCACGGTGGTATGACAGGTCTGGCAGAGCGTGGAGAAGCCGGCCGCGGCGTGCGGCGGGTTCTTGGTGCCGTTGTAATCCGCCTGGTGACACGAGACACAGGCCGTCGGTTTCCCCTTGTAGACCCCGTCGCTGTGACAATCGTTGCAGGTGGCGGTGAGGTGCGCGCCCGTCAGTGGGAATAGTGTCTTGCTGTGGTCGAACGGCGCCCCCTTCCAGGCCGTCGTGGTATGGCATGTCTCGCACGTGGTCGGGAACCCGGACGCCTTGTGGTTCGGCGACGTCGTGCTGTTGTAATCCGTCATGTGGCACGTCGAACACACCGTCGACTTGCCCTTGTACACGCCGTCGCTGTGGCAGTCCATGCAGGTCGCCGTCAGATGCCCGCCGGTCAACGGGAACTTGGTGGTGTTGTGGTCGAACTTCCCGCCCTTCCACTGCGTCGTGGTATGACACGTCTGGCACAACGTGGAGAAGCCGGCGGCGGCATGCGGAGGATTCGTCGTGCCATTGTAGTCCGTCTGGTGACACGAGACGCACGCGGTGGGCTTGCCCTTGTACACGCCGTCGGAGTGGCAGTCGTTGCAGGTGGCGGTGAGGTGCGCGCCAGTCAACGGGAATAGCGTCTTCGAGTGATCGAAGGGAGCGCCCTTCCAAGCGGTGGTGGTGTGGCAGGTCTCGCACGTCGTTGGGAAGCCCGACGCCTTGTGATTTGGCGACACGGTCCCGTTGTAGTCCGTCATGTGGCACGTCGAGCAGACCGTCGACTTGCCCTTGTAGACCCCATCACTGTGGCAGTCGAGACACGTCGCGGCCACGTGCCCGCCCGTGAGGGGGAACTTCGTCGTGTTATGGTCGAACGTTCCGCCCTGCCACTTCACGGTGGTATGGCAGCTCTGGCACAGCGTCGAGAAACCGGCCGCCGCGTGCGGTGGGTTCTTGGTCCCGTTGTAGTCCGTCTGGTGGCACGACACGCACGCCATCGGCTTGCCCTTGTACACCCCGTCGCT
>JBGAJQ010000035.1:0-53114 GCA_044224875.1 Gemmatimonadaceae bacterium | reverse complement strand
TGACATGGAGGCGGACTGGACACCGCGCGCGGTTGAGTCCGAAGGCAGCCACTTCCGTGGCGCTGGCGGAACGGGGTCTGCAGAACGCGGCGCCGGTACCCACGGGTCTGCGGGACGAGCACTTGTCCCGGAAACTCCGCGCACGGATACAGCGGGCGCGGACGCACAACCCAACAGCGCCAGCACACTCAATAACGTCGGAAATGGCACTCCAAGACGGTGACGGTCACGAATACGTACGGCGATCGGGCGAATCGGCATCTTCGCTAGAGGGGTCTGTCCTTAAACGCGCCCTGACGCACCTATCGCGCGTCAGGGCGCATCTCTCGGGCCTTATCACGTGTACGTGCGGCTCACGCCAGACGATGAGAACTCGCGGCCGCCGCAGCGTATCCTTCCCAAAAGCACCTCCCCGTCTGCAGTGTTGCAGTCTGTCGGCGGGGCCCCTTTCACTCAGCACGTGTCGCCTGCAAGCCGAGTGGCCTCTCCATTCTACGCCGCCGAACGCCATCGACCTGCCCATGTCTTTCCGAACCCTGGTACCACGAATCCGAGTTCCCGCCACCCTGTTGGCGCTGTCGTTAGTTGCAGCGTGTGACTCCGGTTCCTCCTCCGCCACAGGGACCGACCACCTGAGCGTTCCGATTGACTACTACACGCTGCCGAACGGCCTGCGCGTGGTGATGTCCCGGGATACCACGGCCCCGACGGTGGGCGTGGGCGTGTACTATCACATCGGATTCCGAAACGAGCCCCGAGATCGCACAGGATTCGCGCATCTCTTCGAGCACCTCATGTTCCAGGGCTCGCAGAACATGGGGAAGATGGAGTTCATCAAGCTCGTGGAGTCCAACGGCGGCATCCTGAACGGATCGACTCGGTTCGACTTCACCAACTACTACCAGTTGGTGCCCGCCCACACCCTGGAGCCGATCCTCTGGGCCGAGGCCGACCGGATGCGCGGCTTGGCGATCGATACCGCCAGCTTGAAGAACCAGCAGGAGGTGGTGAAGAACGAGGTGCGCGTGAACGTCTTGAACCAACCGTACGGCTCGTTCCCGTGGATCGACCTGCCGATGGCGGCCAATGTCAACTGGTTCAACGCGCACAATTTCTATGGTGACCTGAAAGAGCTGGATGCGGCCACCCTGCAGGATGCGTCCAACTTCTTCAAGACCTACTACGCACCGAACAATGCCGTCCTGGCCATCGTCGGCGACTTCAATCCCGCGCAGGCGAAGCAATGGGTGGAGAAATATTTCGCCCCCATTCCGAAAGTGGAGGCTGCGGCCAAGCCTGACATCGCCGAGCCGCGACAGACCAGCGAGCGCCGCGGCAACCGCACGGACGCACTGGCCAATCGCCCAGCGCTTGGCGTGGCGTACCACATGCCAGAGCGGTGGACGCCGGAGTGGTTCGCCATGGGGCTGATCGACCAGATCCTGGGTCAGGGCCGCGATTCGCGACTCTACGACGCCCTGGTGCAGCAGACGGCCCTGACGAGTGATGTGCAGGCCGGCATCAACTGGGGCCTGGGCAACATGTTCAACTATGAAGGACCCATGCTCTGGATGGTGTCTGTGTATCACGACCGGGATAAGCGCCCCGATTCCCTGCTGACGGTCATGGATCGCGAGATCGAAGCGCTACGCTCGGCGCCCGTCGATTCGGCCACGCTGGCACGCGCCCGGACCAAGATGCGTTCGTCGTTGTACGGGATCGTGGACGAGTTTTCCGGACTCGGGAAGTTGGACCTGCTGGCCTCCTTCGCGCTGTTCGACAACGACCCCGCCAGATTCAACCGGCTGGAGGACGAATTCGCGAAGGTGACACCAGCGCTCATCCAGCGCACGGCCAGCGAGTATCTGCGACGCGAGAACCGCACCGTGTACACCATTGTGCCCGGCGCGAAGGATGCGCCGGCAGCGGGTACCAACTGATGACGACTTCCATGCGCAACACCTTGCGACTCAGCCGACGACTGGTAGCCATTGTCCTTCTTCCCGGCACACTGGCGGCACAGAAGGAGACGCCACCAGCCCCCGGAACGCCCAAGGACTTCCGGATGCCGGCGCACCGGACCATCCAGCTGGCCAACGGCATGAAGGTGACACTCATTCCGTACGGTCGCGTTCCGAAGACGGCGATTGAGCTGTCGATACGAACAGGCGTGATTGACGAGGGCCCGAACGACGTATCGTTGTCCGCGGTGATGGGCGACTTGCTCCTGGAGGGGACAACCACCCGGACCTCACAACAGGTGTCGGGCGAGGCCGCCGACATGGGCGGCGCGCTAGGTGTGCAGTCGGGAGCAGAGGCCATCTCCCTGAGCGGCGAGGTGCTGAGTGACTACGGGCCACGCTTTGTGGCGTTGCTGGCCGATGTCGCGCAACACCCAAAGTTTGACCCGGCGGACCTGACGAAGGTGATCGACCGGCACGCGCGTGACAACGCGATGGCGCTCGCCCAGCCGGGCACCCAGGCTCAGGAGGCGTTTCGCGAGATGATGTTTGGCGCCCATCCGTTTGCGCACGTCTTCCCCACCGAGGCGATGTTGCGCGGGTTCACCGCGCCACGCATTCGCGCGTTCTATGCCGCCAATGTCGGCGCGGCGCGCGCGCACCTGTATGTGAGCGGCATCTTCAACGCCGAGGCGATGGAGCGGGCCGCCCGTGCCGCGTTCGAGTCCTGGCCCGCTGGTTCGGCCCCCACCGTGAAGCCACCGGTGCCGGCCGCCCGACGTCAGATCGCGGTCATCGATCGGCCGAAGTCCGTACAGAGTTCGATCTGGATGGGCTTGCCCGTCGCAGATCCCTCGAGTGCGGACTGGACCAAGATGAACGTGACCGATGCGCTGTTAGGCGGCGCGTTCGGTTCACGCATCACCACAAACATTCGCGAGGACAAGGGCTATACCTATTCGCCCTACTCCTTTCTCTGGACCCGCAAGGGCGCATCCCTCTGGGTGGAGGTCGCCGATGTCACCTCGAACGTCACCGGCCCCTCGCTCACGGAGATCATGAAGGAGATCAACCGCCTCCGGACCGAACCGGCCAGCGAGGCTGAGCTGACGGGCATCAAGAACAACCTGGCGGGCATCTTCACCATCCAGAACAGCTCGCGTGCGGGCGTGATCGGCCAGCTGGAGTTCACCGAGCTGCACGGTCTGGGCGACGCGTACCTGGCGAACTATGTGAAGAACGTCATGGCGGTCACGCCGGAGGATGTCCGCGCCACGGCGCAGAAATACATCGATCCCGCCAAGCTGTCGATGGCCATCGTCGGCGACCGCAAGATCATCGACAAGCAGTTGGGAGACATGAAGCCGGTGGTGCCCTAAGGCTCCGTGGCCTGACGGGCCGGCGCGCTGCAGCTCGACTACCGCGAGCGCGGTTGCTGCCAACACGACAGAGCTCGCGATGTTTGTGCGGTCGAGCTGCCGCCGACAGCCGGCGTGTGGTGACACTGCGGCGCACCGCCGCCTAACGAGCCGGCGCGGTCCCGGTGGGCTTGTGGGTGACGGTCTTGATCTGCACGCCGGGCGGGATCTCCACCGAGAGATACTCGGCCTTGGTCTCCTTCAGCCATTTGCTGAAGAACGCCAGGGTGTAGGACGTAATCGCCGCCTGCGCACTCGCCGGATTGTCCGTGGAGGTGAAGCCCATGCGCTGGGCGAGGGGTGGACAGCACAGCGCGACATCGGAAAAGCCCATATGGTACACGCCGTCCATGCGCAATTCCGTCCCACCAAAGCGCAGGAGGGAATCGACGCGCATGTCGAACGTCTGGTAGATGCGTTTCAGTGAGTCTTCGGAAATGCCTAACGCCTTCATCTGGTCGGCGACCTTGGCCACGTCTGGCGGATGGCTGCGGAACACCAGGAAGGGCGCGTCGATCCCCTTCTTCCACGAGTTGCCGTACAGCATGCCATCCATGTCCACACCGGCCTTGATGCGCGGGTCGCGACTCATCGCCTCGGCCGCTGCCGCCCCACCAAATGAGTGACCGAAGTACCCGACCTTGTCCAGTTGCATCCGGCGGGCCAAGGTGTCCGTGGCATCGTGTACGGGCAACTTTTCCAGGCGATTCAGCACAAACTCGGCGTCCTTCACCCAGACGTCCAGCAACTGCGTCGCGCCGCTGTCGCTCTTGATCATGTCCTGCGTGGTATTCGGGATGTGACGTCCGTCGGGGAAGACGGTGCCGGCAGCTGCGTACGAGTGCTCGATGCTGACGATGATGTACCCGTAACTTGCCAGCTCCTCGAACTCGAAGGTGTTCTGCACGCGCGAGCCGCCGTACCCGTGCGAAAACAGCAAGACCGGCGAGCGTCCCTCGCGTCGATTGAATGGCGCGTTCTGGACCGAGTGCGTCTTGGCCCGGGTAAGGCTGGACATCAGGAAGCCCGGTAGCCCCTCGAACACGTCCTTCCCCAGTATCGTCGGATTGGGATGGTAGGTGCTTAGCGTGCCTCGCGACACGGTATCGGACGGATACCAGATCGTCAGCAACAACGATCGCTTGTCGCCCGGGTTCTTCGAAAACGTCTCGTCACGTGTGGAATCCACCCAGAAGGCGTCCACGCGCCCGACCGGGTAGTAGCCGGACGGACGCGCGAAGGTCACGCGCGGCAGCAGCCATCCGGGAAGAAGGGCGGCGATCAATCCGCCCACGATCACGATGGCACCCACGATGGCGCGATGGCGCACCACCGGTGCGACCGCGGTCCCACCGCTTCGACGAAAGTCGCGCCACGCCATGACGCCGCCCCAGATGCCTAACAAGTAGGCGGGGATCATCTCCCACCGCACACCGTCGAAATACAGGTGCAGCAGCGCCCCGACCAGCAAGAACCCGAGGTACGTCTCGCCCGCGATCCGCGAGCGAGGTCCCGGAGTGCGGTAGATCAACCAAATCAGCACGACGGCCACGAAGGCCGTTTCAACGGGACGCATGGTATGGCTCGGATGAGAGTTGGCGGCGGTTCAAGCTTACTCCACCGGCTAGCGGAGCACCATCCTTGTGAATGGTGGCACGTACGCCTGCAACAACACCAGCGCGCCCACCAGTGTAGCGAGTGCGAGCGAATGGAAGAACACAAATCGGAGGATGCGACTTTCCTGCCCGTACCAGCGCGTGGCGGTACTCGCTACGACAATGCTCTGGGCATCGATCATCTTCCCCATCACGCCGCCCGAGCTGTTGGCGGCGGCCATGAGTGTGGGGCTGACGCCCACCTGCTGGGCGGTAATCGTTTGCAGACTCCCAAAGAGCACGTTCGACGAGGTGTCAGACCCCGTTAGTGCCACGCCAAGCCATCCGAGCATGGCGCCGAAGAAGGGATACCACACGCCCGTGCGGGCGAAGGCGAGGCCGAGTATCGCGTCGAGTCCGGAGTATCGGCTGACGTAACCGAGCGCGAGCATGGCCGCGATGGTCACGAGGGAGTGGCGCACGACCCCGAGGGTGAGACGGTACTGCCGAAGCAACTCCCGCGCGGAATACCCGAGCCAGCGCCCACTGATGACGGCCGCAAGGAGGATCGCCGTCCCCGTCGCTGACAGCAGGTTCAGGTTGAACACGGCTGCCTCTGGCGCTGGCGCCGCCACTACGGGTGCAACGCGCATGACCTGCTGGTCGAGCCCCGGAATCGGAAGCTTTGGCGCAAACAGGCCATTGAGCCACCCCTTCACCTGTGGCGTCCCCCAGGCGAAGACCAGCACACTGAGGATGATCCACGGGATCCACGGCTCCAACCCGATGCGCGTGTCGCCAACCGCCGGCGCGGGTCGCGCCCCGCCGCGCGCTCGGACATACAGGACCAGTATGCCCATGGAGACAATCGCCGCCGTGACGTCGACGAGCCACGGACCGTGGAAGTTCGACACGAGATACTGGGGGACGGCGAAGGCGACACCGGTGATGAGCAACGCCAGCCAGGTTTCACGAACGCCGCGCCAGCCATCGTACGCCGCAATCAGCCAGAACGGGACAATCACCGAGAAGATCGGGAGCTGGCGTCCAACCATCGCGCTCAGGTCATGCAGGTCCAAGCCCGTCACACCCTGGAGGGCGATGATTGGCGTGCCTAACGCACCAAAGGCGACTGGCGCCGTGTTGGCGATCAGGGACAACCCGCTGGCCTCGAGGGGGGGAAATCCCAGCCCAATCAGCATGGCCCCGGTGACCGCCACGGGCGTCCCGAAACCCGCGGCCCCTTCAAAAAACGCCCCGAAGGCAAAGGCAATCAGCAGGAGTTGCAGCCGACGGTCGCTGGTGACCCGGGCAATGCTACCTTGCAGCCGATCGAAGGCACCCTTCTCGTGCGTCAGCCGGTACAGGAAGATGACATTGAGCACGATCCACCCGATCGGGAACAACCCGTAGGCGGCGCCGAACAGTGCCGCATGCACCGCCATGCCGGCGGGCATCCCGACGACCGCCACGGCCACGACCATCGCCGCCGCCATGCCGAGCAATGCCGCATAGTGCGCCCGCACCCGGTGCCACGCCAGCAATCCGAGCAGGATCACCAGGGGAAGCGCCGCGGCGCTCGTGGAGAGCACCACGCTGTCGAGCGGATCGTATTCCTGGGACCAGTGCATGGTGGGATGGGCTCCGATGGGTTGGCCGAAATTGCCGACCGTTCACGGGGCGTCAAGACGCCAACCAGCGACACTCGTAAGGAGCAGGCGATCCATTGCCTCCGACGGCATCGCCTCGACGGGCGCCGCCAGCTCGCTGCGGCATGCGCCCGACGAGTGAGTGGCCGGCGCTGCTGGCGACCTAACGACCTGCGAGACTGTCCCGAATCGCCGACCAGGCGGGCTTTCGTTGCAGCTGATCATCCAGCGGCAGGGGGCGCACCGCCAGCCCATCCGCTCGCGGTGCCTGTCTCGACAACCAGGTGATTCGATCGCTCAGGCCCCACGTCATCACGGCCGTCACGGCCGGGTGGGCGAGCACGAGGTCGAGGAACTCCCGATATTTGGCCGCGACCGCGGCGTCACGCGCCTCGATGCTGGCCGGGGCCAGTTGGTCCTTCACGTCCAGCTCCGTGATGTAAATCTGGAGCCCGAGCGCCGCCACGGCATCCATGAAGGACCGTAGCACGTCGGCGTTGAACGTGTATGAGACGCCCACATGCGCCTGCATGCCGAGTGCGTGGATGGGTATTCCCTGACTGCGCAACCCGGTGAGTAGCTCGAGCGTGTGCCGACGTTTGGTGTCGGCGGCACCGGTGTCGTCCTCGATGCCGAATTCATTGTATACCAGCGTCGCGGACGGATCGGCTTCGGCCGCCATGGCGAATGCCATGTGGATGTACTCCGGACCCAGCAGCTGCAACCATTCGGAATTCCGGAGCCCGTCGGCGCGACCGTCGGCGGGAAACACGGCTTCGTTCACCGGATTCCAGGAGTGGAGGCTCCCCCGATAACGCGACATGAAGGCGGTGATGTGCTCGCGCATGTACTGCTCGGCGTTCGTCTTCGTCACCGTGTTGGCAAACCAGTACGGCAGGTTCTGGTGCCACAGCAGGTGCACCCCTCTCATGGGGAGCGCGACCGACTGCGCCCACGTCCACATCGCGTCGAGCACACGGAAGTCCCACGCGTCCGGCCGCGGGCGCGTTGCGCGCCACGGCCCCAGCCCCATCGGCACGACCAGCCCAGACTCGCGCGCGTGCGCGGCCAGCAGGTCGGTTTGACGTAACGTCTCTGCGTTGACGCCACAACCAAACAGCACCCCACGCGCACGAGCCGATACCACCAAGCCATCGCCACTCTCTGGAGTGGGCGCACCGGCAGGGCGCGTCGCAATCACCGTGGCGACGCCGGGGCTACAGGCGGCAACGGAGGCCGAGGCGACGGCGCCAGCGGCGAGCGACCGCAGGAAGGACCGCCGGTTGATGTCATCCGTCGCGTCAGGCGCGTGCATGAGTCGCCCACCACATACCCACTTACTCGTTAGGCCGAGCGACCGGCACCGTCCACCGGAAGGTCGACCAGCGAAACTCCAGGTCGTTCGACGGCGTCAGCCGAATGGTGAAGTGCTCTTGTGGATCGCTCACCGCCGACGCCTGCATCGCCACGTGCAGTTTGTCCTTCGTGTCGTCGTATTCCGTCCCCCACTGGCCATGCTGCGTGTTGACGATCAGCTCGGCGTGGTCGGCGTATGGAATGCTCCACAGGGAATAGGTGCCGGCGGGGAGTCGTTGGCCGCCGATCAACAAGTCGCCATCCGTGCGCAGCGTGGTGGAGGTATTGGCGCCCGTCCGCCAGACCAGCCCGTACGGCAGCAAGCCAGCAAGGACCTGCCGACCGCGCATGCGTGGACTGCTGTAGTCGATCGAAAGGCGCACGCCGGACACACTCCCTCGTACGGAATCGGGTGGCGACACAACGCCCAATCCAGCGTTCGCGCGGTCGAGCGCCGCGAATCGCGCGGCCAAGCGGCCCACATCTACTCCCTGGATACGCTCGGCGTTCGACCGCACCGTGAGTGCGTTCGCGTCCACGGTCATCAGTCGTCCGCCGTCGTCCAGTGCGACCGGCATGAAGGCTTCACCAAAGAAGTCGACCTCGGCGCGCTGCTTGTTGTGCCTGACGAACAGGGCCGTACCAGGCCGCGCCGTCACGGGAGAAATCACTGGTAGCCGAACCGTGTCGCCGTCGTGGGCACGCCCGATTAGCCACTCGTAGGTGGCGAATGAGGTCGCGTACGGGCCGGCGATGAGCGGCACCATTCCAGCGGCCCCCTTCCTCATCTCCACCCGATGGAGGGCGCCGGAATCGACCGTCATCCGGATGGAGTCTCCAATGAACTCCATGGTGACCTTGCGTGCTTCGCCGGCGTTCGCACGACCTAACGACTCAATCCTTGCGCTGCTGCGCGTGACGCGTCCGCTGGCGTCGAACTCCGTGGTGTAGCGCACCCGCACCGTAGTCGGTACCCGCATGACCAAGTCACCTTCCAACCGGTCGTCACGTCGATCGTACCGCTCCACGGCCACAGTGTCCCGGCCCAGGCGAAGGAGGAAGGCCCCGCTGATCGGCGTCACCGTTTGCGCCGTCGCAGCTGCTGCATAGCCAACCAGGCCGCCGACTACGAGAATCACCCGGCGGAGCGTGTGCCACGCTTTCATGCCGTTCCGCCCAGGGGCTTCGCAAAACAGTGCTTTTGGCCAACCGTCCATTCGTCCGCCGATACGCGATCGTAGCGACGCTTCTTTTCCGGGTATCGCGCAATATCAACGAACTGGAACCCGCATCGCTCGAACAGGGCGTCGGAGAATGAGACCGCGAAGATCTCCGGGTAGCCACGTTTCGCCGCCAGCTCCACGGCACTGGCGATGAGCTTCCGGCCAACCCCCTTGCCCTGTTGTGACGGGGAAACTGCAAGCGAGACCAGCTCCACCAGCGACGGGGAATACTCGTCAAGGCAGACACAACCAACGATGCGGCCGTCGTCGTCGCGGATCACCCGGTAGTCGTCGAGATGCGCTTCGACGAAGGCTTCCGAGCGAGGCAGCGTGAGTCCCTGCGGCGCGAACTGGTTGTTCAGCTCGGCCAGCGCGGAGACATCGTATTCCTGGGCGGGGGCAATTTCGCGCATGCGTCATCCTAGCGCTTCAGCTCGCAATTGCCAAGAGATGTGGGCTGCGTCACGCAAACCTAACGACAGGCAGGCTCGTATCCCGCGCCGGTGAGAACTTATGCCCGCCGTGTCAGGTACGCCGCATGGCCACGGTGTCGCTGGCGAGTCGAGGAACCGCGTCCCGGCCTCACACCCAGCAGGACCGCAAAAGGCGTGATGCCGCGCACGGCTCACCTCGACTTCCACGGCAATATTTGCGCTCATTCACGAGTGGATTTCCGGAGGTACTGGATGCAATACACCCGATGGGCGGCGTGCGCGGCGTTGGTTATGGCCGCGGCATGCGCCAGTGACTCACCAACGCGTATCCCGGCTGGCCAGGGCTTGGTCAGCATTCAACTGACGGACGCACCGTTCCCGTTCGATTCCGTCAAGAGTGTCGACATCTTTGTGGTTCGGATCGATGCTCGCCTGGCGGATGCGGACTCTGCGGAGTGCGAGAAGCACCTTGGCGACGCGGCCAAGGACTCTTCGGACTGGGTAACGCTGGCCGAACCCAATCGCTCGATCGACCTCGTCGCATTGCGAGGCGGCAAGGTGAGCGATATTGGACAGAAGGCCTTGCCGGTCGGCACCTATCGCACCCTGCGGTTGGTCATCGATCCGTCAAAGTCTTCTATCACGCTGAAGAATGGCATCGTCCTCACTCGGACCAGCCTGCCCGCGGTCTATTTCCCCAGTGCCGCCCGATCCGGCATAAAGGTGAAACTGACGAAGCCGATCGAGGTCACTGAGGGTAACGCCAGCACGCTCTTGATCGACTTCAGCCTCGACGAGTCCTTCGTTATCGTGGGTAAGTCGATCCAGCGGTTCGGCCTGTTGTTCCGCCCGGTCATTCGCGCTTCCATCACCGCGGGCGCCTGATCTCACCCGAGCACAACCTAACGAGGGAGCGTCTTACGGACGCTCCCTCGTTTTTCGTTTTGACTACTTGGTGATCGTGCGCGTGGGAAGGGTGACCCGATGCGGGACCGTTTCGCCCTTGAGAATCTTTGCAGCCATGTCCACCGCCTCGGTCCCACCCGTCGGATAGACGAAGGTCGCCGCGAGCTTCCCATCCTTCACCGCTTGCTCGCCGCCGTCCAGGCCGGGGAGTCCGTCGATGCCGATGAACTTCATCTCGGCGTCGCGTCCCTTGGCCTTGGCGGCAAGGTACGCCCCTACCGCCATCGGGTCGTTATGGGCATAGACCAGGTCGATGTGCGGGTGCGCCGAGAGCGCGGCTTCCATCTGGCTCATCGCTTCCTCGCGGAGCCAATTGGCCACCGGATCGTGAATGATCTTGATCCCGGGAAAGGCAGCGATCGCCTCACGGAACCCGTCGCTCCGATCGCGCGCGGGAGTCGACCCGGGCAATCCCTTGATCTCGATCACGTCGCCCTTCCCGCCCAGCAGCTTGCCGGCAAACTCGCCGGCCGCCTTGCCGATTTCGCGGTTATTGGCCCCGATGAACGTCGTGTAGGTGTCGCCCTCGATCTCGCGATCGAGCACGATGACGGGGATCTTGGACTCGAAGGCGCGCCGGACCACGGGGGTCAGCGGTTTCGCCTCGTTAGGCGATATGATCAGCAGGTCGATCTTCTGGCGGAGGAAGTTCTCCACGTCCGCCACTTGCTTGGCGTTGTCCTGCTGGGCATCGGCATACACAAACTCGAGGTCCGGGTAGTCTTTCGCTCGCTTCTCCACCTCGGCGTTCATGGCCACCCGCCACGGCTCACCCAGGTTCGCCTGTGAGAAGCCAATGAGGAACTTGCCCTTCTGCTGTCGTCCACAGGAAACGACCGCCGCCATCAGAACGAGGTGCGCGGCACGCCGGGCCCACGATCGGAGCTGACGAGCGCGCTCAGCGCCGGCGCTGGAGCCAGACCGCACCGAGAATGATGATGCCCTTGAGAATGAGCTGAAGATTCGCATCGACGTTGTTGAGCCCCATGCTGTTGTTGATGATCCCAATGATCAAGATGCCAACGAGCGTCCCTGCGACGCTGCCGACACCGCCGCGCAACGGTGTCCCGCCAATCACCACGGCGGCGATGGCATCCAGCTCGTACGCCACCCCGTCATTCGGGTTGCCCTGCTCCAGCTGTGCGCAATGTATCAGCCCGGCCAGCGCGGCCAGAGTTCCGCACAATACATACACGGCCGTGGTGTGCCAGGCGACACGAACGCCGGCGAGTCGCGCCGCAGACTCGTTGTCGCCAATCGCATACAGATATCGGCCACCGCGCGTCCGCGTGAGGAGAACATGCGCCGCCAGCACGGTCAGTAGGAAGATCACCGCGGGCATCGGCACGTTGGGGAGCACGGGAGCCGCCAACCAATGGACGCTTTCAGGCGCGCCGCCCCCGCCGAAGCCGAGTGGAATCGCGGTGCCACCACTCACATAGCGCGCCACGCCGCGTGCTGCACTCATGGTGGCGAGCGTGGCAATGAACGCGGGGAGCTTCCACCGCGCGATCACGGTGCCATTGAGCAGGCCCCACAGGGCACCCACCAGGAGCACGACCAGTGCGGTCGTGCCGAGCGCGGCTCCTGTCTGCATGAGCAGGTATGCGGAGAGGGTAGCCCCTAACGCCAGCATCGATCCAACCGACAGGTCAATCCCACCGGCAATGACCACCGCGGTCATGCCCACCGCCAGTATCCCCTTCTCGGCCACCTGTCGCAGGATGTCGCTGAGGTTGCCCAGGTCCAGGAACACCGGTCTCCCGCCACGCACCGGAGACGTGACAATCGCCAGCAGCAACACGGCCGCCAGCCCGAGAAGGTGCGAGGACCGCCGCAACCGTTCACGCCAGGAAGGTCCGCTAGGCCCACCACTACCCGCCCCGCCCGCTGGTGACCTCTCCTCGGGCGATCGCTCTGGTGAGCCTGCATGCGATCCACTCGCTGCCGCCGCAAGCACGCTTTCCTCGGTCGCCTCGTCGCGGTCCATGCGCGCCGTGATACGCCCATTACGAAAGACCAGGATGCGATGGCACTGGGTCAGCACTTCCGACAGCTCCGAGGAGGCCATCACGATGCCGTATCCGCTCTGTGCCAGTCGCCGAAGTTCGCCATACAGTTCTGCCTTGGCCGCAAGGTCGATCCCGCGCGTTGGCTCGTCCAGCAGCAACACCTTGGGCGATGCGAACATGGCGCGCGCCAAGAGTGCCTTCTGCTGATTTCCACCGCTCAACGTCTCGATCGCCACCGCGTCCGACGCCGCTCGCACCCCGGTCGCGCGCGTGAAGCCCGCTACGGCGTCGCGCTCACGGGCCCGATCGATGAACCCTGCCTTCGAGACCTGCGGCAACGACGAGATCGACACGTTGGCGCGCACGGAGTGCTTCGGGAGTATCCCTTGCATCTTCCGCTCTTCCGGCAGCATCACGAGGCCAGCCGCGCGCGCCTCTGCTGGAGAAATCGGTTGATACGGCTGGCCGTCCAGTCGTATCCGGCCGCTCACGCCGCGTTCGACCGCGCCAGCAATGGCCAACAACGTTTCCGAGCGACCCGCACCGATCAGGCCGGCCAGCCCGACGATTTCCCCGCGTCGCACCGAGAACGAGATGTCGCGCAAGCGATAGCCATCGGGTCGCGTATCGTCAGCCAGCGCGAGTGACTCCACCCGTAGCACCTCGGGCGCGTCCGCGGCGATGGGCGCCAAGGTCGCCGGTGCGATGGTTCGGCCGACCATCAGCCGCACCATCTCGTCCTCCGTGACGCCTTCGGCGGGACGCGTGGTCACCCATGCGCCGTCGCGCAACACGGTGATCCGATGGGCCAGACGCCGCACCTCGTCCAACTTGTGCGTGATGTACACGATCCCGGTGCCGCGCTCAGCCAGCCGTTTGACGATCGACGCCAGGCGTTCGGCGTCGGCCGATCCTAACGAGGCGGTGGGTTCGTCCATGAACAGGCACCGTGCCCGGAGGCCGAGGGCGCGGGCGATGGCGACCAGCTGACGTTCGCCGGCTCCCAGCGATTCGATGGTCGCGTCTGGCGGGATATCCCCCGCGCCAAGTTCCTCCAGCGCCTCAGTGGCTTGGCGCCGCTGCACCGCGCGATCCACGAACCGGGCTCGGCTCACGGATTCGTGACCCAACCCAATATTCTCGGCGACCGTCAGGGAGCTGACGAGCTGCAACTCCTGTGGGATCACGGCAATGCCGTCGGCTAGTGCGTCACGCGGCGAGGCGTAGTCGCGCGCCACGCCGTCGACGACCACCACACCTGCCGTGGGCCTCTGCTCTCCCGACAGGATGCGCACCAGGGTGGACTTCCCAGCCCCATTCTCTCCGAGGAGCGCATGGACCTCACCCGGTCGCACATCAAAGGACACGTCCGCCAGCGCCTGCACGCCGGGGAAACGCATCCCCAGCCCTTTCCCCTCGATCAGGGGCGCCGTCATGCGGTGGGGCGCTTGGCGGACGGCTGGTGCCGGTGCAATTCGTCCTCGAAGTCTCCACAGAGGTTGACGCGCATGCCTAACGCCTGAGCCATGGCGCTCTTTCGCACCAGGGCACGCCGCGCGTCATTGGCACTCGGTGCGTACGCCACGTGGATGTGGTTCGCCTGGTGCTTGGCCATCAGCTGGTTGCGTGTGACGCCGTACAGGACCGCGTGCATGATCGGCCATTGGGACGTCGTCGCGGCCCAGCGGCGCTGCGTTTCCGCTTCCGACAGCTGCACCACACCGCCACGACCAATATCCATGTAGAGCAGGTCGTCGGCCACATAAATGCGGCTCCAGACGATCTCGCCGGGCTTACTCACTCCCTTGAGCGTGGAGCCTCCCTTGGGGAAGTACATCGGCGGTTGTCGCTCGCCCGTGGCCCCCCCGTAGCCGTCGATGAAGTGGCTGGCCGGAGCGGCACCCGAAATCTCGAACACCCACACGAACTCGTTCACTCCGGACTCTTGCACCGGCGCACCCCACCGCACGTCGTGCAGCGTGTTCGACGGGTCAAATCCCAGGTCCGTCCACAACCGGTCCGTCATCAGCGCGTCCAGGCCCGCACATTCGTCCACTTCGTTGAAGTGCGGCACCGCACGCCCGTCGAACAGCGTGCTCCCGTCGGCTCCAATCACGGGCGGCCGGTCGGGATTGTTCAGCAACCCCTCCGTCAGGTCGCTTGCGACACAGGTGTCCTTCAGTCCCTGCTGGTACTGGATGCCAATGGCAGCACACCCGAACTCGTGCGCCATCCGAACCGCGGCGTCGTACATCTTGAGCCCCTCCAACACCTGACGACGCGTCAACTCGGTGGACTCATCGGCGCCTAACACAAAGTGCATCCCGCGTTCCAGCAGCCAATCGTAGTGGGCGTTCGCCACCTCGTCCGGCACGCGCTGCATGGCGGCAAAGAGCGCGCTCTGGCTCAAGCGCTCCTTGAAAACGCCCGTCCGGTGCAACACTTGATCGGGAATGATGGCGTTGTACATCCCCATGCACCCCTCGTCAAAGACGCCCAGAATCGCCTGCTCCCGGCGCAGGGTTGCACCCATCTGCTCGCCATGCGCGCGATCCAATGCGTAGGCGGGACCAAACGTTGCTCCCGTCACGGGGCGCGCGTGCGACGTGTCGTGCGCGATGTGGCCCGTTTGCAGCCATTCACGGAGCGCCTCCAACGCAAACGCGTCCGTGAAGTCCTCACTCCAGATGGAGCTGTAGCGCACTCCAGCCTTTGTGAGCGAGCCGTTCAGGTTCAGCAGGCCCACCAATCCCGGCCACTGTCCGCTCCAATTCGCCAGGGTGAGAATCGGGCCGCGATGCTTCGTGAGACCCGCCAACACGTGGCTGGTGTACTGCCACACCGCCTCGGCAACAACGAGTGGCGCATCCAGCGGAATGGAGCGGAAGACGTCGATTCCACGCGCCTGCCCATCAATGAAGCCGTGGCCCTTGGCAGCATCCATGGCGTGGCCGCGGGTGACACTTCGCCCCAGCGTGGCGAACGCCTTCGCCACGGTTGCCTCGAGTTCCGCCTGGGCGGGCCAGCATACACGATTCGCGCTCAGCCGCGAATCGCCGCTGGCGACAAGGATGATGTCGCCCTCGGAGGGCGGCGGCGCACCGGTCATTGAAGGGTCGTCAAGTGCAGGAGGGCTACTCGGCGTTGCGGCGGACGCGGGAATAGATGACGCAAAACCTACGGTCGCAAGTCGCGCTTGCGCTCCTCTCGCTCGTCGTCGTCGAGATCGACAGATAGCGGAAAGAACAACGAGCGCTTCACTCCCGGATACGCCACGGACCATCCCTTGGCTTCGTGCCAGAGAATGCGGTTCAGCCGGTCGGTTGGCGCCGCGTCGGGAATATCAAAACGCATGCGACTCGACGCCAAGGCCGCCTCGCGCCGAGCGCCGGCGTTCGGCCCCGTGATCGCCCCCACGCGCACGTTCCGCTCGTCCAACGCCACGCGCGGCGCCAACGCCACGTACGGTCGCAGGTCAGGCGCTGTTCCGTCGGGCAGGAACGCTCGCCGCATGTCGGTTGCCGTCAAGTCGAACAAGCTGAGAGCCGGCAGCCCCAACATCAGTTCGATCGTCTTGACCATGCTGGGCTGGTTGTAGAAGGTGCTGTCGATCACGCCGCGACGCGCCCACGGCGAGATGGCCAATGCCACCGTGCGGTGCCCGTCGATGTGGTCGACCCCATCCTGCGCGTCGTCCTCGACCACCAGGATGGCCATGGACTTCCAGAAGGGGGTATGCGACAGGCGGTCGACCACCATGCCTAACGCGTAGTCGTTGTCCGCCACGCAGGCGCGCGGTGTGCACCACCCGGGATTTGTGCCCACCGTGTGGTCGCTGGGTAGCACGATCATCACCAGGTTGGGCATGCGGCCTTGCCGCTCCCATTCGCCCACATGGTCAAGCACCACTTCCGCCTTTACCACGTCGGGGACTTCTTGCGTCCACCCCGGGTACTCGCGCACCAGGGCACGATCCAGCGATGGAATCTCCGACTTGGTGCGATACATCTTCGCGAGCAGGCCGCGGAAATACGACGACGGCGGTTTTGGCTGACGAAGCCACTCCTCCATGAGCCCTGACCGCACGTTCGGCAGTGAATCGGATGGTGCGGGCGCATACTCGCCAAACACCTGCACCCGCTGTCCGCGTGCCTGTGCCGTCTCCCACAGGAACCCGCCCGCGGAGTACGCCAGCGGGTCATTCCCCTCCGACGGATAACTCCGCCCCGCGTACAACGGCCACATGGGGTACTCCGTCTCGTTCGCCTGCGTAAGCCACTGGTGACCGTCCGCTGAGTTACCCCCAGACGCAAAGAAGTGGTCGAGCAGCACGAACTCCTCGGCGAGTGCGTGCGTGTTGGGCGTCACCTCGCGCCCGTACATGGTGAGCGAACTGTCACTCGCGCCCTTGCCAATGTCTCCCAGCACCTGGTCGTACGTGCGGTTCTCGCGAATGATGAACACCACGTGTTGGATGTTCGATGGTTCACCGGGCCGCTCGGGGACCGCGCGGGATGGCACGCCACTACGCGCCACGACCGGGAAACCGGTGGCCTCGGTCGCGCCGCGCAGTACCAGCCGGTTGTTCGCTGCCACGGCCGTCGTATATGCCGCCAGCTGCGACTCGCTGGGGAGTTCGATGACGTTCACAGATCCACGATAGGCGTGCACATAGCGCCCCGTTCGGCCGCCGGCGCCGCCTGGCTTCCCATCCCCCGACCCCCGGCCGAACAACGACCCGACCACGAGGTGTCGCCCATCCGCGCTCGCATCCACCGATGTCGGATACCAACCTGTTGGGATCAGGCCTTGCAGGTCGCCGAGGGCGTCCTGGTTGCGCTCCGGGAGGCCATAAATGGCCACGGCGTTCACCCCGCCTAACGTGACATACAGCCGTCGACCGTCTGGGGCCAGGGCAAGCGCCGTTGGCGCCAGGCCAAGACGACGCTCCTTGAACGGCTTGATGGCGATGCGTCCCAGCAGTCGTCCCGCACGCGTGTCGACGACGGCCACGGCATCGTCATTCCCTTCCGCCACGTACAACCGTTCGCGCGCCTGGTCCCACGCCAACCCCGTGGGGTGGCGCCCGACGGCCACGATCAGTGACACCCGCCCACTCGACACGTCGATGCGCGACACGCTGCCACCGGCTGCAAGGCCACGCGCGTCTATCCGCACCCGTTCGGCCCGGGGATCGCAACATTGGGTGGCCGAGCGCTGTCCCGCGCGCGGCGCCGGTCCACCTAACGATGACACCCACGCCGTGGACCCATCGGCGGAGATGACGGCGTCGATTGGCGCCACACCCACACGGACCATGGTCAGCACGCTATCGTGTTCGGCGTCCAGCACCGCCAGCTGATCGTTGGCGGGCAGCGTGACAACCGCCAACCGGCGGCCGTTCCATCCAGTGCCGCCATGCGCGGCCACCGCGGGATTGCCCGCCATGAAGTCGCCAATCGCGCCAGACGTTCGCGCCGCCTTGGAATCACCACGCGTACTCGGCGGGATCACATGCAGTTGCGTCAGGGCACTTGCCGATAGGGCGCCCGAACCCGGCAGCCGGTTGTTTGTTGCCCCTGACGGAAGCTTCCCTACCGATGACACGTACGCCGCCCCCGTTACGGGGTCCACCGTTACCCCGTGCACTCCCGCACGACCGTCGAACGCCACCCGCGCGACAACCCGGTTCTGTGCCCAGTCCAGCAAGAATGCGCCACCCGTGACCGCCACCCACAGATGCCCCGGTTCTGCCGCGAAGCGCGTGCCGGTCACGCGACCTTCGAACACCGACTGGAGGCCCGCCGGGTTCACCTGCTGGTTTATGGCGATGACTCCGGGATCGGGAAGCTCACGGCGCGGAGGTGTCGTCTGCTGGGCACCGATCGCGGTGCTTCCGAGCAGGAGAACAGCGGCAAAAAGGGTGCGCATGGGGCGAAGGTAGCGCCCGAGCGCCTACCCACGCGAGATCGTTACGCGCTATCGCGCGATCGACTGCGACTCCATGGCAAAGAGCCGGTGATCGACCCAGCCCTCGATGCGCCCCGACCGCAGCCGGTGCCATCCTCCGCGAGTTTCGCCAAGCTGAACCCGCGTTTCCGGCGTGATGATGCCCACCACGTTCGAGCCGCGGTCGGCGTCGGAACGGACGTTCGCCCACGTCCTGGCCGTTGCGACCACCCAGTGCGCCGACCCGCGCGTCATCACGGCCTGGGAAATACGGACTTCCCCCACACTCCGATCCGGCGGCGCGACGTTGGTCGGAGCAGGCACGGTCTCTGGCGCTGGCGTGGTTGCCGCGGGCAGTGTGACTTCCGTCACCGGAAGCGAATCGGTGGTCGTGGGGGCAGGAATCAGCGTGCCTACCGTGTCCACCGTAGCCAGCGCGACACTGGGAGCGGGAAGCGACAGAACCTCATGACCTCGCAACGTCCAGATGCCCCAACCCATCCCGACGAGCATGAGCCCAGCGGCTCCAGACCAGACGAACGGGGCCACGCGTCGTGGCGGCGGTGCGGCCTCGCCAACGCAAAAGCGGCACGGGCCACGATCACGGCGATGGTAGGTGTCGCAGCCCCGGCAGTGAGACAGCGGCATGGGCTTCCCGAGCGAATCGCGTAGCTCGAGCATGTGCCCGCACTTGGGGCACTGCGACGCCGCAACGTGCGCCTTGGCTCCGCATTTTTCGCATCGCACCAGTTTGAAGCTCATACAGCCTCTACGGACAACATGCCAGTCACTCGCTCGAACGTCAGTTCAGTTTCCGGGGGGCAGGAGAATGGCGCATTCGCCGGCGTTTCGGAAGAGGGACATTGCCTGACAGGTGCAACCAGCGCCTCCAACCACCCCGCACGCCCCAAAAACAAACGCCCTGACGTGACTACTCCCATTTCTCCATTGACCATCGAAACGCCCCGGGGAAACAAACTGGTTTTGTCGCACGAACGAACCGCGCGAAAGCGCTAAACCCCACGTCCCCGCCCAGTCCACGCCTCGTCGTTCCGCTGCCTGACGAGACCCGCACCCGTTAGGAACAAGATGCCGCTTCTTGCCGAATCGCACGGTGACGAGGCGCACCGGAACGCGCCACTGGCATCGCCTAACTGCGGAGTAACAGCACCGTAACCAGTATCGTCGTGCCGATCGCGGCCAAGCCCATCGTTGCAAAGGGTCGGTAGCGCCCGCGACCGACCAACAATGAGACAGCCAGCTTGAAGACCGTGTTGGAGAGGATGCCGATGGCAATGCTCTGGGCGGCAAGGGACGCCGCAATCCCTCCGCGCACGGTCTGCGACATGGAGACGGTCAGGGCGTCCACGTCCGTCAGGCCGAGTAGCACTGCCGACGCCGTCAGCCCCTTGGCGCCCCAGTAGCTCCCGGTCACCGATAGGGCCGTCATCGCTACTTGAAACAGAAGCGCCATCTGAATGGCAGAGCGTAGCTTGAGTGGGCTTCCATCGTCCAGATTCTCTTGCGTCCCGAGGGCGTCCTGACGACGCAATGCGGCCGCCACGATGCCGAATCCCACGACCGCCGAAGGGAGCAAGAGGAGCATGAGCTGGGCTCCAACGCGAGAGTCCAGAGCAGTCGCGATGATCGCCACGCGCACGGGGAGGACGCTGCATGCCCCGATCACGCCGACCGCAAGAGCCCCGCCCGGCTCCGTGCTCTCGTGACTCAGTCGGGAGAATTGCAGCGTCACCGCCGTTGAGGAAACGACACCGCCAATCATGCCGGCCACGCCATACCCGCGGCTCGCACCGACGGCTCGCCGCGCTAGGTATCCCGCGAAGTTGATCCCGGACAGCAGCACGACGATTCCCCACAACATGCGCGGCCGAAGTTCGATCACGGGCAGATAGGGCCCTTCTGGCAACACAGGCAGGATCACAAGCGCCAGTACCGCGAATTGGAGGGCCGCCCGCATTTCCGTCTCGCCGATCTGCTTCACCAGCCAGTGAAGGCGGGCCTTCTCCCCCAGTGCAAAGACCACGACCGCGGCCGCTCCCGAAGCCAAGCCGATCTGGCCAATTCCGGCCAATGCACCCAGACCAATCACCACGAACGCGGCGGCCTCTGTAGTCCCATCCAGGTCTGCGCCGGGCCGAAGGGCGGCCATCACATAGCTCGTGACCACGAACAGCGCGCCGCCAAGAATCAGAGGAGCGGCTGCCAGCGAATATCCCCACGCGTGCAACAGGCCAGCCGAGCCGCCGAGCACCCCGAAGAGGAAGAAGGTGCGAAGGCCCGCAAAACGCGCATTGGGGCCGGTCGCGTGACCGGACCACTCGCGCTCCGCACCGACCGCGAGGCCGAGCAGCGCCGCGACCCCCAGCCGCGACGCGGCTTGGAGCGAGGTCAGGTCAACATCCATCTGAACAAAGGGAGACGGCATCGTCACCCCGGGGGAAACTCAGACCTTCTGGGAGGGCATCGCCTTGAGCGACCGCGCGATGAATCCGAGCCCTCCCGCAATGAGCACCAACATGACCAAGGTGTCGAACAGCGAGGTCGGACGGAAATAGATGCTCATGTTCATCAGGATGCCCGCAAAGATGATCGTCGCACCAACAATCGTGAGCAGCCATCCAATCGCCGACTTGCCGCTGAAGAAGAGCATCCCCACTCCCACGAGGAGGGGCAGCAGCGACAGCCCAAAGGCATTCATCCCCCAGATCTGCCATACGCCACTCGCCACCGTGACATGCGCCAACAGCAGGTAACTGCCTCCTGCAAGCATTACGAGTCCGGCGAGGAACATGCCGCCGCCCCCCGGAGTGCCGCCAGCGTTCGTCATAGCGAAAAGTGGTAAGGGAAAGAATGGCAGACCCCACAATTCTCTTCCCTTCCACTGGTTGGTACAAGCCCCGGTTGCGACGGCGACTCCCTTGTGGCGTTTGACGGCCATTACGAGTTCGCAACCGACGCGGCTGCAACGTGCGCGGGGGTGCGCACCCATACTGACTGCGCACCCCCGCGACGCTCTCGATTGCGTTAGGCGGCTGGGGCTGCGACTCCAACCCGGCCGGCGAACCGCCATTGTCAGCTTACTTGGCGCCTGAACTCACCTCCGCGCCACACAACCCCCGTGGCACGGCAAGCCGGGCCGTGGTGTCCTCGCGAATGACGCTGTAGAACGCACTCCGACTCAGCTCGCCACTGTAGTCCGACACAATGTCGAGGCATGCCATGAGCCCCGACGAGACGTTGAGTTCCGGCGTCGACCACTGATACCGAGATCCAATTGCATGCAGGCGCAATACCAGGCCGTCGTTCATCCGCATGGCCGACCTTGGCACCACCATCTGTCGCGCGGAAAACGCGCCGATCGTGCCAATGCGCATCGCGACGTCGGCCGCGTACGGCACCGCGTAGATCGCGATGTCGAACGATGCGTTGTTTCTCGCTTCGAGCACCACGGGTGCTCCAATTGGCATTGGCGCCGCGCCGCCCTTTGTACCGCTGCACGCCGCCACGAACCCGAACACGAGCGCAAAGATCGCGCGACCAACTCCAAGTTTGTTGTGCATGTCTTCCTCCGCTTACATCGGTCACCCCGCCACCCTACTCCGAACCTTACCGACGGGCTATCGCTAATACCACAACTGAAACCGCGCGATCCCTACGGTGCATTCCGCTCGCGCCACTCGCCGTCATCTGCCGGGACTGGTTCAGCTGCGAACAGCCCCCATCTTCTCCTTCATGCTATTTGAGCCGCTTACGCTTCGAGGCGTCACCTTCCGCAATCGCATTGGCGTTTCGCCGATGTGTCAGTACTCCAGCAGCGATGGTTTTGCGAACGATTGGCATTTCGTTCACCTCGGCGGCTTTGCGGTCGGGGGAGCCGGTCTTGTCTTCTGCGAGGCAACCGCAGTTACCCCTGAAGGCCGGATCAGTCCGTGGGACCAGGGCATCTGGAAGGACGATCACGTCCCCATGCTGCGACGCATAACGGAATTCGTCGCCAGGCACGGTGCGTCGCCTGGGATCCAGCTCGCACACGCTGGCCGCAAGGCTTCCACAAAGCGTCCGTGGGAAGGGCAAGGCGCCGTCACCCCTCAAGACGGTGGCTGGGAAGTCGTCGCACCAAGCGCCATTGCGTTTTCCGACACGTATCCCATGCCGCATGAGTTGACGTCGGAGCAGATCGCCAGCCTCATCACATCCTTTCGAGATGCGGCGTCACGTGCGCTAGCTGCGGGCTTTCAGGTCATCGAGTTGCACGGCGCGCACGGCTATCTATTGCACGAGTTCTTGTCACCGCTGTCGAATCATCGAACCGACGCGTATGGGGGTTCACTGGAAAACCGACTGCGCCTCACCCTGGAGGTAGTGCGCGCCGTTCGAACGGTGTGGCCCGAGCGGCTGCCCCTTTTCCTGCGCATCTCTGCCACGGACTGGAGTGAAGGTGGCTGGGACCCCGATCAATCGGTGGAGCTGGCAAAGCGGGTGAAGTCGGAGGGAGTCGACCTGGTCGACTGTTCCAGCGGCGGACTGGCGTCCACCGCCAAGGTCCCGTTCGGCCCGGGCTATCAGGTGCAGTTCGCCCGACGCGTTCGAGCTGACGCACAGATTCCAACGGCCGCCGTCGGGTTGATTACGCAGCCGGATCAGGCCGACACCATCATCCGCGAGGGATCGGCGGACGTCATTCTTCTGGCCCGCGAGATGCTCCGACAGCCGCACTGGCCGCTGTTGGCCGCGCACACCCTTGGCGTACGCACGCCGTGGCCCCCCCAATACGAGCGAGCGCGTCCCGCATAATTGGCGGCGCGTTCCGTCCTTTCACGGCGCGCCTGCCGGGCGTCTACCGTCACCAGCGTGACGAGTTGGGTTTTGGGGAGGTGGGCTTTGCCGTCACGACGTCCTGGCAACCGGGCGCCGTAGAGCTTCCTGTCAGAAGCACGGGGAATAGCAGCGCCGGGCAATCGAAGGCCGCACGCTACCCGATCTCGAACACGACCTCCTGGGCGCCTTCCCAAAGCACACGACGACCCACCTCGCTCAGTTGATCCCTGCCGTCGACGACCGTGAGGAAGTGATTGCCGGCCAGCTGCCCGATTTTGCTGCTGAACATGGCGTGGCCGTACGGAAAGAGAATCTCCGTTTCGCTGTAGCCGCCGGGATAGAACAGGATCTCACCCGGCGATGGGTGGCTCGTTGGATTCTCGAGACCCACGTCGCCAAGTACGAACCCACCCAGAGGAATCCACGCGGCTTCGCCACTCCACCTGGCCTGGATCAGCCGCTGCTTGAACGGGAGGAGTCGCGTGAATGCGGTGCACGTGCGCGGCGCCAACTCCTTCTCGAGCCGTGCATGGAACACGAGGTCTGAACCAACGGCAATACGAATCGTCATGCGCGGAGCTTAGCGCGTCGCGCACCGATGTGCGATCCAGACCGCCTCCCGGCCCGTTGCGGGCCGGGGTGATCGCGTGTCACTCGTAGCGCCGATGTCGCCTATACGGGTGTTGCCGCTGGCGACACGGTTTGGGACTTGGGTGCCTTGACCCGGAGCAGCCCGTTGTCGAAGTCGGCGGTGACCTTCTGTGCGTCCACGCGCTCAGGGAATGACAGGCGGCGATACACGTCGTTTGTGCCGAACTCCGACCACGCGACGCCCGCCTCCTTGCCTGACGCCTGTTGCTCCACGGCCGCGTGTACGATCAGCTGAGTCGGCGTGGCCGTCACCTCCACGTCCCTCGCGGCAAAGCCAGGTAGGGTGACCTCTACCTCGTAGTCGTTGGGTCCCTCTTTCAGTTCGGCCGCCGGCCATCCCAGGACGTCGTGCTCGGCGGCCAGCCAGTCGTCCAGATCGCGCCCCGGCGCTCCTCCCCGCCGCTCAAACAGCTCGAACGCGCGCTGTTGCACCTGCTCCATGCGTTGGGCCAGTTCGCGAAATACCGGCAGGCCCTGTGCCGACTCCGAGTCCTTCCTGATGCTGATGTTCGTCATGGCGACGCTCCTCACTATGGACAACCCGCGAAGCACACGGGCTTCGCCCCTTCACCATGAGATGCAGTCAGGCGGCTCGCAATCGGGGAAAAGCGACGGGCTCGCTACGGTTTCGTATCAGCCGCAACGCCTGTGTAGCGCCCTAAACCCGCCTGCTTCTTGCGCGCGAATTCCGCGCCGCGACGAACCACCCGGATCGCCGTTTCGGCGGCCACCATGCTTCACCGGTCGCGATCTGATCCCGTTCCGGCTACGGCACGCGGCCTGAAGGTCGTGGGCGAAGCCGCGGCAAGCCCACGGGGCGTATAGCTTTGGACATGACTCCACACCGCGAAAGTGCCCCGCCCGCTCCCGTGCCCTTGGCGTCCACAGGGTTCGGCTCGCTCCAATTGGACCTCCGACTCGTCGCCGCGCTCACCAAGCTCGGCTACGAGGAGCCGACCCCTATCCAGCGCGCTGCCATTCCGCTCCTGATGGCCGGGCGCGACGTGTTGGCGATGGCCGCGACGGGCACCGGCAAGACAGCGGCATTCGCGCTCCCCTTGTTGCATCAGGTGCAACCCGACGCTCCGGCGCGTGAGCGAACGGCCGCCCTGGTACTCGTTCCCACGCGCGAGCTGGCGATGCAGGTGGCTGAGGCCATCCATCGATACGGCAAGGAACTGGGCGTCATCGCGCTCCCGATCTATGGAGGGGCCTCCATGGAAGCGCAGATCCGCGCCCTCAAGCGCGGCGTCGATGTCGTCGTCGCTACCCCTGGCCGTGCCCTGGACCACATCCGTCGCCGGACGTTGCACCTGCAAGACGTGCGGGTCGTGGTGCTGGATGAAGCTGACGAGATGCTGGACATGGGATTCGCCGACGACCTGGAGGCCATCCTCGCCGCCGTCCCCACCGAACGGCAGACGGCCCTCTTCTCCGCGACGATCCCGCCGCGCATTGCCCTGATCGCCAAGACGCACCTGCGCGACCCCAAGACCGTGCGAATCGACCGGGACGCCGTCACTTCCGGCGGACGCGCCAAGGTTCGCCAAGTGGCGTACGTCGTCTCCCGCGCAAACAAGATGGGCGCCCTGGCCCGGGTACTCGACGTCGAGCACCCGACGTCGGCCATCGTCTTCTGCCGCACTCGCACCGAGGTCGACGAGCTGACGGAAACGCTGAACGCCCGGGGGTACCGATCAGAGGCCATCCATGGCGGGCTGACGCAGGAACAACGCGATCGCGTGATGAAGAAGTTCCGCGCGCACAAGACCGACTTGCTCATCGCGACGGATGTGGCCGCACGTGGGCTGGATGTGCAACACGTCTCGCACGTGGTCAACTACGACGTCCCGTCGGCAGCAGATGCGTACGTGCACCGCATCGGACGGACGGGTCGCGCCGGACGCGAAGGGGTGGCGATCACCCTGGCCGAACCGCGCGAGCATCGCATGCTGCGAAATATCGAGCAGGTCACCCGTCAGGCGATCGAGTACTTGCCGGTTCCCACCGTCGCGGACCTGCACGCGCGCCGATTGGAGGTGACGCGCGCCGCCCTGCGCGAGACGATTCTGGAGGGAGCGCTGGATCGGTACCGCGCCATCGTGGAATCGCTGGCGGAGGAGTTTGACCTGATGGACGTCGCCGCCGCCGCTGTGAAGCACGCCGAGTCACGAGACGGTGCGGGTGAGGAGGCGGAGATTCCCGCGGTGCTCGATCGCCCGCCCCGCCCACCGGTGTTGGAGGAGGCGTCGCCACGACGCAAGACACGGGACGGCGCTCGGCGCGAACGACGACTGCGCGGCGGGCCCACAGGGAGGATCTTCGTGGGCGGCGGGCGCAAGCTCAAGATTTCGGCCGGGGACCTGGTGGGTGCGATCGCAAACGAGGCCGGGCTGTCGGGGAAGGAGATCGGTCCCATCACGATCTTCGACCGTCATTCGGTGGTCGAGGTTCCCGAGAGCGCGGTGGATGAGGTGATCGCCGCGTTAGGCTCCACGACCATCAAGGGGAAGAAGCTGCAGGTTCGACGCGATCGCGCCGGCGCATAACGCCGAGCCCGCGGAGGGTCGTGTTGCGACCCGTCCGCCGGCTCGTTCCTTGCGCCATTTAACGACCTGCTACGGAATCGGCTTCGTGTTCGTCGCCTGTTCGAGCAATTGCGCAGCCCTGATAATCAAGTCGCTCTCGCGGCCTAACGCGGCGGCCAGTTTGCCGATCTGTTCGTCCGCCAGTTTCCAGTCCTTCTGCTCGATCGCTTCGCGCACACCGGGCAGCGTCTTCACGCCATAGCCGGTGTAGTAGCCCGGGGCGTAGAGCGCGTGCTGGTACCACGGACGCTTGGGGAGCCCACCGGGAACCAACATCGCCTGGTCGGTCTGTCGCAACAGGGCATTCACTTGCGCGAGCGACGCCGGTGAGGCCACACCCGACGCCAACGCGCCATACGCCTTTTCATAGCGCTCGGCGGCGCGGGCCAGCGAGTCCGTCGCGTTCTGGATCGGCGCAAAGTTCAGGTAGGGCGCCGGCGCCTCGCCCTTCGGCGGCTGCAACGGTCGTCGTGGATCGTCGGCGATCGTGTACGCACCCTCGGCCAGTCGACGATTCAGCTCCTCGATCTCCTTGGCCGTCGTTTCCCGGAGTGTCGTCACCTCCGACACATAGCGTCGCGTGGTCTCGGAGAGGTTGCCAAACTCCGCCGGAAGCAGGTCGGCGTTGGCCACCCGCATCATCATGGTGCCGACCAACTGCGCCAGCGCCTTCCCGTACACGAACGACGTGTCGCTGAACCTCGTGTACCACGCGAAGCTGTCGTAGATCGAATGGTAGATACCGCCGCCGTCTTCCCCGCCAAAGCCAACGTTCAGGGTTGGGACACCGGCATGCTGCAGGAAGGGCGTGAAGTCCGACCCCGAACCTAACGCTTCGAGCCGAATGTCCTTTCTGGATCGCGCCTCGGCGTTGCCACCGAGTACTTGAGCCGCCCGGAGGCGTTGTGCCACCGACACATTCGCCTCGGGATCCGTGATCTCGTTCGCAACCTCGGTCACGAACCGCTCGAGGGAGTGTGAGCCCCCGGCGCCCAGCATGCCACGCCCGTTGCCGTCGGTGTTCACGTAGAACACCGCCTTCGTCTTCAGTTCTGGCAGGTGTTCCTCCACCCACTCCGTCGAACCCAGCAAGGACGGCTCCTCGCCGTCCCACGCCGCGTAGACGATAGACCGCTTTGGCCGCCATCCCTGCTTCACCAATTCGCCTAACGCGCGCGCCTCTTCCAGTTCGGCCACCAGCCCGGAAATCGGGTCCTCGGCGCCATTCACCCAACCGTCGTGGTGATTCCCACGCACGACCCACTCATCGGGGTTGGTCGATCCCTTCAGCGTGGCGATGACGTTGTACAACGGCGTCTGCTTCCAGTCGAATTCGGCCTTCAGGTGCACCGAACCGGATGGACCCAGTCGATACGTGATCGGCAGCCCGCCCCGCCACGATCGCGGGGCGACGGGGCCGGTGAGCGCGGCCAGCAGCGGCTGCGCGTCGGCATACGAAATGGGCAGCACCGGAATCTTCATGATCGTCGTGGCATCCTTCCGGTCCAGTCGCGTTGCGCCTGGCGAAGCCCCGACCCCTGGCGTCAGCGGGTCGCCGGGATACGTGGGCATGTCCATCACGCTCCCACGCTGCACGCCGTCGCGCGGGCGATACGGCCCGTTTGGGTACGTGTCACCCTCGGAGTATCCGTCATCACCCGGATCGGAGTAGATCAGCGCACCCACGGCTCCGTGTTCGTAGGCCACCTTGGGCTTGATGCCTCGCCACGATCCGCCATAGCGCGCGATCACGATAGCGCCCTTGACCGAAATGCCACGGCGTTCGAGCTGCTCGTAGTCGGCCGGGACCCCGTAGTTCACGTACACGAGCGGTGCGGTGACATCGCCATCGCCGGAGTACGCGTTGTACGTCGGTAGCTGCTCCGCCCGTTGATTCGTCGTGGGGTCTTCCTTGAGGATGGGCTCCTCCAGCTTCGCCGTGAACTTCGTTGGCGAGAGCATTTCCAGCGCGCGAGCCTTGGGGGTCGGGAAAAGGACGTCGAATCGTTCGATCCGCGCGTCCCACCCGTACGACGCAAACTGGTCGCGCAGCCACTCCGCGTTGTCCTTCCCGTAAGCCGACCCGAGATGATGCGGGCGAGCCGCCAATCGGCGCATCGCTTCCCGCATGCGCCCCGGCTCCGGCAAGGCACGGTACTTCGCTTCCCACTCTCGCTGAACCTTCGCGGATGCCGCGGTAAACCCGCGGATCGGGGGATCTTCATAGAGGGACGCCGCGGGCAACAGCACGAGCAAGGCGGCCGGCAGAATCGTGGCAGTGGCGATGCGAGACATGGCGGATGACAAAGACGAGTGAAGAAAGGATGTCGGAGACAACGCGTTCGGCGGCGAGCGCTGATGGAGGAAGCTACTCCAGTGGGCAGCGCCACGTCAGGAGTGAACAGGGAGCGGGACGACCTCGTGTTCCTGCGTAAACTCCAACTTCGGCGCCAGAAGCCGGTACATCACAGGCGTGACGAGTCGCGCAATCAACGTGGACGAGACCAAGCCGCCGATGATCACCCAGGCCAGTGGCGAATAGAGAGAGGATCCCTGCGTCGCTAGAGGCAACAACCCGCCGATCGCGGTCAGTGAGGTGAGCACGATGGGGACGAAACGAATCTCGCCGGCGCGTTGGATCGCATCGTCCAGCGAAAGCCCATCGCGACGCAGCTCGTCGGTGAAGTCCACGAGCAGGATCGACGTCTTGATCTCGATGCCGATCAGCGCTACAAAACCGATCATCGCCGTGAAGCTGAGCGTGTTGCCACTCAGAAAGAGGGCCACGATCCCGCCGACGATGCCTAACGGGATAACCGACGCGACCACGAGTGTGCTCTTGAAGGTCCGAAATTCCAGCACCAGGATGGCGAGGATCCCGAATACGGCGACGATGATCGCCGTCCCGATGCCGCCGAAACTCTCCTGCCGGCTCTCGATCTCTCCGGCTGGCACCAGCCGATATCCCGCGGGAAGGGACAGACCGTCCAGGCTGCCGAGGACTGCCTTGGTCACGCGATCCGTGTTGTAGCCAGTGCGCACCCACCCGGTGACGGTGACCGCGCGCTCCTGGTCGTAGTGGGTGATCGACGTCGGCGATCCCTTGAACGCCACATGCGCCAGCTGGTTCAACGGCACCATGGCCCCGGTCGTTGAGGCCACCTGGATTCGGTCGAGGATGGACGCGGTGGGTCTCCCGTCGCGTGCAACTCGCAGCGTGATGGGATACTCATCGCCGTCGGGCGCGCGAAACATGCCGACTTCCAGCCCCGCCACGCCCAGGCGAACGGTCCGATCCAACTCCGCCGTGGCAACACCCACCAGTCCCGCCTTTTGCCGATCGACCTGAATGGCGAGGTCCGTCCGCGCCACGGCCAGCGGGTTCTTCACGTACTGCGTTCCCGGCGTGCCCTCCACCACCCGCGCTACTCGCGCCGCCACGCTGCGCAACGAGTCGAGGTTGGGGCCTTCGATGCGCATGGCAATCGGTGCGTCGATCGGTGGGCCGTTCTCGAACTCACGCACTTCGATGCGGGCCCCAGCATACTGCGCCAGCGTCGCCCGCAGGGAATCGAGCATGCGCGGGGTCTCTTTCGGTTCATACGCGTGCAACAGGACGAAGAGCTGGCCCGCGTTCGCCGCTTCTTGCTTCGCCGCCACGTTGTAGTACACGAACGGGTTTCCCTTGCCGACATTCGTGAACACACCGCGAACGTTCGGATGCTTCAGCAACGTGCGCTCCACGAACCGCGCCGCTTGATCCGTCGTTTCGATGGTGGAGCCGACGGGGGTCTCGATGTCGACCAGGAATTGCGGCGTTCCGGCCTTGGGGAAGAGCGAGAAACCCACCAGCGGCACGAGCGCCAAGGAACTGATCACCAGCGCGCCTGCCACCGCCAGCGTGCGCACGGGATTCCCGAGCGCCCGGTGTAGAAGCGGCGCGTACGACTTCTGGATCCCGCGCTCGAGCAGCTGCAGGAACCGGTTCCCGTGTGCGGCCTGCGTACGTGGCAGCACCAACGACGCCAGCCAGGGCACGATGGTGAAGCTGACGAACAGGGATGCCACCACCGCGTACACCACGGCAATCGGCAGCGAACGGATGTACCGGCCGGCAAGCCCCGGAAGGAAGATGAGCGGCAGGAAGGCGAAAATCAGCGTTGCCGTAGCTCCCATCACCGCCACCGCAATCTGTCGCGTGGCCTGTACCGCGGCCTCGCGGCGCGTATGGCCGGTACGAAGGAACCTGGTGATGTTCTCGACGACCACAATGCTGTCGTCCACCAACAGTCCCAGGGCAATCACGAATCCGACGATCGATAGCTGGTTGATGCTGTACCCGGTCACGTCCAGCAGCGTCACGGCCATCGCCAGGGACAACGGAATCGACACCATGACCACCAGCGACGCGCGTGTGCCGAGCGGCAAGAGTGTCAGGAGCACCAGCGCCAGGGCGATGGCGAAGTCCTCCGCCAGACGCGATAGGCGCCGGTCCACATTCGCCGCCTGATCGAATCCGCGTTCCATCGTTACGCCAGATGGCAGCGCCTGTTCCAGCCGATCCAGCTCAGGCCACATGGCAGCCTTCACCTGGGCAATGTTGAATCCCTCCTGCATGGCCGCCGTCACGAACACGGCGCGCTTGCCATTCCAGCGGCCGATGTGCACGGGATCCCCGTACCCCCAACGCACAGCGGCCACGTCCTTCAGGCGCACGACGCCGGCTCGGCCGCCAGCTACGACCGTGTTCTGGACT
Organism: Gemmatimonadaceae bacterium; assembly: GCA_044224875.1. Lineage (GTDB taxonomy): Bacteria > Gemmatimonadota > Gemmatimonadetes > Gemmatimonadales > Gemmatimonadaceae > JABAQJ01. The sequence continues at coordinate 21,717 of JBGAJQ010000035.1, read as the reverse complement.
TCCTCGATCGTTCGGTATCGTCCCTGAGGTACCAGGTTGAACCGTCGCTGGCCGGCGTCTACGCTGCCACCCGGGATGGCAACGTTGTCACTGCCGATCGCCTGCATGACTTGCGTGGACGGCACGCCCAGGCGGCTCAGTCGCTCCAGATCCAGGTCGACCAGCACCTCACGCGGCGGTGCCGCCCATCGTTGCGACTTCTTGATCCCTGGCAAGCGCTCCAGGCGGTCCTGCATACGGTGCGCGATCGAATCCAACTGCGCAAAGGGCAGCGTCTCGCTCACCAACGCCGCCTGCAGAATGTTGACGTTGGTCCCGGAGGCGCGAATGACCTCCAGGCGGGCCAAACCCGACGGAAGCGACGGGCGCAGCGCATTCATTTCCCGCAGGACCTCGTCTTCCTTCCGGTCTGCGTCCACCCCGGGATCGAACTCCAGCTGCGACACGGCCAACCCGTCCTCAGCCCACGACGTCAACTTCTTCACACGCTCCAGGGCGCCCAGCTTGTCCTCGATCTTGTCCACCACCAGCTGCTCCATGTCGTTCGGTGACGCGCCTGGGTAGACCGCGATCACATTGAGGATCGGGATCGGGAAGATCGGGTCTTCACCGCGAGGAATGCGAAACCAGCTCGCGATCCCCAGGGCGGCCAGCATGAGGAACATCAGGATGGTGAACTGCCATCGCTTCACGGAGAATTCGGCGAGCTTCATGGCTTGACCTCCACCTTGGCCGAGTCGGTCAACCAGGTGGCCCCGGCCCGTACGACGCGACCGACGCCGTCCAGACCGCGCACCAGCACGTGATCGCCGTCCACGCCCACCAAGGTGACCGGAATGCGCTTGGCTCGTTGCGAGGCCGCATCGACGGTAAACACGACGCCGTGCTCACCATTGCCCTCCACAAGTGCCTCCGCTGGAATGGCGGCGACACCTACCGTCCGCGTTGCGCCCCTTGTGTTGCTGCCCGTAATCGTTAGGTGACCCACCAGTCCACTCGGCAGGCCGGTTACCCCATCCAGTCGCGACTCGACCATGAACGTGCCGGTCCGCGCATCGGCCGCGGCGCCGATCTGCGACACGCGGCCCGCGAACACGCGCCCGGGGACGGCGTCGAAGGTCACTTGAACGGGGGCTCCCACCTTCACGGCGACGGCGTCGCGGTCGGGCAGTCCTGCGCGCAACACGCTCCCTCGCGCGAAGGATGCAAACTGAATCACCGCCGTTCCGGGACCTACCAACTGTCCCGCGCTGACACTTCGGCTCAGCACCACGCCATTAGACGGCGCGACGATGGTCGCGAATTCGTGGTTCACCTTCGCGGCGCGCAGATCCGCCTCGGCCGCATCGCGCCCCGTCTGCGCGTCCTGCCACTGCGCGAGGGTGGCGACGGAGTCGTGGAACAAGCGCTCGACTCGCGCGGCGTCCCGCCGGCTCTTGTCAGCGCCCGCGGCAGCCTTCGCCACCAACGCCTCGATTTCGCGCTGATCCAGGACCGCGAGGACTTGCCCGCGCGTCACCGTGGCGCCGTCGTCCACAAGGACACGGGCGACAATGCCACCGATCTTGAACGAGAGCGTGACTTCGTCCTTCGCGCCAAGAGTACCGGTGGCCGTGATCGACCCTTGATCGCCAGCCGCAACCACCGGGACCAAGGTCACTGGCGTGACGACCTCGGCGGGGGCGGGTGCTCCCTCGGCCGCTTCTCCACAGGCCGCAGCGACAAGGGCGGCGATGACGCTCGCAGAACGAAACGCTCTCGGCAACCGGCGAAGAGAGGGTGAATGCAGTAGAACGCGCATGGGTCGGTGGGTGGGCGTGATCATGGCACCAAGGGGCGAAGGGCGGCCGCTCGTTCGAGGTCGACGATGCGCGCCGCGAGCGTGTAGCGACTGAGGACCAGGTTCAACTCGGCGGCCGTCAGCTGCGATCGTGCATCGGACCACTCGAGGTGTGTGGCGAGTCCTTCAGTGAACCGCCGGTCCACGAGTTGGAATGCGCGACGTGCAGCCTCCACGCGGGCGGTGGCGGCGCTCATGCCTTGACGGGCCACTGCGACGGCGTCGAACGTCGTGCGCACGTCCAGGGCGATCATCCGGTCCACTTCCGCCGCGCGCAGGGCCATGGATTGCTGGGCCGAGGACGCCTCCTGTCGCCGAATGGCATCCTGGCCGCCGTTGAACACGTTCCAACTCAAGACGACGCTCGCCATGGCGGCATCGTGCCGGCCATTGAACCGATAGTCACTGCCTTGGAACCCGTAGTCGGCGGCCAAGGCAAGGCTCGGCATGAACGCGCTTGTTGCAGCCTTCTGCTGCGCGCGGGCGGCGTCCTGCCCCGCCACGACCTGGGCCCGCTCTTCTCGATGTTGCGCCTGCACCAGCGCCTGCTGCAGCGTGATGGTTGGGGGTTCCGGCAGCAGCGAATCGCTCAATGCCGGAACGGGGGTATCGAGGTCGCGGTCCAGCAGCACGTTCAACGTGCCGAGGGCCGCCTCGCGGGTGCGAATTGCGTCGGCCCGTTGCTGATCGCCGTCCGCATGGGACGCACGCGCACGAAACACGGCATCCCCAGTGATGGACCCAGCGTTCAACAGACGCTCGGCCACTCGCTCGTTCTCCGTGAGGACGGGCAAGGCGGCGTCCCAGATGTCGACGGCGCGGGCCGCCCGCGCGTAGTTCAGCAAGGCGAGGCGGGCGTCGGCGTCGAGTCGTCGCGTTGCAGCTGCCCGCTCCGCGCCCGCCAAGTCGCGCAGTGCCCTCGCCGCCGCGAGATTGGCGAACAAGGCGCCATTGAAGAGCGGGATAGTGGCGCGAAGCTTCGTTTCCTGCTTGAAGGGCAGCGTTTGGTGGATGTTCGTCGGAAACTCCTCGTGCCCGATCAGCTGATTCAGGGCCGCGTACGCCGGGTTGATCGCATCCCCGATGTCGATGGCGCCGCTCAGCTCGGAATACCGCGCCTCGAGACCGACGGAGGGGAGAAAAAGCCCGCGCGCTCGGCGGACTCCCAGCTCACCCTGTTTCTCCGATTCGCGCACCTGCCGAAGTCCAAGGTTGCGGCTGACGGCAAGCCGCGCGATGGAATCAAGTGGCGAGAGCTGTGCACCAGCCAGATTCGGCGTTAGGCTCGCGAGCAACAGCCCAGACAGGGCCACGCCGGTGGGGCCGCCCCGTGCGTAGACGCGAAGCAGGGCCAGCACGCGATGAAGCTTAGTGAACATCGGTATCGTAAGTAACGGTGTTAAGCATCGGGTGAAAAAAAAGGTCAGTTCTCTGGGTTCCGCAGGAGCCCGCGGAGCAACACGTCGCACATCGCCGCGGATGTGTCATCCGGCGATCGCAGCGGGCACCAGGGATGCTCGCATCCATCTGGCGTGGTAAGGTGAATCGTGGCGATGCCGTGCACGCCGGACCAAAAGATCTGAGCGAGCAAGTTGGCGTCGTCGTACTGGGGAAGAAATCGCCCGGCCTTGAGCGCTTCCGTGACGTTCGCGAGCAGGAACTGGTAGCCGTCTTCGCCGGGGTTGATCTGAACGCTCTCGGGCCCAACCTGCGGACGCTCCACCAAGAACATGAAGCGGAACTGCTGGCGGTGCTGGAGGGCAAAGCGCACGTAGTTCGCTCCCATCGCACGGAGTCGCTCGATCGGGTCCGGCAACGCACCCATCCTCCGCAGCGCGTCGCCTAACGCGCGAAAGTCGACGAGGCACAGCTCGTTGAGCAGTGCGTCCTTGTCCTCGAAGTGGTGATAAATCGTGGTGGCCGTATAGCCGATGGAGTCGGCAATGCGACGCATGGACGTCTGCGCGTAACCCTCCTCTGTGAACAGTTTCCGCGCCGCCTGAAGAATCAGCTCACGGGTCTCGGCCTTCTCTCGCTCTCGACGAGCGCGCGACGGGGACAGGGCCACCGTTTTGGCTTTGGTTACCATACGACATTTAACTTAACAGTGTTAAGCGAACCGTCAAGTGCCCTAGTTGGGACTCCGGGATCCTGTGAAGCCACGGGACTTCAGGCAGGCCGTCGGGCGAACGAGGTCGGGCCCGTCCACATCTGTCGATCTCGAGGAAATGCAACGCGTTGAAACGATGGTGGTACCGACGTGGCTCCCACATGCATCTTTCGTCATGACGCACGCTGACGTAGCCGATCGAGCAACGGGAGTACAGGAGCTGCCCCGCCTGCGCGCAGCGGGCGCGCTCCTCGAATACCGGGAGATCGCCGGCAAGCGGAGCCAGACGCCACCGCTGGTGTTCCTGCATTCCGCGTTAGGCTCGACTCGACTCTGGGACGACCTTCCCGACAAGCTGGTCGCGGCAACCGGGGCTCGCGCCCTGATCTACTCTCGGCAGGGGCACGGTGCATCGGATCCCCTTCCCACCGAGCACGACCCGGAGTACCTAACGCACGAAGCCCTCGACGTCTTGCCGGCCGTCCTTCGAACCCGTGGGATCGAACGGCCCGTGCTGGTGGGGCATAGCGACGGCGCCACGATTGCCGTGATCAACGCGGCACTCTCGGTCGCGCGGGTGCGCGGACTAGTGCTGATCGCTCCGCATGTGATCGTCGAGGACATTTCCGTCGCCGGCGTCGAGAAGAGTGCCCGTGCCTACGAGGACGACGACCTGCGCACGAAGTTGTCCGTCCATCACCACGATGTGGATGGCATGTTCGACCGGTGGGCCGACGTCTGGCGCCGAGCGGAGTTCAGGCACTGGTCCATTGTGCACCTGCTGGGTGAGATCGTGTGCCCGGTGCTGGTAATCCAGGGCGAGGACGATCGCTACGGCACGCTGGCGCAGGTCGATCTCATCGAGGATCATGCCGCCGGGCCCGTACGATCCGTCGTCCTCCCCGAGTGCGGTCACGCGCCGCAGGTGGATCACCCCGAGCGCGTATTGGAGGAAATCGCACGTTTCGTCCGTTCCCTGTAGTTGGTGGCCGGCGACAACGCCTCCCACATTTCACAAACCGCAGCAGCACCCACGATCCATCGTTAGGCACCCCCTTCCCTCGCGACTCGCACACGTGTCCAGTCTTCGCCTCGCTCTCGTCGCCACAATCCTCGCCTCGACTCCCCTCGTGGCTCAGCAGCCCCTGCAAGTGAAGGGACCGGCCGGCAAGTCCGTGTCGCTCACTCGGGATCAACTTGCTGCACTCTCCAGCGAGTCTGTGAAGTTCGCGCCACATCACGGTGATTCCCTTTCTTACCGCGCCGTGCGTCTCACGGACGTGCTGCGCGCGGCAGGGTTCCCTGCGGACTCCATGCGCGTGGGTCGGCAGGCGTGGGTCGTGCTTGGAGAGGCCAGCGACGGCTACGTCGCCGCCTTCACCGCGGCGGAACTCGATCCCAAGCTGGGCCCCTCGCGCGTCTGGCTGGCGTTCGAGGTCGCGGGGCACGCACTGGACCAGGCTGAGGGGCCGTACCGACTCATCGTGCCGACCGACGCGCGAGCCTCGCGCGCCGCCCACCAGCTCGTCGCTATTCGCCTCGTCGACGTGTTGGCACGATAAGGTGACCTGGGCGAGGCATCTCGCAAACGGACTGCCGGATACGAGCGACTGGCGGGAGATCGCACCCCCCGCCAGCGGTTATGTGCCAGAGGCACCAGCATCGGACCGTTCGTATTGCCACGCCTTCACGACCGGCCCTGCACGACTTCAGCGTGCAGGGATCCGTGACGTTCAAGGCGCCTAACGACCCACCAACCCGCCGGCACGCGAAATCTTCATATCCATGTCGATCCCGTTGCCGCCGCGGTGCTGCACGTGCACGTACAGGTTCTGGTCATTCTTGTCCAGCTTCACACCCGTGGGCTCGGCGTCGCAGTCGGTGAGGCTGGCGAAGCGAACGACCTTGGCTGCCGCGGCGTTGCCGCCCGCGCTCGGCAGCGAGACCCAGATGTCATCTCCGGCCGTCTTGCCACCCGAGAATGAACCGCCCGGATCCTCGGTAATGAAGAGATGACCGGCGCCATCCACCTCGAGATTGTCCGGGGAGGAGAAATCAGCGGGGGCGTTGACGCCGGCCTTGAGGTATTCAGTGACGACGGGAGTTGCGCCTAACGTGATCTTGAGCACGCGGGCTTCGCTCGTGACCGCAACGTACAACGCCTCTGAACCGGCTTCGTTCGCGATGACGACGTCTTCCGGACGCCCATAGGCCGTTGCGCCCGCCGCAGTCGCGGCAGCGTCTGCATCGATGACCGCCTGCGCCATGTTCAATGGAACCCAGGCCGCGGTTCCCGTGCGATCGCCAACTGGGCTCGTGATCTGTAGCGCGTACAACTGGCCAGTGCTGAGGTCACCGGGTGAGGAAGGAACGAACTTGTAAATCGCCCCCATCGACACTTCGGAGATGCCGTAGACGTTGCCGTGAGAGTCCAGCTCCGTTCCCTCGTGTGCCTTGGAACCGAGCATCGGCCGGGCAGAGACTGCTAGCGTTCTCGGATTCAGCTCGTACACCAGGCCCTTCAGCGCGGTCGGATAGTTCGGATCGGGTAGCGCGGCGGGACCGGCCTCTTCACCGAACAACAGCGTCCCCCACGACGTCCACGTGATCGGATCCATGCGTTCCCAATCGGCACGCTGAATGAGCACTCTGGTAGATCCTGTCTGCAGATCGGTCACGGACACGCCGCCATTCGCGCCAATCTCGTGCGCGCGAAAGATGTAGCGATACGCCTGCGGACCGGTCTCGTTGAAGGTCTGCATGTCCGGAAGGTCCATTACGGGATCGCCACCGGCCACCGTGCAAACCGCCGATGACGGCAGCGGGGTGAACTGGACGAGCGCCCCATTCGAAAGATCGGCTTTTGCCTGTTGCGGTATGATCGTCGAACCGGTTGCGGTGGGGACTGGATTGTCGCAGGCGGCGAGCAGTGCAATCACAGCGAGCGAAACGCTGGCCGAGTGTACTCGGCGAGTTGCGTGCATCATGGCACCTCAAGGTGAGTTGGTGCGCGTATGGTCAAATCGCGACGTCACCGAGGACCCGGCAGGATGGTCACGGCGCGGTATCGACTTGGCCATTCCTTCCGATTGCGCCGGCAACCTGCCAAGCGCGCCTGTGTCGCTACGCCAACCGCGATTCTTCCATAGATTGGGTGGGCCGGCACTGGAAAGAGTCGTGTCGTGCCAAGCGCGGCGCGTTCGATCGAGCACAACCGTGCTCGCTACCGCCTTCCCTTCCGAGGATCGTATGGCCCGTTCGTTTATTCTGCTTCTGGCCGGCCCCTGGCTGATGTCCTCAGCAGCGCTTGCCCAAGGCGTTGTGGATTGTGCCAAGGTGCGTGCGTCGTCCGATCACGCGAGCATGAACCATGCAGCGCATGCCATGCAGCTGCAACAGTGCGCCGGGCAGCTGCCCACCTTGCCAGGCCAGGCAGCCTTTGGTGCGATCTCCGAGATCGTTCGTATTCTCGAGTCGGATTCCACCACCGATTGGTCGCGCGTCAACATCGAGGCACTTCGTCAGCATCTCATTGACATGGATGCGGTCACGATGCGAGCGCGCGTGAATCAGCACGACGTGCCCGGTGGCTTTGAGGCCGATGTGACCGGCGACGAGGCGACGATGGGGTCGATTCGTCGCATGCTGGGCGCTCACACCACGATGCTGAGGCAAGGAAGCGAGTATCGGGCGACGCTGCGCGACATCCCTGGTGGCTCGCGCCTGACGATCGTGGCCGCTCGCGAATCAGACCGTACGCTGGCCGCGAAGATTCGAGGACTCGGTGTGGCTGGCATCCTTGCCGATGGCGATCACCACGTGCGGCATCATCTCGCGCTGGCTCGCGGAGACCAGGGAGCACACGAGCACTGAGCGACGGCCGTCCATCACCGGCCGGCCATCGCTACCCTTTTGTCGTCACTGGCCACAGCCACGCGGCTCCGCGCACGCCACTCGAGTCGCCGTGGGCGTTCCGCACGACCCGCGTACTCACGACGTCCGAGAACACGTAGCGTGGCAACAGCTCCAACACACACGCCGCCAGGCCCGGCAGGTTCGACATGCCGCCCCCAAGCACCACAACGTGCGGGTCCAGCACATTGACCACCGTGGCGAGGGCTCGCGCCAGCCGGTCGTGGTAGCGTGAAAGGGCGTCGGCGGCCCGCCGGTCAGCCTCTGCAGCCGCAACGATCTCACGACTGGATTGCCGCACCCCGGTCACGTGCGCGAACTCTCGTTCGAAGCCCGGACCCGACAAGAACGTCTCGATACACCCTGACTTGCCGCAGTAACAGGACGCGCCCGGTTGTTCCTCCGCCGTCATCCACGGCATCGGATTGTGCCCCCATTCGCCCGCGATCAGGTTGGGCCCGTCCAACGCCTCCCCACGAACGACGATCCCGCCGCCCACTCCGGTCCCGAGAATGACGCCGAACACCACCTCCGCCCCAGCCGCCGCTCCGTCGGCTGCCTCGGAGATCGCGAAACAATTCGCGTCGTTCATCACGCGGACGGGGCGCGCGAGCAGCATCTCGAGATCTGCCTGCAGCGGCTTCCCGATGAGCCACGTGGAGTTGGCGTTCTTCACGAACCCGGTCGACGGCGTGACCGCTCCGGGAATGCCGATGCCGACCGTCGCCGGCCCGCGTGTCTCATGTTCGAGCTGGTGAACGAGCGAGACGATTTCCTCCACCGTCCCCTCGTACGTTCGCGGCGTAGGCACGCGCCGACGCGCGATCTCCGTGCCGGATGCGTCCAGGCAAATGCCTTCGATCTTGGTGCCGCCGAGGTCGATGCCGATGCGCGTCATGTGCGGGGGCAAGATAGCATGCGATGGCCACTGGCGTAGTCGCCAGCACGTCCGTGTGGCCCTTCCCGGCCTCCGGCGGCCGCTGTATCTCTGGCGGCATCACGGCGAAGTGTCAAAGGCACCATGCAACGTTCTGCTTCACATCTCCCGAGTCGAATGCGATTCCTGGTACTAGGGTTGCTCCTGAGCGTGGGCGGCTGCGCGAAGGAAGTAGGGCGAACGATCGTCGCGGATGCCCGCATCGGCACGCCAATGCCATCGAACGGGCAAGCCCAGTGGGTCATGCCGGGCCACGACTATGCAAACTCGCGATTTTCCGAGTTGAAGGAGATCACCTCGGGAAATGTGCGGAGTCTGCGCGCAGCGTGGACGTTTTCCACGGGCATGCTTCGTGGCCACGAGGGGCAGCCCTTGGTCATCGATAACACGATGTACCTCGTGACCCCGTACCCCAATGTCGCGTACGCCCTCGACCTCGCACAGCCGAAGGTCCCTCTTAAATGGAAGTTCCGCCCGGAGAATGACCTTCGCGCCACCGGAAAGGCGTGCTGCGACGTGGTGAACCGCGGGGCCGCGTTCGCCGAGGGCAAACTGGTTTACAACTTGCTCGACGGTCACACCGTTGCCGTCGACGCCGCAACGGGCGCACAAGTATGGCGAACCAAGGTCGTGGATGTGGCCATTGGTGAGACCATCACCATGGCGCCCATCATCGTGAAAGACATGGTGATGGTGGGATCGAGCGGCGGCGAGATGGGAGTTCGCGGTTTCCTGGCGGCGCTCGACCTTGGAACAGGGAAGGAGCGCTGGCGCGCTTACAACGTGGGCCCAGATACCGACGTGAAGGTGACGGCGCGCTACAAGCCATTCTATCCGCAGGATCGCGGGGTGGACCTCGCTGCCACGTCGTGGCCGCGCGACGCGTGGAAGATTGGTGGCGGCGCCTCGTGGGGATGGGTCAGCTACGATCCGGAGTTGAACCTGGTGTACTACGGCACGAGCAATCCCGGGCCGTGGAACCAGGACCAACGCCTTGGCGACAACAAGTGGACCTGCGCGATACTCGCTCGCGACGCGGACACTGGCGAGCTGCGCTGGGCGTACCAGATCACGCCGCACGACCTCTGGGACTATGACGGGGTCAACGAGAGTATTCTCGCCGACCTGCCCGTAAAGGGTGTGGTGCGGAAGGTCCTCGTGCACTTCGACCGCAACGCCTTTGCCTATACCATCGACCGGGCAACGGGCGAGGTGCTGCTCGCCGAACCCTTCGCACCAATGAACTGGTCGAGCGGGGTGGACCTAACGACTGGCCGCCCGAACGTGAATCCCGAGAAGGCCACCAAGCAAGACGTGCTGGTGAAGGACATCTGCCCATCGCTCGAAGGGGGGAAGAACCAGCAGCCGGCCGCGTTCTCTCCCGCCACAGGGCTGTTCTACGTGCCAACGAACAACCTGTGCATGGATTACAAGGGCCGGGCCGTCGCCTACTTCCCAGGCACACCCTACATCGGTGCCGATGCACCGGAGAAGGCTGGACCCGGTGACTACAAGGGTGAGTTTATCGCGTGGGACGCTGGCACCGGACGGAAGATCTGGGGCATCAAGGAGCCCTTCCCGGTATGGGGCGGTGCTCTGGTCACCGCGGGAAACGTCGTGTTCTACGGCACGCTCGACGGCTGGTTCAAGGCGGCAGATGCAACAACGGGTGAAGTCCTGTGGACGTTTCGCGTCGGCTCGGGTGTCGTGGGTAACCCGATCGCGTATCGCGGACCGGATGGGAAGCAGTACGTCGCCATCTACGCGGGTATCGGCGGCGACATGGGCGCCCTCATTGCTGGGGACGTGGCTTCCAACCTCCCGCACGACGTCCGCGAGCGTGGTACCACGCTGCCAGAACTCGCCAAGTACACGAGCTGGGGCGGTATGCTGTTCGTATTCTCGTTATGATACAGTGGTCACGTGGCCCCGGATGCTCGATCGTTCCGGGACAAGGCAAATGGGGTTGTCCGTTCGGAACGCCCTCCCACTTCGCATTCATCGCATGACGGTCCAGCATCGGTTGGTAGTTGTCGCCACCGTCGTCGCCACTGCCGGCATGACGGGAACAGCGAGTTGGCGAGGGCCCCGAGCCGAGTCGCACAACGCGTTCTCGGAAGGCGCAGCCACGGTCCGATCCCCCGCACCTGACGTAGTCGCTCCCGATCGCCCCTCCACTCAACCCTCATCGCCCGACGTCGAGGCTGGCGCCAAACTCTTCGTCGCCTACAACTGCGGTGATTGCCATGGCGCGGGCGGTTCCGGTGCCATGGGACCTTCGCTGCAAGACAACCGGTGGAGGTTTGGCGGCACGTCGGCCGAGATCGCCCGTTCGATCACCGACGGCAGGCCCGAGGGAATGCCGGCGTGGGGACCGCGGATCCCTGCCGCCCATGTTCGGCAACTGGTGGCCTACATAGAATCGTTAGGCGTCGGAAAGGACGTCACGACGGAGAATTTCGCGGGCGCTACCGTGGAGCGATCGGGCCACTGATTTCGCGTGCCGCCCCGCGGCGGCGCTCCGGAGGTCCCGGTCCTTGCGCAAACACGTGACAACGCATATCCCGTTGTCACGTCATGCCGACCTATTCGTATCTCTCGCGCATCGCTTCGGTCATACGACTGGGCGCACTGGTGCGTGTCCTCGCCTTCTGGACGGGCTGGTTTGTCCTTGCCAGGCTACTGTTTCTCCTGTACGAGGGGCGACAGGCGCGAAGTCTCGATGCGAGTCTCCTTGCCGGGCTTTGGGCGCACGGCCTGCGGATGGACCTGTCTGCCGCCGCCTATCTCACGATCATTCCGTGGCTGCTGCTGGTGTTCCTGGGCCAAGCGGGGCCGCGCACACTGCAGCGGGTCATGACGCTGTACTTTGGGCTTGCCCTGGCGTTCACAAGCCTGGTGACGGTGGCGGACCTTCAGCTGTTTGTTGCGTGGCGTTTTCGCCTGGACGCGTCGCTCATCCAGTTCCTGCGCACACCGGGAGAAGCTCTGGCCTCCAGTGCCTCGTCGCCATGGATACGGCTGACACTGTTGCTGATAGCCCTCTTCGCGGGAACGTGGAGGTTGTCGTGGGCGTACGTGATTCGCCCGCTCGGCAACGAGGCACCTGCGGGCCTCAGGTCCGCGCTCGTGACGGCGGCGTTAGGCACCCTGTTGCTCATCCCGATCCGGGGTGGACTGCAGTGGACCCCCATGAACCCGAGCTTCGCCTACTTCTCGAACAACGACTTCGCCAACCAGGCAGCGCTGAATGCCTCGTGGCATTTTGTGCACGCCACCGTCGCCGCGGCACAAGAACCGGCCCAGAACCCGTATCGGATGCTGGCGCCGAGTGAAGCGCGCGCGGTCGTGGATAGCATGTTCAGGACCGCTGCCGGGCGCCAGACGCCCCTGCTGCGAATCGCGCGTCCGAACATCATCCTGATCGTATGGGAGAGCTTGACGTCCAAGGTCGTGGCGCGACTGGGCGGTGTACCCGGAGTGACACCGCAGTTCGAGCGCTTGACGCACCACGGCATTCTCTTCGACTCGCTCTTCGCCTCGGCCGGCCGCACGCCGCAGGGCATGGTGGCGTTACTCTCCGCGTTCCCTGCACTCCCTCACCAGGAGATTCTGGACCTTCCACGTGTGGCGGCCACGCTTCCCATGCTCGGAAAGTCGTTAGGCGATGCGGGGTGGCGCTCCTCCTTCTATTACGGCGGGGAGCTCGAGTTCGCGAACTTGCGATCGTACACCTCGTTGGGCCGTTACGGGCGCGTGGTGAGCGTCGGGGACTTTCTCACTCGCGACCGCAACTCGAAATGGGGAGCGCACGACCACGTGGTGCTGCGGAGGGCATTGGACGACCTATCACGAGAAGCTCGGCCCTTCTTCAGTACTGTCCTCACCTTGAGCAGTCACGAGCCATTCGAGGTCCCCGAGACGCCAACGTTTCCCGGAACTAGCGAAGACACCTTGTTCCTGAATGCGCACCACTACACGGATGCGAGCATCGGGGCGTTCATCGACGCCGCCCAACGCCAACCTTGGTGGGACAGCACATTGGTGGTGATCGTGGCCGACCATGGAAGCCCGCGTCCCGCTCCAGACCCGATCGCGGATGAACGCGTACCGGACCGATATCACATCCCGATGCTCTGGTTAGGCGGAGCGCTGGCCTTGCGCGATACCGTCATTCACACCGTAGGGTCGCAAATGGATGTGGCCCCCACCGTGCTGGCGCAGCTTGGCCAGGACGGCAATGCGTTCGCCTGGGGGAAGGACTTGTCAGCGCGGGACGCACGTGGTTTCGCGTATTTCGCCTACCACGACGGATTCGCCTTCATCGATTCCCGCGGATGGGTCGTGTACGACGAACTGGCGCATAGAACAGTCCAGTCGGGAGGCCACGCGGTCGCCGACCAGCAGCGCCTCGGTTCCGCCATGCTGCAGGCATCGTTCGATGATCTCCTGACACGAAGGCGGTACCCAGCGCGTGGAGCAACCGCCGGGCGATGACCTGGCGGCGCAGTGACGTACGAGCCGCCGCCACCCGCTTCACATGACAGACGAGCGATCGTCGACATGGGTTGAGTGTGAAGGTGACGGTGCAACCGGGCGTCGCGGAGCGAGTGGTCGCGCCCTAGCCGGCCAGCGATTCGTCGAGCTAATTCTGGTGCCGTACCTCCTTACGATTGGGAATGGGCATGACAAACAGCAAGGCCTTTCGTCTCGTGACCGCTCTCGTCCTGTCGCTAGCGACCGCGACGACATTATCAGCGCAAACGTACCAACCCACGTGGGAGTCGCTGGATCGTCGCCCAATCCCCGGTTGGTACCAGAATGCGAAGTTCGGCATCTTCATCCACTGGGGCGTGTATGCCGTCCCCTCCTATGCGCCAGTTCTCCCGGGGAAGCTCGCCTACTCCGAGTGGTACTGGCACGCCATCACCGAGGGGAGGAAGCCTAACGCCGACCCCGTGGATGCGGGGTCGTGGGAGTACCACAAGCGGATGTACGGACCCGAGTTCAACTATCAGGACCTCGCGCCACAGTTCAAAGCCGAACTCTTCGATCCCGACCATTGGGCCGACATCTTCCAGCGCTCCGGCGCGCGATACGTCGCGATCACATCCAAGCACCACGAAGGCTTTGCGCTTTGGCCAAGCGCCGAGGCCTCCAGGACCTGGGGACGCCCATGGAATGCCGTTGAGATCGGTCCCAAACGCGACCTGCTCGGCGACCTCACGAACTCGGTCCGTGCCAAGGGACTCAAGATGGGTTTCTACTATTCGCTCTATGAGTGGTACAACCCGTTGTACCTGACCGACAAGAAGCGATACGTCGCCGAACACATGATGCCGCAATTCAAAGATGTCGTCGCGCGATACAAGCCAGCGATCATCTTCAGCGATGGCGAGTGGGAGATGACCGCCGCCGAGTGGCGTAGCCCGGAGTTGCTGGCGTGGTTATACAACGAATCGTCCGTCAAAGACGAAGTCGTCGTGGATGACCGCTGGGGGAGCGATACCCGCCACAAGCACGGCGACTACTGGACGACGGAGTACACTCCGGGGTTGAGCGATATCAACCACCCTTGGGAGGAGAGCCGTGGCATGGGCTTCTCCTACGGCTACAACCGTGCGGAGCGCGTCGATCACTATCATACCGGCCGCGAACTGGTCGTGCTTCTCGTCGACCTCGTCAGCCGTGGCGGCAACCTGCTGCTCGACATCGGACCAGCCGCCGACGGCACCATTCCAGTGATCATGGAGGAGCGCCTCCTGCAGATCGGTGCGTGGCTGAAGGTGAATGGCGAGGCGATCTACGGCACTCGGCCGTGGAAGCGCACGCGTCAGTGGAGCGCCGGTGAGGTCCCGAAGGTGGACTACAAGGCGGAGTTCAACAGCTCGTACGACGTGACGCGACTGACCGAGAAGCAGCCGCCAGGCAAGGCGAGCATCGAGGCGTTCTTCACGTCGAAGGGGAACGACATCTACGCGATCCTGCCGCGCTGGCCAGGTCGTCGTTTCACCGTTCGCGATGTTGGTGGTCCCGTGAGATCGGCGCGGCTACTGGGTGCGAGCGAACCACTGCGTGTCCGTGCGCAAGGAGCTGCCACGGTGATTGAGCTGCCGGAGGTGCCCGAGGACTCGATGAACCAGCCGGCCTGGGTGATCAAGTTGAGCCGCTAGAGGCTGACGCCAGACGATTGTTGATTGGAACCGGCGGTCGATCACTCCGTCGGCTTCACCACGATCGTCTGGATCGAATGCGGTGGCGCGGTGACGTCGATGGATGAGCCACTCACGACGACCGAATACGTCTCGCCACGAACCGTCGGATTCATCGCCACGACCACCACGGATCCATCGTCGTTGATGAACGCCGTGCTCAGCACCGAGCTACGGCTGGGCGACGCCAGTATCCGGCGCGCGCCAGGTCGAATGAACTTCGAAAAGTGACCGATATAGTAGTATGAATTCGTGTAGATGAGCTTCCCCGTGCGCGTGTCGGCGTGGATGGGCGCGAAGCAGAAGTTTCCGACGTGATTCGGTCCTCCGCGTTCGTCGAGCAGGATATTCCAGTCCGTCCATCCCTCGGTCCCTGAGTTGAAGTCGTTGATCATGGACCGTCCATACGCTTCGCCGAGGCTCCATCGGCCGTAGGCCGTGGAGTCGAAATTCGCCGGCGTCCCCTCGGTGAACAGGATGTGCTTGTCCGGATACAGTCGATGCACCAGAGCCACGTTGCCGTACATCTGCTGCCCCCCGGACCAGTCTTCGTACCAGTGAAAGCCAATGCCCCAGACATACTTCGCTGCTTCCGGGTCATCGAAGATTGTCTGTGCCCGCTGGACCATGAGGTCGCGGTTGTGGTCCCATACGATGATGCGGACATCGCCAAGACCTTGTTCCTTCATGACCGGTCCCAGGTGGTTCTTGAGGAAGTCGCGCTCGTCGTTCGCCTGAAACACGCACGACTCCCACGTCTGTGTCGCCATCGGTTCGTTCTGGATGGTGATGCCCCACACGGGCACTCCCTCCTTCCGATACGCTTCGATGAACTTTGTGTAGTACAGCGCCCACGCGTGAGAGTACTCGGCGCGCAGGTGACCGCCATGCAGCATGTCATTGTTGTCCTTCATGTACGCCGGGGGACTCCACGGACTAGCGAACAACTTCAAGTTGTTGCCGCTGGCGGTCATCGCCTTCTTGATCAGGGGAATGCGATACCGCAGATCGTGGGCAACGGTAAAGGAGTGCAGGTCCTTGTCTCCCTCGTCCACGTAGGTGTAGCTCTCGCTGGAGAAGTCGCAGCTGTTGATGTTCGTTCTGGCGAGCGTGTACCCAATGCCGCGGTCCGTGCTGTAGTAGGCCTGCAATACCTCCGCCTGTTGCGGCTCCGGGAGCTTCGCGAAGGTCTCGGCCGCGGCGTCGGTCAGCGCACCGCCAATACCCAGCATCGGCTGGAACGTCTTTGTCGGATCGACGAACACGTACACCTTGGCTTCGGACACCGGCGCCGTCGGCGCGAATTGCAGCGTGTCCGTCGGTGTGAGCCGCAAGTTGGTGCTGTCGGCGGTCGTGTACACCACAGCCATTTTCCCGCTCGTCTGGAATTCCGCACGCGCCGGCGGCTGTTGGCACCCAAGTCCCAGCCCGATCGCCAGGAATCCGAATAGAGTCTTCATGAGATTTGGCCTGTCGGCCATGGGCCCGTGAATCGCAGTCATGGTCCTTGGTTCGTGCCGTGAAAGTGTGGCATCTCGTGTGACCGGCCGTTGTCGGCCGAACCGCCGGGGTACCGCATTCCGACGCGTTGAAGTGAGATTACTCCACCCAAGTGGTAAGCGCCGACGCCGGCTGTCGAGCCTTGCTGACTGGTGCCTCGGCGGGCGCGCCAAGACTCACCGTAGCAACGATCCGTTGTCCGTCAGGTACACCGATGGCGGCACGGGCAGCCGGGTCGTTCATCACCGCACCCGTTCGCATATGTGTTCCCAGCCCGGCCTCCAGCGCCGCCAGGAGCAGGTTCTCCACCGCCATCATCACCGCGGCAAAGTCCTCTTCGGCGGCCTCCGGGTTTTCCGGCACCACCATGGCGACCGCGATCATCGCGGGGAGCGAGCGGTACTCCTCCACGGTGCGTTCGCGTATCGCGACGGCCGCCTCGGGATCCGGAGCCTTCTTGGCCTTTCGCTCACCGAGCGCGAGCCCGTACTTGGCGCGGGCATCGCGGCCCAGGACGTAGAAGCGCCAAGGCTGCGTTAGGCGGAAGTTGGGCGCGAGAACGGCCGCGTCCAGGACGCCTTCGATCTGTGAACGGGAGACAGGGCGATCCTGAAAACGCTTGATTGAGCGGCGAGCCGCCAGGGCATCGAGAATGTTCATGCCCAAGAAGCTACTTCGTTTTCGACTAGCGCGGACGTTGGCGATGCTTTTTTGGGGCTTCTCGCCCCGCCGTGACGCAATACTAGAACTTGAATAGGAGTCCGAACTGCACGACGGGGTAGACCTTGCCATACTTGTCGAGGTCTTTCTGCACCTTTTCCTGCTGCAGCTGCAGGTCATTCGCGAGCGCCGGGCTGCTTAGCGCACCCGTAGCATCCATCGTGACCTTTGCCTGACCGATCGCAGCGCCCAAGTCCATCACGAAGCGTACGCGGCCGTTCTTTCGCGCCGGTGTGCCCCAGCCCAAGCCCGCATAGGGGCTCAGCGACGGGTACTTCGCGTGTGCGTTCAGCGTGCCCACCTGCGCGGCCGTGTATTCCACGTCGTTCACCGTGTAGCTCGTGCCCGTGGGTACGCCCGTGCCATCGACCTTCACCGGGCTCGTCATGATGCCACCCGTCAGGTGAAAGGCGCCGCGCGCCGACGGATACAGGTCAAACAGGGCGGCGAAGGACTGCGCTTTGAGGGTGGCATCGAACGAGATGTCCGACTGCGATTGCGTCTTGGTGTAGTTGAAGTAGTTCGCGCTGACCCGGGCCGCCAGGTGCGACGCGACCAACTTGCTCATTTCAACGCCAACGCCGAGTGTCCCGAAGCGAATGGCGAAGGACGCGTCGGCGTAGCCAATCGTGCGTGGGGCGCGGGAACCGACTTGTGCAGACGCGGGGCGTGGCACCGCGAGCGTACACAGGGTCGCGGTGGAGATCAGGAGATGCGCTGGTCGCATGAGTACCTCAAGGTGAGCCTTCCGATAGTCGCTTGACACCATGGACGTGCCACGTCCGACACGTGCCGCCTGCGTCTACATGACGATGCGTGCCATGGGTAAGTATCGGCGGCAGGCCGACGTGGACCAGCCTGGGCCGGGACCCCGACGTGGTCGGCGCGCCACACGTGTCAAGCCGCGCATTTGGTCACGACCTTCGAAGCCCCGACGTCCGATGGCCCATCGACACCCCGTCCGAGACGCGGGCGCTGGTCCCAACGCTCACACGCTCGCTAGAGGGAAACCAACGGAAGGTCGCGGAGCGCTCCGTCGGCCGGATCGACGTCTTGGAGCCGCTCACGCAGCCCCAGCACCTCGTTAGGCACGGAGAGGAAGGCATCGGCGCAGGACGGATCGAAGTGGTGACCGCGCGACTCTCGCACCACGGCAAAGGCGGCATCCACCGTCCACGCCTTCTTGTACGGACGCCGGGTGGTGAGGGCGTCGAACACATCAGCAACGGCCACGATGCGCCCATAGAGTGGAATCGCCGTCCCTTGCATGCGATTCGGGTATCCCGTGCCGTCGAAACGCTCGTGATGCGTGAGGGCAATCTCGGCCGCTGCGTTCAGCAATGGCGAGTTGCTGCCACCCAGGATGTCGTATCCAATCACCGTGTGCCGCTGCATCAGCAGCAACTCCGATTCATTGAGTTTTCCCGGCTTCTGGAGGATGTAGTCCGGGATTGCGATCTTCCCGACATCGTGCATGGGAGCGGATAGAAAGAGCGTCTCCTGCACGTCGTCGCTCAGCCCAAGCTCGCGCGCGATAAGCCGCGAGTAGTGCGCGATGCGCGCGATGTGCGTGCCGGTCTCGTTGTCTCGAAATTCCGTTGCCTTCGCCAACCGCCAGATCGTCTCTTCTTCCCGGGCAGCCAGGGTGGCCGTGGCCTTGGCGACTTCGTGGGCCAGCCACTGGGCGCGACTGGCCATGGCACGCTGGTTCTCACGCAGAGTCAGCATGTTCCGCGTCCGCAGCAGGACTTCCGGCACGTCTAGCGGCTTGCCGAGGAAGTCGTTGGCGCCGACATCCAGCGCCTGGTACCTCGTCGTGCGGTCGGTGGCAATCGTCACCACCATGACCGGGACGTCCGCCAGCTGCGCCTCCTGCCGCAGTCGACGCACCAGCTCCAGCCCGTTCATCGTCGGCATTTCGAAATCCGTGACGATCAGGTCGGGCGTCGACTGCAGGCACCACTGGAGCGCCTCAACGGACGACTCGAACGCTACGACCGGGTGACTGAACGACCGTTTGAGCAGCCTCGTCAACGCCGCGCGCGCCACCGGATCATCGTCGACGACAACGATGGCTCCAAGTACGTCATGACGCTGCGGTGCGTTGGCCAACTCGGGTTGCTCCACGGTGCGCGCGTGTCTGGTCCGCAAACCAACGCCCTGCGGTGCAGCATCCGCTTTCCTCAGGGCGCGGCCAAGGACTCGAGGTGTCGACTAGTGCATGGGAGTTTCGACACCTTGGCGGCACTTCTACAGCCCGGAGCTACGCTATGTGGTCGCAGACCCCGATGCAGGTCGCTGGTCCAGCTCATGCCGGACGGCCGCGAGTAGGCCCTTGCCGGTAAAGGGCTTGGCCAGCATCGGCCCCATCCGCGACAGCTCCTCCGTCAGGTCGTTCTCGTGGCCAGTGAAGCCCGACATGAAAAGGAACGGTACGTCCAGCCGGCGCGCGATCAACCCACGGGCGAGCTCCACGCCATTCACCTTCGGCATCATGACATCGGTGAGCACCAGGTTCACACGACTGAGCTGCTCGTCGCTGAGCGCCAGCGCTTCGCCGCCGTGTTCGGCTACCATGACGCGATAGCCGTTGGCACGTAGAACGCGTTGCGCGATCTTGCGAACCAGTTCGTCGTCCTCGACCAGGAGGATCGTTTCGTTCCCCGGGGGTTGCTCTGACGGGACCGCTGGGATCTCGGTGGATCGCTCGGCGGCAGGCAGCCAGACGTCGAAGGTGGTGCCGTGGCCTAGCTGGCTCTCGACCGCAATCGCTCCGCCGTGCTGGTTCACGATGCCGTGGCAGACCGCCAACCCCATCCCGGTCCCGCGGTCGGCGTGTTTTGTGGTGAAGAACGGCTCGAACAAACGGGTGCGCACGTCATTTGCCATGCCGCTGCCGGTATCGGTCACGGAGAGCACGAGGTACTCACCGGGCTTGAGGTCCGCTCCACCGATTGCTTGCACGTGTTCTAGCTGGCGGTGCGTGACCTGGATGAGGACTTCCCCACCGTTGGGCATGGCGTCCTTGGCATTCATGACGAGATTGAGCAGTACTTGTTCGAGCTGCGCACGGTCTGCGTGCACAGGTGGCCGCGGCGACGTCGCGGCCGTCTTCAATCTCACGTCCGGCCCGACGACCTGTCGCAACCCGCGCGCATTCTGGTCGACCAGACTCTGCAGGTCAAACACCGTCTTGGTGGCCTGCTGCCGCCGCGCGAACGCGAGGAGCTGGCGCGTGATGGAAGCCACACGTTCGCCGGCGCGGCGCGCCTCGTCCAAGTCTTGTAGTACCGCAGGGTTGGCGCCCGCCGCACGGGCCGCCAGCTCGGTGAACCCCAGCACGCCCGTCATGCTGTTGTTGATCTCGTGCGCGACCCCGCCAGCGAGGCGACCCAGCCCCTCCAGCTTCTGCGCTTGCAGCAGACGCTGTTCCAGGCGTGAGCGTTCGGCGAGTTCGTCCGCCAGCTGCGACGTACGCTCTTCCACCCGGGCTTCCAGCGTCAAGCGCGCCGTCTCGAGGTCTCGTGTCCGCTCGTCGACCACCCGAGCCAGTTCGGCACCGCGCCGTACCAGCGCCCGCTGCCGCACTCGCGCCGTCAGCAGGGCGACCCCCACAGCAGCAAGCAGCAGGCTGGGAAGGAACCACTCATGCTCAGGCCAGGTGAACGCCACGTCGAACGTCACGCGGGCCAGTGCCGTCGTCCAGTGCCCGGCGTCGGACGCAGTTTGCACTTCAAACTGATACTCGCCCCCTCGGAGCGGGCCGAAGGACGCGGTGCGACGCTGTCCGGCGTCCGTCCACGACGTATCCACACCGCGCAAGCGGAACCGGACGCGGGCTCGCCGTGGGAACGACGCGTCGGTGACGGCAAAGGTGATCTCGACACGCCCCACGCCGGCCGGCAAGGAAAAGGCATCGCGGAATGGGTGCGGCCTCCCGTCAACTACAACCTGCTCGATGTGAATCTGCGGGGGCGTGGAATCGACAAGCACAATTCGTGGATCCACCACGACGGCTCCCGACGTTCCAGGGAACCAGAGACGACCCGCCGCGTCCTTGGCGATCGTTCGCTGGTAGTCCATCTCGAAGGACGTGATCGCCAAGCCATCGGTCGCGTCGAAGTCGCGGAGGGCGAGGCGTCGCTGGATGCCTTCGGCCACGCCGTCCAGTTCACCGATGGCCACCCGAGTGAGTCCATATCGCCACGCCAACCAGAAGTAGCCGAGGTCGTCCTCGGCGATCGCAATGAGCCCTTCGTGGAGGCGCCGGTCACGTTGCCCGACGGACACGATGCGATTCCGCTGCAGCACAAACAGGCCCGAGTCCGCGGTGGCGATCCAGATCTTGTCGCCCCGAGGGTACAGGGCGTTGACGACCGTATCCGTCAGGCCCTCCGCAATACCATAATGTTGCACCCGTCCACGTTCGACGATCGTTAGGCCGGGATTGCCCAGCAGCAACCGGCCGGCGCTGTCAATGCGCATG
>JBGAJQ010000034.1:51703-54521 GCA_044224875.1 Gemmatimonadaceae bacterium | reverse complement strand
GGATCCACCGCCTCCTCTCGCCCTCCGACCGTCAGCGGGACGCGTCGGTGATCATACTCGGGGCGGGGATGGACGGCGCGCAGCCATCCGTCGTCGCCGGCCTTGTGGCGTGCCCCGTGAACGCGGTCCCCACCTCGGTCGGCTACGGCGCGGCCTTCGGCGGCGTAGCGCCCCTCCTCACCGCGCTCAACTCGTGTGCCGCGGGCGTGACCGTGGTGAACATCGACAACGGGTTCGGCGCCGCCATGGCCGCCGCCCGCATCCTGCGCCCCTGACGGGCGGACCGGGCGCCGGGCGGAACGTCGAACGGAACACGGGGCAGAAACTTCATGAAGCTCGGCGCCTAACCGGATAGCCGGTAACGTGTTAGGCGTTGCAGACGCAAGCGGTAGCGAGGCAGGATCCGGTTGACTTCCGCCGGGGACGCCTTAGGATTCGGTTCGTGGTGTCTCGATCGTTCGGGGGCGACTTGGCTTCGACGGGGTCGGTGACGCTGCGGTTGCGTGCCCAGGTGCTGAGCCCTGGTGAAACCCTCGGCAAAACCACAACTGCCAACACTGAATTGGCCCTGGCTGCGTAACGCTTAGCGTTATGCGCCTTGCTCATGAGGAAGCCCTTCCCGAGGCGGCTTCATGAGTATCGCAATATCGGGATAGCTGGGCGTAGCGCCTTCATGCGCTCGGCGAAGACTTAGAAGGCTTGTTCGGAGATAGGCCGCTCGCTGGCCAGTCTTCGGAGACCCTAATCGGCGAGCTACGCACGTAGTGGCTGTGGTGGATCTTATCTCGGACCGGGGTTCGAATCCCCGCGCCTCCACTGGTGGAAACGCCCGACGGATCAGTGTCCGTCGGGCGTTTCTTTTTTCGCTCGTTGATTGCCGCACCGCCGCCGGTGGCGGGTATGGAGGCTACGTCGCCAACGCGGCTTGCCCCGCCGCCAGTCTGGCGATCGGCACGCGGAAAGGGGAGCACGAGACGTAGTCCAGTCCAGTCGCGTGACAAAAGGCGATCGATCGGGGATCGCCACCATGTTCTCCGCAGATCGTCTTGAGTCCCGGCCTCACTCCGCGCCCATCGGTCACTGCCATGGCGATCAGCTTCCCCACGCCGACGACGTCGAGTACCTGGAACAGGTCCTCTGGGAAAAGCCCTTGCTCCACGTAGTTCGGAAGGAAGCGTCCAGCATCGTCGCGACTCAGTCCCAGCGTGGTTTGCGTGAGGTCGTTGGTGCCGAACGAAAAGAACTCGGCTTCTTTCGCAATCTGGCCCGCGGTGAGCGCCGCCCGCGGCAGCTCGATCATGGTGCCGATCTGGTACGGGATGTCATAGCCCATGGCGGCGACGATCTGACGATGGCATTCCTCGAGTATGGCGCGCTGATGCTCAAACTCCTCATGCGTCGCGACGAGGGGGACCATGACTTCCACGTGGACATCAATGTTGCGTCGCTTGGCTCGAACGGCCGCCTCAAAGATCGCGCGCCCCTGCATTTCCGTGATCTCTGGGTAGGTGATCCCCAGCCGGCATCCCCGATGACCGAGCATGGGGTTCGTCTCGCGTAGCGCTTCCACGATGCGGTTGAGTTCGTGACGTGTGAGTCGCAGCTGGCGGGCCAGCAACTTGCTCTCTTCGCCACCGTGCGGCAGGAACTCGTGGAGCGGTGGGTCCAGGAGGCGGATGTTGACCGGATACCCGTCCATCGCTTCGAAGATCGCCTCGAAGTCGCCGCGTTGCATGGGTTGCAGTCGCGCGAGCGCGCGACGACGCCCGCCTTCATCGCGCGCGACGATCATCTCCCGCATGGCGTGAATACGATCGCCCTCAAAGAACATGTGCTCGGTGCGGCACAATCCAATCCCTTCAGCGCCGAACCCTCGCGCCGTGCGGGCATCCTTCGGGGTGTCGGCATTGGCGCGCACCTTGAGCCGGCGACATTCATCGGCCCACCCAAGCAGGGAGGAGAACGACTGGTAGACGGGCGCCTGCGAGGGTTGTAGCTGACCGGCCGTCACGCGCACGACTTCACTGGGGATGGTCGGTAGGTCGCCCGCGAAGACGCGGCCGCTGGCACCATCCAGCGTGATCCAGTCGCCTTCGTTCACGATGCGGTCGCCAACCGAGAACTGGCGCTTCTGGTTGTCGACGACCACGTCGCGGCATCCCACTACGGCGCACTTGCCCATGCCGCGTGCCACAACCGCCGCATGGCTGGTCATTCCGCCGCGTGTCGTCAGGACGGCACGCGCCGCGACCATGCCGTGAAAGTCCTCAGGCGTCGTCTCTTCACGCACCAAAATGACAGCCTCGCCACGCGCGCTGCGCTGCTCCGCCACGTCCGGATCAAACACAGCGATGCCGCTGGCCGCGCCCGGCGATGCCGGTAGCCCGGTGGCAATCGGAACGGCACGTGCCCCGGGGTCGATCACGGGATGGAGCAGCTGGTCCAGCTGCGACGGATTGACGCGCTTGACGGCCTCGGAGGAACTGATCAAGCCCTCGCCGACCATGTCGCGGGCAATGCGAATGGCCGCGGCGGCGGTTCGCTTGCCGGTCCTCGTCTGCAGCAGGTACAGCGTTCCTCGTTCAACGGTGAACTCGAGGTCCTGCATTTCGTGAAAATGCCGCTCCAGCATGTCCTGCACCTTCAACAGCTCGTCGTACGCGGCGGGCAAGCGCTGCGCCATCTCGGCGATCTCGAGCGGGGTGCGAATGCCCGCCACCACGTCCTCACCCTGGGCGTTGACGAGAAATTCTCCGTAGAACGCGCGCTCGCCGGTGGACGGGTTACGGGTGAAGGCCACTCCCGTTCCGGAGTCGCT
>JBGAJQ010000034.1:0-51687 GCA_044224875.1 Gemmatimonadaceae bacterium | reverse complement strand
TGCCCATGTTTCCGAAGACCATCGCCACGATGTTGACCGCCGTGCCTAACGACTCGGAGATCGCATTGACGCGCCGATAGTCGACCGCCTTCTTGAGCATCCACGACTTCCACACGGCCTCCACAGCTCCCCATAACTGCTCGTGTGGGTCCATCGGGAAGTCGTGTCCCGTGCGATTGCGCACCAGGGCCTTGTACTCCTCCACAAGGTTGCGAAGCGACCCTTCATCCAGGTCGGCGTCCGTGCGAGCCCCGGCGGTCATGCGCTTGGCAGAGAGCAAGTGCTCGAAGGCACTCGCCGGCACGTTCAACACGACGTCGCCGTACATCTGCAGGAATCGGCGATAGGAGTCGTACGCGAACCTGGCGTCGCCACTTTCCTTCGCCAAGCCAAGCACGGTCCGATCGTTCAGCCCCAGATTCAGGATGGTCTCCATCATGCCGGGCATCGACACCGGACCGCCACTGCGTACCGACACGAGCAATGGTCGCGCCGTGTCGCCAAAGCCGCGCTGCGTGGTCTGCTCCAACTTCTGCAAGTTGGCGTCGACTTCCTGGCGGAGCCCCTGCGCGATCTGGCCGTCCTTGAGATACGAGACGCAGACGTCGCACGCGATGGTGAACCCCGGTGGTACAGGGATTCCCAGGTTTACCATCTCCGCAAGGTTGGCGCCCTTACCCCCAAGTACGGCCTTCATCTCCCGCGTGCCGTCAGCCTTGCCGTTGCCAAAGAAATAGACGGATTGGGACATGAGCCTTTCGGAAATGAGGGTCGAAGGGACTTAAGAACTAGGCGGTCGCGCCGACCGCGAACCTCAACTTATCGGTGTCAGATGGCGGCGCTGTGGGGTAATCCCCCGAGAAACACGCGTGGCAAAAACCGTGCGGGCCTCCGGGGACCGCGCCGAGCATGCCTTGGAGCGACAAATAGCCGAGCGAGTCGACGCCAATTTGCTTCGCGATCTCATCCAACGAGTGGCTCGCGGCAATCAGTTCCTCACGGCGTGGCGTGTCGATGCCATAGAAGCACGGCCACTTGATGGGTGGTGAAGACACGCGCATATGGACCTCGCGAGCGCCCGCTCCGCGAACCAGGGCGACCAGCCCCTTGGTCGTGGTCCCGCGCACGATCGAGTCGTCGACCATGACCACGCTTCGCCCTGCCAACACTTCCTTCACGGGATTGTACTTGACCTTCACCTTTGCGTCGCGGTCTCCTTGCGTCGGTTGGATGAACGTCCGCCCGATGTAGTGATTCCGGATGAGGGCGAGTTCGAGCGGTAGCCCAGACTTCTCCGCGAATCCGAGCGCTGCCGAGTTGGAGGAGTCTGGTACGGCGAAGACCATTTCCGCGCCCAGCGCCGGCGCTTCAATGGCCAAGCGCCGGCCGAGCGCGCGTCGCGCACGATCGACCGATCCGCCGAATACGTAGCTGTCGGGACGCGCGAAGTAGACGTGCTCAAACACGCAACGTTTGAGGTCCGATCGGGGCAGGGCTGTCAGCGACCGCATCCCGCGATGATCGATGCTCACGATTTCGCCAGGTTCAACCTCGCGAACCAGTGTGGCCCCGCAGATGTCGAGCGCGCACGTTTCGCTGGCGACGATGTAGGCATCGCGCAACCGGCCGACCACCAGCGGTCGCCAACCGCGTGGATCGCGCGCCGCCAGCAGCGTATCGCCAATGACCACGAGCAAGGAGTACGCGCCTTCAACGCCCAGCAGC
This sequence comes from Gemmatimonadaceae bacterium, assembly GCA_044224875.1. Lineage (GTDB taxonomy): Bacteria > Gemmatimonadota > Gemmatimonadetes > Gemmatimonadales > Gemmatimonadaceae > JABAQJ01. The sequence continues at coordinate 49,962 of JBGAJQ010000034.1, read as the reverse complement.
GCCTGAGCAAGCTTCTCCTCCGGTGCGCGGGCCGATGCCTTGGCCAGGCGATGGACGATGACTTCCGAGTCCATCGTGGAGTTGAAGATCGATCCCTGATCTTCGAGTTCACGACGAATCTCGGTGGCATTCGTGAGGTTGCCGTTATGCGCGAGCGCGATGTGACCGCCTTTGAAGCGGGCGAGCGACGGTTGGGCGTTGTCGATGCTCGAGCTGCCGGCCGTGCTGTAGCGCGTGTGTCCAATCGCCAAGTGCCCGGACAGCATGTGCAATTCGCCTTCGGTCAGCCCCTCGGAGACCAGGCCCATCTTGCGCACCGAATGGGCGCCTTCTTCGTCATCCACCGCAACGATGCCGGCGGACTCTTGTCCACGATGTTGCAGCGAGTACAGCCCGAGGTGCACGAGCTCGGCTGCCTGTTCGTGCCCATACACCCCAAAGATACCGCACATACGTTAGGCTCCAGCAGGGAGAAGGTCGTCGTCCATTACCGCCGACGCGACACGCGTCATGATGCGCGGGATTGCCTCGTGATACGCGTCGGCCAAGGATGCGATATCCGAATGTGCCACATCGGCACCGACGCGGATGCGCAGTCCCGCGTCGGGCGATTGAACTCGCCCGATTACCATGGCTGGCACGCCATGTCGCCGGGCAACAGCCAGGACCCGCTCGGCGTTCGCGGTCGACAGCACGACGCGTCCCTGGGCTTCGCCAAAGAACAGCGCGCGCCGGGGAAGGGTGCTCCACGGCGACAGGTCCACTTCCGCCCCCCAGAGCGCGTCGCGATCCATGATGCAACACTCGGCCACCGCAACCGCCAAACCTCCATCGGAGCAATCATGCGCCGACCGCACTTCACCTGCGGCGATGGCTTCGAGCAGGGCGTCGATCAACCGACGCTCGGCGGCGAGGTCACACGCCGGTGGCGCGCCGGCCGTAAGACGGTGGATGTACGCCAGATACTCTGATGCGCCTAACTCGGACGTCGGCTCACCGAGCAGCACGATGGCGTCACCCGCGCTGCGGAAGGGGGCGCGCGTCACGTGATCGACGTCCCCCACCAAGCCGACCATTCCGATCATTGGTGTGGGATGAACCGCACCTGCCGGACTCTCGTTGTAGAACGAGACGTTCCCGCCGGTCACCGGCGTGCCTAACGCGGAGCACGCGTCCCCCATGCCGCCCACCGCCTCGCGGAACTGAAAAAACACTTCCGGACGCTTGGGGTTCCCGAAGTTCAGGCAGTTCGTAATGGCCATCGGTTTGGCGCCCGCGCAAGCGACGTTTCGTGCGGCCTCAGCCACGGCGATGCGCCCGCCGACGCGCGGATCCAGGTAGACATACCGACCATTGCAGTCGGTCTTGAGGGCCAGCGCCTTTCGCGTGCCATGCAGGTGGATCACCGCGGCGTCCGAAGCGCCCGGACCAACGATCGTGGCATGTCGAACAGACTGATCGTACTGTCGATAGACCCATCGCTTGTTGGCAATGGTTGGTGCCGCCAGCAGAGCGCGTAACGTCCACATGGGATCGCCTTCTTCCGGACGCTCTGGCACCAGGTGTACATCCGTCTCGCGAAGTCGGCGCACGTCCTCGCTCTCACGGGCCTCCGGCGAGTACACGGGACAATCCGTGACCAGACGCGAGCCGGGGAACTCGGCGACCACACGACTCCCTTCCGTCACACGATACACGGGCTCGGCGATGACCTCGCCGATGACCTCGGCACTCAGATCCCATTTCGCGAGGATATCGCGAACGAAATGCTCGTGCCCGCGTTTGGCCACGACCAGCATGCGCTCTTGCGATTCGCTCAGGAGGATCTCGTACGGCGTCATGCCTTCTTCGCGAACCGGCATCTTCGCGACGTCGATGGTGACACCCACGTCACCACGGGCGGCCATCTCGGCCGAGGAACTGGTCAGGCCCGCAGCGCCCATGTCCTGAATCGCCACGATGTGCCCGGAGCGGATCAGCTCCAACGATGCCTCGAGTAGCAGCTTTTCCGTGAACGGATCTCCCACCTGAACGCGCGGACGCTTCGCATCGCTTTCGTGTGACAGGTCTTCTGACGCGAAGGAGGCGCCGTGAATGCCGTCGCGGCCGGTGCGAGCGCCAACGGCCATGATGGGGTTCCCGACACCTTCCGCCTTCGCCGTGATCAGCTCGTCGACCTTCATGACGCCAACGCACATAGCGTTGACGAGCGGATTCCCCTCGTAGGAAGGATCGAACACGACGTCGCCGGCCACCGTAGGCACGCCAACACAGTTGCCGTAATCGCCAATTCCCTTGACGACGCCGGCGAAGAGGTATCGGACACGCGCGTGTTCGAGCGAACCAAAACGCAACGAGTTGAGGAGCGCGATCGGTCGCGCCCCCATCGTAAACACGTCGCGAAGGATGCCACCCACGCCCGTTGCAGCTCCTTGGTACGGCTCGACGGCGGACGGGTGGTTATGCGATTCGATCTTGAACGCGACGGCCAATCCGTCGCCGACACCAATGACGCCGGCGTTTTCGCCCGGGCCCTGCAAGACGTGTTCGCCCTTTGTCGGGAGCGTCCGCAGGATGGGACGGGAGTGCTTGTACGAGCAGTGTTCGCTCCAGAGCGCGGAGACGATGCCCAACTCGGTGAAGGTAGGCGTGCGCCCGAGCATGGCGTTCAAGCGGTCGAATTCATCGGCCGTGAGTCCATGCTCGGCGACGATCGCTGGCGTAATGACCGGGTCTCCCGGCCTGGGCGTTGCACCCATTACCACTTGAGCCCAAAGAGTGAACGAACGAAGGCGCGCACACGGCTCTGATCGACATGCTCGAGCATTTCGATCTCACCACGATCGAGCCAGACGCCGTTGCACTCCACGCATCGGTCGATCTTCATGTGCTGGAAGTCGACCTCTGTGAGGTTTGCCCCGCACTTCGGGCACTTCATGTAGTGCGCGCTGCGCTCAGTGCGCGCGCGATCGGCATCCAGCTTGGCCCGCTGTGTCTTGATCAGCTCCGCGTCGAGCTTCACAAAGTATTCGTCTTCGTTCCGGGAAGGCGTATTGTCAGTCATTTCTCAAGCGAGTGGTTCGGAAGTGAAGGGAGGTGACCGGCTAGACGGCCACCCTGGCAAGAATGGATTCAAAGAGACCGAGCCCATCCCGACCGCCGAGGAGGGGATTCACGACGCGTTCGGGGTGCGGCATCAAACCCATGACGTTGCCGCGATCGTTGATGATTCCCGCAATGTTGTCCATGGCGCCGTTGGGGCTGGCGGAAGGCGCCGGCTGCCCTGTTGCGTCAACGTACCGAAAGAGGATCCGATTCCCATCCTGGAGCCGGGCCAGGCCGTCGGCGTCGATCGTGAATCGGCCATCGCCGTGCGCAACTGGGATGTGCAGGATCTGGCCGACCTGGTACTGGTTGGTGAACGCCGTATCGGCGTTCTCCACGCGGAGCGCGACACGCTCATGCACGAACTGGAGGTGTGCATTGCGCAGCAGGGCTCCGGGAAGCAAGTGCGATTCGCACAGGATCTGGAATCCGTTGCAGATGCCGAGCACGAGCCCGCCTCGTTTCGCGTGCTCCACGACTTCCTGCATGATCGGCGAGAACCTGGCGATCCCCCCCGCACGCAGGTAGTCGCCATACGAGAAGCCGCCGGGGAGCACGACGACGTCAGCACCCTGCAGGTCGTGGTCCTTGTGCCACAAGCGAATCGCCCGGGCGCCTAACGCTTCGGTGATCGCAACGTACGTGTCGTCGTCGCAGTTCGACCCCGGGAAGGTGACGATGCCGAACTTCATACGGCGCTGACCTCCGCAATCTCGTAGTCTTCGGTGACCGGGTTGGCGAGGAGCTTGTCGCACATGGCGCGTACGTGCGCCGCGGCGGCGTCTTTGGTCTCCGCCTCGGACTCTACCACCACGTGGCGGCCGACGCGCACGTCACGCACGCTCGGGAACCCGAGCGAGTGCAGGGCGTCGGCAACGGCCTTGCCTTGTGGATCCAGCACGCCCCGGCGGGGCACGATATGCACGGCAATCCGGTAACGGGTCATCCGGAAGCATCCTCTGGTGAAGTAGTTGGTGCTGTCGGGTTCACATGAACACTGAATCTCGCGCGACCGCGACGCTTGCGACGCCGGCGTCGGCCTGCACGCTCCACGTCGTCGGCGTTCTCGTCGAAGCCACGTCGGTCGTCCTCGCTCGCCTCCTCATTCCCGGGCAGCCGGTCCAGGAGGCCCAGGAACGCCGTCGCTCCGAGACCGTAGACGACATAGCCCATGAGCGCCGGAAAAAAGAATTCCTTTGGCAGGAAGGCGACGCCAACGATGGTCCCGAGCACCAGCAGGGAGCCCAAAATCTCACGGAGCGATCGGTAACCGATCGTTGGCACCGCGGCATACGAGACGTTCGAGATCATCAGGAAGCTCAACCCGAACATGATGTACCGCAGCATGACGTGCCACGGCAGGTCACCGATCATGGTCTGGTTGTAGAGTGGCGTCTGGCTGAACCAGTAGTAGGTGGCCAGGGTGAGTCCGGCGGCGGGACTCGGCAATCCATGAAAGTGCGTCTTGGCGCGGCCAGCCTGCTCCACGTTGAACCTGGCGAGCCGGATCACCGCACAGGCGGTGAACCAGAAGCAGAGCAACCAATCCCACCCCTCGCGATTGAGGACGGCAAAGAACATGATGAGCGAGGGCGCCAAGCCGAACGAAATCGCGTCCACCAGGGAGTCGAGCTCCGATCCGAAGCGCGATCCCGTGCGAGTGGCACGGGCAATCCGCCCATCGAGCGCATCGGCCACGCCCCCGAAGACGACGAACTTGCCGGCGTCGTCGAACTGCCCGCGGGACGCCGCGACGATCGCAAACACCCCGAAGAAGAGGTTCGCGAGCGTGAACCCGTTAGGCAGCAAGACCACGGTGCGGCGGAGTTCGGGTCGTGGCATGATCGTCACCCCTTGGGCATGCGGGCCAACACGGTCGTTCCGGCGGTCGTGATCTGTCCTGTCTTGACCAAGATGTCACTGTTCGTCGGCAAGAACACATCCACGCGCGAGCCGAATCGAATGATTCCCATCCGATCCCCCTGCTCGACACGCTCGCCCTCCCGACTGTAGGTCACGATGCGGCGGGCGATCAGTCCCGCGATCTGGCGCACCAGAATTCGGCGGCCATTTCCCTCGATGCCGACCGAACTCTGCTCATTCTCCAAGCTCGACTTCTCGGTCGCGGCATTGAGGAACTTGCCGGGGTTGTAATGCACGAAGCGCACGGTGCCCGACATCGGGTATCGATTCACGTGCACGTTGAAGACGTTCATGAAAATGGAAACGCGGGTGGCGCGACCGTGGATGAACGCGGGTTCGTCCACTTCGGTGATCATCACGATCTTGCCGTCGGCCGGCGCCACCGCCAGGTCGGCGCCTCGTTCACCGGTCCGCTCGGGGTCGCGAAAGAAGTACACGACCCACAAGGCGATCAGCGTAAGCGCGAACGCCAGCAGCCACAGAGGCCACGAGCGGCGCTGCAGGGCGAGCGCGTAGGTGCCCACCGCGAGGAGCGCGGCAATGACAATGAAGACGAATCCTTCGCGGGCGACGTTCACGAGAGGTTCCTGGTGTCGAGCGTCGTGTTCGTGATGCGACGGAACGCGTCGAGATATCGCTCACTCGTGGCGGTCACTACCTCCGCCGGCAGCGGTGGCGGCGGTGCGTCGCCATTCCATCGTCCGGCATGCCGTTCGCGATCCAGGTAGTCGCGCAGCGGCTGCTTGTCGAAGGAGGGCTGCGGGCCACCTGGCGCGTAACGATCGGCGGGCCAGAATCGCGAGGAATCCGGCGTCATGACCTCGTCGACGAGGAGGATCTCACTGCCTAACGTTCCGAACTCGAACTTCGTGTCCGCGAGCAGGATGCCACGAGGTTCGGCGATGGACTGCCCGAAAGCGAACACGAGTCGCGTCAGGCGCTCCAGCTCGCGCGCCGCGTCGGACCCAACGATCTCGGACATTCGCGCGATCGTGATATTCTCGTCGTGCCCGGACTCCGCCTTCGTCGCTGGACTGAAAATGGCGGGCGACAGCCGATCGCTTTCCTGCAAACCCGCCGGCAGCCGCTCACCCGCCAAGGTCCCGGCGGTCTTGTACTCCTTCCACGCCGACCCGGAGATGTAGCCACGAATCACGCACTCGACGGGAAAGACCTGCGTCCGCTTGCAGAGCATGGAACGACCCCTCAGCAGTGCCACGTCATCCGCCAGTGAGGGTACCAGGCGCACGATCTCCTCGGCGTCGGCTGTGATGAGGTGATGGGAGACGCGCCCTTCCAGCTGACGGAGCCACCACGCCGTCATTGCAGGATGGCGTCCATTGCCAGGAACGCATCGGGGATGACCAGACGACGATTCGCGCTGTCATCCAGCGTGCGTTCGAAGTACTGCACGGAATGCGTCTGGTTCGCGTTAGGCACCAACGAGGCGACAAAGCGCGCCAGTGAGTTGATGCGCTCCGACCGCATGGGGTTGCGCTTGTACGCCATGGCCGATGAGCCGATCTGCTCCGACTCGAACGGTTCACTGACCTCACCGAACGACTGCAACATGCGCATGTCACTGGCAAATTTTGCGGCCGACGCCGCCAACCCACCCAGCACGTCCAGCACCTGCGCATCGAGCTTTCGGGTGTAGGTCTGACCGGTCACACGGAGTGTCTGGTCGAATCCCATGGCCTGGGTCACGCGTCGATCGAGCTCGCGCACCTTGGCGTGATCGCCGCTGAACAGTTCCAGAAACGATGCCTGCGTGCCGGTGGTACCCTTGACGCCGCGCAACGGCAGGGTGGCCATCCGGTGCTCGATATCCGACAGGTCCAACACCAAGTCCTGCATCCACAGGGTGGCTCGCTTCCCAACCGTCGTCAGCTGCGCCGGCTGGAGGTGCGTGTACCCCAGCGTGGCTTCAGCGCGCCACTGTGCGGCGAACGTGGCCAGTGCGCGGAGCACGTCGTACACCTTGGCGCGAAGGAGCGACAGGCCCTCGCGCATCAGGATGAGGTCCGCGTTGTCGGTCACATACGCGCTGGTTGCGCCAAGGTGAATGATGCCGCGCGCGGCCGGTGCGGCATCCCCAAACGCGTGTACGTGCGCCATCACGTCGTGCCGGAAGCGCTTCTCGTAGGCAGCGACGGCCTCGAAATCGATGTCGTCGAGGTTCTGTCGCATTTGGGCCAGCGCGTCGCCAGGAATCGGGACGCCCAGTTGCTGCTCCTGTTCGGCGAGTGTCAGCCACAGGCGACGCCAGAGGCCGTAGCGCTTGCTGGGCGACCACAGGGACAACATCGCGCTGGAGGCGTACCGTTCGGCGAGTGGTGAGCTGTATGAGTCCTGTCGCTTCAAGGTCAACGAATGACGAAGTCAGTGGTGTAAAAAAGGCCGCCGCGCTCAAACAGCATGCGAACGGCGGAGCGTCCGCGGGACGTCTCGAGCGCCCGGGACACGTCGCTGGCAGCCGATATCTCGAATTGGTTGATCTGGACGATGACGTCGCCCTCCTGCAAGCCGATCTCATCGCGCACGCGGTCGGTCACACTCACCACCAACGCGCCACGATTGGTTCGCAGCTGCTTCTCTTGCCGAATAGGCGGTGTAACGGTCACGACCTGCAGTTCCCGAAGCACGGTCACCTTGGGCGCGCTGACCTCAGGCAAGTCGGCGACGGTCACGTGCAGCGTGACGACGCGTCCATTGCGCTTCACCACCAGCGGCACCGATTCACCGACCCGCAGGTTCAACCGTTGCGCCTCCCACTCGAAGACGTTGCGGAGCGTACGACCGCCAGCTTTCACAATCTGGTCGCCGGCCTGCAGACCAGCCTTGTCGCCGGGAGAGCCAGGTACAACGCTCCGAACGACCACGCCGGACGTCACCACGTCACGCGGGTTGTCGCTCGTGCTCACACGCAGCTTCTCGCCGATCCACGGTCTGCGAATCTCACCGTGGTCAATGAGGTCCTCCGCCACCCGCCGCGCCCGGTTGATCGGGATGGCGAAGCCCAGCCCAATGGAGCCACCACTCGGCGTGTAGATCGATGAATTCACGCCGATGACTTCGCCCAGCGCATTGACCAGCGGACCGCCGGAATTCCCCGGGTTGATCGACGCATCGGTCTGGATCATGTCGAGGTACACGCCACCGCCCTCGACCTGACCAATGAGGTTTCGTCCAATCGCGCTGATCACGCCGGCCGTGACACTCGGTTCCGTGTTGCCCAGCACGAACCCGTACGGGTTTCCAATCGCCAACGCCCACTCGCCGATCAGCAGGGAGTCCGAATTGCCTAACGGCGCCGTGGGGAGATTGCGCGCCTCGATCTTGAGCACGGCCAGATCGTTCTCCCGCATCATCACCGAGACCTTCGTCGCGCCGCTCACCACGTGCGCGTTGGTCAAGATCACGCCGTTCGCTTGCGTGATGAACCCAGAACCGAGGCCAGGTGAAACCCGTTGTCCCGTGCGTCCCCCGAAGAACTGTTCGAACACGTCCTGCGGCACTCGCTCCACCGTTTCCGTTTGCACCGTCACCACAGCGGCGGCGACCTTAGCGGCAGCCTCGGTAATAGCGGTCCGACGCGACGATTGGAGCCCCGCGTTCACGACGTCGCGCTGCTGCACCGGCGCCGCCTGCGCGATCGAATCTGACGGCGCTGGTCCTCCGCACGCCGCCATCCACGCGAGAATCGCCGAGCCGAACGCCTTCATCATGACGTCGAACTCCGCTGCCGAACGCGTGGAGCGCCGATCAAGAGGGCGTCTAACGTGCGGTCATCGAGCGGATGGAGCAGTAAGTCCCGTAGGACGGAGTTCTCCAGCACCACCGCGTCCACACCGGCTGCTGCACACATGCCAACTTGCCCAGCGGAGGTAGGGGTGACGGCGAAGATCTCGCACTCGATGCGGTGCGCGTCGAAAATTGCGCGCATGTCCCGCAGAGTCGACGCCGCATTCAGCCCTTGGGCTTCCAGCGCGTTCACATGAACCAGCACGGCGGCAGCGCCCGCCTTGGCCGCAAGGATCGCCTGTGCTGTGGTGAAGATCATGCTGGCGGCGATCTTTGCACCATCTCCCACTGCCCGATGGAGCTGCTCGACGGTATCGATGGCCAATGGGAACTCGAAGACCAGCTGGTCGCTGGTGCGCGCACACTCGCGGGCCTCGCGATACAACTCATCGGCGTCTCGTGCGCCCGACGAAATGAACACGGGGCAGGGAAAGAGCCGGGCGAGTTCGGCGGCGTGCATCCTGGCATTCGCTCCGGGATAGTCAGCCTCCAGGTGCGATGCGGACACGAGGACGCCATCGACCAAACCGCAGCTCATGGCCCATCGGACGTCGTCGAACGAGGCGCTCGCGAGAAAGATCTTCATCCCTGCGGAAGGTAGAGGTGATCGGGGTAAGCCACGCGCTCGAGGAACAGCGCATGGGCGGGTGCAGGAGGAGAAACCTCATCGTTGGTCGGAGCGTCCAGCAGGTCGGTCATCGAGTGCTCCGGACGCTTGCCGCTTGCGATCTCCACCATCGTTCCAACGAGGAAGCGCACCATGTGGTGGAGAAATCGGTTTGCCTCGACGTGGTATACGAGGCGCGACTCTTGAACGTCCCACTGCGACGTCGCGATGTCGCAGCGATGGTCGTCGCTCTCGGGCGCGGTGCCGCGCACGGCGAATGCGAGGAAGTGATGCGACCCAAGGACCGCATGCGCCGCGCGCTGTAGCGCGCCGACATCGAGCGGTCGACAGTACGCCCATTCGGTTCGTCGCCGAAAGGGCGAGTACGCATCCTCATCTGTGCCGACGCGATAGGCATAACGACGCGACGTAGCGCTGAATCGTGCATGGAATTCGGGGCGCATCTCATACGCCGCCGCGACCCACACGTCTTCCGGTAAGAGCGCGTTCAGTGCGCGCCGCAACTTCGCGGTCGTCCACGTCGACGCGACCTGTACACCGACCGCCTGCCCGCGAGCGTGAACGCCCGCGTCGGTACGGCCAGCACCTTGAGCAACCACTCGCTGTCCGCAGAGATCGGCGAGCACACGCTCCAACTCGCCCTGCACGGTCCGCTGCTTTGGCTGAATTTGCCACCCGGCAAATGCGGAACCGTCATAGTGCAGCACGAGCTGCACGTGGCGCGCCGTCATGGTCGAAACGTAGCGCACCTGCAGGGCGCGTTCAAGCAAACCACCGCGGGTCGGAAGCGATTGACACGGCTTGACGTAGGCACCCACATTGCACGTCCGCTCGGGCAGCGTTCCGCGGCGGACCTGCCCATTCATGTCCACACGCGCTCTCCCCTCGCTCGCGCACGCCCTCAACGTCGCACCGGACCTCGACGCCGCCCTCATTGCCCTCGGTGAGGCCCTCGCCGACGGTGACCGATCGGCGATCCTGGGACTGATTCGTTACGACGGGCGGCGGACGCTGTTTCGGGATCGAGCGTCACCCCAGAATGGCGCGGTGGTGCGAACCGAGGTGAACACCACGTTCGACCATCTTCCGCCAGCCTTGCGCAACCAGATCGCGGCCGGCGGCCAGTTCGTCGACATCGGCGACCGGTCGGCGGAATACGCGCGATTGTTCGCGCTGTCTCCGTTTGCGGATGGAGGCATCCTTTCCCTGCGCGGCCTAACGACGGATGGCGCGTTGACTGCGGTCCTCGCGCTTTACGAACAACGCAAGATGTTCGGGACACGCACCAACGAGCGGTTCGCGCCCTGCGTGGCCCTTTTTGACCTGGCGTACCAGCGCTTCGCCGATCGCGAAGCGCGGGACGAGGCCGTGACGACGCTCGAAGACGTCACCGAACGCGTGCATGGCGAGTACCTCCGAAAGCTCGGCTCGCTCGAAGAGGAGTTGGGTCGTGCTCGTGGCGCGGCGGTGTCGTCGGGCGCCCACGACGCCGCTCGCGCGGTGCACCTGGAGCACGAGCTGGCGGCCAGGGAGGAGGAAGCGCGGCGCGCCGGACGGAAGGCACAGTCGCTCGAACAGCAGCTCATGGCCGCGGTGGCTCAACTGGAGCAGGCCCACATCGAGCTACACCGGCGGAGCGAGGCGCTTCGTCAAAAAACGCGGACGCAGTACCTGATCGAGCGCGCGCTCCGGCTGGATAGTGCCACCTCCGATGCCCGACAACTTGTGGATGGGCTCTTGGCGCTTGTCGGCGACGACATGCAGGCGCAGCGCTGTTCGCTCATGCTCCGGGTGCCCGGTGAGGATGCGCTGTACCTCGCCGCCACGCGTGGGTTGGCGCCGCAGATTGTCGAGGGATCGCGCATCCCGTTTGGGCACGGCGTCGCGGGCATTGTCGCCCAGTCGAGAGAACCGCTCCTGGTGCAGGACGCGACCGAGGCCCATGCACATCCTCTCCTCGCCGACCAATTCCTGACCACGGGCTCCTTCATCTCATTTCCGCTGATTTATCGTGACGAATTGGTCGGCGTGGTGAACCTGACGAACCGCGCCAAGCGCGGTGTGTTCGTCGAGGAGGACATGGAGCGCGTCAAGCTGCTCACGCTCGTCATCTCGCTCATCGCGACCAACGGTTCGCTGGCAGAGCGCTTGATCGGCGTAGGACATGGACAATAGCCCAGTCAGCTCGGCGATTCGCAAGTTGGCGTTCGGAGAGTCGCTGACCGAGGTCCAATCGGAGCAGTCATTCACCGCGATCATGCAGGGTGAATCGACACCGGTTCAGGTTTCGGCGCTGCTCACGGCGCTACGAGTCAAGGGCGAGACCCCGCAGGAAGTGGCCGGAGCAGCTCGCGCGCTCAGGCAGGCGATGTTGACCGTGCCTGCGACGGACCCGAATTCCCTCGTGGACACCTGTGGGACCGGTGGCGGTGCGGTCACCACGTTCAACATCTCGACGGCCGCAGGGCTGCTCGCCGCCGGAATCGGCGTGCGCGTTGCAAAGCACGGGAACCGGTCGTTCACCTCGAAGTCGGGCAGCGCCGACGTGCTGGAGGCGCTTGGGGTGCCGCTCGACGCCTCTCCCGAGCGCTTGGCGCACGTGTTGGAACAGTCGGGTGTCGTCTTCATGTTTGCGCCGGCGATGCATCCCGCGATGCGGCATGTCGGTCCTGTGCGACGCGAGTTGGGAATCCCGACCGTCATGAACATCGTGGGCCCACTAGCGAACCCGGCGCATGCGGGTCGTCAGGTGGTGGGCGTCGCCGACCGCGGGCGGCTGATGCTTCTTGCCGGCGCACTGTCTGCCCTAGGAAGTCGTCATGCGCTGGTCGTGTTTGGTGATCCGGGGCTGGATGAGGTGTCTCCCCTGGGGATCTCACACGTGGCAGAGATTCGAAGTGGCACGATCACCGAGTGGGAGATCGATCCGTCCGAGTTCGGGCTGCACTGCAAGAGTTCCGACGACATTCGAGGCGGCACGCCGGCAGAGAACGCGGCCCTCATTCGGGAGCTCTTGAGCGGGGGAGGGAGCGCCGGGGCACGCGCTGCGGTCATCCTGAATGCCGCAGCCGCGTTGTACGTGGCGGAGCGCTGCCCAACCTACGCCGCCTGCGTCGATGTGGCGCGAATCGCCCTTGCCACGGGCATCGGCCTGGAAGCGCTCGAGCGTATGCTCGCGGCGTACCGCGACTAGTACCGGCGGATCACCCCGACAACGACGCCCTGGATGGCGATGTCGTTTTCGTGAACGTAGATCGGCGTCATGGCTTCATTCGCGGGTTGCAGCCGAATACGGCCATCTCGCTCTCGGTAGAAGCGCTTGAGCGTTGCAGCTGTTCGGTTGACGAGGGCAATCACCATCTCGCCGTTGTCCGCCGCTCGCCGCTCATTGATGATCACGAAGTCGCCATCGCGGATCTGCTCGTCGATCATCGAGTTCCCACGAACCTTGAGGACGTAGTGGTCTCCGGAACGGCGTACGAAATCGTCTGGCACCGCGATCGTCTCAGGCGTCGAAACCGCCTCGATCGGAACGCCGGCGGCTACCGCGCCTAACAGCGGAAGCTCCACGGCCCGAGCGAACATCTCCGAAGGCAGAATCTCAATCGCTCGGCTCTCATTGTACGAGCGCTTGATGTATCCCTTGCGTTCCAGGTTGCTCAGGTGCTCGTGCACCGTAGCCAACGAGTTATAGTTGAAATGCGCGGCGATCTCCTCGAAGCTCGGAGCATACCCGTTGTCCTCCGCATAGCTCTGCAGGAAGGTGAGGATCTCGCGCTGCCGTTTCGTAAGGGACATCTGTGGCTCCGTGAAGTGGGCTCTCGAGAACCGAGAAACCGCTTACCGAACAACTGCCGAAGGCCTACAATAGCCGAACAGGACCCGAAGTGCAAGGATTGTCATGGAGTCCGCCTGGCGGCGTTCTCGGAAGGCTGTGCGCGCGAGCCTACGACCGAGCTCAGCTACTCAATCGCGATGCGATTCTGGCCGCGATCGGGGATAGGGAGCATGCAGTTCCCGCACCGTCGCTTTTGGCGGCGCTCGGAGCTGGCAACGAGGTCGCCGTGGTGGCAGAGCTCAAGCGGCGTTCGCCATCCAAGGGCCTCCTTCGGGCGGAGCTCGCTCCCGCAGAACGAGCCCGCGCCTACGCAACGGGCGGCGCGCGGGCGCTCTCCGTGTTGACTGAGCCAGACGAATTCGGAGGGAGCCCCCAAGACCTGACGATGGCTCGCGAAGCCACGCGACTTCCATCCCTCAAGAAGGACTTCCACGTCTCGACGATCCAGGTGTGGGAGGCAAAGGCACTTCAAGCGTCCGCGCTGCTCTTGATCGCCAGGGCGCTTGGTCCGGGCCGGTTGGATGAAATGATGAATGAGTGTCGCCGGGCAGGGATCGAAGCTCTCGTGGAGGTGCGCTCGCAGGGTGAGTTGTCGTGGGCGCTGAACTCTGGCGCCGCGCTCATCGGGGTGAACTCGCGCGATCTCGAGACGTTGGCCGTCGACCCGGAGGTGCATGCGCGCCTGTTGCCGCAGATTCCGGCGGCCTGCGTGGCAGTGGCGGAGAGCGGAGTCGCGAGCCGTATGGATGTGTCGCGGGCGGCCTTGCAGGGGGCGGACGCAGTCCTCGTCGGATCGTTCCTGTCGCAAGCCAGTGACCCGGTGCGCGCAACGAGCGCGCTGACCGGCGTGGCGCGAGTGACACGTGCCAGTTGAAGTGAAAATCTGCGGGCTGATGCGTGCCCAGGACGCCGGCGTCGCCTCGGAATCCGGGGCACGCTATCTGGGTGTCGTGTTGGCTCCCGGGAAACGTCAGCTGCAACCCACGCGGGCGCGCGACGTGCTGGCCGGAGACACCCGTCGCCGATGCCAGCGTGTCGGGGTGTTCGCCACGACAGACCCGACGCTGCTACTCGCCACTGCGCGAGCGGCCGAACTTGACGTGTTGCAGCTATTGCAGCGACCGGAGCATGACGCATGGGATAGTCTTCGGGCCACGTTCGCCGGGGAGATTTGGGGCGTCGTGCGGATCGGCCAGGAGGTATCGATGGAGTCTGCCTGGGCATCGTGGGAGCTTGCGGACGCCATCGTACTCGACGCGTACGCCGGCACCGGCCTGGGTGGAACGGGAACGACATTCGACTGGGAGTCCACGGCGCGCCTGTTGGCGCCAATGCGTGCGGGACGCCGCATCGTTGTGGCTGGCGGCTTGGACCCACACAACGTCCGTGACGCGATCGACGCGCTCCAGCCAGACATCGTGGACGTGTCCTCGGGGGTGGAGCAGGCCCTGGGCGAGAAGAGCGCGACTCGAATAGCGGCTTTCGTACGAGCGGCAGCGGGCCGCGCGACCTGACAGGAGATCGACCTTCGATGTCTGAGAGATTCGGCACCTTCGGCGGCCGCTATGTGCCGGAAACGCTCATTCCGGCCTTGGATGAGCTGACCGCAGCCTACGATTCGGCGAGGCGAGACCCGGCGTTCGGTGACCAGCTGTACGACCTGCTGGCGCACTACGTCGGCCGCCCGTCGGCGCTCACCTTCGCGCCGCGATTCTCGGACCTTGTTGGCACCCACGTCTGGCTCAAGCGCGAGGACTTGAACCACACCGGAGCGCACAAGATCAACAACGCCTTGGGCCAGGTGTTGCTTGCCATGCGCATGGGGAAACGACGCATTATCGCGGAAACCGGGGCGGGGCAGCACGGCGTGGCGACAGCGACGGTCTGCGCCCGTTTTGGCCTGTCCTGCGTCGTCTACATGGGCGAGGAGGACATGCGGCGACAGGCGCTGAATGTCTACCGGATGCGGCTCATGGGTGCCACGGTCGTGCCGGTGACGACAGGAACGCGCACGCTAAAGGACGCCACGACGGAGGCGATTCGGGACTGGGTCACCAACGTCACGGACTCGCACTACATCATCGGATCGGTGGTGGGCCCCTCGCCCTATCCCAGACTGGTGCGCGACTTCCAGGCCATCATCGGTCGTGAGGCGAGGGGACAGATCCTGGAGCGCACCGGGAGGCTGCCGAGCACCGTCGTGGCGTGCGTGGGAGGGGGGTCAAACGCCATGGGAATATTTGCCGGTTTTGTTGACGATTCCGAGGTGGAACTCGTCGGAGTAGAGGCGGCAGGCGAGGGACTTGAGACTCCCCGCCATGCCGCGTCTCTCTCGATGGGGTCCCCTGGCGTACTGCACGGAGCATTGAGCTACCTCTTGCAGGATCAGAATGGGCAGGTACATCCGGCGCACTCGATTTCGGCGGGGTTGGACTATCCCGGCGTCGGGCCCGAGCACGCCCACCTGAAGGACACCGGTCGCGCCCGGTATGTCGCCATCACCGACCAGGAAGCCCTGGACGGGTTTGCCACTTTGAGCCGCCTCGAAGGCATTGTCCCGGCGCTCGAGACGGCGCATGCCGTGGCCTGGATCGAGCGCGAGCGCCAGCGCTGGGCCGCTCAAGACGTCGTGCTGCTGTGCGTGAGTGGCCGTGGCGACAAGGACGTGGCGCAAGTGAACGACCTCGGGATCCTGCCCGCGTGATCACGCAAGCCGCACCAGCCGCGAAAGCGGAGTCGGACCTGGCGGATCCGCCGTTCAACATCGCCTTGGTCGAGGAGATGTTGCGCCTGTTCGCCAGGGCGATGCGTGCGCACCAGTTGTACCTCCACAACAACCCGACGTACCTCAAGTCGCTGGAAAACGTCAAAGGCGCCTTCGCCCCCATCTGGCAGCATACGGAGGACCTGACGTTTGAGGTGACGGACACGCAGCTCAAGTGGGAAGGTCACGTCGTCGTCAATGAACCGGACAAGACGAGCGATGCGTTGCCGTGGGTCCTGTACAAGGATGGCATCCGGGAGCTGCAACTTCGCCGGGACGTCGAGCTCCAGGAGATCATCACGCTGCTGCAGATCATCGCCAAGGTCCGCAAGGCATCGCCGGACGAGGACGACCTGTTGACGCTGCTCTGGGAGCAGGAGTTCGCCTTCGTTCGGTACCGATACGTTGACGTGTCGATGGAGAGCGCCCTTCCGCTCGAGGCCAGCGACGACGCCGCCAAGGAGCGGCTGGTCGAATCGCGCATGGTGCAAGAGCCCCCGCGCGAAGAGATCCTGCCCAGCGTGAAGAACCTCGATGATTTCTCGGCGACGCTCTACTTCTGGACGAACGCGAGGTGGAGTACCTGCGCGGAGAGATCCAGGACGGAGTACGCGAGCGGACCTGCAGACTAACGATATTCTTGCCCTCGTCGACATCTACGAGCGGCAGGGCGACGCGAAGGTACGCGACGAAATCGCGGTTGCTCGACAGCATGTTGGTGCAGTTGCTGTCGAAGTTCGGCCACTTGAAGGCGGCCTCGTACCTGTTGCGCGAGGTCACGGTAGCGGCCGGTCGCGCCCGCGACTTTCGCCAGCGCAGAAGGAGGGATTGTTGGCCCTCCCCAGCCGGATGAGCGACCCGGATGCCCTGACGCAGCTGTTGCAGACCCTGGACGACTGGGTGGAGCTGCCGGCGCAGGATGACCTGAACGCGTTGTTCGACCAGCTCCGAGTGACGGCCATGGGGACCGTCTTTGTCTGGTTGGGTCGGGTGCAGTCGCCACGGGTGCGGCAACTGCTCGAGGCGGCCGCGTCGCGGCTTGCGGCAGCGAACACCGCGGAGCTGGTGCGCCTGATCGGCGACCCGGAGCGCGAGGTGATGCTGGAAGCCGTTCGACGTGCCGGAGCGATGAAGGCGGCGGCAGCGGTACCTGCCTTGGCGCGACTCGCGGTCCACGCGGACGCGTCGGTGCGCATCGTGGCGGTGCAGGCCTTGGCCGAGATTGGCACGCCCGGCGCGCTGCAGCAGCTCGAACGCGGCATTGAAGACTCCGAGCGTGACGTTCGCGTGGCCGCGGCGCGCGCCTTCGCCACGCGCACGCACCGGCCGGCCCTCGCCAAGCTCGAAGGCGTGCTGAAGGGGAAGCGCATCCACGAGGCCGACCTGACGGAGAAGATGGCGTTCTTCGAGGCGTACGGGGCGATGTGCGGCGATGCCGGGGTGTCGATGCTCGACGGCTACCTGAATGGGAAGGGACTCTTTGGCCGGCGCGAGGATCCCGAGCTTCGCGCCTGCGCCGCCATGGCGTTAGGCAAGGTGGGGTCGAACGTCGCACTGGCGGCGCTGCAAAAGGCATCGACCGACAAGGAGATCCTGGTGCGCAATGCCGTCAACCGCATCCTGCGGGGGGGTACGGCGTGACCGGGCTGGCGCAACTCCAGGACGCGACCAGCGACTCCTTCCTGCGCAAGGCGGGACGGCAGCTCATCGTCCAGGTCTACGGGGCGATGCGCGTCATCCGGTTGTATCCGCCGGAGAACGAGGCCGTGCGCAATGCCCTCGCGGACCTGGCCGCCAGTGCCAACGTCCTGCTCGAGCGCGAGCACGAGTTGGAGCTGCGGGCCTCGAACGAGTTCATCTTCGTGAACTCCACGCGGTTGCGACTCGACCTCGACAACTACGCCTCATTCAGCCAGATCCTGTCCCTCTTCCGCGCCTGTGGGATCGGGACGGTGCGCGTCGCGGACACCATGACGCCGCGCGATTGGCTGGTTTTCCTCTCCAACCTGCTGGCGTCCAGCCGCGAGGCCGACGTCACGCACTTCGATGTGCTGGAGAAGCTGACGGCTGCCGGGATTACGGCGTTTGAGCTGGGTCCGCCGATGATCGCCGAGGACGACCCGGACTTCATGAAACGGGCCAAGGAAGCTGCCAAGCGCACGTACTCCCAGTCCGTGGCCGTCACCAAGGACGTCATCAACTCCGTTCGCCTCGGTCACGCACCGAACATCAAGAAAATCAAGCGTGTGGTCCAGACCATCGTTGACCAGATCCTCAATGAGGAGACGTCGCTGGTTGGACTGACGACGATTCGCGACTACGACGAGTACACGTTCACTCACAGCGTCAACGTCTGCATCTTTTCGGTGGCCCTTGGCCGTCGTCTGGGCCTCACAAAGTTGCAGCTGTACGACCTGGGCATGGCGGCGCTCTTCCATGACATCGGCAAGTCGCGTGTCCCCATCAATGTCCTGAACAAGTCCGGTGGGCTGACCGACGACGATTGGCGTTGGCTGGCCGCTCATCCGTGGCTCGGTGTGTTGGCGCTCTTCCAGATGCGGGGCCAGCAGGACCCGCCGTACCGGTCCATGGTGGTAGCCTACGAACACCACATGAAAACCGACCTGTCCGGTTATCCGAAGAACGTCCGGCCACGGCAGCAGAGCATCTTCTCGAAGATCGTGGCGGTCGCCGACGGATTTGACGCCGCCACCTCGCGGCGACACTACCAGACAACGCCCATGTCACCCGCGATGGTGCTGGCCGGGATGCGCGACAATCCGCGTCGCGGCTTCGACCCGGTCGTGGTCAAGGGCTTCATCACGCTGCTCGGCCTCTTCCCGGTCGGCACCCTCGTGGTGCTCGACACGTTTGAGCTGGCCCTGGTGCATGCCGCGAATTCGCGGCCAGATGCGATCTCTCGACCGATCGTGCGTATTGTCTCGGATGACCGCGGCAACGTACTGTACCCCGGTCACCTCGTCGACCTTTCCGAGCAAACGGAAGCCGGCGTATTCAAGCGCACCATCATCAAGACCGAGGACCCCGATCGGTATGGGATCAACGTCGGCGACTACTTCGTCTGAAGTCCTGAGTCGGCACATGGCCGCGCTGGCAGCCCGGGGGCGCCGCGCACTGGTCACCTACATCACGGCCGGGCACCCTTCGCCAGACGCAACCGTTGCCCTCATGCAGACGCTGGAGGCGTCCGGGGCCGACGTCATCGAAATCGGGCTCCCGTTTTCGGACCCGATGGCCGATGGCCCAGTCATTCAGGCCAGCTCGCAGGCCGCACTGGAACAGGGGGTCACGTTCGATCGCACGTTGGCGCTCATCACCCAGGCCAAAGTCTCCGTTCCCGTCGTGCTGTTCAGCTACCTCAACCCCTTGCTGGCGGCCGGCCCTACAGCGCTCGACCGGGCAGCCGCCGCCGGTGCACACGGCGTCCTGATCACGGACCTCCCCGTCGGAGCAGATCCGGCGCTCGAACAGCGGTTTGGCAACGGTCCCTTGGCGTTCGTTCGTTTGGTGGCACCAACGACGCCGATCGAGCGGATGCGCGACATCGCGTCACACGGCGGTGGGTTCGTTTATCTCATATCGCGCCTCGGCGTCACCGGCACGCGCGACGACCTCGCCGCGGACCTTCCGGAAGTCATCGCGCGATTGCGGCAGGCCACCGCCATGCCAGTCTGCGTCGGCTTCGGTGTTTCCACGCCGGCCCAGGCGCGCGCCCTTGGGCAACTGGCCGACGGGATCGTCGTGGGAAGCGCCGTCGTGCGCGCGGCGAGCGAAGGCCCCGAGGCAGTCGGGCGGTTGGTTCGGTCACTGCGTGGGGCGCTTGACGAAGCCTAACGTGCGCATCCGCGTTGATGCGGTCGGGCGCGGCACGATGATCGCCGGCCTGCTCGTATCGATCGCCGTTCTGGCCAATGACCTGCGCTGGCTGCAACACCCGGAGCGGTTGGTCGCCCTGTTCTTCGGCACGTTGTTGTTGCGCGCTCGCCCGCTGGCGCTGACGAAATACTCGTACCTGTCTGGCGTTTCGGTCGTGGCAATCGGAGGAACGCTGGCCGCGGGACTTCCTTCGACCATTCTGGCGCTGGCCATTGGTGTCCTGACCACTGACTCGTGGCTGCTCGACAAGCCGGTGGAAGCGGCGTGGATCAATGCCTGCCGCGAGGTCCTCGCGGTCGTCGCGGCGTTTGGCGTCTACGTGGTGGTTGGCGGACTGACGCCGAACGGACTCGTTGGGACGTTAGGTGCGCCGACCTTGCCGGCGATCAGCCTGTTCGTGTTGCTCCACTTCGCCTTGTCGCGAGCGCTGCAATACTTCTCGCTGCTCTCACGGCGAAAGCTCATGTCGGACGAGCTCTCGCTCATCGTCCGCTACGAGACGCTGACTTTCGTGGCGTCCACGCTGGCGGTGACGATCATCCTGCTCACTCTGGAGTACGTCTCGCGCCCCGGCTGGATCCTCGTGACCTTGGCACTGGCCTTCGGAGGCATGCTCTTTCGACGGATCCTGGAGGAAGCGATCGGTGCGGAAGAGCTTCACAAGTTGCACGCGATGGAACTTGTCGTCAGCTCCGACGCCACCATGGCCGAGGCCTTTTCGCAAATCGCGTCCCTGGCCAATCGCCTCGTCGACTGGTCCGATTTCCGCATCGTGAGCATGTCAGAGGGAGGGCCGTCGGTGGTGTTCAGCGATCGCGCTGGACTGCTGGCGCAACCGGAACCGGCATCTGAGGCCCTCGCGACGCTTCGCAAGCAGGCGCTGGAGCGCGGAGAGTCGCAACGCGTGGTGGATGCGTTGCGAGACCCGCGCCTGGTCCCGGGCAGCACCGGCCGAAGCTTGTTGATCGTTCCCCTCCGGTTTGGTGAGCGAACGGTCGGACTGATGGAGCTGGAGCATCACAAGCGCTCCATGTACGGTCCCAAACAGCAGGCCCTCGCGCAACGGGTGGCGTCGCAGCTGGCGACTACCATGCAGATTCAAGACCTCCGGCGGCCATTGATCGAAGCGGTGCATCGCTTGGAGCGACAACTGGCCACCATGACCGACTCCGCGCAGGCGCTGCGTCGTGGTGGTGAGTCTGTCGCACGGTTGTCGGATGAAATGTCGCGCTCGGTGGCCGAAGAGCAGACACAGGCGGCGGAAAGCCGTGATGCGGCGGATCAGCTCTATCGGCTCACCTCCTCTGTGGCGCGTGACGCCGGCGATGCCGCCACTGCATCGGAACGCTCGGCCGGCATCGCGCACGAACAGCGGGACACGGTGGCCTCCGCCATCGAGCGGCTCGTCACCACCAAGCAGTTCGTGGGAGAGAGCGCCACGATTCTCGACGAGTTGAGTGCTGGCACACGCCGCATCAACGAGTTTGTGGCAGCCATTCGTGACTTGGCCGAGCAAACGAACCTGCTGGCGCTCAACGCAGCGATCGAGGCGGCGCGAGCCGGCCACGAGGGGCGCGGTTTCGCCGTCGTGGCCCAGGAGATTCGACGACTGGCTGAGCAAAGCGCCCGTGCCTCCGATTCAGCTTCTCAAATCCTTACATCCTTCGCCTCGCAAGCGCAGCGTGCCGCCGAGCAGATGGAAAGCGGGCGATCCGGGTTGGCCGACGTGGAGTCGATTTCCGTCAGCGCTCAGCGCGGGTTACAGGCCATCCTGGACGCGAGTCACTCGGCCGCCGCGTGGTCGCGCCGAATCGCCGAAGCGTCGACGGAGCAGGAAGGATTTGTGGCACAGACGCGAGAGCGCAGCGAGCGGCTGGCGGTGATTTCGGCCCAGAATCGGGTCGGTGCTGCGGACGTGTCGTCCTCCACCAAGGACCAAGCACGCGCGCTAGCCGAGTTGGAAGGAGCTACGGCTGAACTGCAGTCGCTCGTGGGCTACCTCGGCGAACTCGCCCGACGCCTGACGCACTTGCGCTAGCGGCGATTTGACACCTAACGCGGGCTCGCCTACGTTGCGTTTCCCGCCACATATCATCGCCGCGCCCGTGTCACTATCTCCAATCGTCGCAGACCTCCCGCCATGGGCGATCGTGAGCGAGAAGCGTCGGGCCCACATCGCGCGGGTGACGGCATTGTTGGATAACTGGAGTGGTCAGCTCGGGCTCGATGAGGCGGCGCGCCGAGCATGGCACGATGCGGGCGCATGGCACGATGCGCTCCGCGATGCTGGCGACGTCGAGTTGCGTGCCGAGCTTGGCGACGATCCGCGGCCCACGACAGTCCTGCATGGACCGGCGGCGGCTGCTCGTCTGGCTCGCGAGGGCGAGGGGCGGGAGGACGTGCTCGAGGCCATCCGCTGGCATACGTTAGGCAACCCCGACTGGGGCGCCACCGGTCGAGCGCTGTTCATGGCCGACTTCCTGGAACCGGGTCGTCCGTTCATGCAGGGCGACCGCGCTTTCCTTGCCGCGCACTTGCCGCACGATTTCGACGGGGTGTTTCGGCAGGTGGTGCGCATGCGGCTGGAGTGGACCCTACGGGAGGGAAAACCCGTCTTTCCAGAAACGGTGGCACTGTGGAATCGCGTGCGATAGCGCGGGGCATTGCGGCGGCGTTGGTGATCGCGGGTGTTGCGGCCGTCGTCGTGTGGTGGTCGCGACGGGTCGTTCCGCGCGCCGCGGTCCCGGTGTCGACGCCGGCGATCAAGGCACCGGCCGGCGCGCGGATCATCGTCGAGGTGGTGAACGGCACCGGGGTGCGCGGGTTGGCACGGCAGGCAACGTTCTACCTCCGAGACGCCGGGTTCGACGTGGTGCGTTATGCGTCCGACACGCTGCGTCGTGACTCCACGCTGGTGGTTGACCGTTCTGGGCACCCGGAATGGGCGCAGGCCGTGGCCAAGGCGTTAGGCGGCGCGCGCGTAGATACGCGTCGCGATTCGCTACGCTACCTGGATGTCACCGTCTTCCTCGGTGCCAACTGGCGGCCGCCGCCGCAACCGCTCTACCCGTAGTTGCCCACAAGCCGCGGCAATGTCGGTGCCGCGACTCTTGCGGACCGCAACCTCCACCCCGGCTCGGCGCAACCACTCGGCAAAAAGGTGTATTCGGCGCCCCGGTGTCGGGTGAAAGTCGCCGACACCCCCGGGATGCAGGGGAATGAGGTTGACGAAGGCGCGACACTCCCGAGCGAGCACCGCCAGCTGCGACGCTTGTGCCTGCGTGTCGTTCACGTCGCCCAGCATGACATACTCGAACGTCACTCGGCGATCGAAGGACTTGGCAGCGTGGATGACATCGGCGAGTGGATACTTGATGTTCACCGGCATCAGGCTGCGCCGCAGCTCATCGGTCGGCGCGTGAATGGAGATCGCGAGGCGGAACTGTTCTGGGCGCCTGGCAAGTGCTTCGATCCCCGGCAACACACCCACGGTGGACACGGTAATGTGCCGCGCCCCGATGCCGAATCCGTCAGGCGCGTTGAGGATCGTCAGCACCACGTCGACCGCCTTCCAGTTCATGAGCGGCTCTCCCATCCCCATGAACACGATGTTCGTCGGGTGCAACGGAGGATCGAGCAGGGCCAGTTCGCGCACCTGCCCAGCAATCTCGAGTGGCGACAAGTTGCGGGAAAACCCCATCGCACCGGTGGCGCAGAAGGCACACTGCAACGCGCACCCTGCCTGCGAGGAGATGCACAGGGTGAGCCGGCCATCCTCGGGAATGGCCACGGTCTCGATCATCTGCCCGTCGACCAGCCGGAACAGGAATTTGCGCGTGCCATCGGCAGACGTCTGTTGTGCCTCCAGCGCCAGTCGCCCAAGAGAAAAGGCGTACGCGAGTTCACCGCGCACGTCGCGTGGCAGGTCCGTCATCTCGGCGAAAGACGCCACGGGTTGCTGCCACAGACGATGCATCACCTGTCCGACGCGATACGCCGGAAGCCCACGAGCCTGGAAAAAGGCCGCGAGGTGTTGGGCAGCATCCGATGGTGCGAGGTCTAACAGCTCTATCATTGCCGAACCGGGAAAAGACTCGTTAGGGTGAATTGGTACGACGGGGCCAGCCCGGCCGGGCTGTCCTCTCTCGCAATCGCCACGAAGTACCGGTCGACGTGGACGCCCAAGGCCAGCCGCCAGCGCAACGTCTCGTGCGTGTATGCGGCACTCCGAGAAACCCCCGTGCGTGCCTCGACTACTTGCCAACGGGCGGAGGTGAACACGTACGACTCGGTCGAAGTGCCTGGCGTGGAAACAAGGGGAGTACCCAACTCGCACGGCCTGCGCCTCCGTCGTGCCCAACGCTCGCACGTCCGCGGCGCCGGAAAAGGAGGCGCCGTCACCACTATGCGTACCTGGCCGCCAGAAGAAGCTGGATGCCGCTAACCGGGCGTCAAAGCGGGTCAGGTGCTCAGCCACGACACCTGCGTCGATTCCAACTTCGGAACGAGCCGTAAGGTCCAACTCACCCCGTAACCAACGAACCGCCAACCCGCCCGACAGGCGATTCGATTGGCGCTTGGCCACCATCGCCGACACGGCGAGCCCGTTGTACGGGACGTCGCCTCCGATGGATTGTGGGTCGCTGTCCGTTCGGGCTATGCCGGCAACGCTCGCTCGCGCCACCGACAGACCGAAGGTGGTCCGTTCCCATGAGTAAGCGGCTGCCACGACCTGCCCGCTCACCCCCTGTTGGGAACCGGTAAGGAGAGAAGAGAAACTGAGCCGAGCCAGCGCCGACGCCGGCAGAAGGATGCTGGCCGGATTCCGAAGTCCATCCGCCGATGCGAGGGACATCGCCCCGGCTTCGGCGATTGAACCCAGCGGAAAATCAAAGAGGTCCCGCCCCGGTATCTGTTGAGCCGCAACCAGTTGGGGGATGGCGAGACTCACAGCGAGGGCAGCAGCGACGCGCATGGAAGGAGCATAGGGATCGATTCGGCAGTGGTCAATCGCGGCGCTTCACGGAAATGCGCTCACCGCATAGATTTAACGCTCCATGTTCACGTCTGACGACCTGAAGGTCTGAGCTTTGCCCGACGAGCCACTCGCACGTCGGATCCGCTGGCCGATGTTGTGGGCCGCCGTGATCCTCACGCTTACGTCGTTGCCTGGAAGCGTGATTCCGAGTGCGCATGCGGTACCCAACGCCGACAAGATCGTACACTTCGCGTTGTACGCCGTGTTTGGGGCGCTCTTGCTCCGTGCGCGCGCCGCGGGGTCGTCGACCACCATCATTGCGCGGGTGCTCATCGCAGTCGCCGTGTTCGCGGCGATCGACGAGTGGCACCAGCAGTTTGTCCCCGGCCGTGACATGGACGTGGTAGACTGGGTGGCGGACATGGCGGGAGCGACGACGGGAATCCTTGGACTTTCACTGGCGCAACGGCGCCGGGAGCGAACGACGTGAGCGGGTCAGCACCACTTTCGACCACCATGCGCACACATGCGTGTGGCGAGTTGCGCGAGTCGCACGTTGGGACGCACGTCCGCCTGGGCGGTTGGGTGCATCGCACGCGCAACCTCGGCGGATTGGTGTTTGTCGACTTACGCGATCGGCTGGGATTGGTGCAGGTATCGTTCAACCCGACGGCGGCCGATCCGACCACCATGGCCGTGGCCGAGCAGCTGACCCCCGAGACGGTGGTGCTGGTTGAAGGCGCTGTGGTCGCTCGACCCGCGGAAGGTCGCAATAGCGAGCTGGCGACGGGGGCGGTCGAGGTCCAGGCGACGAGCGCGAAGATCGTCGGACCTGCAGTGACGCCGGCCATACCCGTCGCGCGGGGCAAAGGCGAGAAGCTGGCCGCGGAAGAGCTGCGGCTGAAGCACCGCATTCTCGACCTTCGCCGACCGGAGCTGCAGGCCAACCTCGTTATGCGCCACCGGCTGCTGCAGGTCGCCCGTCGGACATTGGCGCAGGCCGGGTTCCTGGAAATCGAGACACCCATCCTCACGAAGCCCACACCGGAGGGCGCGCGAGACTACTTGGTGCCGAGTCGTGTGCACGCGGGCGAATTCTACGCGCTCCCGCAATCGCCACAGATCTACAAGCAGCTCCTGATGGTGGCGGGCTTCGACCGCTACTTCCAGATCGCGCGCTGCTTCCGCGATGAGGACCTGCGCGCCGACCGACAGCCGGAGTTCACGCAGATTGACATCGAGGCCAGTTTCGTCACGCAGGAGGACGTACAGGGCTTCATCGAGATGGTGCTGGTCGCTCTCTGGAAGGAGGGTGGCCATGACATCCCGGCGCCGTTCCCACGTCTGGCGTGGCGTGAGGCGATGGAGCGATACGGCGTCGACAAGCCCGACCTGCGATATGCCCTCACGATTACGGACCTGACGCCGCTGGTTGGCGAGGATGCGGCGCCGTTCGTGCGCGAGGCGTTAGGCGCCTCGGGCCGCGTGCGTGCCCTTCGTGTGCCAGGCGCCGCGGACGCGTCGCGCAAGGAGATCGATGGCTTCGCCGCCGCGGCCAAGGACGCCAAGGCAGGTGGTCTGATGTGGGCAAAGCGCACAGAGGCAGGTTGGGAGGGGCAGGGAGTCAAGGCGCTCGGAACCGCAGCGCTCGACCAGCTCAACGCTCCAGTGGGCGAGCTCGTGCTCGCGGTCGTCGGCGCGGACCACGTCACGTCACCAGCACTCCACGCCGTACGCACGATGGTGGTGGCGCGTCCGGGTATGACGCGTGTGAAGGAGCACGCCTTCTGCTGGATCGTCGACTTTCCATTGTTTGAAGTCGATCCAGCGACCGGCACCCGCGTGTTTGCCCACCACCCGTTCACCTCGCCGCACCCTGAGGATCTCCCGCACCTCGATAGCGATCCTGACCGCTGCCGTGCGTTGCACTACGACGCCGTGTACAACGGCAACGAACTGGGCAGTGGGTCGATCCGCATCACCGATCCGGAACTTCAAGGCACGGTGTTCCGGTTGTTAGGCATCCCGGCCGAAGAACAGGGACGTCGGTTTGGTTTCCTGCTCGACGGGTTGGCTGCCGGGGCGCCTCCGCACGGTGGTTTTGCGCTGGGATTCGATCGGATTGCCATGTTACTGGCACAAGCACCGTCCCTGCGCGACGTGATTGCCTTTCCCAAGACGACCGCCGCCCGCGCCTTGTTCGAAGGCGCCCCTGTCCCCGTGATCGACGCGGACCTCGTGGCGTTGCATCTGAAGACGCTCCCGTGACCGTGACCGACGACGTGACCCACCGATTGAACGCCGAGGGCGTAGATCCCCTCGTCCTGGCTGGCGTGCACGATGCCAACCTGCTCGAGTTGGGTCGGCAGACCGGGACACGCGTGGCTATGCGGGGCGACGTCCTCTCGATCGTTGGACCTGCCGAGTCCGTCGAACGCGCCGCCGCGCTGGGGCAGCGGATGATCGACGCCGCGCGCCAGCGGCAGACACTCGAGGCCGACGATGTGCTTCGCATGAGCCTGGAGCAGACGCGCGACGGCGCGTCCGGCGACGACATGCGTATCATCCTGCCGGGGGTGCGCAAGATCATTCAGCCCAAGACACCTGGGCAGGCAGATTACCTGCGGCTGATCGGCGAGAACGACATCGTCGTGGGGATCGGACCGGCCGGAACGGGCAAGACGTATTTGGCCGTCGCCGCGGCCGTGGACGCGCTCAGCCGCAAGCGGGTTCGCCGGATCGTCCTGGCGCGTCCGGCTGTTGAAGCTGGCGAGAGCCTCGGCTTTCTCCCGGGTGACATGCAGGCCAAGGTGGATCCGTACCTCCGCCCGCTGTACGATGCGCTCGAAGACATGATGCCTCCCGAACGCATGCAGCGCGCCCTCGAGACGCGGATCATCGAGATCGCTCCGCTGGCCTACATGCGTGGCCGCACCTTGTCCGATGCATTCGTGATCCTGGACGAAGCGCAGAACGCGACGACAGCGCAAATGAAGATGTTCCTCACGCGTCTGGGAGTGAACTCACGCACCGTCATTACGGGCGACAAGACGCAGATCGACTTGCCAAAGAGAGAAGAATCCGGGCTCATACAGATCGAGCGCATTCTCACCGGAATCGACGGCATTGGTTTTCACTACCTGGCCGATGCCGACGTCGTCCGTCACCGACTCGTCCGCGAAATCATTAAGGCGTACGCGGACGACGCTGGCGCCTGACGCCGCTCGTCATGCCAAGCTCGTCCCCGGGAGCCTCCGAACCTCCGTTGCGACGCCAGTCGCCCGGTCTGTCCGTGGAGATCTCGTCCACGACGCTCGGACTGCCGCTGGCCATTCCGCGTATTCGCACCCTCACGCTTGCCACACTCCAGCGAATGCGCGTGCGGCACGCGATGCTCTCGATCGCATGCGTCGGCAATCGCAAGATCGCGAGCCTGAACCTTCGCATCATGGAGCATCGCGGCGCCACGGACATCATCACGCTGGCCTTCCGACGCCGATCGCGACATGAACCCATTGTCGCGGATATCTACATTGCGCCCGATGTCGTGCGGGCCAATGCGCGCGCGGCCGGCGTATCGGCTCGCGAGGAGATGGCGCGTGTGGTGATTCACGGTGTGCTGCACGCGTTAGGCCGAGAGCACCCAGAAGCGACCCGTGAACGGAGCCCCATGTGGCGCCTGCAGGAACGGCTGCTCGTGGCCGCGAGGAGCTCGGGGCAATGGTAGACGGCGTCGCCTTCGTTGTTGCCATTCTCGCCGCGGGCTTGGCGGGCCTTTGCGCCGTCTCGGACGGCGCACTGCTCGCGTTGGACCCAGAAGATGGGTTGCCGGCTCACTTGAAGGCGTTGTTCGATCGGCGCGAGAAAACGCACCGGGCGCTGGCCTTTGCCAGGATCGTCGCGCAGCTCGTGAGTGGCACCTGTACGGCGTGGGCCTTGTGGGGTCTCACGTCCAGCGGGGGCCAGCGCTTGCTGCTCGGTGCGATTGCCGCCTTCGTCCTCGTTGGCGTTTCGGAAAGCCTGGCCCGAAGTGCCGGGGACACGTTAGGCGCGCGCGCCGCCGAGCGTTTCTACGGCTTCATCCTCGGCACCGAGCGCGTCCTGCTCCCCGTCGTCACGCTCGGCACCGCAATCGACAAGGCGCTCCATGTGCTCCTTCCGCCCCCAGCTCGTCGCGAGGCGGATCGAGAGGCAACGGCCGAGCAGTTCCGAGAGATCGTCGCCGCCGAGGCCGAGGTCAGCCGGGAACAGGAGGTCCTGCTCAAGGGCGTGTTCGCACTCGGGGATACCGAGGTCCACGAGATCATGATCCCGCGCGTTGACATGGTCGCTGTGGACCGGGACAGCCCGTGGTCGGAAGTCGTCGACCGTGTGCGCAGTGCCGAGCACGCGCGGCTCCCGGTGTATGCCGAGACGATCGACAATGTCATCGGCGTGCTGTATGCGAAGGACCTGCTCCCATGGGTTGTGGCTGACGAGCCGCCGGCCGCTGGCTGGGAGTCGCTCGTCCGACCGCCGGTGTTTATCCCAGGCGCCAAGAAGGCCGATGCGCAGTTGCGCGACTTTCAGGCGAATCGGACGCATTTACGAGCTGTTTGGGCGCGTTCCTCGCGCGGGAGAGGAGGCAACCCTTCGCGGCTTCCGTGTCATTGTCGAACGCGTGATGCGCCGGCGAGTACATCGCGTCTACTTCGAGCGCTTGGACGCGAACGAGGAGGAGACGACGTGACCTCCTTCCTGCTCGCCACCATCGGAGTCGTGGCGTGGCTGACGGCGGCGGCGACTGCCGTGCGATCGGCGAGCCGGATCTGGCTGCGTCACTGGGTCGAACGCCGGCTCAGTGGCGCGGTATCCGCTGAGTTGTACCTCGAACGCCCACATCGCATGCTGCTGGCGGCAACCACTGGGGTCTCGCTCACCGTCTTTTCGGCGGGGGCGTACATCGGCACCAACGCTGCGACGACGAGCACCGTGATGCAGCTGGCGATCGGGTACTCCCTGGCGCTGCTGGTCGTCGGACAACTCATTCCGCGCGCCGTCGCGCGACGGTGGCCAAGTCAGCTCATTCCGGTGCTCCTACCCCCTGTGCGAGCACTGGACCTTGCCCTGTCGCCCCTGCTCGCGCTTGTCCGGCGCGTTACCGGGGAGCGCCGAGCCGAGGCGCGACGGATGGCAGCAGAGGGCGAGGACGACGCGATCGAGGAACTCCTTCGCGAAGGCGAGATCGAGGGCGTGGGCAATCGCGCCGAGATCGCGATCATCAGCAGCGTGGTCGACTTTGGCGAGCGTCGGTTGCGCGACGCCATGACGCCGCGCAGCGACATTTTTGCCGTCGATGTTGAACAGGCGCCCGCTGAGATTGTCAGGCAAGTTGCGCAATCCGGATTTTCTCGAGTGCCCGTGTACCGGCGCGACCTTGATCACGTGGAGGGCATGCTCCACGCCTTCGATGTGCTGAAGTCCGATGGCGAATTGCCCTCGACATTGCGCAGCGTCGTCATCGCCTCTGGCGCGGCTCGTTGCAGCGACATCCTTTTCCGTATGCTACGAGAGCGCAAGCACTTGGCGATCGTGACCGACGACCAGGGCCTGACGACGGGCCTGGCAACGTTGGAGGACCTGCTGGAGGAGTTGGTCGGAGAGATTCGCGACGAACATGACGAACCGGGCACAGGCGAACCCACCGTGCGCCAAGATGGAAAAGACCGGTAACGCCGACCGGTGTCCCCGATTCAGCCGCCTGACGAGATGACGTCGACTCGCGTTCCCATGCCCGCGCCGCTCGAGCGCCTACTGGCCGACTTCGACGCTCGGCGACCGGCTGCCCTGGCCCGTGCGGTAAGCATCGTGGAGAACCAGCGCGACGGGTTTGACCTGTTGCTGAGCACACTGCACAGCCGGGTGGGGCGTGCGCGACGGATTGGGCTCACGGGGCCGCCCGGTGCGGGGAAGAGCACCATGACCATGCGGCTGGCGGCCGCCTACCGCTCGCTGAACCTCACCGTGGGAATCATTGCCGTCGACCCGACATCTCCGTTCACCGGTGGGGCGTTGCTGGGCGATCGTATTCGCATGGAGGGCGTGGCGCTCGATCCCGGCGTGTACATTCGGTCCTTGGCAACCCGTGGTTCGTTAGGCGGTATGTCGGCCGCCACACGTGCGGCGGCCGACGTGTTGGACGCCTACGGGTTCGACGTCATTCTCATGGAAACCGTGGGCGTCGGCCAAAGCGAACTGGAAATTGCGCGTGCCGCGGATTCCACCACGGTGATTCTCGTTCCGGAGTCGGGTGATTCCATCCAGACACTCAAGGCCGGCTTGATGGAGATTGCCGACGTCTTCGTCGTGAACAAGTCCGACCGGCCGGGCTCCGAGCGGCTGCGCAACGACATCGAGCTCATGCTCGGACTGCGCGACGGCAACATCCTGAAGAACGTCCCGGCCCATCACGGCGTGGACCTGAGGAACATCAACAACCCCGGGCGCCTTGCGCGACAGAAGGCGCGAGAAGAGCAGGTCGAGGGCTGGGTACCGCCGGTATTGCGTGCCGTCGCGGCCCAAGGCGAGGGCATCGACGACCTCATCGCCGCCATTGATCGCCACTTTCGCTATCTTGAGTCGAGTGGAGAGTTGCAAAGCCGCCGGCGACGGCGTCTCCATGAACAGATCGTCGAAATTACCGAGCATCGGGCGCATCGATCCTGGTGGGGCGACGCATCCATGCAGGCGTACATTCAGGCACAGCTACCGCTCGTGGAAAGCGGCGCAGTGTCACCATTTTCGGTTGCTGACGCCCTGTTGGTTCGGGGCGCCGCGCTCCTAGCGAGGGACGACGCATGACATCGGTTCAGGGACCACACGACCTGACGCTCACTGCCGACGCCGAGCTCGAACGACTCCGCGCGGAGGTTGCCGCCTGGCGCGCCAGGTATGCCAAGGGGGAACTCCGCAGCGTCGCCTTCAGCAACTCGGCCAGTGATGTCCAGCCACTCTTCACGCGGCTTGATGTAGCTGACGATGGAAACGGACCGTTGCCGGTCCCCGGGGAGTTTCCATACACGCGTGGCATCCATCCCACCGGATATCGCGGCCGGTTGTGGACCATGCGGCAATTTGCCGGATTTGGTAGCGCCCGCGACACGAACCAGCGCTTCAAGTTCCTGCTCGAGCATGGCCAGACCGGCCTGTCCACCGCGTTCGATTTCCCCACGCTGATGGGATTCGATTCCGACCATATGCGATCCGAGGGCGAGGTCGGGAAAACAGGTGTCGCCGTCTCCAGTTTGGCCGACATGGAGGTGCTGTTCGACGGGATTCCGCTGGATCAGGTGTCGACGTCGATGACGATCAACGGCCCGGCCGTGATCCTGTTCTGCTTCTATGTTGCAGCTGCCGAACGACAGGGCGTGTCTGCCGACAAGCTCCGCGGCACCGTCCAGAACGACATCCTCAAGGAGTACATGGCGCAGCACGCCTGGTGTTATCCCATCGAACCTGCGCTGCGCCTGATCGTCGACCTGTTCGAATGGGGCGCCGCTCACGCGCCACAGTGGAACACGATTTCGATTTCCGGCTACCACATCCGCGAAGCAGGCGCCACCGCGGTTCAGGAACTCGCGTTTACCCTGGCGAATGGGTTCACGTACGTCGAGCGCGGCATGGCGCGCGGTCTGTCCGTCGATTCTTTCGCCCCGCGTCTCTCGTTCTTCTTCGATATCCACAACGATTTCTTCGAGGAGATCGCCAAACTCCGTGCCGCGCGGCGCATTTGGGCGCGACACATGAAGGAACGCTATGGAGCCAAGGACCCGCGTTCGTGGATGCTGCGATTCCACTCGCAGACCGCCGGTGTCACACTCACGGCCCAGCAGCCGATGAACAACGTCGTGCGTGTCGCCTACCAAGCCCTCGCCGCGGCGCTCGGTGGCACACAATCGCTGCACACCAACTCCATGGACGAAACGCTCGCCCTGCCCACAGAGGAAGCCGTGCAGGTGGCGTTGCGAACGCAGCAAGTGCTGGCCTACGAGACGGGCGTGCCGAATGTCATCGATCCGCTTGGGGGTTCCTACTACGTCGAGGCGCTGACCGATTCACTCGAGCGGGAAGCCGAACAGATCTTCTCGAGCATCGAGGATATGGGTGGCGTGGTGAAGGGAATCGAGCAGGGGTGGTTCCAGCGCCGCATCGCCGAATCGGCGGCTCGTCAACAATGGGAGATCGAGCAGCATCGCAAGGTGGTGGTCGGCGTCAACGAGTTTGTCACGGACGAACCCGAACTGGCGATCCCCGTCCTTCGGGTTGGCGAGGAAGTCGATCGCTCGCAGCGTGAACGACTGGGTACGCTTCGCGCGCAACGCGACAACGTCCTGCTCACGCAGCGCCTGAATGCGCTGCGAGACGCCGCGCGTACCGATGCGAACCTCATTCCGTTCATACTCGACTGCGCCCGCGCTTACGGAACGCTGTTCGAAATTCGCCACGCCATGGAAGAAGTCTTCGGCGCGTACCGCGAGCCGGTCTTCTTCTGAGCCAACGAGTCCGACCGTCTTCCCGTCGGCGCCAGAGGAAGGCGACGGGAAGCACCAGCGTCCGCGCCTCGCGCGAGTGGTGGGCGACGTATTTTGATGCGCAGTACCTGCTGGAATACGAGCCCATCTTCAGCGCAGTCCGCGATCGACGAGAAATCTCGCGGTTGATCGAGATTCTTGGGCTGCCGTCGGCCTCACGAATTCTCGATGTACCGTGTGGCCAGGGTCGGCACGCGCACCTCTTGGCGGAGGCCGGCTACCGCGTGGATGCGCTGGACTACTCGAAGGACCTCCTGCGCATTGCCGTGGCGCGGGGTCAGGGGCCGAACCTTCGATACCGACAGGGTGACATGCGACGTTTGCCGCTGCGGTGGAGCGGCCGCTTCGACGCCGTCGTCAACCTCTTCACATCGTTCGGGTTCTTCTTCGATCCTAACGATGATGCACGCGTCGTTCATGAGTTCTCGCGGGTCCTGCGCCCAGGCGGCACCTTGGTGTGGCACGGCGGCAGCCGCGACGGCGTGATGGCGCGCTTCTTGGCAAAGGATTGGTGGGAAACGAGCGACGGCACCATGGTCGCGCACGGCCGGACGTTTGATCCACTCTCCGGTGTGCTCACGATCCGGTCATCGTTTCGCGGCCCAGCGGGCAATGGAGAGCGCGAGCATCGCATAAGGCTGTACACCGCGACGCGATTGGCTGAATTGTGTGCGCAGGCCGGGTTGGTGGTCACTCAGGCTTTTGATGCGTGGGAGCCGCGGCCCTTGCGACGTACCTCGAGTGAGATGCTCCTGGTCGCGCGAAAGGACGAGTGATGTTGGCACCGCGAATGAAGCGTTCGGGCGCCGAGATCGTCTCCAGCCTGACGATAGTGGAGATCTCGCGCTAGCTAGAGCGTCGGCGCTGTCCGTTGGCGTGGGGAGCGGCTAGCTTTCGCGGCGGTACAGGCAACAACCTTCCTCACGTTTCTGATATGTCTCGACCGATCCGCGTACTCATCGCCAAGCCTGGCCTGGATGGTCACGACCGCGGCGCCAAGGTGGTGGCGGCCGCGTTGCGCGACGCCGGCATGGAGGTGATCTACACGGGACTGCACCAGACGCCCGAGATGATCGCGACCGCTGCCGTGCAAGAAGATGTCGACGTGATCGGGCTCTCGATCCTGAGCGGCGCCCATATGACACTCTTTCCGCGCGTCCGTCAACTGATGGTGGACGCGGGGCGCGATGACGTCCTCATCACGGGCGGGGGCATCATCCCCAAGGAAGACATGGACGCCTTGCGTGAGCGCGGCATGGGGACCTTGTTCGGCCCGGGTACGTCGACGACCGACTTGATCGCGTACATTCGCGACTGGTTCAGCGCGCGGGAGCAGCAGTCGGCGTGACGTCTCGCTTGCGTGGGCTGAGCGAGGCCCTACGTGCACTCGAGGATCAGTTGCGGCAAGGTGGCGGCGCCGAAAAGATCGCTCGTCAGCACAAACAGGGGAAATGGACGGCACGCGAACGGATCGCCGCCCTCTGCGATCCCCAGGCAAGGTTTCTGGAGGTCGGGTTGCTGGTCGCGTTCGACCAGTATGACGGCCAGGCGCCGGGCGCGGGGGTGGTGACAGGTATTGGCCAGGTGCATGGGCGAGAGGTGGTGATCGTCGCCAATGACGCCACGGTGAAGGCGGGTTCCTGGTGGCCAGAGACGATCAAGAAGATCCTGCGGGCCCAGGAAATCGCAATGCGCTGCCGGATTCCGATCGTGTACCTCGTCGATTCCGCCGGCGTGAACCTGCCGTATCAGGGAGGGGTGTTCCCGGGTCAATACGGGGCCGCTCGAATCTTCTACTACAATTCGGTCATGCGGCGGTACCTGCGCATTCCGCAGATCGCCGCGGTCATGGGGCCGTGCATTGCCGGCGGGGCGTACCTTCCGGCGCTGTCCGACGTGATCCTGATGGTGAAGGGCACTTCGTTCATGGGATTGGGCGGGCCGAACCTGGTGAAGGGTGCGACGGGCCAGTCTATTGACGGCGAGACGTTAGGCGGCGCTACGGCGCATACGGAAGTGAGCGGCGTCGCACACTATGCGGCGGATGACGATGCCTCGTGCGTCGCGCATATCCGCGATCTGGTATCGCGACTGCCGAGGCGAGCGGCGGGAGTGGGGGGGCCCCCCCACCGGGAAAATACCACCGACACCACAAACGCCGCGGACCCTTCCATTGCGGCTCCCATTACATCCAACGACACAACGGATCTCTACGACCTGCTCCCCGTCGATCACCGCATGTCCTACGACATGCATACGATCCTCAAGGCCATCGCCGACGACGGGCGACTCGACGAGTTTCAACCCAACCTCGCGCGTGAGATCATCTGCGGAGATGCGAGCATCGAAGGCATCCCCGTCGCCGTCATTGCCAACCAGCGCGGCTTGGTGAAAGGACGGGCCGGAGAGAAGCCGCGATTTGGCGGCATCCTGTATGCCGAGAGCGCGGAGAAGGTCGCCTTCTACATCGAGCGCTGCGACCGACAGGGACTGCCCATTGTGTTCGTTCAGGACGTGTCCGGTTTCATGGTGGGGCCGGAGGCCGAGCATGAAGGGATCATTCGCGCGGGCGCGCGCTTTGTGGAAGCCATGGCCTGTGCGCGCGTCCCAAAGTTGGTGCTGACGGTGAACCACGCGTCCGGCGCGGGGTACTACGCCATGGCCGGACAGGGCTTTGACCCGGATTTCGTCTTCACCTGGCCGACGGGTCGCATGGGCGTCATGGAAGGCGAGTCCGCCGTGCAGGCCGTCCACGGCCCGATTCTCGAGGAAGCCCGCAAGAGCGGCTCTCTCGACCCCGACGTCGCCCGCGCCATCGATGAAATGCGCGCGGACTACGAACACCAGCTGGACGCGAAGTTTGCTGCCGCGCGCGGGTACGTCGACGCCGTGATTTATCCCGAGGACACCCGCGATGTCATCGCGATGGCCCTACGTGCCGCCTTGCAGAACGATGCCCCGCACCTCGGCCCGTTCACCCTTCCGGCTCAACCCGAGGTGGTCCGATGAAGACGCTCGTTCGTGTAGCGAGTGGTCAGGGGTTTTGGGGCGACTGGCTGGAAGCGCCACGCCGTCAGGTCGAAGGTGGCCCCGTCGACTACCTCATGCTCGATTACCTGGCGGAAGTCACCATGTCCATTCTGCAGAAGCAGAAGGAGCGCGATCCCAACATGGGATACGCGCGTGACTTCCTCGGCGCGGTGGAGTCGGTCCTCGATGGCGTCGTCAATCGTGGCGTTCGGGTCATTGCGAACGCCGGCGGCGTGAACCCCGTTGCCTGTGCGCGCGCCATCCTGGCACTCGCCGACGCCCGAGGTGTACGCGGGAAACTCCGTCTGGGCGTGGTGACCGGAGATGATCTCCTCCCTCGACTCGATGAACTGATTGCGGCCGGCCATCCACTCGCCAACATGGACACCGGCGAACCCTTGACCACGGTTCGTGACCGTGTGCTGTCCGCGAATGCGTACATCGGGTCGACGCCAATCATTCAGGCGTTAGGGCAGGGGGCCAACATCGTCATTACGGGGCGGTCAACGGACACGGCGCTCACCATGGCACCGTTGCGCTATGAGTTCGGCTGGGGCGCGGAAGATTGGGACAAGCTTGCCGCGGGCATCGTAGCCGGCCACATCATCGAGTGTGGCGCTCAATGCTCCGGCGGAAATTGCCTGCACGATTGGCGGCACATTCCCGACCTGGCCAATGTGGGATACCCCATCGTCGACGCGCGCGCCGACGGGACGTTCGAAATCGTCAAGCATCCTGGCACCGGCGGACGAATCACGGTTCCCTCGATCAAGGAACAGCTGGTGTACGAGATGGGAGATCCGCACGCGTACATCACGCCTGACGTGATCGCGGATTTCACGAGCATTCAGTTGCAGCAGGCGGGAGACGACCGCGTCCGGATTCATGGCATTCGCGGCCGCCCACCCACACCATTCCTCAAGGTGTCCCTTGCGTATCGCGCGGGATACAAGGCTGTTGGGACACTGGTTTACGCTTGGCCGGATGCACTCGCCAAGGCCCAACTCGCCGATCGCGTGCTTCGAGAGCGCCTGACGAACCTCGGCCTGCGATTTGAAACCATCCTTACCGAGTTTGTCGGCGTGAGTTCAACGCACGGCGGACTGGCGGGTTCCGGTGAACAGGCGCCCGAGGTGCAATTGCGTGTTGGCGTTCGGGCGCCCGACAAGGCGAGCGTGGAGCGATTCACCCGCGAGATTGCGCCGCTGGTCCTGAACGGCCCGCCCAGCGTGACTGGATTTGCTGGTGGGCGCCCCAAGGTCGAGGAAATCGTCGCTTACTGGCCAGCCCTCATCGACAAGCGCGTGGTCGAGACGCGGGTGGAGATTCTCACATGAAAGTCCGGCTGGTGGATCTCGCGCACGCGCGCTCGGGAGATAAGGGCGATACGGCCAACGTCGGCGTGATCGCATTGAGACCGGAGTGGTATGACTTGCTCGTCAGGCATCTCACGGTGGAGCGTGTGACCGCACACTTCCACGGCCTGATCCATGGCGCCGTGGAGCGCTACGAGCTTCCCAACCTCGGCGCGCTGAATTTCCTGTTGCACGGCGCCTTGGACGGGGGAGGCACGCTCTCCCTCAAGACGGACGCACAGGGCAAGGTCTTCTCCACCGCCATGCTCCGCATGGTACTGGATGTTTCGGATGAAGAGGGGCAAGGGTTGCAACTGCCGGTAGCGACGCCAGCGTAGCGAATCGAACCCAATGAGCGGGATCCTTCGCGTCAAGTTGGCCCTGCTGCTGATCGGCGGCATCCTGCTTGCTTACGGCATCAAGTCGGACGATGAGACACTTCGACTGGTGGCAATCGGTCTCTTTGCGGTCGCCTTCTTCCTTCGCTTCCTCGACCGACGAAGCGAAAACGCCAAGCCGCCCAGCGACGGCTGATTTCACCGACGCTGGCGGTTGGCACCCGCCGCCGTCATCTGTCTGCCGCCAAGGCGCGCGGACCAGTCAAGGCAGTGGCTGCCCGATGTTAGATTGGACAGGCCATGCGTGATCATCTCCGCCCGATTCCCGAATTGCTCGCACCCGCCGGCTCCGTGGATGCCGTCCGCGCCGCCGTGGCCAATGGTGCGAACGCGGTCTATCTCGGCGTGGAAAAGTTCAACGCGCGCGACGAAGGCGCGCAGCTCACCTTCGATGAGCTCGCCGTTTCATGTGCGATCGCGCACGCCTACGGTGCGCGGGTTTACCTCACCCTGAACACGCTGGTGAAGGCCTCGGAGATGACCGAGGCGCTCGAGCACCTCGGCGCGTGCATCGACCTCGGGATCGATGCCGCCATCGTTCAGGACGTCGGGCTCGTTCGTATGATTCAGCGCGTGTACCCCGGTTTTGAGATCCACGGGTCCACGCAGATGACGGTTCACGATCCCGATGGTGCGCGGCTGCTTCGCGAACTGGGCGTCAGTCGCATCGTCCTCGCCCGCGAGAATACGCTGGACGACATTCACCGCATCCGGGAGGCAGTGCCCGATGTGGGCGTCGAGACGTTCGTGCATGGCGCGCTCTGCATTTCGTACTCGGGCCAATGCTACATGTCGGGCCTCATCTCGGATCGTTCCGCCAATCGCGGCTCCTGTGCACAGGCCTGTCGAAAGGACTATGTCCTCACCGATCATGCGTCGGGCGAGGAACTCGATCGGGGATACTTGATCTCCGCCAAGGACCTCGGCGCCTATGAGCACATCGCGGCACTGGCCGATGCCGGCATCGTCTGCCTCAAGGTCGAGGGCCGAAAGAAGAAGCCGGAGTACGTTGCCACGGTGACGCGTGGGTATCGCCAATTCCTGGATCGCGTCGCGCGCGGCGAGCGTGCCACGCCATCGTTCGAGGACGTACGTCCACTGGTGCAGATCTACAGCCGCGGCTTTACCGGTGGCATGTATGGTGGCCGAGCCGGTCGCGAGTACATCACACGCGACCAGCCCGACAATCGCGGACACGAGATTGGCGTTGTGGTCGGCCGAGAGCGCGGGGAGTTGGTCGTTGAGGTCTCGCATTCCGTTGCCGTCGGCGACGGACTGGGATTCGAACCTCCTTCGGGCCAGCGAGGCGTGCCGACTGGCGGTGCCGTTACGGCGGTGCGAGAACTCTCCCGCGATGGTGGGAGGACTCGTCAGGCGCTCAGCGGCCGATTCGATGCACCCGTCAGTTGGCGCGTCGTGCGAAGTGCTCAGGGAGGGTTGCTGGAAGGCGCACGCAACTCATTTGCTGGCGTGGCAATTCCTTCGGGGCGCACGCGACGTCGGCTCGATATTAGGTGTTTTGGAGCGGCGGGAGCACCGCTTAAGGCCATCTGCACGGTCGAGGACTCATCTGTGACCGTGGCGTCGGAGGTCACGCTTTCTCCCGCGCAGGCGCGTCCACTCGATGAGAGCCGCCTCCGCGACCAGTTCGGCCGGTTGGGCCAGACGCCGTTCGTGTTAGGCGCTGTCGACCTTCAGGGGCTGGCGCCGGGTTTGTTCCTGCCAGTGTCGGAACTCAACCACCTTCGCCAGCGCGCGGTCGATGAACTGCTCGCGCTCCGTGCGTGGTCAGATGCCGCCGCGGCAGAGGAGCGTCGCCTGCGCATTGCGACTGCGTCCTCACAGGTCGCGCATCATACGGAGCCTCCACCGCACACGGGGCCCTACCAATTGGTCGCCGAGGTCTTCTCCATCGAGGACGCCATCGTCGCGAGCGATAATGGCGCCACGGTGATTGCCTTCGATCCGTTCTTGCGGCATCCCGTGCCGGCTCTGTCGCGAGTTCGCACGTTGAGCGAGCAGCTCCGGGCGCGAGGCGTTCACCTACAGCTTCAACTGCCGACGATCGTCCGTCCTGAAGATCGCGCCCAGGTCGATAAGTGGCTGGCGCTCGATCTCCCCGTCGCGACCGGCCATGCTGGTATGGCGACGTCACTCGCGGCAACGGGCCGTGAGGTCACCGCGCATTACGCCGTGAATTGCTTCAACCCGCACACGGCCGCGGAGTTCTTCGCGCGTGGCGTGCGATGGGTGACGGCATCGGTGGAGCTCACGGTGGATGAAATCGGCGACCTTGTCGCGCCCTGGGAAGGGCGCGGCTTCGAAATTCTGCTGTATGGACGACCCGAGGGCATGACCTTGGAGCACTGCGTGTTGTCAGCCGCGTTCGACCGGGAGCCGACGACGTGCCGCGACCTCTGTGTGAAGAAGCATCCAACGGTCGAGCTGACGGACCCGGCTGGTTACACCTTCCCAGTGGCCACGGATTTCGCTTGCCGGAATCGCCTGCTGCACTCACGCCCGATCGAGGGCTCGGAGTTTCTTCCTCGCCTGTGGACCATCGGCATCCGTGGGTACCGCATGCTCTTCAACGTCCCCGGGTTGGACGTCGGCGCGCTGGTTGCCGGGTACCGGCACGCCCTGGACGCCCTGAGCCAGCAGGAACCCCCGCCGATCGATGAGGTGCGCGGACTGGTGGGCACGACCTTCACGCGCGGTCACTTCGCCAAGGCCGTCTAGCGTTCAATCGGTCCGCCACGCGTTCCCGTGATGGCAGACCAGCAAGCGAGCGCACGCATCGTGTCGCATGGTCACGCACCAAGCGACCCTCGAAGGCGCGCGCGAGGCCCTGAAGCGCTATTTCGGGTTCACCGACTTGCGAGATGGGCAGCGCCGCGTGGTGGAGGGAATTCTCGGGGGACGAGACACCTTGGTGGTTCTCCCGACCGGTGGAGGGAAGTCGCTCTGCTATCAGCTCCCGGCCCTCGTCTTGTCCGGTCTCACGGTCGTGGTGTCTCCCCTGATCGCCTTGATGGACGACCAGGTGCAGGCGTTGAGACGGCGTGGAATCCCGGCTGCGGCACTGCATAGCGCGCTCAGTGCGACGGACGAGGCCCAGATTTGGCGCGAGGTATCGTCCGGACAGCTCAAACTCCTGTATCTCTCACCCGAACGCCTGCTCGTCGAACGCACGTTGTCGCGCCTGAGTCAACTACGTGTGGCGCTGCTGGCCATCGACGAGGCGCACTGTGTGTGCGAGTGGGGATACGACTTTCGCCCGTCGTACCTTCGGCTGGTGGAGGCGCGCCGGCGGTTACGGCCGCCGGTCACCGTGGCGCTCACGGCGACCGCGACACCGGCGACGCGCGCCGACATCGTGCGAGTGTTGGAGCTTTCGGCGCCCATGGTCGTGGTGAGTGGATTCGACCGGCCGAATCTCTTCTTCGCGGTCGAGCGCATCGAAGGGCGGCGCGAACGCATGCGTCGCATCGGTGCCTTGGTGCGCGGTGTTGCCCCCGCTCCGTGTATCGTGTATGCGGGCACACGAGGGTCTGTGGATGCCATCGCGCAATTCCTCCGGCGGTGCACATCCGCCGTCGACGCGTACCACGCGGGGCGCGCGGCGGATGAGCGAAGTGACGTGCAGCGGCGGTTCCTTGGCGGCGACTTGCGGGTCCTCGTGGCGACAAACGCCTTTGGCATGGGCGTCGACAAGCCGGACGTTAGGCTCGTGGCGCATCTCTCGCCTCCTGGCTCCATCGAGGACTACTACCAGGAGGCTGGCCGCGCCTCACGGGATGGAGCGCCCGGGCGCTGCGTGGTATTGGCGGCGGATTCGGACCGCCGGCTCCACGACCGCTTCCTGGACTCGACCTACCCGGCGGAACGGGCCATTCGGGACCGATGGTCGTCGCTGTGCCGATCGGCGGACGGAACGCGGACGGTGCGCATTCCGCTGCACGCGCGGCGCGGCGCAGGCGACCTAACGAGCCAACCAGACGACCCAGCGCTCCTCGCCCTCGCGCGGTATGGTGCCGTCAGCTTGCAGGTCGCTCCCGTCGACTTGTGGC
Organism: Gemmatimonadaceae bacterium; assembly: GCA_044224875.1. GTDB lineage: Bacteria > Gemmatimonadota > Gemmatimonadetes > Gemmatimonadales > Gemmatimonadaceae > JABAQJ01. The sequence goes on along the minus strand of JBGAJQ010000034.1, from coordinate 7,602 downwards.
GCATTCGGCTCCTCCGCGCGCCCGCCGCCCTTCGCCACGACCTGACGCGGCTGACGCCAGACGCCGCACGGGTTGCCGAGGGCTTGGCGCGCATACATGGCTCCGCCTCCACTCCAGTGCTTGTGCGCACGCTCGAAATGGAGATGGACGCCTGGACACTGCGCGGCGCCATCGCCGAGCTACGACAGGCTCGGCTCGCCCACTTGGTGCCCCCAATGCTGCAGATTCGTCTGTTACACGAGGCGGATCGCGATCTGCCTATCGATTGGAAGGCGCATCGGGCTCGTGCGTCAGGCGACCGATCGCGAATCGATGCGATGCACACCTATGTGCAGACGCAGCGTTGCCGCCGCTGGTTCCTCCTTCGATATTTCGGTCAACATCACACACACGTTGCGTGTGGTGCCTGTGATAATTGCACGCACGCGGGGTCGGGATCGCATGGACGACAGTTTGTACTTTTCTGAGCAGCACTTCGCGGTACGCGAAATGGTCCGCGCCTTTGCGCGAGACGAGGTGGCCCCCATTGCCGCCAAGTACGACGCCACAGCCGAATTCCCGTGGGAGAGCATTCGCAAGATGTCCGAGCTCGGCCTCCTCGGCGTGCCGTGGCCCGAAGAGCTGGGCGGAGCGGGGCTGGATCTGCTCTCGTACATCACCGTCATCCATGAACTGGGAAAGGTCGACGCGTCGCACGCCTTGACCATCTCCGCGCATACCACGCTCGGTACGTCGCCGATCGTGCATTTTGGCAGTCAGGCCCAGAAGCAACGGTTTGTGCCCCTTCTCGCTTCCGGCAAGGTACTCGGTGGCTTCGGACTCACCGAAGAGAGCGCAGGCAGTGATGCCGGCGGGACGCGGACGACGGCGGTCAGGAAGGGCGACCACTACGTCCTGAACGGATCCAAACGTTTCATCACGCACGGTGGCGTGGGCGAGATCTTCGTGGTCACGGCCGTCACCGATCCGTCGCGCAAGACGCACGGGATCTCCTCGTTCATCCTGACGAAGCAGAACGACGACCTGCAGCGTGCCGCACCGCACGGCATCGGGCACGATGCCACGCTCACTCCCATGCCCGGCTTTTCGTCTGGCCGCAAGGAAGACAAGCTCGGCTGGCGAGCGTCAGACACGCGCGAGCTCATCTTCGACAATGTCGAGGTGCCGCTCGAGAATCGACTCGGTGAGGAAGGGGAGGGCTTCGTCAATTTCATGCGCACCCTGGACGCCGGTCGCATCGGGATCGGGGCGCTGTCGTTAGGCATCGCCGAGGGCGCCTTCGAACAGGCCCTGCAGTACGCTTCGACAAGGAAGCAATTCGGCCAACCGATTGCCAATTTTCAAGGCGTGCAGTTTCAGCTGTCGGACATGGCGACCGAGATCGAGGCGGCCAAACACCTCGTGTACCACGCGGCGTGGATGGCGGTCCAGGGTCGCAACGTTACCAAGGCGGCGGCGATGGCCAAGCTGTTCGCATCCGAACTCGCCATGCGTGCCACAATCAAGGCGATCCAGATCCACGGCGGATACGGGTACACCAAGGACTACCCGGTCGAGCGCATGATGCGGGACGCGAAAATCTGTGAGATCGGTGAGGGAACGAGCGAAATCCAGCGACTCGTCATCGCGCGCCAACTGCTGAAGGACCTCGCCGCGTGACCTGGTCGCTGACAGCCAAGCGCCTCAGACTTCCGCTCGGGTTCTTGCTGTCCTTCGCGTACCTCGCATTAGCGCGACCCAGCGTGGTTGCCCTGGTGTTGGGCGCGGCAGTCGCCTTGGTCGGCGTCCTCGTGCGGGCCTGGGCGTCCGGCCACATCATGAAGAACGATCGTCTTGCCACGTCAGGGCCCTACGCGCACACTCGGAATCCCCTCTACTTCGGGAGCTTCTTGCTGGCGGCCGGGTTTGCGATCGCTGCACACTGGTCGTTGCTGCTGCTCGTCATCGCCTTCTTTGTGCTCATCTATGGCCCGACCATGGAACGCGAGAAGGCCAACATCCGTGGACGATTTCCTGGGACGTACGACGCGTACGAGGCCAACGTCCCGGCGTTCGTCCCGCGCCTCTCCCCCTGGTCGCCCTCGACAGATAGCGAACCCAACCCGTTCAGCTTCGATCTGTACATGAAGCACGGGGAGTGGAAGGCGCTGCTGGGTTACCTGGGAGCGGTGGCTTGGCTCTCCCTCCGGGCGACTGGCAAGATCTGACGTGCAGGTCCTGTCTCCCGTTCTCAAACTCCTGCGATATCTTTCACCTGATCGCATAGTCAGGTTTCCGGTGCGCCGCCCGAGCGACTCTCGCGCGACCGCACAGTTCACGAGGGTGCAGGGCGCGCGTGTCGCGCCTGCGAGGTACCCTCAGGCAAGCGTACGCTCGAACCACACCATCGATCGCATGATTCTCCGTTTCACACCGTTTCTCAATTCGCCGCCTCGAAGTGCGGTCGGCGTATTGAATCAGCGGGCGGAGTTATTGTGTACGATCCCGAGCGACGGTTCGCCACGTTCTCGTATGGGGCGCCGCAGAGCAGGAAACACTACCTGCCACGGCGCCTCTTCCTTATTCGCGAACTGCCAGCCCGTACACGTCGAGTCGCGACGCACGCGGGCGCGAGCAGAGCAACATGAAGAGAGACATTCTCATAAACTCGACGTCGCGGGAGACCCGCGTCGCCAGACTCGAGGACGAGCAGCTCGTCGAGCTGCTCGTGGACCGGCCAGAAGCTCGCCGGATGGTCGGCGACATCTACGTCGGAAAGGTTGAAGCTGTACTTCCCGGTATTCAGGCAGCTTTTGTAGACATCGGGACAGAAAAGGCCGCATTCCTCCACGCCTCCGACCTTGTCTTTGACGAGGACGGGGACGATGAGGACGATGAGGGCGAAAACGAAGGCGGCGACGATGAAGAAGCTGACGACGCTCCTGGACGAGGACGTCGGGCCAAGGCGCCCCCTATTCAGGATGTTCTGAAGAAGGGGCAGGACCTCATCGTTCAGATCTCGAAGGAGCCCATCTCCACCAAAGGCCCTCGCGTAACCGCGCAGGTGTCCCTGGCCGGCCGATTCCTCGTCTTTATGCCCCACGCCTCTCGTGTCGGGGTGAGCCGCAAGATTGGCGAGCGCGCGGAACGCCAGCGACTTCGGCAAATGGTGGAGGGGTTCCTCCCCGACAAGTCAGGGGGCGTCATCGTACGCACCGTGGGCGAGGAAACGGCGCAAGAGACGTTCGAGCGCGAACTCAACACGCTCATGGCAGCGTGGAAGAAGATCAAGCGAAAGACGCACTTCGTGCGCGCACCCGCGTTGCTGCATCGCGAGACCTCCCTGACGCGGGGGATCATCCGCGACGTCTTCAGCACGAAAATCGAGAAGGTGCAAGTCGACTCGAAACAGATTTTCAACGAGATCAACGAGTACCTGAAGGGGGTCGCGCCGGACCTCGTCGAGCGAATCCACCTGTACGAGGGCACCGTACCCCTATTCGACAAGGCGGACATCGAGACGGAAATCCGTGACCTGTTCAAGCGTCGATGCGACCTGCCAAGCGGGGGCTACATCATCGTCGAGCCGACGGAAGCGCTGGTATCGATCGACGTGAACTCCGGTCGTTTCACCGGAAAGAAGGACCCGGAGAAGACCATCCTGAAGACGAACCTCGAAGCGGCGCGCGAGATTGCCCGACAGCTGCGACTGCGTGATGTCGGCGGGATCATCGTGTGCGACTTCATCGACATGGAGACCCGGTCCAATCGCGACCGCGTGTTGCAGGAGCTTCGCACGAACCTGGGTCGGGATCGCGCCCGCACCAAGGCGTTCGCGGTGTCGGATCTGGGACTGATCGAGATGACACGGCAGCGTGTCCGGCAGAGTCACCTGCAGAGCATGACTGATTCGTGTCCCACCTGTCACGGTACTGGGCGCGTGTTCACGCCGGAAACCATCGTTCGGCGCGTTGAGCGGTCCGTCAAGCGCATGGCGGTTGAGGGTAAGCGCGACCACTTGGTGGTCAAACTGCATCCTGAGGTGGCGCTTTACGTGCTCGAGAACGAGCAGGACCTGATGCGGAAGCTCGAAAAGAGCGTTGGGTTTTCATTGGAACTCCGTGACGATCCGCTCCTTCGGCCAGACGAGTTCAAGCTCGTTGTGAAGTCGGCCGGTCGCGATGTCACGCAGCAGTATGCGGTGGCATAACACAGCCATTCTGCTTGCGTCGGAATCGAGCGTGAACTGATTCTCGCATCGGCGGTGCAGCTGTCCCGTCTGCACCGTCAGTCTCAACTTGTCCAGCAGCTTTCCGGACGCGTTTTCCGAGGCTCCCCTGACGTTTCCCACACGGTCGATCTGCGTACGTAGATAGCGCGGATTGGGGGGTGCGTATGGCAAGGGTTTGGGCGCTGTGGCTGGCGAGTCAGTTGGTGCTCGTCCACGTGGCTGCGCCACGCGTGTCGCCGCAGTCCCGGCCGGTCTCGGCGCGCTCAATCGGGATCAGTGCCGCCATTGATGCAAGCGCTCTCTCAATTCGAGGCGCCGTGACCGCGACCGTCCGGACACCAATCGGTTCGATTCCCGTCACCGGACACCTCCAGGCGACGTACAGCTGCGATGCGCGTATTCTTGGTGCGCTCTCGTATCATCCCCTTGTCCGGTTGTTCGCGCGAATCAAAGGAGTAGGGCTAGTCAGGAGTGTCGAAGCATCCGTCTCACCGGTCGCGGGCTCAAGTTGCGCGTCGTTCCCAGACTCGCTGACCGGTCATGTCACGATTTCGGACCCGCTAGTAACAGGCAGCATTACCGTAGGCAGTGAAACCGTATTGCTCCGAGGACCGACGTGGGCCGTGGGAGATAGCGTGTTCGCGGCGAACCTGCTCGCGAGCCGCCCAGGCCATTCCTACATGGTGCAGATCGAGATGTTCTTCAAAGACAGGTCAGGCAGCGCCGATCGTCGCCCTAGCCTCCGAGCCCCTTTGCGGTAGGGCTGGCTCGCTGTTGGTGCAGATTCGGCGGAGACCTCTCGGCGATTGTCGCATGCCGTTTCAGCGGGAAATGAGTAGGTCGGAGCGGATTCCGGGCTCGATCCCATGGGTTCCGTCGTATCAGCGTCCGCTGTAACGGTTAGTGGGCGATTCCTCGCCCCCCAGCTGCCGAATTCACAGACCTTCTCGCACCCTCCGCAACCAGTAGAGCGTCATTGGGCCAAGCTGACCCATCTACCCCGTAACTCTATGCCTTGACGATCATTAGCCGTGGCGGTATTATTTTAGGCTCGCATTCAATTTTTCGATTCGCCCACTTATGTCCTACGCGATCATTCGCACTGGCGGGAAGCAGTTCCGGGTCGAGCCCGGCACCACGCTTCGAATTCCGTCGCTTCCAGGAGACGCCGGAGCCTCCGTCGAGTTCAACGAGGTCCTGCTGGGTTCGGACGGGAATTCGGTCCGCACCGGTGTTCCATCGCTGAGTGGTGCCAAGGTCACCGGCGAAATCGTCAAGCAGGGCAAAGACGACAAGATTATCGTGTTCAAGTTCAAGCGCCGAAAAAACTACGCGCGCAAACAGGGACACCGGCAGAAGTTCACCGAAGTCCGCATCAAGTCCATCTCGCTCGGCTGATCAGAGGACCCTATGGCTCACAAGAAAGGCGTCGGCTCCTCACGGAACGGCCGCGACTCGAATCCGAAGTATCGGGGGATCAAGAAGTACGGCGGTGAAGTGGTTCGCGCCGGAAACATCATCCTACGGCAGTGCGGCACGCAGTGGCATCCGGGACGCAATGTCGGCTTGGGCACGGACTACACCATTTACGCCCTGATCGACGGCGTGGTGAAGTTCGAACACAAGAGCAAGTCCCGGTACCGGGTGAGCGTCTATCCGAGCGAGACGTCGGCAGCCTAACGATCATTCGCTGCACCGCCAGGCCCCGCATTCATGCGGGGCCTTTTTATTGCGCAGGCGCGGCCGGTGCAACCTGCCGAGGTGGTCCTACGTACTATTGGGTGTCCGATACCCGCGAGGATTCGATGGCGATCTGGAGCAAGTTGAAGACGGAGTTGGATCGGGCGGGGAAGGCGGCAGCGCATGCAATCGACGAAGGCAAGATCCGGCTGGAGGTCTTCCGCGCACGGCAGCTGACCGACAAGGCGGCTCAGGCGCTCGGCTACGCCGTCTATCGCGCGCACGTTGACAATGCGGTGGCCGCCCCCGAGGTCGTGGAACGCCTGGTGGCCGCAGTTCGAGAGCGCGAGGCAGAGGTTCGTCGCCTCGAGGAGTCGATTCGAGCTGCCGGCGGCACACCTCCCCAGGAAGGCGAACAGCCGCCTGCGCCGTAGCGCGGGCGGCTGTTCCGCAGAAGGCTGGGATCGGCGCTACGGCTTTGCTCGATAGTCCGGTGGCAGCTTCCGATAGCGACGCATCAGTTCATCCTGCCGAGAGAGTGCCAGAACGTCCTTCCCGCGCACGAGTACGTGCTGCGGCCGGGTCGACAACTCAAACGGGTCACCGTTCCAGATCACCAGCGTGGCGTCCTTCCCGGCCTGCAGGGTACCCACGCGGTCGCTGACGCCGAACAATTCCGCCGGGTTCTGCGTCACTGCGCGCAGTCCGTCGTCCCACGAGAGACCGAATGAGACCGCGACGCCCGCCGAGTACTTCACGTTGCGCGCGTTGAAGGCGTCGGCGCCGTCATTGATGATCACGCGAACGCCTGCCTTGGCCAGCACGGCAGCGTTGTCCTGCCGTGCACCCAACATCGAAAAGTCGCGCGGGATGTTGTTCAGCGCCCCAACGATCACCGGGACCTTTGCCGCCGCCAGCTGATCGGCGACCTTCCACGCTTCGGTGCCACCGCTGATGGCGATGCGCAGGCCGAACTCCTTGGCAAGGGCGAGGGCGTTTTCGATGTCCGACGCACGGTCGGCGTCGATGACCATCAACAATTTTCCCTGAATCACCGGCTGCAACGCCTCGAGGTCCGCGCGGCGCGCCGCCAGTTCGCGCGATTGCCCCCTGTCAAAATCGGCGCGTCGGCGGGGAAAGTCTCGGGCGTCGCTCAGCACCTCTCGAAAACGTTGCAGCACTTCTCCGCGGGAGGCGCCGCGGTCGGGACCCTTGTTCCCAAGGTCCGCCACCATGGCGACCGGGGCGCGCAATAACAGGTCGTCGCGTGACGCTCCTATCGCCAGGTCAAACACGGCGGCTTGCCCGCCGATCATGTTGCCTTCGGGGACGACGCCAACGGTCGTGATACCGTCGTTGCGCGCCACCTGGAGGAGTGGCGAAGCGGCGTTGAATCCTTCCCACGCCTTGAAGGATGCCACGACTGCGTCGCCCTTGCCGCGCGCGCCGACGTCGACCGTCCCGCCCACGGCGCCAATCTCCCTCAGCCCGAGGACTGTCGCGACGTTGAAGATGCCGGGCGTTACCCAAGCTCCCGTCGCGTCGATGCGCTGTGCGTCTCCCGGCACGGAAACATTCGTCCCGACAGCTACAATCCGGCCGTCCCGAATCAGGACCGTGCCGTTGTCGATTGCCGGGCCGCTGACCGGGAACACCTTGCCCCCGGTGATGGCGATGGTCTGCGCTGGAAGGGCCGCGGCCGCGCTCATTGT
>JBGAJQ010000033.1:0-55542 GCA_044224875.1 Gemmatimonadaceae bacterium | reverse complement strand
TGCGAGTGCGTGGACTGCTTAACGACTGCGGTAGTCCGACTCTGGGCGGCAGCCAGTGGGCGGCTGCGTGCCATTGAGGTTCCAGATTTCCACGCGACGGTTCACCCCGTGGTCCTTCTTGGACTTCGAGGGCTTGTCGTGATCGTCGTCCAGACGCAGGCAACGCTCACCAAACGACGACTTGTTCACGCGGCCGGCGTCGATCTTGCCCGGACGCTTCGTGAGGTAGTTCAGGACCGTGGTGGCCCGGCGTTCGGAGAGCTTGTCGTTGTAGGCGTCGCTGCCGTACGGATCCGTGTGACCTTCCACGGACACCATCCAGCTCGAACCCGGATCGCCGCTCAGCTGCTTGATCACCCAGTTCAGCGTATCGCGACCGGCCTTGGACAGGCTGGACTGGTTGAACCCGAAGTGCACGTCCGTCAGCTGCACAACCAGGACGGCCTTGGGTGGCGGTGGCGGTGGGGCGTTGCAAGTGACGGTGGTCGAAGCCGACCGCGTGTCGCCGTCGCCATTGCGGAGCGTCGCGGTGATGGTCGCCGTGCCGGCGCCCACACAACGCACGTTGCCATTCCCGTCGACCGTGGCGATGGCTGGATCGCTCGAGGCCCAGCTCCAATTGCCCGTGACCGGCTTGCCATCTTCATCGACGGCGCTGGCCGCCAGCGTGACGCTCTCACCCACCATGCGAGTGGCCGGACCGCCGGTCATCGTCGCGCGCCAATCCAGCTTGCGGACCGTCGCGTTGTGCGATGCGCAGCGCTCGATCTTCGAGACCATGCCGCACAGCTTGATCTCGGCGCTGCCCGGAGAGACGGCCACCATGTTGCCGCTCTGGTCAACCGTGGCGACGGCCGGATTGCTGGACGTCCATCGGTAGTTCTTGATCTTGTTCTGGGCGATCGGCTTGGAGCGGTTGTCCGATGCGTTCCATGACAAGGCCTGCTTCTCGCCAGGCTTGTGCGTGGTGGACGCAGGGGACACGCCGATGGTCCAATCGAATGGCGCCCCGGCGCACTCGCCGCGAAGCATGGTGCCGACGCCGACCCGGAATCCGTAGTTCGTCGCCTTGCCGTCCGTTGTGCCTGACGTGCTGTTGAAGTTGGGCGACGGATCATGGTCGACCACCGGCACGTCAAACCGCAGACTCCACTTGTCATTCATGCAGTACTTCAAGCCGAGAAGCCCCGTAACGGCATCCTCGTACTCATTGCCCGCAACGAAGCCGTTAATGCTCTCGATGCGACCCTTGAACACGTTGTTCTGATAGCCCGCGCCGATCAGGAACTTCCACTTGTCGTTCAAAGGAACGCCATACACCAACCGCGCCGCGTAGGGTCGCAACGTCAGGCTCTTGGTGCCGGTGCCGGACGTCCAATCCGTCTTGCCTAGCTGGATGTCGCCTTCGGCTGAGAGGTTCTTGAGGAGGTACAACGCCGCCCGCCCACCGATGGTGGGGGCATTGTCCAGGTTCAGGTCCTTGTCAAACGATGTGTACTGCCCAAACGCGCCGAGCTCGAAGCTGAGCGGGCGCTGCGCCATCGCCGAACGAGTCGACGCGAGGGCTAAGAGCGCTGCAGCGCAAACGAGGGTCTTTCGCATGCAATCCTCTGGTGGATGGAACGGAGGGAGGATGTGACACGTCGCAACGCGAGGCGCACCCTAGGGTGTAAGGCACGATCCCTCACGCCAGAAGCAACGTGATATTAACGGTCTGGCACTGGTTTGACAAAACCTCCAATGCTTAACGAGTGACCGCAAGCCTACAGACTCCGGTACTTTACGTCCGGTCAACCCTTAAGTGGAGTCAGCCGGCCATTTCATGAAGCAGGGCCACGATCGCTGAGCAGCGCCACGATGGCCTCGCGGGATGGAGCGACTTCCACTGGGCGGTTGGCTCGTGGCGGGGCCGGCTCAGCCTCTCGGTGGTACCACGTGAGCAACCCCGGATCCTTGAGCACGTGCCCCGTGAGAACCGCTGCAACGCTTTCATCAGGGGCGACAATTCCGCGCGAAATCGCGGCGCGAACACCGGCCACCGAGGCGGCACTCGCTGGTTCACAACCTATGCCCGCTGCGTCGATTACGGCCTTTGCCTCTAGAATGGCTTCATCTGAAACCAGAGGACGACGCCGTTGGTGCGTTGAATGACTTGAACGGCGCGATGGTAGGAGGCTGGATTCCCAATCGCTGTGCCGTCGCCACCGTATCTGCCTTCGTTGTACGGCGTGTGGAAAACCCCGCCTCGAATGACGCCGCGAATGGTGCGGCTCCACTCGCTTGCACAGCCAGCACACGAGGAAGGCGAGAAATCAACCCTGCCTCCAGCAGCTCAAAAAACGCTTTCCCCAACGCGGCCGTGTTGCCCAGGTTGCCGGCCGGCAAGGCAATCCAGTCAGGGGCGGACCAGCCAAGCTCATGCAGTAGCTCAATCGCGAGCGTCTTCTGGCCCTCGATGCGGAAGGGGTTCACCGAGTTGAGCAGGTAGATGCCGAGTTCGTCCGCTACCTCGCGCACCAGCGCCAGGCACGCATCGAAGTCGCCCTGAACCAGGATCGTGCGTGCGCCGTATGCCAGCGTTTGGGTGAGCTTGCCCAGAGCCACCTGTCCGCTCGGCACAAACACGTAGGCCGGAATGCCCGCTCGCGCCGCATAGGCGGCGAGGGAGGACGACGTGTTGCCGGTGGAGGCGCAGGCGACGCCCCTGGCGCCAATCGCCTTGGCGCGCGTGAGCCCGGCTGTCATTCCCCGATCCTTGAAGGACCCCGTCGGGTTCATCCCTTCGTGCTTCATCCACAGGCGGGCCGCGCCGGCGTACGCCGTCACGCGTGGGTGCTCCAGGAGAGCGGTGTTGCCCTCGCAATTCGCGACGATATGCGCATCCGCCACGTCAAACAGCATCTCGCGGTAACGCCACACGCCGGACCGCACCGCATTCGCGCCATAGCCAAAACGCCCGTTGAACGCGCGGTCCAGGTCGTGGGCCGCCGGCCACGACCCTTCGTGCACGACCTCGAGCAAACTTCCGCAGGCAGGACATGAGTGCGCGGGGCTATCCCGGTGGATGGTGTGTGCACAGGATGCGCACCGCAGGGTCCAGCGCGAAACGGGGGTCATGTGTCGAGATTCTCGGTGTCTGGGTCGCACGTGCGAGCTCCGGGTCCTGGTCGCGTGACCCATGTATCCGCATCCATGCCCACGGCGCGATAGGCACCGCGCATCGCCGCCGCGATGCGTTCCCCGGCCTCGTCCCCAGCCGCCAGCGCAAACGCCGTGGGTCCCGCCCCGGAGATCGAGGCGCCTAACGCCCCAGCGGACAGGGCCGCCGCCTTGGCCTCCACGAACCCGGGGAGGAGTGGCGCGCGAGCCGGCTCGGCGATCTGGTCGTCGATGGCCCGGCCAAGCAATTCCAGGTCGTCGGCGTACAAGGCCGCCACGATCGCCGCGACCTGCGCCGCCTGGTGCAGGGCCAACCCGCGTGGGAGCGACGCAGGCAGGACCGCGCGCGCCTCCGCGGTACGCAGTCGCTGACGTGGGTACGCCAGCACCACGCGGAGGTCCGCGGGCGTAGGCAGTCGCACGACGTCGATCGGGTCAACGCTTCGAATCAGGACGATTCCGCCAAGAAGGGCCGGTGCCAGGTTGTCCAGGTGTCGCCCCGCGACCACTGCTTCCGCCTCCAGCGCGCATGAGAGCAACTCTCGCTCGCCAAGTGGAGATCCCAGCAAGGCGTTCACGGCCACCGCGCCCGCCACCGCCGATGCCGCGCTCCCTCCCTGTCCCGCCGCCAGTGGGAGCCCCTTCCGGCACGTGAGCGCAACCCGCGGGACCTCGGCGCCTAACGCGGACGCGGCGCGTAGCACGGCTCGCGCGGCAATGGCGGATGCGTGGCGGTCGGCGTCCTGCGGCAGCTCGGGATGACCCGCGTCCCGAACGACGACCGGCGCATTCCCAGGCGCACGTTCGACCTCCGCAATGACGAGATCCGGCGCGCCCTCTACCGCGCACCCCAGGATGTCCAGGCCGGGGCCAAAGTTGCCTATGCTGGGTGGCGCGAAAGCCGCGATGCGATCCAAGGCTGCGATGTTCGTTCAGGAGGACGGTGCGCCAGGCCTGCCGGCGCGGCAACGATGGGGAATTATACGCGCGCGTCGAAGTGACCGTGGGCGTCGCGCCCTTCTGCACAGCGCTGCCGCCGCGCCCTGCGTTATGGCGTCAGGAAGCGGCGGTAGACGTGCGTGGTCGTTGGACGCAAGTTTTGGCCGCAGCTGACTCCCCCTCCCCCCACACTCCCTCTCCCGAGGTTGTCCGCGCATGCGTTTCCTACGCTCACGAGTGGTGTCACGCACCATTCGGTCACTGCCAGCCGCCGCGATCGCGCTAACGCTCAGCGCCGCTCCGCTGGCGGCTCAAGGGAAAATCACGTCACCCAAGGAGTTTTTCGGCCACAACATCGGTGACGACTATTTCCTCGCGACCTACACGCAGTTCCAAGCGTACTGGAAGAAGATCGACGCCGAGTCGAACCGGATGGTGGTCGAGGAGATCGGCAAGACCGCCGAAGGGAGGCCGCAACTGATGGCCATCATTACGGCGCCGGAGAACTTCGCAAAGCTGCAACGCTACAAGGAGATTTCACGAAAGTTGGCCTTGGCGGAGGACCTCACGGACGCCGAGGCGCGGGCACTCGCCAAGGAGGGAAAGTCGATCGTCTGGTTCGACGGCGGATTGCACGCCACCGAGGTGCTGGGCGCCCACCAGTTGATCGAAACGTCGTATCAGCTTATCAGCCGCAACGACGAAGAGACCCAACGCATCCTGCACGACAACATCATCCTTGCCGTGCACGCAAATCCGGATGGCATGGAGCTGGTCTCCGGCTGGTACATGCAGGAGAAGGACACCCTCAAGCGGAACATGAGCATTCCGCGGCTCTACCAGAAATACATCGGTCACGACAATAATCGTGACTTCTACATGTTGAACCAGCCGGAGTCGCAGAACATCGCGCGGATCCAGTACCACGAGTGGTTCCCGCAGATCGTGTACAATCACCACCAGACGGGACCGGCGGGCACGGTGATGTTTGCGCCGCCATTCCGCGATCCATTCAACTACAACTTCGATCCCCTCGTTCCCGTCAGCATCGACCTGGTGGCGGCGGCCATGCATTCGCGCTTCGAGGCCGAGGGCAAGCCCGGTGTCACGATGCGCTCGGGGTCCAGCTACTCCACGTGGTGGAATGGTGGCCTACGCACGACGGTGTACTTCCACAACATGATCGGGTTGCTGACGGAAACGATCGGGAACCCGACCCCGATCGAGATTCCGCTGGTCGTGAACAACCAGCTGCCACGCGGAGACCTGCCGTACCCGATCGCCCCGCAGAAGTGGCACTTCCGTCAGTCCATCGACTACTCGGTGACGGCCAACTACGCGGTCTTCGACATCGCCAGTCGCAACCGCGAGAACTTCCTGTTCAACCTGTACCGCATGGGCAAGAACTCGATCGAGCGGGGGAGCCGCGACTCCTGGACGACCACGCCGACCGAGGTCGCCGACCTGCAAGCGCAGATCAACAAGGACCGTGCGTCGGGCTCGGCGACCGGCAATGGCCGCGACCGTCTTTCCGCGGCGCTGAATCCGTTCGGTGGCACCGTCCCGACGAAGTATTTCGATGCTCTCCGGGACCCTGCCAAGCGCGACCCGCGCGGCTACATCCTTCCGTCAGATCAACCCGACTTCGGGACCGCCACCAAATTCGTGAACACCTTGCGCCGCGTGAACGTGACCGTGATGCGCGCCACGCAGGCCTTCACGGCCGCGGGCAGGCAGTACCCGGCCGGATCGTACGTGGTGAAGACCGCGCAGGCGTTCCGTCCGCACGTGTTGGACATGTTCGAGCCGCAGGATCACCCAAACGACTTTGCGTATCCAGGCGGCCCGCCCAAGCCCCCGTACGACAACGCCGGCTACACGCTGGCCTTCCAGATGGGTGTCAAGTTCGATCGCCTGCTGGACGGGTTCGACTGTCCGTGTGAGAAGATTCCCGGACTCGCTTCACCGCCAGCTGCGACAATCGCCGATGCGGGTGGGGCCAAGGGGTACCTGGTGGATGCCGCGGCCAACGACGCCGTGATTCCCGTGAACCGCGCCCTGAAGGCCGGGGTCGGCGTGTACCGCATTGCGGCGCCCATGACGGCCGGCGGGCGCACCTATGGACAAGGCAGCTACTACATTGCGGCCACGAACGACAGCAAGGGCATCGTCGAGAAGGCCGCTCGCGATCTGGATCTCCACATCGCGGGAACCACCGCCAGCGCCGGCGATGCGGCCAAGGTCAGCACCAAACGCATCGGCGTGTGGGACCAATACGGCGGCTCCATGCCGGCCGGTCATACCAAGTGGCTGCTGGAGCAGTTCGAGTTCCCCTACGAAGTGGTCTTCCCGCAAGTGTTGGACGCCGGGAACCTGCGCCAGAAGTTCGATGTGCTGGTCTTCGTGACCGGGGCCATTCCCGCCGTGCGTCGTCAGGGCGGTGGCGAATTGTCCGCGCTCACGGATTTCTTCAACCGCCAGCCGAGCGCCGATGCCGTTCCCGCCGAGTGGCGGCCCACGTTAGGCAGGGTCACGGCGGAAAAGACCATCCCGCAGATCAAGCAGTTCATGGAGGAAGGGGGCGTCGTCATCACCATCGGGACATCCACCAACCTGGCGCAGCATCTGGGACTTCCGATCCAGGATCAGCTGGTCGAACGCACGCCCGCCGGCGAGGAACGTGAATTGCCTCGCGAGAAGTTTTATGTGCCGGGATCGGTGATGCGCGTGGCCGTGGATAACACCATGCCAGTTGCGGCCGGACTGGACAAGGAAGTCGATGTGTTCTTCGACGACTCACCGACCTTCCGGCTGGAGCCTGACGCGGCGCTCCGCGGGGTGCGGCCCGTTGCGTGGTACGACCGTGCCAAGCCTCTGCGCAGCGGTTGGGCGTGGGGCCAGAACTACCTCGAAGGCGGAGTGGCGGTCGCTCAGGCCGACGTCGGGAAGGGCAAACTCTTCCTGTTCGGGCCGGAGATCCTGTTCCGCGGGCAGCCGCACGGGACATTCAAGTTCTTCTTCAACGGCATCTACTCGGATTCCAAGAAGACGGACATCCAGTAGCGAGAGGCTGAACCGTTAGGCGTTCGTGCCGTGCGCGGCGCGCGCACGGCACGTCGCGTTTCCGTCCTCAGCGGGTCACGCTCACGATGATCCGGATCAACCAGGATCCAAACGCGATGACTGTCGGCATCATCGTGAGCCCGAGGGAGAACGCGAACCCGTAGCGGAAGATCGCCGGACCCACGGGCGACATGTCATCCCCCAACCACTTTCGCACGCCCAACTCCGCGGCCGAGCCGAACGTGTAGAAGACGTTGGCCAACACGCCGTAAATCACCGGCACGATCACGTCGGCTTGCCAGGGAAGGGGCGAAGAATGCGGCGGCAGCCAACAAAAAAGGTTCGTGAGCGCCAGTGACAGCAGCCCAGTGGCACCGACCGCGAGATTGTACGCCGGCCGTCGCGATTCCCACCATGCGATGGTCTGCGTGGTGGTTGGCGCCGTGACGACGTCCTGACGAAAGAAGAATCGAGTGAGCGCGGACATGGAGCCTGGGTGGAGCGTAGCGTCGGCAAGGCGAGAGCGGCCGGTCTCAATCACGACGACGCGTCGACGGTGATACAATACAACAAGTACTTTGCATTGTAAAGCACCAAGGGATGCCTGCGGGCGGAAATCGAGGGCCTGAGCGGAAATCGGGGGCGCGAGCGTTAGTCGCAGGTCGCGAAGCCGGCAACCGTCGCCGTCGCGCATGATGGGTCTTACATTCTGCGGCGCCCCCGCGTGCAATTCCCCCTTCGCTGGGTCGGCATTCACCGACTTCGTCTCACGAACCCCGCGCGCCACATGCCACGCAGACTTTCCCTTGGCCTCGTGTTCCTGCTCGCCGTCACGCCGCTCGCGGCGCAGACATGGACGAGCTCCGACCAGACGATCCGTCGCCTCTATGCGGAAGGGATGGACTCGTCCCAGACCTATCCGCTGGCCCAGACACTCTTCGATTCGATCGGTCCGCGCCTAACGGGGACGCCGCAGATCAAGAGCGGGAATGACTGGCTGGTCCAGATGTACACATCGTGGGGCGTACCCGCCCGCAACGAGAAGTACGGGACGTGGCGGGGATGGCGGCGCGGGATCACGCATGTCGACTTGCTGACGCCGCGCACGAGGTCGCTGGAAGGTGGAATGTTGGCCTGGAGTCCGGGCACTGGCGGGAAGGACGTGTCGGGTTCGGCCGTGGTGCTTCCCGAAGTCGCCGACAGCGCGGCCTTGGTGGCCTGGCTGCCGCAGGTGAAGGGCAAGTTTGTGCTGATTTCCTTTCCCGAGCCGACGTGCCGTCCGGACGACGATTGGCAGCAGTGGGCGACGAAGGAGACCGTGGACCGGATGAAGGAGCAGCGGAGTGCGGCCCGGTCGGCGTGGGCCAGGCGGATTGCGTCGACGGGGTACAGCACCGGGTTGGCGGCCGGCCCGTTAGGCAAGCGGTTGGGTGAGGCTGGCGCCGCGGGGATCATCACGTCGCGTTGGGACAACCAGGCGTGGGGAACGCGCCGGGTGTTTGGCGACCTGCGGCAGGTGGTGCCGGCGATCGAGCTGTCGTGCGAGGACTATGGGCTGGTCTTCCGACTCGCCGACAATCGCCAGGGTCCGACGCTTCGCGTGCGGGCCGAGTCCGAGGCCTTGGGCGACGTGCCGGTCTTCAATACGATCGCCGAGTTGAAGGGGAACGAGAAGCCTAACGAGTATATCGTGCTGTCCGCGCACTTCGATTCGTGGGATGCGGGCTCAGGCGCCACCGACAACGGCACCGGCACGCTCACGATGATGGAGGCCATGCGCATCCTGAAGAAGGTGTATCCCAATCCCAAGCGGACGATCGTGGTGGGGCACTGGTCGGGCGAGGAGCAAGGACTCAACGGGTCTCGGGCGTGGGCGCAGGATCACCCGGAAGTCGTCAGCGGCCTGCAAGCCCTGTTCAACCAGGACAACGGGACGGGGCGTGTGGTGAACCTGAGTGCGTCCGGGTTGATCGGCGCCTCTGGCTTCCTGGCGCGTTGGATGGCCAACGTCCCGACGGACATCGCGCGCCACGTGCAGATGGCCTTCCCTGGGGCGCCGCCGGGCGGTGGATCGGACAATGCCTCGTTCGCCTGTTACGGTGCGCCAGGCTTTGGTCTGGGCGCTACGCCGTGGAACTACGGCAGCTACACCTGGCACACCAATCGCGACACGTTCGACAAGGTGGTATTTGACGAACTGAAGAACAACGCCACACTCACGGCGATCCTGGCTTATCTGGCGTCCGAGGACCCGCAGACGGTGCCACGTGATCGCCGCGTGTTCGAACAGGGGCCGCGCGCCGCGGCGCCCGGGGGATTCCCGCAACCCACGACGTGGCCGGCGTGCACCGCGCCGCTCCGGGATACCAGCGGATATACACGTTAGGCAATCCGTCAGCTCCCCTTTTCGAGCGCGCGTCGTGCAATTGCTCAACCTCTTTGATTACGAAGCGGCGGCCGAAGGGTGCATGTCGGCGTCCGCCTGGGGGTATCTCACAGGTGGCGCCAACGATGAGGTGACGCTTCGTAACAATCGGCGTGCGTGGGACGACATCGAGATCCGCTACCGCACCATGGTGGATGTTTCGACCCGCTCGTTGCAGACCACGGTGTTAGGCACGCCGATCTCGATGCCCGTGATGATTGCGCCCACGGCCATGCAGAAGCTCGCGCATGCCGACGGTGAGAAGGCGACGGCGCGTGCTGCGGCGGCCATCGGCACCATCATGATGGTCAGCACCACCGCCACCACGAGCCTGGAGGACGTCCGCGCCGCGACAGAAGCACCACAGTGGTTTCAGCTGTACGTGTATCGAGATCGCGGCGTGACGCGGGCGTTGTTGGAGCGGGTGAGGGAGGTCGGTTATCAGGCGGTGGTGCTGACGGTCGACGCGCCGATGATCGGACGTCGCGAGCGGGATATACGCAGCGGGTTTTCCCTCCCAGCGGGCATGCAGATCGCCAACGCCATCCATGCCGGCGCGGGTCATGTGCCGAGTGCCACCGCCCAGGACTCCGGACTCGAACTGCACTTTCGCGGGCTACACGACCCCGGCGTCACGCACCGGGACATCCAGTGGATCAAGGATGTGTGTGGACTCCCCGTGATCGTGAAGGGGATCGTTCGCGAAGACGATGCGATGCGTGCGATCGACTCAGGGGCCGCGGCGATTGTGGTGTCCAATCATGGCGGACGTCAGCTGGACACGTCGGCCGTCACCGCAAGGGTGCTGCCGGCCGTGGTGGACGCGGTGGAGGGGCGAGGGGAAGTGTACATCGATGGCGGTATTCGGCGCGGTACCGACGTCTTGAAGGCGGTCGCCCTGGGTGCCAGGGCCGCCCTGCTGGGGCGACCGGTGCTGTGGGGCTTAAGCGTGGGCGGCGAGCAAGGCGTTCACGACGTGCTGCAGTTACTGTACAGTGAACTTGACCTGGCGATGGCGTTGGCCGGATGTCCGACGGTCGCCGATATCACGAAGGACTTGATTGCGTAAGGAGCAGAGGATGTCGAATCGGGTGTTTGCATGCATGGCCGCGGTCTTGATGGGGATTACCGCGTGCAACGACTCAACCAGTCCGCCGCCGGAGGTTCCCTTGGAACAGCAAGTGTGGGCAACGTCGCTGGGGATTGACCTGACGGCGATGACGAAACTGCCGTCCGGCGTCTATTACAAGGACTTGCTCGTCGGCACCGGGGGAACAGCGACGGCGACGTCAACCGTGAAGGTGTACTACACGCTGTGGCTCGCGAATGGCACGAAGGTGGAGACCAATGTCGGCGATGCGACCCCCGCCTCGTTTCCGCTTGCAAGCCTCATTGAAGGTTGGAAGTTCGGTATTCCCGGCATGAAAGTTGGCGGCACTCGGCGGCTCGTGATTCCGTCCGCCCTGGCCTACGGCGCACAGGGAAGCGGCTCTATCCCTCCCAATGCGAACCTCGTGTTCGATATCCAGCTGACCGGCCTCTGACGTTTCATACGCACTCGAGATGCGGGACGTAGCCGAACCCGATCGCCCGCTCTGGCAGCCCTCGCCAGAGCGGGCGTCTCGTTCGCAGCTGGTGGCGTTCGCGCGTACCGTGGAGCGCGATACGGGCCGCACCTTCATTGCAACTGACGGCCGACTGGACTACGAGACGCTCTGGCGTTGGTCGGTGGACGATCCCGCGGCGTTCTGGGGCGCGTGGTGGCGCGCCGCTGGGGTGGAGGCAGACGCGACCGCCCAGGGGGCGACGTACGACGAGGTGGTGGTCGGCCTCGATCGACTGGCACCGCCAGACGCAACGCTCGGTCCGCGCTGGTTCACGGGCGCCCGCCTGAATTTCGCCGAGCAACTCCTGCGATACCGGGATGACCGGGAGGCGCTCGTTTCGTGGAATGAGCAAGGTCGCCAGCAATCGTTGACCTACGCCGAATTGTGGCGACGAGTGGGCGAGGTCGCGCAGGCCTTGGCGGGCGCGGGTGTCGGGGTCGGTGATCGTGTCGCGGCGTTCCTGCCCAACATCCCCGAGGCGGTCGTCGGGATGCTGGCGGCGACCAGCCTTGGCGCGATCTGGTCGTCCTGCTCGCCTGACTTCGGTGTGAAGGGGGTCCTCGACCGATTCGGTCAGATTGCGCCGACGGTATTGATTGCAGCTGACGGATATATCTATGCCGGCAAGCGCCTCGACTGCCTGGAGCGGGTCCGGGAGATTGCCGCCGCCATTCCGGCGATTCGGCGCGTGGTGGTCGTGCGGTACCTTGGCGGCCTCGCGAGCGCCGGCGAGGGAACGGCGAGAGAAGGGGTGACCCGCGCAGGCGGTGGCAGCGACGCGACGGGGCAGCTTCCCGAGGGCGCGTCCTGGTGGTCGGAGTGGATCGCGCGCCACGCGTCGCCGAACGCGGGCCCGACCTTCCGTCGACTTCCCTTCGATCACCCGCTGTACATCATGTACTCGTCAGGCACCACCGGTCTGCCCAAGTGCATGGTGCACGGGGCCGGCGGCACCATCCTCCAGCACCTGAAGGAACATCGCCTCCACGTCGACCTCGATCGCACCGACCGCATCTTCTACTTCACCACCTGCGGATGGATGATGTGGAATTGGCTGGTGAGCGCCCTCGCCGTTGGCGCCACGATCGTGCTGTACGATGGCGCGCCCCTCGTACCGGGCCCGCGTACCCGCGCGAGCTCATCGTCGGCACATGCGCCCCCCGATATCCTGTGGGAGCTGGCGGAGCAGGAACGGCTGACGGTGTTCGGGACGAGTGCCAAGTACCTCGCCTTGGCCGAGAAGGAAGGCCTGAAGCCTGCCCGGACGCACGACCTCACCCCGCTCAAGACCGTGCTGTCCACTGGGAGCCCGCTCGCTCCCCCTTCCTTCGACTACGTCTACCGCGACGTCAAGGGCGACGTCTGCCTCGGCAGCATCAGCGGCGGCACGGACATCATCTCCTGCTTCGCGTTAGGCAACCCGGCCGGCCCAGTCTGGCGTGGTGAACTCCAGGCCCGAGGTCTGGGCATGGCCGTTGACGTCTTTGACGCGCGCGGGAGGCCGGTCCACGGTGAGCCAGGGGAACTCGTGTGTACCCGACCCTTTCCCAGCATGCCGGTGGCCTTCTGGAATGACCCGGATGGCGCCCTGTATCGCGCGGCCTACTTCCAGCAGTACCCCGGTGTGTGGCGGCACGGCGACTGGGCCGAGCTGACCCCCCACGGTGGGCTGGTGATCACCGGTCGCAGCGATGCGACGCTGAATCCCGGCGGGGTACGGATTGGGACCGCCGAGATCTACCGTCAGGTGGAACAGCTCAGCGAGGTAGTGGAGAGCCTGGTGATCGGACAGGAGATCGGCCATGGCGCCGACGCCGACGTTCGAATCGTGCTCTTTGTGCGGCTGCGCGGGGGCGAGACGCTGACGGACGCACTGCGTGAGCGCATCCGGCGGCAGATTCGCCAGAATACCTCCCCCCACCACGTGCCCAAGGTCATCCTGCAGGTCGCCGACATTCCTCGGACGATCAGCGGCAAGATCACCGAGTTGGCGGTGCGTGACGTAATCCACGGGCGTCCGGTGAAGAACGTGGATGCGCTGGCGAACCCGGATGCACTTCGTCTGTTCGAGGACCTGGCAGCGTTGCGCGTTTGAGCAATTTCTCGCACTCTCGCACTCTCGCACTCTCGCACTCTCGCACTCTCGCACTCTCGCACTCTCGCACTCTCGCACGCTCGCACGCTCGCACGCTCGCACGCTCGCACGCTCGCACGCTCGCACGCTCGCGCACCAACACCCCGTACCCCCCTCTCGCCGCCAATGCGGACTCTCCTCGCGCTCCTTCTCGCCCCCGCCGCACTCGCCGCGCAGAACGTCGACTGGCCGACCTACGGCGGATCCACGGAGAACATCCGCTATTCAACACTCTCGCAGATCTCTCCCAAAAACGTGCGAAGGCTCCAGGTGGCGTGGACCTACGAGACGCACGATGAATTTCCGGGATCGGAGATGCAGTCCAACCCCATCATCATCGATGGCGTGTTGTACGCGACGACTCCAAAGCTCCGGGTCTTTGCGCTGGACGCGGCAACGGGTAAGGAGATCTGGAGTTTCGATCCGAATACCTACGACGCGCGCCCGGGGCGCTATCGACATCGCGGCGTCACCGTCTACAAGGACCGCGTCTTTGTCACGCACCGCAATCATCTCTGGGCGCTGGATCGAAAGACGGGGAAGCCGATCACGACATTCGGGAAGGACGGACAGGTCGACCTGCGCGAAGGATTCGATCGGCCGGCGTCCAGCCTGTCTGTCAGCGCGAGCACGCCCGGTGTGATCTTCGAAGACCTCTACATCCTGGGCTCCAGCGTCGCTGAGAGCTTGCCTTCGTCTCCCGGGGACATCAGGGCGTTCGACACGATGACAGGGGAGATTCGCTGGACCTTCCACACGATCCCGCGTCCCGGAGAGTTCGGGTACGACACCTGGCCGGCCGACGCGTGGAAGATCACCGGCGGCGTGAACGCCTGGGCGGGCCTAACGGTGGATCCTGCGCTCGGCATGGTCTACGCCGCGACGGGCTCCGCGGCCTTCGACTTCTATGGAAGCAATCGGATCGGGGACAACCTGTTTGCCAACTCGGTGCTGGCCCTGAACGCGCGAACGGGAACGTACGTGTGGCACTTCCAGACGGTGAAGCACGACGTGTGGGATATGGACCTGCCCGCGCCTCCAGCATTGGTGACCGTCAGGCGCAACGGTACACCGGTTGACGCCCTGGCCCAGATCACCAAGACGGGTTTCGTATACGTCTTCGACCGCAAGACGGGAGCACCACTCTTCCCGATCGTGCAGCGGAAGGTGCCGCCGTCGACACTCGAAGGCGAACAAGCGAGTCCGACACAGCCTGTCCCGCTCCTGCCACCACCGTTCGTACGACAGAACCTCACGGCGGACATGCTGACGCGGCGGACCCCTGCAGCACGCAAGGCCGCGCTCGAGACGTTCCGGAAATACAAGCACGCCGGGATGTTCAAGCCGCCGAGCGAGGACGGGCTGGTCGTGTTCCCTGGCTACGACGGCGGCGGGGAGTGGGGTGGGCCGGCGTACGACCCGTCCACGGGTCTCCTGTATGTGAACGCGAACGAGATGGCGTGGTTGCTGAAGATGCTGCCACGTGACGACCGGTCGCTCTATCGCAACTACTGCGCGAGCTGTCACCGCGACGACATGAAGGGGACGCCAGGGCAAGTTCCATCGCTGAACGACGTAGGCAAGCGACTCACCGCCGAACAGATTGCCACCGTCGTGAGGCAAGGTACCGGACGCATGCCGGCGTTCGGCGAGCAGTTGGAAGGCGGGGCGATCAACGACCTCGTGAAGTACCTGATGACCGGGAAGGACGCGGTGGAGAGTGCCGGCTCCAACCCGTTCTGGCTCAAGTACCGCAACGACGGCTACAACATCTTCCTCGATCCCGATGGCTATCCGGCCATCACACCGCCGTGGGGCTCGTTGAGCGCGATCGATTTGAATCGCGGTCGTATCGTCTGGAAGATTCCCTTTGGAACATATCCCGCGCTTGCCGCCAAGGGGCTGACGCGGACCGGCAGCGACAACTACGGCGGTCCCGTCGTGACACAGAACGGACTGCTCTTCATCGGTGCCAGCACCTACGACAAGAAGTTCCATGCATACGACAAGCGCACCGGGGCCCTCTTGTGGGAGGCGGATCTACCAGCGTCTGGGAATGCGACGCCGTCCCTCTACGTCGTGAACGGGAAGGAATACGTGGTGATCGCCTGTGGCGGCGGAAAGAATGGCGCGCCATCGGGGGGAACCTTTGTGGCGTTCGCGCTGCCTGACGAGTAGCGCAACCGAAGAGGGTCGTCGGCGTCACCGACACACAAGCGCCGATGGCCGAGCAGTCGAGTTCAGTGAGGTCCGGTCCGAGCCGCCGTTAGGCTGTCGGCTCGCGCGATGATCCAGCGGAAATACGAGCGGAGCTGACCCTGGGCGAGCCCAGTGTCGGCTTCCGCGCGCGCACCGGCCACGTCGCCGCGCTCGAACAGTGAGTACGCCAGCCCGAACCGCGAGCCTGCCGTGCGTTTTGCCTGACGGACAGAACCCGTCGCGCCGATCAGTGCCTCGTCGACAGTTGCACGCCGAGGATGACGACCGGCGCGAGGGGGACCTCGGGGCGCCGCCGCCCATCGTCCGTGTACTTGTTCCACTGGCTGTTGGCGACGTACAGGAATTCGTCACCACGTAGGGCACCAATGGTCGGCTCGTCGGCAATGGTCACCTGCCGGTCCAGGACGACCACGCGCACGATGTGCGCACCCGTCCGGTCCAGCTCGAACCGCGCGATGCGGGCGGGGTCCACGCCATTCTGGACGGCAATGATCGAGTTGCGTTGCCAGACGATTCCGTCGCATCCCAGGGACGTGGAACCTGGCGCATCGGTCAGACGTGTTACCTGTCCGGACCCGAGCTCCAGCCGCAACAGTCCGTGAGAGTAGTCGGCCAGGTACAAGCGTTTGCCGTCCGGAGTCGGCGCCAACCCTTGCAGGTTGCGGAAGTACGGATGCGTGATGCGTTCCAGGGAGTCGGCGCCAGGGCGCAGCCGGTAGACGTACGGCTCGTTGGAATCGGTGAAGAACACATCGCCCTGCGGACCCATGGACAGGTCACCCAGGATGTGGCCGGCCGCAGATGGTGCGAGGTCCCATCGCCGTTCCACCGTTCCATCCGAGCGGCGGATCTTGAGCAGTGCCGCGACTACCGAGTCACCCGATGCGTAGCGCTCCGACTGTGGCAGCGCGCTGGTGGTGGCCCAGAGCACATCGCCGCGCGGGTCTACACGCACGCCAAAGATACCGCCGATTCCCGGTGTACCCGTCCGTAGCACCTCACGGCGCAGCGCTCCGTTCGCATCCAGCTCGGCGATGCTGCCGTGTCGTATGCTGGCGACGAAGATCTCCCCGGTCCGCGGGTCCACGTCCATGCCCTCTGGATAGAAGGTGGAGTCGGCGATTCGTCCACGGGGGGTGCTGGCCGCCAAGAGGGCGCGGTTTGCGTTCAGGCGTTTGACGACGGCGGCAACGCGTGGGACGGTGGCCATCCCACTCAAGGCCGGTGACGACTGAATGTCGCGCCCCACGCCTAACGCTGCATACGCCTCCAGGGAACGGATGACGTCTACGGTATCGTGCGCGCGGGCGGCGAAGCTGGCCCGCGACCAGAGATAGGCCTCCTGCGTTGGCCACGCCTCGCTGGCGTGACGAACCGCCTGCCGGACCGCGGCCGTGTCGCCGCGCGCCAATGCGTTCGCCGCCTGTCGATAGGCTTCGCGGGCAACGGTTGCGGAATCCACCGTCGCAATCCCCGTGGACGCCTGCGCGCTCGCGAGAGCTGGCAGGGTCAACATCAGCGTGAATGTCACGGCAACTGGACTACGCGACATAGCTCACTGAGAAGGGTTGGGACGATGTGCAATCACGCGGCAGCGCGGCGCTGCGGCCATGATTCTGGGACAGGCCGTACATGCGACCCGTGCGATCGCGCCGAGACGTCAGCGCGATCAGGTGCGCCGCGGAGCGGCCTAACGCCCCAGTCGACGCGGATCGCGTGCAGGGGGAAGCGCGCTCGTACGCATGGATTCGCGCGCCAATTCGACCAGGTCCCCCGTGAGCCGCTCCAATACCTTGCGCTTCGAACGCGTCATCCGGGTGTAAATGGTTCGCGCGATGCCGTACGCGAGCCCGATGGTCCCGATTGCCATCCCGGCGGCAGCCAGGCCCGAGTGAAATGCGTTGACTCCGATGCCGATCGATGGGCCGATCATCCCGCCGCCCCCTCCACCCATGATGCCACCAAAGAGCCCGCCGGCGAGGTCACGCAATCGTTCCGTAACGTGCACCGTGGTTCGTCCGCCGCGGACCAGGACCGACACAGCGACCTTTCGCTGGCGATCCGCCGAGCTCCACGTGAGCGATCGACCGACAACTGCCATGTGACCGGAATCGCCCAGCGCACGACGGATGCAGTCCGTGAGCACGTCAAAGTCGCGGGGATCCATCTCGCCGTCGATGGAGGCCTCGAAGGCCACGGACGTGGACTCGCCCAGGAAGAAGTTCTTCGGCGGCGCGTTGCCGGGGCGTACGACAGCGGCGGCCGGCGCAGGTTCATTGCCCGACAGCCCCAACTCGGCGATGGCGCGAGAGACATATTGCGCACCAATTCCGGCACCGCTGGCACCGGCCTCGACCTCCGTCATGGAGTACGCGGAGGTGGCGCTTGTTGGCCGCTTTCGATCGGCAAAGCGAAGGTTGGGAGGTGGGACCACCGCCCCTGTCGCCGCCTGCAACGCGGCGGCACGCTCCCAGACGGCCTGCGCTTCCGTCTCACTCATCAGCAGCGGCGTGAGTGGCAAGGATGGCGCCGAGTCCGGAAGGCGATCGACAATGTCGTTCACCGCGTTGGCGAAGGTGTGGCAGGTATCGAAACGCTCGGCGGGATCCTTGGCCAGGCAGCGATCGACCAGCACGGCCAACACCTCAGGAACGTGGGGCGCCAGCGAGCGCAATAGCGGGGCGCGGCGCGTGACGTGAGCGACCAGAACCGCCGATGGGGTGTCACTCTCGAACGGGAAGTGACCAGAGAGCGCCAGAAAAGCTGCCACGCCTAACGCATAGAGATCGCTGCGCCCGTCGATGGCGTCGCCGCTCACCTGTTCCGGGCTCATGTAGTAGACCGTCCCGAGCACCGAACCCGTCTGGGTGAGTGGCTTGGCCTCGGCCAGTCGCGCGATCCCGAAGTCGGTGACCATGGCGCGCCCCGTCCTGCCGTCGAGCAGGATGTTTTCCGCTTTCACGTCCCTGTGGATGACGCCGTGGTCATGCGCGTAGGCGAGGGCCGACGCCACGTCTATGAGGATCTCCGCCACGCGTCGCGGAGACGGCGGACCACTCGCGCGAAGCGTCTGCGCGAGCGACTCCCCGTCGACGTATCCCATGACAAAGAAGACGCGACCATTGATCTCATCGGCCCGATGGATCGGGACGATGTTCGGGTGCGCCAATGCAGCGGCGGTGCGCGCTTCGCGAAGGAAGCGCTCGCGGATTTCGGGATTGTCCGCCAGGTGCGGCGGGAGGGTCTTGATGGCGACGTCGCGATCGAGCTTGAGATCGCGTGCGAGGTAAACGATTCCCATGCCACCACGACCCACCTCACGACGTATCTCGTATTGTCCGGCGAGGATTGCGGCGAGGTCGAGCAGTTCGGGTGGGGGCGTGGTCACAGGAGGTGCGAGTTGTGGCGTGCGGTCCGCACTACGGGAGGTGCCGGTTGGGGGTTGCGATAAGAATGGGGCCTGCGCCGGCCAAGGGGCAGGGCGTCCCAACCGGGCGGTAGCCGGGTGACCGCCTTAGATTCGAGGAGACCGTTCCACAATGCTGCGCGGGGACGGTCGGGCTTCTGTGTTCAATCGACCTTCGTCCTCGAGTTTGCCATGGCGACTCTGACCTCTCCTACCACCGAGCCGGCGCACGACGCATTTCCGATCAACGGCACGGATTACATCGAGTTCTACGTCGGCAACGCCAAGCAGGCGTCGCACTTCTATCGCGGGGCGCTTGGATTCCAGCTGGTCGGGTATCGCGGGCCAGAGACCGGTGTGCGCGACCGCGCATCGTACCTGCTGCAACAGAACAAGATCCGCTTGGTACTCACCACCTCGTTAGGGCCGGAAGGAGAGATTGCGTCGCACGTCGCCCGTCACGGTGACGGGGTGAAGGACCTGGCGTTCTGGGTAGATGATGCCCGGGCGGCCTACGCCAAGGCGATCGAGCGGGGCGCTGTGTCGGCACGCGCGCCCGAGGTCCTGAAGGACGAGGCGGGAGAGATCGTCATTGCGGCGATCAAGACGTATGGGGATACGATCCACTCGATCGTCGAGCGCAGGAATTACACGGGACTGTTCATGCCGGGCTTTGTGGAGATCGCCTCGCCCTATGCGCCGGCTGCCACTGGCCTGCAGTACGTCGACCACTGCGTGGGGAACGTCGAGTTAGGCAAGATGAACGAGTGGGTGGCGTTCTACGAACGCGTCCTCGGCTTCTACAACCTGCTCACGTTCGACGACAAGGACATCTCCACGGAATACTCGGCGCTGATGTCCAAGGTGATGTCCAACGGGAACGGCCGGATCAAGTTTCCAATCAACGAGCCGGCCACGGGAAAGAAGAAATCGCAGATCGAGGAGTATCTCGACTTCTATCGAGGCCCTGGCTGCCAGCACATCGCGATGACGACGAACAACATCATCGAGACGGTCACGGACCTGCGGTTGCGCGGCGTGGAGTTCCTCCGGACCCCCGGCACGTACTACGACACGGTGCTCGATCGCGTGGGCAAGATCGATGAAGACCTTGCACCGTTGCGCGAGCTGGGCATTCTGGTCGATCGCGACGACGAGGGATACCTGTTGCAGATCTTCACGAAGCCGATCCAGGATCGGCCGACCCTCTTCTTCGAGATCATCCAGCGCAAGGGGGCGAAGGGATTCGGGAAGGGCAATTTCCAGGCACTGTTTGAATCCATCGAGCGCGAGCAGGAGCTCCGCGGCAACCTGTAGACCTCACTCATGCCGATCTATCATTCGTTAGGCAGCATCCCCAAGAAGCGGCACACCGTGTTTCGCCGCCCCGACGGCGGGTTGTACGCAGAGGAGTTGATGGGGCATGAAGGGTTTGTCGGGACGTCGTCGCTGCTGTACCACGCGTATCCGCCCACGACGGTCAAGTCGGCGCGCAAGGTTCGCGACGTTTCGTGGGAGGCGGACGAGGACACCTCGCTCAGGCATCGGCACTTCCTGACGGCACGTGCGAAGAAGGGTGGCAGTCCGACGATGGACCGCATCCCCCTCCTGTTCAATACCGAGATCGCCATGCTGTACGTTGAGCCTGACGAACTGGACGCGCACTTCTACCGGAACTCGCAGGCCGACGAGGTCGTGTACGTGTGCGAAGGGAGCGGTGTGCTCGAGTCCGTGTTCGGCGAGCTGCCGTACCAGCCCGGCGATTACGTGGTCATCCACCGCAACATCCTGCACCGGTGGCGACTGGATACGTCCAAGGCCAGCAAGTTCCTGGTGATGGAAAGCCGTGGGCACGTGCGCTTTCCCAAACGCTACCATAACGAGTTCGGGCAGCTGCTTGAGGGCGCGCCGTACTGCGAGCGCGACATCCGCCGTCCGAGCGCACTGAACACGCACGATGAGCGCGGCGACTTCCGGCTGCTCGTCAAGCAGTACGACGCGATCAACGAGTTGGTGCTCGACCATCATCCCTTCGACGTGATCGGTTGGGATGGGTACTTCTATCCGTGGGCGTTCAATATCCACGACTTCGAGCCGATTGTCGGTCGTATTCACCAACCGCCACCAGTTCACCAGACTTTTCAGGGCGACGGCTTCGTGATCTGCTCGTTCTGTCCGCGTCCGTACGACTTCGACCCGAATGCCATTCCCGCGCCGTACAACCACAGCAACGTGGACTCGGACGAAGTGCTCTTCTATGCCTCGAGCGAGTTCATGAGCCGCAAGGGCATCGAGTACGGGAGCATCACGCATCACCCCGATGGGCTTCCGCACGGACCGCATCCCGGCCGGTACGAAGGGAGCATCGGGATGAAGGCGACGAATGAGCTGGCGGTGATGATGGACTCGTTCCGC
This sequence comes from Gemmatimonadaceae bacterium, assembly GCA_044224875.1. GTDB lineage: Bacteria > Gemmatimonadota > Gemmatimonadetes > Gemmatimonadales > Gemmatimonadaceae > JABAQJ01. The sequence goes on along the minus strand of JBGAJQ010000033.1, from coordinate 34,174 downwards.
CCGCTCAAGGTGGCCAAGGCGGCGATGGGCATCGAGGACCCGAAGTACCACCAGAGCTGGATTGACAGCCAGCACGAACAGTTCAATCCGCCGACGACCTGAACGCCCGGCCCGCCGGCTCGCACGCAGGTGGATCAGGCGCGCTTCACCCGGTCTGGGCGGTGAACGCGCGGCCTGTTGCGTGGTCGGACGTGCCATGACGCGGCCATTGTCGAGGCTGAGCGCCAGCCTGTTGTTGCTGGCGGTGCCGGGTCAAGCGCGTGCGCAGCCTGCGTCGAATCGCGTGCCGCCGAACACGCCGGCCAGGGTTACCACCGCCGATTCGTCCGTCGTGCTGCAGTACGATGGCGCCGTGGTCTTCCAGGGGACACTCACGTCGCGCGGCGCCCGTCCGCGCCTTCGAGTCCTCGTCGACTCGTCAGGCGGGCGGGTGACGCAGGTCGTGAGCTGGATGGTGCGGGACGGCCAGATGAACCTCCGTGGCGTGATCCATGGAACCGCCGACGCGATCGCCGTGGACGCCGATCCGCGTGAGGATGGACTCCCGATCGTCCGGCATTCCGTGGGACCCAGCTACAACCTCCTCAACCGCGGCGTGTATGCCCGCACCCACGACTGGCTCCTCAGTGTGGATTTTCCCGCGCGTGCCCATGTGACGCCGGTGGTTGGTGGCGACTCGACGGCGTTTCAGCTGGAAGCCAGCGGGTTCGAGGTCACGCTCCGCTTTCGACCACGCTTCTACCAGAGACATCGCGGGTTGTCCGCGTATGAGCCATGGACCTACCAACCATGGAAGGCATCGGTCGCTGGTTGGACGTCCTGGTTCGCGTTCTATGACAAGGTGACGGAAGGGGACATCCACGCGGCCGCCGACGTGATCGCCGAGCGTCTGGCGCCCTATGGGTATGAGTACGTGCAGATCGACGACGGATTCCAGCAGGTGCCGATCTCGACGCCGGATAGGTGGTTGAACACGAACGAGAAGTTCCCCGGTGGACTGCCTAGGTTGCGCAGCTACATCGCGGGCAAGGGGCTGACCCCAGGGTTGTGGACCAACACCACGTTTCACGATTCGGCGTGGGCCAAGGCGCATCCGCAGTACTTCGTGCGCGACGCAGACGGGTCGCCGGCCTGGGGTAACTGGGTCGGGTATGTGATGGATGGCTCCAAGCAGGCGACGATGGAAGATCTGGTACTGCCTGTCTATCGTCAGCTCAAAACGCAGGGGTGGGGCTACTACAAGGTGGACGCGCTGCGACACCTGCGCTACGAGGGCTACAACAGTCATGCCGCCTCGTTTGCGGCGCGCGGACTGGACCGGGTGGCGGTCTACCGATCGTTTGTCCAGCAGATTCGCGACGCCATCGGGCGGACGTCGTTCCTCCTTGCCTCGTGGGGACCACGGCCGGAGCTGATCGGCGTCATCGACGCGACACGACTGGGCGACGACGGTTTTGGATACGGCGCGTTCGCCCAGTTCAACTCCTTCAACAACGTGGTCTGGCGCAATGACCCGGACCACATAGAGATCAACCGGGCCGACGGGTATCGCGCCGCCACGCTCACGTCGCTGACGGGTTCGTTGTTGATGCTGACGGACAAACCGGACGTCTATCGCACGGAACGGGTGGAAGCCGCCCGACGGGCCGCCCCCATCTTGTTCACGCAACCCGGACAGGTGTACGACCTGGACCCATCGCGCTCCAGCCGATTGCCCATGGTGCAGCATGAGGTCAGCGGTTCGGGCCCTCGTCCATTCGAGGCGGATCAGCGGCTGCAACAAACGGTGTATCAGCTGGACGTCGCGCGCCCCTTCGAGCGCTGGACGGTGCTGGCGCGCACCCCAGGCGCTCCGGCGGCCATCGCATTGGCCGACCTCGGACTCCCACTCGATCGCGCGCAGGTCGTCTTCGACTTCTGGAATCAGCGTTTGGTCGGGACGTTTCGCGACTCCCTGAGGTTGCCACCCGTCGACACGTTGGGCGTACAAGTGCTGTGCGTTCGCGCGCAGGAAAACCATCCGCAAGTACTGGCGACCAACCGACACGTGAGTTGCGGCGGTGTGGATCTGGAGCAGGTCGCCTGGGACGGACACGTGCTCTCCGGCCGGTCACGCGTGGTCGCGGGCGATCCCTATGCCCTCTTTGTGACGGAGCCTCCGGGGTGGACGGTCACTGCGGCGACCGCCACGGGAACAACGGTTACGCTCGGCGACTCGCGGGACGGTGTCCGACGCATTGTCATCCGCACGGACACGGCGCAGACTTCCGGCTGGCAGATCACCTTTCGGACACCGACTGGCGACGACGCTCGGCGCTGACGCCTCGTTCGTCGTACGCCATTGCCAGTCGTCACTGCACACACCATTGGAGGATGGGCATGGGGGTCGCGCGGGCGCTCACCGTCACGCTCTGGTTAGGCACGGCCGTTGGCTGCACGTCGCCAGCTCGGCAACACAGTGCACCAGCGAGCCGGACAGATACGACAACGGCCGTCTACCACGGCATCCGCGTGCAAGACCCCTATCGCTGGCTGGAAAACGGATCGTCCGCCGACGTTCGCCAGTGGATCGAGGCCCAGAACACGTACACGGACTCGGTTCTCTCGGCGTGGGGCACCGACTCCACGTTGACGCAACGCGTCGGGGAGTTGGCCAGAACATCCCCGGATCGGCAGTCGCCAACGATCGTCGGCACAACGCTCTTCTATCTCCGTAACTCGCCGCCAGCTCCACAACCGGTGTTGGTGTCGCAGCCATGGCCCGATGGCTCGGCGCGTGTACTGGTCGATGTGAACGACGCCGGCGGTAGCGTCGCCATCACCGGCTACTGGCCCAGTCCACGTGGCACCTTTGTGGCCTACACCACCGCCACGGGCGGAAACGAGTTGGCGACGCTGCGTTTTGTCGACGTCCGTCGAGGCGTGGTGCTCCCGGACTCGCTGCCATTCGCCGGGGGTGGAACGTCGGGGCCCACCGTGGCGTGGGACCGGGACGAGCGCGGGGTGTCGTTCGCGCGCTTTCGGCTGCCGCAACCGGGGCAGGGCGTGCAGGAGTTTGACGTCAGCATCCAGCACCACACGCTTGGCGTACCTAACGACGCTACCCCCCAGGTCGGCGAGGGGCTGTCGCGTATTGTGATGTGGGGGCTGAACGCCTCCGCGAGCGGCCAACGCACGGCGGCCATGGCGTACATCGGTGATGGGAGTTTCGCCGAAGTGTACATCCGTTCCGCCGGGGCTTGGCACAAGGCGGTGTCCGCCAGTGCCGGGGTGACCGGCGGGACGTATGTCGGCGACCAGCTCATGCTGATCGCGACCGAGGGAAGCCCGCGTGGCCGAATCGTCGCGGCGTCGGATGACGGGCAACTGCGCGACGTCGTGCCCGAGGGAGAGTGGGCGGCGCAGTCCATCACGCCCATCGCGGGTGGCATGCTGATCATGCGGTCGCGCGGCATGCGCACGCGTGTGGACCACTACCGGACGGACGGCGCGTTGGTGCGAACGCTGACGCTGCCCGACAGTGGCGTCTCCGTCGGCTCAATCGCCTCGTCAGCCGCATCATCCGATGCCCTGGTGACCTACAGCGGATGGACGCGTCCCACTCGCTGGATTCGCTACGATGGCCGCACCGGGGCAACCAGCGTGATCTTCGACGTCACTTCGCCCGGCGACTACTCCGGCGTGGTCGTCGACATGCTGGAGGCGACCTCGTCGGATGGAACCAAGGTCCCGGTGGCTGTTGTCACGAAGCAGGGCCAGGCGAGGGACGGGACCGCGCCCACCATCCTCACTGGTTATGGCGGCTTCCGGAACGTATACGGTCCGCGATTCATCGGCACGTCGCTCGCCTGGATCGAGCGCGGCGGAGCCCTGGCCTACGCCGACATCCGCGGCGGGAGTTCCTTCGGTGAGGGATGGCACCAGGGGGGCATGCGCACGCAGAAGCAGCACTCGTTCGATGACTTCTTTGCCGCGGCCCAGGAACTCGTCAGGCAGAAGTACACGACGCCGAGTCGGTTAGGCATCACCGGCGGCAGCAACGGCGGACTGCTGGTGGGTGCAGCCATGACGCAGCACCCGGAGGCTTATCGCGCCGTGGTGAGCTTCGTTGGCATTTACGATATGCTGCGTCACGAGACGTTTCCGAATGGCGCCTACAACACGCGCGAGTACGGCGCCACCAGCGACTCCGTGGAGTTTCTCGCGCTGTATGGTTACTCGCCGTTGCACCACGTGGTCGATGGCATCAAGTATCCGTCCATCTTGATGGAGACTGGCCTGAACGATCCCCGGGTGGCGTCGTGGCAATCGAGAAAGTTCACGGCGGCGTTACAGAATGCGTCGGCTGGCGGGCCGGTGCTGCTGCTGACGCGGAGCGATGCCGGGCACGGTATTGGGGCGCCCTTCAGCCAGCGGGTGGGGAATGCGGCCATGGCCCTGTCCTTTTTTGCGCATGAACTCGGGCTCGCTCGCTCCAAGGGCGGCTCGTAACCGGTTCGGGGCCGAGGCGCCATCGCGTCCGGTGGCGCCCCGTCTGCTGGCCGCGTTAGGCAGCGTCCGGTGGCGCGTCGTGGTTGCGAGGGCCGTCGCGAACTCGCCCATGCCGAACGGTTCGTCAGCGTGTTCTCTGGCCGTCGCTGGACTGCTGCTGCTGGCGACGTCCGTCAGGACGGCTGCGCAAGACCTCCCACGACTCGTCGTCGGCCGGAATGTGCACGTCAGCACGGCCATCGGAGACGTCAACCATCACGAAGTCGTGATGGCGGCCCATCCCACGCGCCCGCTGTTGCTCGCCTGCTCGATGCTTGGCGATGGGCCGGAGCGGAGCGTGAACTCCGTTGCCTATCGCTCGAGTGACGGTGGAGCGTCGTGGCACCTGGCCACGGTGGCAGATGAGCACTTTGCCGACGACCCGACCTGCGCGTTTGGACCTGACGGACAAGTCTACTTCATCACCAAGACGAACACGGGCACGGGCATGGTGCCCGGCGCATCGTCAGACACGGACTCCCTGCATGTGCGGCGGTCGCCAGATGGCGGCACGCGTTGGGAACCGGCGATTCACGCATTGCAGGCCAACGACCGGCCATTCATGGCGGTCGATACGACGCGCGGTCCGCGGCGCGGCACATTGTACGTGGCGTTTGATGAGCACCTGCACGGTGAATCGGGGGGTCACGCGAACGACACGTTCCGGCATGCGTTGACGCTGGCGGGCTCCCGCGATGGCGGCCGCACCTTCTCGAGCATCTCGCGCCGCCTCCTGGTCGATCAATCGCGGGACACGTCGGCGGCTTCTCTCGCCACGGGTGTCGCCGTGCTCTCGACCGGCGCGGTCGTCGTCCTGCAGCATCACATGCTACTTGGCGGCGGGAACGCGGCCACCGGGAAGCTTCGCGAGGTCGGCGGGTGGTTGCAGGCATTCCGCTCCACCGATGGCGGGGCCTCGCTTTCCCCCGCGGTGCGAATCGGCAACATGGTCACGGGCTACAACTCGCCACGGACACGAGGTGTGTCGGCGAGTCTCGCTGCAGATCCGGGGAGTGCGACGTATCGCGATCGGTTGTACGCCGTGTGGTCCGACTTCTCCTCCGGGCACGGGGTGATTGTCCGCAGCGTATCGGCAGACGGCGGCATCACGTGGGATGCACCCACGACCGTCGGGGCAGGGGGCGAGGCAAACGTGGGAGATCGCTTCATGCCGACGGTGGCCGTGAACCGTGAGGGAGTGGTCGCCGTGCTTTGGTATTCGCGCCTTACCCGTCAGGGAACGAACGGCTACGAGGTTCGCATGACCGCGAGCCTGGACGGCGGCACGAGCTGGCTTCCCGACGTGGTGGTGTCTTCGGCACCTAACGACGAGGGCCAGCAGCAGCCGGCCCGGTCGGACCCGAAAAAGGTAGGCGCATGGCAACCAGCGGTCGGTACCTTCTCGGCGACGGGAGGGGACACCGCCGGGCTCACCGCCGACGCGGATGGGCGCTTCCACGCGCTTTGGATCGACAATCGAACCGGCACCCAGCAGGTGTGGACCGCCGTGGTGACGGTGACCGGCAAGTCCGTCGATCGCTCATCCTCCAGAAGGATTCCATGACGCAACGCCCACGTGCCACCCGGGAGCATGTGCTAAGGGGTGGTCGGAATCGCCCAGCGGTGGGACTCCTAGTCGCCGCAATCGTGTTCCTTGTACCATGCGCACGCGCGCAGTCGACGGGGGCCATCAGCGATACGCTTCGGCTCTACTACATGGGCTATCCCATTGGGCACGAGCGATGGTCGCTGACACCGGAGATGGCGGGTGCAACGTATGCCGCAGACTTCGACTACGTCGATCGTGGTCGCCGGACGCACATCGCCGCCGCCGGAACGCTTGCCAAGGATGGCGCGCTCAAGCGGCTCGAGGTCACCCGCCTCATGGACACGGCGAGCCGGCGCGAGTTGAGCATCACGGTCGCCGGGCGCGAGGGGGTCGTCGAGAGGAACAACCAGCCGGAACGCGTGAAGTTGCCGGCCGCGTGGTTCGGGATCTCTGGGCAGTCCCCGATCTCGCAACACATGCTGCTCGTTCGCTACTGGCTGTCCCATGGGCGACCGGCGGTGCTGAAGGTTGTACCTGGCGGTCCACTCAACGATGTGGAGATCGTGGAGCGTGGCCGCGATACGGTGTCCACCAACGGAAGCTCCGCGATACTCACCCGCTACGCCGTAAACGGCGTCGTGTGGGGATGGGAGTCGGTGTGGCTGGATGCCCAGGGACGCCTCGCCGGCTTCACCACGGCCGGCGGTGGAGGGCTCATCCTGGAGGGCGTGCGGCTGGCACTGGAACCGGAATGGACGCGCCTCCGCGCCAGCGCGACCCGAGACCGCATGGCCGAGTTGGCGTCCCTGACCCGGAAGGTCACACCCGTGGCCATGGGGAGCGTCGCATTGGTGGGTGCCACGGTCATTTCGGGGACTGGAGCGCCAGCCATAGCAGACGCCACCGTGCTGGTCACGCAAGGGCGCATTACCGCCATTGGTCCGCGTGCGAGCCTAACGATCCCCGCCGGCGCGGCGCGCATCGATGTGCGCGGCAAGACGATCGCGCCCGGCCTCTGGGACATGCACACCCACCTCATGCAGTGGGAATGGGCACCGGTGTACCTGGCGACCGGCGTTACCACGGTTCGGGACATGGGCAACGTCCTCGACTTCATCCTGCCATTCCGCGCCGCCGTGGATTCCGGCAAGGGGCTGGGCCCACGCATGCTGCTGGCTGGGTTGATCGATGGGGGCGGGCCGAATGCGTTCGGGGCCATCAACGCCACCACAGCGGAGGAAGGCCGCGCCGCGGTCCGTCGATATCACGACCTTGGCTTCGAACAGATGAAGCTGTACTCGCTCCTGACGCCGGCCGTGGTCGCGGCCATCAGCGACGAGGCGCACAAACTCGGCATGACGGTCACCGGGCACGTGCCTAACGCGCTCTCGCTCCGGGCGACCGTGGATTCCGGTCAGGATCAGATCGCCCATCTCCCCATACGTGGCGAGGCGAGTTCCGACTCGGTGCGTGCAATCATCGAGTTTCTGGCGAAGAAGGGTACGGTGATCGATCCGACGGCTTCATGGGGCGAGATTCTTGGTCACTCGGTGGCGCAGCCCGTCGCCACGTTCCAGCCCGGTGTGGATCGACTCCCGCCCGTCCTCGCCCAGCGCATTCGCGCCATGGGCACAGCGGGCATAGACACCGCGACGGCGCACGCCCGGCTTGCCCGGACCCTTGGTGTGATCGGCGCGTTGTACCGAGCGGGTGTGCCGGTCGTCGCCGGTACGGATGAAGGGGTTCCAGGTTTTTCTGTGTACCGTGAGATCGAACTATACGCCGAGGCCGGCATGTCGCCGAGTGACGCGCTGCGCGCGGCGAGTGGTACGGCGTCGCGCGCCATGGGGATGGAGGGCAGGGTCGGAACGCTGGAGGTGGGCAAGGCCGCGGAACTCGTGGTGCTGGACGCCGATCCCCTCACGAACATCGCCAACGTCCGCACGGTGCGTCTGGTCATGAAGGGGGGGGCGCTGTACCGCACGGCGGACATCTGGAAGGCGCTGGGGTTCACGCCGAATTGACGGGCATCGCGCTCCGCCGACGCGGGGTCAGGCATGGCCCCGCGACACGGCGTGCGTCCTCCGCCTGTCGTCGCGCCGATGACCGTTGAGCACTGACCAGCTCTTGCCGCACGTGCGATTGGCGTTCCGCAGCCTAACGTCGCGGCGATGACCGTTGGGTTTGGATCAGCTCTTGCCGAATGCGCGAATGGCGTTCCTCGTGTATTCCGACAGGACTAGCCGACCCGACATCGCCGCACGCTCGAAAAGGAGGGTGTCCCAACTCTCTGTCCCCTCCCAGAAGTTCGCCTTCAGCAACCGCATGGCTTCCGGGTTGTAGCTGGCGACCCGCACGGCGAAATTGGAGACGACCGTGTCCAGGGCGACCGGGGTGTCCACCACCTGCGCATACAACCCGTGCCGCAGTGCCCACGCCGCGTCGCGCCAATCGGCATCCACCGTCATGGCGGCAAAGGGTCCGTGCCCGATCCGCCGCTCCACCACGGGGCCCACCACGAAGGGCCCGATCCCGATCGCCAGCTCCGACAGGCGGACCGACGCCTTGGGCGCAGCGATCGCGTAGTCGGCCGCCGCGATCATCCCCACGCCCCCGCCCGCCGCCTTTCCCTGGACCTTGGCCACCACAAACTTGGGGCTGCGGCGCATGGCCAGGATAAGGTGCGCGAACCCGGAGAAGAACGTCTTTCCCTCTTCCTCGTTGCTGATCGCGACCAGCTCATCGAACGACGCCCCGGCACAAAACGTCGAGCCGCCCACGCTCTGCAACACCACCACGCGACACATGGCGTTCCCCGACAACGCGTCGAACGTACGGGCCAGCTCCCGTAACAAGGCACCGGGGAGGGAATTGCTCTTGGGATGACCAAAGGTGACGGTGGCGACTCCGTGCTCGATCGTCACGTCGACGGTGCCGGGCTCGATGGGCGCGTTGGAAGTCATGTTCGTGAGCGGTGGCAGAATTCGGCAGATATAACCGGTCGCGCGTCCATGCGTCAGGCGCATGCGCGGCGCGTTGGCATCGATCCGGTGCGCACGCCCTTCCTGGCAGCATCGCCAGGGGTCGCGGCCTCGAGACGGTCCGCATCGCCTCATCCGAGTCGCCGCCCGCCCGGCAATAAACCCACCGTAAACGCCGGGCGCCCGCTCGACATCTGATCCAATGCATGGCTAGCGCATCGGCATTTCCTCACCCACTCTCTTGCATGGCCTCGGCCGATCCCGAACCCACTCGGCTGGATGAGTCCGACCTCGTCGCGCGCGCCACGCGGGGTGATGTCGCCGCCTTCGAGGCCCTGTACCAGGCGACCGCCGGTCGCGTGTATGCCCTGTGCGTTCGCATGACGAGCGATCGGCAAGAAGCCAGCGAGGCGTTGCAGGACGTGTACGTGCGAATCTGGGAGAAGTTGGCGCAGTTCAAGGGAGAATCATCGTTCGCAACGTGGGTGCATCGCCTGTGTGTCAACCAACTCCTGGAGACGCGGCGCAAGGACGCTCGTCGCGCAGCACGGGTGACGGCGACGGACCTGTCCGTGCACGACGCGGTCGCACCGCGAGGCACGGACACGGACAGCGACACGCGGTTGGACCTGGAGCGCGCACTGCCGCGGTTGAGCGCAGGAGCCCGGCAGGTCTTTGTGTTACACGACGTCCAAGGGTACGACCACGCGGAGATTGCCCGATTGTTAGGTATCGCCGAATCGACCGTGCGGGTGCAGCTGCACCGGGCACGCAAGCAGTTGATGGAGGTTCTTGACCGATGACATTGCACCTGAGTTGGGACACGCTGAACGACCTGTTAGGCGGGCGACTATCGACCGCGGATGCAGACGCCAGCCGTGCGCACCTGAACGAGTGTGCGGGCTGCCGCGAGCAATGGGAGGCCTTGCGCGACCTCGTGGCCGAGGCCGGCGAGTTGCCGGCGTCCGTGACTCCTCCCGCAGACGCCTGGCGCCAGATTGCGACGGCCATCGACGCCCGCAAGCGCGTACCGTTCCCCGGTGCTTCACGTGGCGACCGCGGTGTGCTCGTGACACGTGCGGGACTGGTCGCCGCGGCGGTGTTCCTGGTGGTCGTGTCGTCGGGGACGACGGCGCTGTTGCTGCGTGGCCCGCGCGCCGGTTCCTCGGTGGCTACGGCCACTTCCCTGAGCACCAGTGCCCCGGCGACCGCCACACTGCCGTCAGGTGCACCGGTCGTGGTCTCCCCCGCGACGGCGACAGAAGTCGCCTCCGTGGAACGCGAGTTTGTCGACACCGCCAATCAGTTGCGCGCCACGCTGGAGGCGGACCGGTCCCGCTTGGCGCCCGAGACCGTGGCGACCGTGGAGCGGAGCCTGCGCGTGATCGACGAAGCCATCAGCGAGGCTCGTCAGGCACTCTTGCAGGACCCCGCCAACGTGGCCCTGCGCGATGTCCTGCGGAACAATCACCGGCAAAAGATCGACTTCCTTCGCCGCGCGACGGCATTGGTAGAGCGCGCCTGATGCGATCGTCGATTCGCGCACTCCAGTGGGCTGCCGCCACGTCGTTGCTGACGGCGGTGCCGAGTGTTCAGGCGCAACAGCGTATTGACCTGCGCCGCGCCGCCGCGCCGGACATCTCCCTCCGCATCCAGGGGAGCTTCGCCTCGTTGAAGGTGGTGGCGTGGAGTACGGACAGTGTGGTGGTCACGGGTTCGCTGCCTAAGGGCTTCCGATTGGAGGGAGGATTCGGAGGAGCCGACGGCACGCCCTCGCGTGGCGGAAAGATGTTTGTGGAGGGGCCCACGCCCATGGGACCGTCGGCGGGTTCACTCGAAGTTCGTGTGCCGCTCAACACGCGGTTGTGGGCCAAGGCCTCGAATGCCTCCATTGAAGTCAGCGGCGTCACAGGCGGGTTGGACCTGAATGTGGTGAGCGGGAGCGTGACCGTGACGGGGAGCCCGTCGGAGCTGAGCATCGAGTCCATGGATGGCAACGTGACCGTGGCGGGGTCTCCCGCGTGGGCCCGCCTCAAGACCGCCGCCGGCGACATCTCCGTGCGCGGGGGAAGCGACGACGCCGCGTTCACGACCGTCAGCGGCAACATCCGGGTCGGCGGGGGCCCCCTGGATCGCGCCCGCTTCGAGTCGGTGACGGGCGGTATCGAGTTCGCCGGCGACGTCGCTCGGGGGGCCGCGATCTCGTTCGACACGCACAGCGGCGCCATCGACCTGCGGCTCGAGCCCAGGGTCAATGCGGAGCTGGACGCGGCCAGTGTGGCCGGAGGCATTGAGAATCAGTTGAGTCGCAAGCAGGCGGAGCCCGGCCGCGACGGACGCGGGGCCACGCTGATCACGAGCTACGGGCAGGGCGGGGCAAGGATGGTGGTTCGAACCTATAAGGGGAGTATTCGGCTTACGGGCCGTTAGGCGCGACTGGCGCGGGACGGCCGCCCGCACGTTCGCGAGATAGCGCACCAACTCACACACAACAGCGAGGTTGTCATGATCCGACTTTCCATCGGGGCGCTGGCGTGCGCCCTGTCACTCTCGGCGACTGGTCCAGCGACACTTGCGAGCCCTGCGTTTGGACCGCCGTGGATCTCCATCGAGTACCCAGCGAACCCCTATGACCAGACGACAAAGAACGCGTTCCTGGTGGTGCACGCCTTTCATCATGGTCAACCCACCGACTTTCCGGTCACGGGAACGGCCGAAGGGTTAGTGGGTGGCGAGCGGAAGAGTGTATCGCTCGAGTTCCAGCGCACGACGCGACCAGGCGTGTTTGCGCTGACGAAACAGTGGCCATCGGACGGGGTGTGGACGCTGGTCGTCGCAGTTCGTCAGGGTCCCGAGGACGCGGTCTACGCCGTGGTGGACCTGGCGCCTAACGGGTCGGTCGCGTCGGTCCGCGTGCCCACCCGATCTGAACGAGGGAACACGCTCCCGGCCAAGTTGGCCATGAGCGAGGTCGAAGCGGGGCTCAAGGCGCGTGCACGAGGCAACTGATCCGCACTTGTAACGAGCCGGTCGCGGGTAGAAAGTTCACGTCGCGTGCAGCACCCCGCATCGGCTAACGTGATCCTGCAAGCTGATAGCCGTTTGGGGCTGGAGCACGTTGAGGGCGCCTACCGGGCGAGCTACTCTCGCTCGGTGGGCGCCGCTGGCGCCAGGTCCCCCCGTTCCACCGCCCGATCGGCGATGGCCGCCAACCGGTCATCCTGGTTCGCCTTCAGCGCTCGAAGGTTCCGGCGGGTACGTCGATAGGCCATGTGGACGAACACCTTGGCGCAGTCGATTTCAGCTGCAACAGTCTCGGCATTGCCTTGCGCCCGCTCGATCTCCGCCGTGACGCGGGAAAGGGTCGCCGTTGCGATGTAGATGTCCATCGCCGCATTGGCCAGACGTTCCTGGATGAACTGGCGCTCGATGATCTTCTTGCCGTGCTTGCGCAATGCCTTCTCCACGGCTCGCGCGAGGTCGTACACCTGCTCGGCGATCAGGTCGGCCTCATCCTCGAGCAAGGCGTGAACCTTCGTGAACTCCGGGCGGTTCAGCGTACTCGTGGCACGCCCCGCCAGGTAGTTGCCAATCGCGCCCAGCGAATGAATGGGGTCCTGGAGCGCCTTGCCTAACGCCTTGAGCCGCTCGCCCGGCTGCTGCAGGCCCATGAGGGCGACCAGTGCCCGGAGGATCTCGTTCGTCCCCTCGAAGATCAGCATGATGCGGGAGTCGCGTACCGCCCGCTCGTACGGGAACTCCTTGGAGTAGCCGATCCCGCCGGCGATCTGCTGGGCCTCGTTGCTGGCGCGGTAGGCGGCTTCGGAGGCGAAGACCTTGCAGGCCGCCGTCTCCAACGAAAAGTCGACGCCCCCCTTGTCCACCATGGAGGCCGTCAGCATCCACGCCGCGTCCGCCGCGTAGCACTCGGCGGCGGCGATCGCGAACTTGCGCTTCAACATCTCGAACGATGCGATGGGTCTGCCGAACTGCTCGCGCTGCTTGGCGTAGGCCAGCGCCTCGTTCATCACCTTGCGCAGCCCTCGCGCCGATCCGGCGGCCAGTCCCAAACGCCCCGAGTTCAGAATCTCCAGCGCAATCTTGAATCCCTGCCCAACGTCGCCCAGCCGATTGGCCGCCGGCACGACCACCTGATCGAAGAAGATCGCTCGGGTGTCGCTGGCCTTGATCCCCATCTTCTCTTCGAGCTTGCCCAACGAAATGCCCGGCGTTGCAGCTTCAACAATAAAGGCCGTCACGCGTTCCTTTGGCTTGCCCCCCTCCGTCACGGGCACCTTCGCAAAGACGGTCAACAGGCCAGCGTACCCGGCGTTGGAGATCCAGATCTTGGTCCCGTTCAGCACATAGCTCGAACCGTCGGCGCTGGGAACGGCGGTTGTCTTCATGGCCTGGGCGTCTGACCCGGAACCCGGCTCCGTCAGGCAGAACGCGGCCACCAATTCGCCAGACGCGCACCGCGGCAGGTAGCGCTGCTTCTGCTCCTCCGTTCCGAACAGCACGATGCCCTTGCACCCAATCGACTGGTGCGCGCCGAAGTACACGGCCAGCGCCGGGTCCGTCGCCCCGATCTCACCAAACACGCGATTGAACACCACCGACGACGCACCAAAGCCGCCATACGCCTCCGGAATGTTCACTCCCATCAGCCCGAGTTCATGCATCCCCTGTCGAACGGCATCGGAGAACCTGCCGTCGTGATCGTGCTGCTGGGCGTTGACATTTTCACTCGCGAAGGCGCGGAAGGAGTCCAGGACGAGGGAGAGCGACTCGGCATCGGCGCTGGAAAGCGTTGGGAAGGGAAAGACGAGGTCTTCTCGGATTTCGCCGAGGAAGAGCCCCTTCGTGAACGACGGATTCTCGTCCGGAAGGGCCAGATGCGGCTGTCCGGCGGCGGCGGGGCCGGAGGAGGAAGCAGAGGTTGATCCGTCCGCGGCCGCGGGGCTGGGAGCGTGAGCGACGTCAGTCATGGATGATCCTGTAGCGAGGGCCACCTCACAGGGGCGGCAGAGGAACGAAGGGCCAGCGCGACAGGTGTGTCAACCGGGGGACGAGACGCGCACAACACGTCCTCTGAACGGTTACCGAGAGCAGGCCAAGCGGACAGGGTCAGGTTTCGTTTCGACCAGCGCGGCACAAACCGAGCGTGTTCGCACCGGCGACGAGACGGGGGGCTCGTGCACGCAGTGATGGCTGCGCGTAGGAAACAGCAGATGCGCAGCGCTGCTTCGCCCGGACGGGGCGGTCCAAGCCGAGTCCGGAAAACAGCTTAAGAGCTCGGGGATTGCCTTTGGACGGTGGCTCGCCCGCGTGAATTTGGCGTTAGATTGGGTGAGCAAGTGATTGGTGGCGCGGGCCATTCCGATGGATCCGCCGAGCCAGTCGCACTCCAACCCTCGACGAGTGAGTCTCATGGAGCAGAAAACGTCTCCGTCGCAGGAAGATGCCGCGCAGATGGCCGAGTTCGAGGCGCGCATTGCCCGTGGAGAAGTGATCGAGCCGAAAGACTGGATGCCGGAGCGGTATCGCAAGCAGCTGGTGCGCATGATGTCGCAGCACGCGCATTCGGAGATCGTCGGCATGCTTCCCGAGGGGAACTGGATCACACGGGCGCCGTCCTTGCGGCGGAAGATGTGCCTGATTGCCAAGGTACAGGACGAAGGGGGCCACGGCCTCTACATCTACTGCGGCACCGAGACGTTAGGCGTCGATCGCGAGACGCTGGTCGATCAGTTGTTGAGCGGCGCGGCCAAGTACTCGAGCATCTTCAACTATCCCACGCTCACGTGGGCCGACATTGGCGTGATCGGCTGGTTGGTGGATGGCGCAGCCATCGTGAACCAGACGATGCTGGCCAAGAGTTCGTATGGGCCGTATGCGCGCGCGATGATTCGCATCTGCAAGGAAGAGAATTTCCACAAGCGCCAGGGCTACGAGTCCTGCGCCGTGCTGGCGCGGGGGACCCCCGAGCAGAAGGCCATGGTGCAGGATGCCGTGAACCGCTGGTGGTGGCCGTCGCTCATGATGTTCGGCCCGTCCGACAAGGACTCTCCCAACTCCGCCGAGCTGATTCGCTGGGGCGTGAAGCGAAAGAGCAACGACGAGTTGCGCCAACGCTTTGTGAACCTGACGGTGCCACAGGCCAAGGCGATCGGCCTCACGTTGCCCGATCCAGCGCTTCACTACGACGAAGCGAACGAGAACTGGCAGTTTGGCGAGATCGATTGGGACGAGTTCTGGCGCGTGGTGAAGGGCGATGGGCCCTGCAACCGCGAGCGAATGGCGGCGCGGCGAGAGGCACACGACGAAGGGGCGTGGGTTCGCGAAGCCGCCGAGGCCTACGCGCAGAAGCAGGCGGAGCGCGCCCGCGGGGCGGCCGCCTAACGACGGCGCTTTTCACCTCACCATCACCGAATTTCGCGAAGTCACACGAATCGCCACGACTCTTCACTTTCCCGGTACCGGTACCAATGTCCGACACTCAATGGCCCCTGTGGGAAGTCTTCGTTCAGGAAGAGCAGGGTGCGCCGCACGCCCACGCGGGTAGCGTTCACGCCGTGGACTCCGAACAGGCCCTGCAGAACGCCCGCGATGTCTACGGCCGTCGCGGCGCGCTCTCCATGTGGGTCGTTCCGGCGGCCGAGATCATCGCCACGACGCCAGGCGACGTTGGCCCCTTCTTCGATCCGGCCGACGACAAGGTCTACCGTCACCCGCAGTTCTACAAGGTTCCCCGCGGCGTGAAGGTGTTCTAGTGCCGACCGACACCGATCTCTTCGCATACCTGTTGCGGCTGGGCGATGACCGCTTGGTCCTCGGCCACCGGCTCTCGGAATGGTGTGGCCACGGCCCCATCCTCGAGGAAGACATCGCCCTCGCCAACATCTCGTTGGACCTGATTGGGCAAGCCAACCTGCTGTTGCAGTTGGCGGGCAAGGTGGAGGACGCCGGACGCGACCAGGATGCGCTGGCCTACTTCCGTGAAGCGGTGGACTACCGCAACGCGCTCATCTGCGAACTGCCGTCAGGCGACTTTGCCTTCACGATCGTGCGCCAGTTGTTGGTGTCCGCGCACAGCGCCCTGCAACTGGAGGCGCTGGCCCAGGGGGCGAACGAAGACCTGGCCGGTATCGCCGCCAAGGCCCTGAAGGAAGCGCGGTATCACGTCCGGCATGCGGCCGATTGGGTCGTGAAGCTGGGCGATGGCACCCCCGAGTCGCACCGGCGCGCGCAGGAAGCCCTCGATCACCTGTGGCGGTATACCGGCGAGCTGTTCGAACGGGACGCGCTGGAGCAGCGTCTGGTGGAGCGCCGGCTGGCGGTGGATGCCACGCGGCTGCGTGACGCATGGCGCGGTCAAGTGGCGGTGGTGGTCGACCGAGCGACGCTGACGATGCCTAACGACGGCTTCATGCAGACCGGCGGGCGCAGCGGTCATCACACGGAACACCTGGGCCACATGCTGGCCGAGATGCAGATCGTGGCCCGGTCCTTCCCCGGCGTGCAGTGGTAACGGGGGCGTTCACGGCGCAGGACTTATGGGCCGTGCTGCAGGACGTCACGGACCCCGAGATCCCCGTGATCAGCGTGGTAGACCTGGGCGTTGTGCGCGATGTGCGCGTGCGTGAGAACCGGGTGGTGGAAGTGGACATCACCCCCACGTACTCCGGCTGCCCGGCCATGAAGGAGATGGAAGACGCGGTCGTCCACGCACTCGAGCGTGCCGGTGCATCGCACGTACAGGTGAAGATGGTCTTTTCTCCGGCGTGGACGACGGATTGGATTGCCCCCGATGCCCGTGAGCGACTGCGGCAGTACGGGATCGCTCCGCCGCAGGGTTTCAACGTTGCAGCTGCCGAAGACGCGCTCGTCACTTTGCATCGCGCGCCGCGCGCCGTCGCCTGTCCGTTTTGTGGGTCGGTCAAGACCGTCGAGCGGAGTCACTTCGGGTCCACGGCCTGCAAGGCGCTGTACGTCTGCGATGATTGTCGCCAACCGTTCGAGCACTTCAAGGCGATCTAGCTTCCGCGCAGGTCAGGGTGACTTGGGTTCCGGTGCCGGCCCAAAGAACGCGTCGAATCGCCCCGTCGCCAGCAACGCGTCCAGTGCCGCCGCGATGCGCCGCAGCGCCTCCGGGTCCCCATGGTACGTCGACAGCGCCACCATGTCGCCAGATTCAACAAACGACACCCCGTAGGTCTCGCCGTCAACCGCAACGTCCGGCTCGTCGGGGCTATTCTGGTTCTCCACCCGTTGACCACCGCGCTCTTTCACCAACCAGTCGACCAGCGCTGCCCGCAACCGGTCGCTGCCGGGCTTGAGGTAGTACGCCTGATATTCCCCGGCCTTGCCGAGTGCCAACTGCCCGCGATGGGGGAGCGGGGTGAAGGAAGCCCGCTGTACGAGGGAATCGCGCCCCGTAGCGTCCTTTACCCAGGTGAAGTGATGGGTCACCCACGCCGGGTCGATCTCCGTATGCTCGCGGTAACGCATGCGCGCCCGTTCGATCGGCAGCGTATACGACGTCGCATCGGCAAATCGCGTGACCCCCAACACGCCCTCGGACTCGCCCGATTCACCAAAGGCGAACCATACGACACTCCGCTCGTCCGGCGACAAGAGAATCAGCCCCGGCGGATCCTGCGGAAATGGCTCCGTCGGCAGGTCGAACGCCGTAGCCGTGCGCGCGCGTGTGTCGATGACCGCATGGTCGATGCGATACAAACCGGGATCGCTGAACGAGACGGTGTCCAACCACCCCGGCACCGGGACAGCGGCGCGCTGACGGGCGAAGGCCGCGGCGTCGTTGGTGAGAAGTCGTGGTGCCAGGGGTGAATTGCAGCTGCCGGCTGGCACTCGGCGCAACTCGCCTCCCGCGTCCACCAGAAGCACGCACTGCCCGGACGGGTTCTCCGACCCGTCGTTCACCAACAGCGACGGTACATCCCCCGGGATGACGGCGACCGCTCGGGCCTCGCGCAGTCCGTCGATCGCCGTGTCGCCATGAAAGACGGCGAATGATGCATACGCCGCCAACCGTGGGGTCTGCTGCACGCGATAGAAGTAGTTCGCCTGCGTCTCCACCCGGAACGGCCCCACCCGTTGCACCCGGAAGGGTTGTGACGTCCGCAGCAGCTTGAATCGGTAGCGCACGCCGTCCGGCAGCGGTGGTGACCCCTCGCGACCGCGAGGGAACCAGTCGGTCCACGTAGGCTGTGTTGCGTCTGGCGAGCGGGGAATGGGGAGGATGAAGTAGCCGATCTCCGTGTCGCCGATGCGAGCTCCGAGTACTCGCTGGCCGCGCTCCGTGAACAGCCGCACGGCGCCGGGGACGATCCAGCGACCTTCCTCCAGTCGGGCGTCCTCCACCAGGAGCGGCCCGTCCTCGGACACGCGTTGCACACCACCACTCGACGATCCCAGCGTGGCCAGCGGAGGCCCAGCGAGCGCGCGCGGGTCCGTGGCATTCGGCATCAGCTTGAACTCGAATGCAATGAGCAGCTGCTCGCCGTCAATCTCGGGTGCAACGTCGGCCAGGAGGCGGGCAGGGACGGCGATGAATGCGCCGATCGCCGCGACGATGCCCCACGCCACAAGGAAGCGCTGGCCGAATCCCGCCAAGCCTCCGATGCGCGCAACGGCCATGCCGATCACGAAGCCGGCAATCGCTCCCACGAGCGCCAGCCCGACCACGAAGTAACCCGCGCCCCCCTCGAACGAAGAGATCTGGTACCAGCGAACGCAGCCGGAGGCGATGGCACCGCCGAGCAGCAAGCCGGCACCGGCGGTGAGCAAGGCAAGGAGAAACGAAGTACCCCAGTTCATCGGGTGAACCTACTCGCCATGGAGGCCGGACACGAGGCAATCGGAGAATCACGTGAACGCGGATTGAGCAAGCCCAGCGTTCACCCACCGCGCGGCGGATCGCTGGACAAGAAGCAATCGGAGAAATCAAGCGAACGCGGATTGCGCAAACCGAATCGTTCACCCACACATACATGGAGCAGGCGATCCGCACGCTCACTGTGACTCTCTTACGAGTGAACACGATGCCCCGACTGACAGGTAGAGCGACCAAACAGGCGAAGAGCGCGGCCAAACGCGTATTCGAGAAGGCCGAGTCGAGCGTTATGGCGAGTGTGGGGCGGAAGGCGGTGCGCGCGAAGGTAAAGGAGGCCGGTGTCGTTGGAAAGAAGGCGGCCAAGGCGGCACTGATCTCAGGGGCGATCGCCGCAGCAAGTGTGGTCGTGAAGGAGATTCGGAAGCGAAAGAAGCTGCGCGAGGGCTAGGAACGGTCCGCCCGGAGTGTGAAGTAGAACGTCGTTCCGTCGCCAGCGTGCGACTCGAACCATATCCGGCCGTGGTGTCGTTCCACGATGCGACGCGCCAATGCAAGTCCGATTCCGCTCCCCGGATACTCGGCCACCGAGTGCAGGCGTTGAAACAGCTGAAACACGCGCTCTGAGTGTTCAGCTGCAATGCCGATGCCGTTGTCCTTGATCGCAAACCGCCACATGGCGCCGAGCCGCTCGGCGGAAACGTCGATCACCGGCGCCCGATCCGGGGCGCGGAACTTGAGGGCGTTGCCCAGCAGGTTTTGCAGGAGCTGACCAAGCAACCCATCGTTGGCTTGGACCACCGGGAGTGCTCCCACCTGCACCGTGGCGTTGGCGTCGCGGATGGCATCGCGCAGCCGCGTCTCGACGACCTCGCGCAGGATCGCGCCAGAGTCGGTGGGCGCGAGGAGCACCTGGCCCTGGCCCACGCGCGACACCTTGAGCAGGTCGCGGATGAGGCGCTGCATCCGCCGCGCGCCGTCCGCCGCATGGTGAATGTAGGACTTCGCCTTCTCGTCCAGCTGGTCGCCGTAGCGCTGCTCCAGCAACTCGGTGAAGCTGGCGATGGCGCGCAGGGGCTCCTGCAAGTCGTGTGACGCGACGTAGGCGAACTGCTCCAGGTCGGCGTTGGACCTGCGGAGTTCGTGCTCGAACATCTTGCGCTGGCTGATGTCCACGACCGAGGCGAGGACGAATACCCCCTCGGCGGTGGCGATGGGATTCAGGCCGATTTCCAGGGGAACTTCGGTGCCATCACGCCGTCGACCAAAGAGGTCGCGCCCCGTACCCATCGCGCGTCGCCGAGGCTCGGCGTAGAAGTCGGCACGCAGACCGGCGTGTCCTGCGCGCATGGCGTCGGGGACGAGGATCTCGATCGGCTTCCCGATCAGGTCTTCGCGGCGGTAACCGAACAGTCGTTCGGTTTCCTGGTTCACCAGCACGATGGTGCCGCTGGCATCGAACATCACGAAACCACTCGGCGACGCCTCCACCGCCAGCTGAAACCTTTCCTCGGCGGCGCGTCGTTCACTGATGTCGATCACCACCGCCAGCACCATGAACTCCTTGCGCGACCGGATGGGTGTGAGGCCGACTTCCACCGGAATGCGGCTGCCGTCCTTCCGCACGCCAAACAGCTCGCGTCCAGCGCCCATCATCCGCTTGCTGGGGGCGTTGACGAACTGCGCGCGCAGGCGATCGTGGCCACTGCGACGGTTCGGCGGGACGAGCAGGTCAACGGCCTTGCCGGCCAGCTCTCCTGCTTCGTAGCCAAAGAGTCGTTCGGACTCCGGGTTGGCGAAGGTGATGATGCCTGCCTCGTTGATACGGAGCATGCCACTCGGCGCCGAGGTGATCGCTAGCTCCAACCGCTCGTCGACCGCCTCGCGCTCGCTGGCTACCGTGTCGCGCAGCAGCGCGATCTCCTTTCGCAGTTCCGCTTCGGCCGCATGGTGCGCGTCCGTGGTGGCCTGCAGGACGTCTGCCTTGCTGCTGAACGCTCGGCTCAGGTGCTGAATGGCACCCCCCAACTCGGCCAGGTCGCCCGGCAAGGATGCGGGGGCTATCCAACGACCACTGTCATCGAGCTCGCGAGTGGCGCGGGCCAGGGCGCGGGTTTGACGCGACCTCCGCCACAGGAGGACGACGACCCACGCGAGGGCCGCGAACGCTCCAATCAGGAGCGCGATCAGCCAGCGATCAGGCGTACTGGCGTCGGCGACGGGCCGCAGCATGGGCCGCTCCTCGGCAGGGGAAGGCGCAGTGGAGGCGTTGATTCACCGCCCGAACCCTACAACGGATGGAGTCTTTCGCGCAAAGGGTGCGCACAGCCTGCGTAGCGCACCCGGGCCGCGTGCCTGGTATCAGCACTGTCCATGCTGCGCGACGGCTTCACCCTCCATCCGCATAACCGGCATCAACACCCTTCCAGCGACGCGACGCGACGCCTTCAGCCTTCAGCCATACAAGCGGCATAACACTCTCCATGCGCACAACCGGCATCACCACCCGCCCAGCGGCGCGACTTGCATGAGCATAGTTCCCCGTTGGGGCTACTGGCAGGTGTAGTTGAGCGTCACCTGACCGGTGTGCGATCCCGTGGCGTCCCCGCGCAGTTGGCCACTGCGAAAGCCTCCCGTGCACAACAGATCGGGCACGAAGGGCACCAGTGTGGACACCGCCACGCTCAGGTCGTAGGGGTCGGGGCCCACGTAGGTCAGCCCCACCGTCCCCGAAATGGTCAGCAAGGCCGGATAGTACAGCACACCGTCGGTGGCGTGCCCGGAGGTATCTGACAGCGTAATCGTTAGGTTCCGCACGCGATCGATCTCGGTGATTCCCACCGACGTGTTAGCGATCTCGTGCTCCGTCGTGTGCTGCTCTACCTGAACGGTGGTGGGTGAGTTCGCACGGACCGTCACCGTCCCATTCAGTGAGTTGATGATGGAACCACCCGGGATCGTATACGTGCGTTTGAGGTCGCTGTACGTCACCTTGGCCGAGTAGCTCCCGCCCTGGTCCTCGATGCGAATGCTGCCGGCGTAGGTGGTGCCCAAAGTGCCACCGATGGCGCAGCTCGACGTCCCGTAGGTCAGCGTGAGGTCGTGTGGCACTCCGCTGGCGTTGACCGTGGTGGCGCTGCTGTCCGCCTTGCACAGGTGCACGTCGAACAGCATGATCGGCAAGCCGAGTTTGGAGAGGTTCCCGGCAATTCCCGCGTCGCGATAATCTCTGGGAATGAAGGCCAGCTCGGTACCCAGCAGATTCTGGATGGTGAGCTGTTCCGAATCGATCGACGTCGCGGAGCTGCAGCCCGCGGCGACGGCGAGAATCGCGAATCCCGTGAGTGCCTTAACCAGACGGTCCGTTCCGCGAAGGGGGGAGTTGCAGAATCGCAGGCGCGCGGCGCGCCCGCAAGGTGCGGGCGAATGAGCGGCGGGTTGCGTCCGGTGATTGCGACGTCGCTCGCAAACCGGCGCCTTGGCGAGCTACTCCCAACGTGTCCCCGTTAGCGTGGCGAGATCCCCCCGACCGAGCGCGTACAAGTTGCCGAATCGAGTCGCCTAGCGAATGGCGTACAGCTGGCCGTCCGTGCTGCCGACGTACAGGACACCATCCACGATGACCGGGGAGGAGAGGATGGAACCGACCGTGAACATGGTCCGCATCCCGACCATCATCCCGTCCAGCGTGCGGTCTGGGTACATGCGTCCCGACTGAAAGCGTCCCGTGCTGTCCGTCCACTTGGCGACGTTCTCCCGCGACCCGTCCGTCTGGAACTCGGCCGTGATGGCACCCGTGCGGGTGTCCGCCGCGTGCAACCAGCCGTCGGAGGTGCCGTAGTACACGACATCACCCAGGAGGGCGGGGGAGGAGAAGGAGACCGCCTTGTTCTCGACGTTGAATCTGACGGAGCCCGTGGCGGCGTCGAGCGCCTTGAAGCGCGTGCCGTCCGACGTCGGGAAATAGACCACGCCATCGCGAACCGCCGGCGACGCAATCGTCCACCCCATGTGGTTGTCGTGCGTCCAACGAAGCTTGCCGGTGGCCGCATCCACCGCGTGAAAGTGCCCGTCGCGTCCACCGACAAAGACCATGCCGTCCATGACTGCGGGGGAGCTGGCGATGCCGATCTGGTTGTAGATGGTCGTATCGTTGCCCGTGGTGTAGCGCCACCGTTCGCGCCCCGACTTGAGGTCCAGCGCGTAAAGGTTGCGGTCCCAGCTGCCGATGTAGACCATGCCGTTGGCCACCGCAGGTGAGGAGTGGACCACATCGCCCGTACCGAAGCTCCAGGCCATCTTGCCGTCAGCTGCACCCACGGCGTAGACGTGTTGGTCGCCGCTGCCAAAGATCACCAGACCATTGGCGACCGTCGGAGAGGAGAGGAAGACGTCGAACGGGTCGGGCATCCGTTCCGTGCGCGGGATGGCGCCGTGGATGCCTGGGGCCGTGAAGCGCCGTTCACCCTTGGTGGCGAATGCCCAGCGCTGTTGACCCGTGGACGCGTCCACCGCGTAGCACTTACCGTCGGCGCTCAGGACGTAGACCAAGCCATTCGCCACCGCCGGCGATGAGGCAATGGGGCCTTCGGTCGCGAAGCGCCATCGTTGCGTGCCAGATGAACGATCGATCGCATAGAGACCTCCGTCCGTGCTGCCGACGTACACCGTGGAGTCGGCGACCGCGGGGCTGGAGATGACGCGACCTTTCGTGCGGAACTTCCACTGCACGTTGGCGAGTGTGGGAGCGCTCCCCGAGTAGACGCCGCGGTGTTCGGGCCCGCCGCGGAACATGGCGGTGGGCTGGGCGGCAGAGGGGTGGAACGCGAGGGGGAGAGCGAGGAGAGTGAAGAGCCGGCGCATGATGGTGAAAGGGGGTTGAACGAAGGGTATCGCGAGGTGCGCGGGGGCTCTTGAACGATCATGCGGGGGGTGCTCCGTTGGCCTCGGAAACACAGCCGGACGCAGAGGAAGTGAGGAAAGTGAGTTCTATGGGCGCGGGTGCGCGTGGTGTAGGGGCGTCGTTGACGGGTGGGAGGAGGGCGCTAATATCTGAATGGTGCAGCACACCAACACTTGGCTCGGGCGGGGGTTGGGTCGGGTGAGGGGTGCAAGAGTAAGTCGTTAGGCCTCTTGTCGTACGGCCACTCACTGCTCACCCGGACTGCGGCGCCTGTAACCGGAGACCACATGTATCGTCTCGCGCTCTTACCCTCGCTGTTCGTCGTTGGCGTGCTGCTCGAGCCAAGTCGTCTGCTGGAGCAGCAGGGATCCTCCGCCTGCCGCCTGCTTCAGGTCGGGGAGCTCGAGGCCGCGATCGGTGGCAAGGCGTCCCGCGCACCCACCGGCACGGTGCAGTCGGTTCTAGGAATGTCTCTCCATGAATGCAATGTGGTCCTGGTTGCCCCCGGCGCGACTCATCCAGTCGCCGTTCGCATCGTTACGAAGCTGGGCATGGACGGCGCGCAAGCGATAGCCATTCGCAACACCGGCACAGCATCCGAGCCTCAGTGGAAGAGTCCCGGCGCAAGGCTGGAACAGGCGAAGGTTGGCGCTGCCCTGTGCATTCTGACCGGGCGGCCGAACGTTGCAAGCCATTCGACTTGCAGTGTCACCCGTGGCGAGGGCTATGTGGAGGTGGATGTGATTGGGCCTGTCGGCGCGCTTCCGTCCCTGATAACGGTCGGGGCACTGGTGCAGAAAGCAATGGCCCGGCTCTAACCAGCAGGCGGCCATGCGAGCCAAAGAGCTGGTGCCGGCATCCGGCGCCATCGGCCCAACAAAGCATGCTGCTGTCACCGTATACTCCCGTTGGCCGCGCAGCGCCCTTCGGCAGCGCGTGGTGGCAGGCGCACCACAAGCGCCACTCTCAACGGCGAGCCTCTGCGTCTGCCAACTATGCTTGTCGATCGGCGCCACACTCATTGCGGGATCGTCGGTGACCGGACGATGGCCGTAGCTTCGCAACGGATTTGATCTCATGTCTTTCGATCCGGACAATCCGGTAATTCGATTGTGCGCGGCCGGCATGGAAGTCGATGGCGAGCCCACTCGAGCACTCGCCCTCTTTGAACAAGCATGGGCGGCGCGGCGAGATGATTTTGACGCGAGTGTCGCCGCGCACTTTGTCGCACGACACCAGGCCACACCGCGCGCCACGCTGGAGTGGAATGAGCGCGCGCTCAAGCATGCCGAGGCGGTGACCGATGATCGCGCTGCAACGCTGTTGCCGTCGCTGTGTCTGAATCTCGCGGAGTCGTACCGACTCGACGCGCGTCTTGAGAAGGCCGAAGCGCTCGCGCAACGGGGATATCGGAGTCTCGAAGCCTTGCCTGACGACGATGGCTACGCGCGATTTGTTCGCGCCGCGCTGGACCGCCTGCTCCACCGTCTCCGTGCGGACTGAATGCCGGCGGATACTGCGGAGGGTCCGGCGGACAAGTCTGATGGCGCCACGGACCGCGATATCGGGAAGAGCAACCTGCTGGGGCGGTGGGGTTCCCACGCCTGGGAGAGCTTGTCGAAGCGGATCAACACGCCAGACGCCTTGCGACTGCTGCGGTCCCTCCTGTCTGCGTTGAGCTGACCAGTCACTGAGTATTTCGGCGGAAAGAAACCGAATTCCTGTGGCAGCCCGGCTGCAGGGTCTCTTTGCTGCAGGCTACACTCCGTTAGGCGGCGACCTTCAATCATTATCCAGGGGCCTGGCGGGCAGCCGGGCCGGATGGTCACTCGGGAAAGCCTGGTAGCTGACGGCCGCGTTGCATCGGCAGGCGGGCATGCGGCCGGTGTGGTGTTGTACTCCGTGCAGAATTCGTTGAAGGCAGGTTGCTGGGCGGCCAATGTGGCGCTGGGAGGACGGGGCGCGCTGCGCTAACGGCACCCCAAACTGCTGGAAAGCCGTTCGAACTCGGGCCGAGCGAGCGCCGCATGCGTGTACAGGACGCTGTTGCAGGTGGGGAGGAATTGCGAGCGCTGATCGGCGATGGTGAGTGGGTGCAGGACTTTGTGCTGAACCCGCCCTCCACCACCGCGTCCTGGACAGCACATGACCGACAGCAACAACAATCGTGACACCACCGTCGCTTCGATCTGTTACCTATCTGCCCGGTTTGTACCCTCAAGCGGTCTAACGGTCGTTGCACGTGACGAGCGATCGACGACCTTGACAGTCGGGCGCGCGGGGTGGAGCATTGTTGGATACAATCAGCCGAATGGTGTCAAGATGCTGCGTCGGTCCATACGCGTTTTGTACGGCCTTGTTCTGGTCGCGATGGCATGTGATGGCGAGAGGCCGGCGGCTCTGCTCACACAGCCACAACAAGTATCCAACCTGGTCAGTACGCCAGCCCAAAGAGGTTGGATCGTTGTGGTGCCCGATAGTGTGCGCGACGTCGCCAGGACCGCACTACGCCTAACGGTGTCGACAGGCGCACACGTGAGAGTCGTTTGGACATACGCACTGAAGGGATTCGTCATCGACGCGACCGAGGCCGAGGCGTTGGCGCTATCGATTCGCGGCGACGTAAAGCTAGTTACCGCCGATGGTCCGATCACGGCAGCGAACAATGACTCGGACATTTTCGGCGTGCAACCCAGTCCACCGTCGTGGGGCTTGGACCGAATGGACCAGCGACAGTTGCCTATTGACGGCGTGTTCTATGCACCGAATGACGCCGTTGGTACGCACCTGTACCTGCTCGACACCGGTCTGAACGGATCGCACACTGACTTCAGTGGGCGCATCGGCGCCGGCGTAAACTTCGTGAGTGCACCGCCCAACGGAGACCAGAACTGGTCGGACTGCAACGGGCATGGCACGCATGTCGCCGGGATTGCGGCCGGCACCACGTACGGCGTTGCCAAGAGGGCGACGCTTCATCCCGTACGCGTGCTCGACTGCAACAAGCGAGGGACGTGGGCTGCGTTCATTTCAGGCCTAAATTGGATCGCCAACCCGCAAAACAAGCAGCTTCCGGCAGTGGTGAATATCAGCCTGGGAGGTCCCCTCAATGCCGCAGTCGACCAGGCGACGAGGAACATTGTAGCGAGTGGCATTGTTGTTGTCGCTGCGTCTGGCAATACGGGCAGCGATGCTTGTGCCATTTCGCCCGCCAACACGGGAACCATGAAGGGGATCCTCACCGTTAACGAGACCGATAACGCGGATACTGCGGATCCACTCTCAAATTTCGGGCCATGCACTGACATCTACGCTCCGGGAATCGCGATCACCAGCGCATGGATTGGAGCCCCCGGTGCCAGCCAGACACTGAACGGGACCTCGATGGCCGCACCACACGTCGCCGGCGCGGCCCTTGCCTACTTGAAGGCAAAGCCCCAAGCGTCCCCGGCGCAGGTTGAGGGCGCCATCAAAGGCAACGCCACGCAGAACGTAGTGCTTGGGGTACCTAACGGAACACCGAACCTCCTTGTGAACATAATCCCTCCCGGCTTCGTAGCCGTTGCAGGTGGCGACCAGCACTTCTGCGGCGTCAACAGCTCGGGAGCGGCGTACTGCTGGGGCAGCAACCAATGGGGCCAGCTTGGGGATGGAACCACGCTGGATCGATCTATCCCCACACTCGTTGTGGGGGCGCTGGCGTTCAAGCGCATCGACGCCGGTGCTGCCTACACTTGCGGCCTAACGATTGGGAATGAAGTGTATTGCTGGGGCTGGAACCGGTTTGGGAAGCTTGGCGACGGTACTACCACAGACCGACACGTGCCCACTCGAATCCAGTCGAGTGCGACCTTCAACGCAGTCTCCACAGGGAATGCTCATGTCTGTGCTACGACGGTCGGCGGCCAGCTGTACTGCTGGGGCGGAAACTATGAGGGCCAACTCGGCGATGGGTCGAGTACCAACCGTTCCGTACCAACATTGATCGGCAGTGGCTACCTGTCGGTTGCGGCTGGCTTCGAGCATACCTGTGCGATAGACAACCTGCACGCAGCCTATTGCTGGGGCAACAACTCTGATGGACAGCTTGGAATTAACGTCTTCGGTGGTAATCGGAGCACGCCTCAACCCGTGCAAGGCGGGCTGCAGTTCGCCGAGGTCAGTGCTGGCGGAGGTCACACATGTGCTCGGACCGTTGCAGCCCTGGTGTATTGTTGGGGCGGTAACTACCACGGGGCGCTTGGCAACGGAGGTCGGACCAACACCCCTGTCCCCACAGTGATCTCCGGAGGCTTCACTTTCCTGCGAATTGCGACTGGTATCGAGCATTCCTGCGGCATCACTACTGCTCATACCGCATACTGCTGGGGATACAATTTGCACGGCTCGGTCGGCGACGGAACGACCGTTGACCGCGACGTTCCGACCCCGGTCAGCGGTGGAATTGCCTGGGCAGACCTTTCGATGATCAACTACACCAACATCGCACGCACCGTGAGCAACGCCGCCTACACGTGGGGTCCTCCCAGCTCTCCGGTTCCAGTGCCGTAGGAATGATGACTGGGAGGCCGTGCGTCTCGTCCAGGTATCGCGGCCTCACATTGTGCGTCGGCGATGGGTATCGTCCTAGGGGCCTTCCGGTTCTGTATGAACCGGCACATGAATAGGCTAGGTCCGTCGAGATGGTTGCGGCAACAACCAAATTGATCTGGCGTGAAAGGGACCTGGAAGAAGTTCCGCGCCCATGAATGTTGCCCTAGCTTTCGACCGCGAACCGTGGACGTGCCCGCATACAGGCGGAGTACAATCAGCTCCTGCCGGAGATAAACGGGCTTGTTAGTTTCCACCAGCCGCGGCCGAATGCGATGACATCCCTTGCGCGTCCACACTCGGCCCCCAGCGACTCACCGCCGAGATCCTGAGCAATGTGAGCAACGTGATCCGCTCGGCGCTCGGAGCCCTGTTGGCGCTCGCCTTCGCGCCACCCTCGCGCCCGACCACCACACCCATCGCCTCCATTCGGTTGCTCAACCCGACCTCGCGGGGTGACGCAGCGCTCGTTGAGATTCCCGTAGGCCAGCTGGCAGCTCCCGGCACCATTGACTGGTCGAATATCCACATGGCGATGGGAGGCAAGCCCGTACCTTTTGCCGTGCGAGAGGGGAAGGCACGCTGGCGGGCCGACCTCGTTGCCCCTGTTGGTCAACCCCGCGCTGAGGACATTCTGGTGTTCAGCCTGGCCTCGAGGCCCGGCACCTGGTCGACGGTCAGTGTTGTAGCTGGTGCCGTCCCTGCCCGCAGTGCGGTCGACCGGCATGACGGCACGATCACGATTGCCTACCCTCAGCTTCGCGCTCGCATAGACGAGCGGACCGGACGTCTGGTCGAGCTGACGGCGCGCGGTGAATCGTTCCTCACCTCGCCTTTCGGCATCGAGTTCTTCGAGGTAGACAGCGGGGTTGCCTCGTACGCGAGACGGATGGGGCCGAGCTACGTGCGCACGCCGGCCACGGTGAAAAGGGGGCGCGCGCTTCCCTCGCCGAGTGCCCGTCTGGTGTCTTCGTCCTCGAACGACGCCATGACGGAGCTGAACTTCGTGCTCGAGTCGGCACCCGCACCGGCCATGAGCCTCACGTATCGGTTCTACGTCAACGGCATCGTCGACATCAGCGCGGATGAACGGCCGTGGTCCGGCGACTCCCCGTGGCTCAGGTACGGAGCGTCGCTTGCATTGAAGCTGCCGGGCAGGCAGGCGCTGCTCCCAGATTTTCAGACGCACTTTCCACGCTACGGGTTTCGCGACTATCCAAGTGCAGTGCAGAGCACGGGGCTGCTGCACACCGGCGCTCTGACGCTCGCGTTCGAGCTGGGCGAGGAGAGCATCAACGGGCGCTTCTGGCATCGTCGCCTGGCATTCTTCCCGAACGGTGACGGCGTTGATACGCGAAGCCTGACCCGTCTCGTGGATGAGGGATTGGTCGTGCAGGTTACGCCCCGCTCGTGGCCGGTGTCCAAGACGATCGCGCTCGAGTACACGGATAGCGCGAGGTCGATCGGCAACATCTTCGCGAAGGACCTGACACGCGCAGGCTTTCAGGTAGGCACGGCGCAGGCTCCAGGCACAACAATCGCCCTTCGGCTTTCCAGCGACAGCGATCGGCACGGCATCACCGGCGACGGCTTTCTTGTGCGTCGCGACTCAACAGATGGGCGCCTCGAGATTGTCGCCGGCACAAAGTTCGGGCTCTACAAAGCCACACGTGAGATCATCGAGCACGTCAAGCGAAGCACGGCACCAACAATCCCGCTGATCGCCGAGAATCCCGTCGTTGACCTGCGAGCCGGCGGCTTTGGTGGGGCAGGACACGAAGTCGACTTTCCGTTAGGTAGTGACGCCGATTGGGAGCGGGCGCTGGAAGGGATGATCGGCAGCGGCATGAATGTCATGACCGACTTGGGGATGTGGAGCAACTGGAAGATGCCGGTCTTCTTCAAGTACATGCCGGAGCTGCAGTCGACGTCACCAACCGCGCACGACGAGGTGACGGGGGCGAACTTTGGCTCGTTCGCCGAACATCGTGCGCACGGGCTGAAGTTGCTCAACTACCTGCATGATCGCGGGGTGAAGGTGTGGTTGTGGCTGCCGGTTGGCACCATTCCCACCACGTTCCACGACCGGTACCCGGATGCGACGGTGCCCGGGAACAGCAAGATCCCACGCTTCATGAGCCCGAAGTACCGCGAACTACTCAATGCGTACTTCAAGGAGTTGCTCGAGGTGTACCCCGTAGACGGCTTCGTCCTCATTCGCGACGACAACGGCGGCATCGACCAGACGGAGGAGTGGAAGCAGTACCTTAGCACTTCGCGCACGCAGCATCCCGTGTGGGAGCAGTACTTGATCATCTACGATCTGTTGCGCGGCATGAACTTCTCGGGCGATATCGCCGTCTATCCGTACTTTGATTTCTACGAGCCAAAGCTGGAGGCGGTGCTGCCGAAGGATCTATTGATCGTCGGTCATGGGAGCGGGTTAGGAGCCCTCACCAGAGACGTGCGGACGACTGGTCCCATGGGTGACACCTGGCTCGACAACCTGTACACGTCGTTCCGCCTGCCGACGTCATCGCGCATGAAGCGGTTGCTCTCCGATCGAAGCAGTTACTGGATCGGCGGGGCGTACGAGTCGACGGAGCTGCCGTGGGAAGCCGTTGGCTACTTCGGTTGGCAACCGACGGCGAGCGTGAACTCGTTGCGATATGAGTTCGGCGAGCACACGTTCGGCAAGCCTAACGCCGAGCGTTATCTGGCATTCTCGCGAGCGTATGAGCGGCTGTGGGAGCTGATGGATGTGCCCCTGCTCCCCTACAACTGGCTCGGTCTCACGACGACGGATCGCCAGTCGGTGACGGCCGAGGCCCGTCAGGCTCTCGTGACCTACCGCCGAGCGCTTGACGTGTTACAGCGTGCCGCAGGCGGCGGAACGCGCGAGCAGTGGTTTGCCTATGCCAATCACTACGAAGCGTTCTTTCGCTACTACGCTCGGCGGGTAGAGCTGTACGGCCAGATGCACGATCTGGTCGTCGCGAGCCGCCGTGCCACTGATGGAACGCTGCCCTCAGCGGCGCGACAGCGTCTGCTCGCGATGCAGAGCGAAATCACTCGGCTCGCGCGTGACTATCAGCGGCGCTCGGCGAACGTCCCGGGGCGCATGATGGAGGACACGCACAAACTCGAGATCACCACGCCGTTTCACGAGCTGGACTACGCCGGCTTTGAACCCGATCTCGACGCCGCCGAGGTGGCGACGATCAAGCAGTTTGATGGCGAGATACGTGTGCTGCCTACCGTTCGCAAGCCGGGCGAGCCGTTTGAGCTGAAGATCGAACTCACCAACCGCGGGGTGGTCCCGTGGATGGTGGGTGCGGGAAATGACTTGCTGCTCGAGGGCGACGCCGCACGTTTGGGACTGCCGGAGCGGTGGACGTACGCCGGGCCGCCGATGGTCTACGGCGACCGTCGTGTGATCACGCTGCGAGGCCGAGCGCCGGCTGATGCAGGCCCTGCCGAGGTCAAGATCTCGTTCGTGACCGCGTATCGCGATTGGCAGCCTTTCAGCCTAACGATCGAGCTGCCCTGAGCCCTGGGTGGTCATCGCGGTATGGCCGAGTCGAAGATTGGATGTTAGTGAATGTGTGCGAGACGAGGCAGCGCAAAGCCAACGTTCGGCTTCTCAACCACGTGCGGGGGTGCAAGACAGTGATCAGCCGTCATGTGAGAACCCTGGTCGTTGGCCTGGCAATGGTCGGCGCCTCGAGGGGAACGGCGCGGGCCCAAGCGCGAGTGTCCGACAGTCTGGCGGTTCGGGCGGTTGCAACGGGAATCGTGGAGGCCGACAACGCTCGTGACCTCACTGCGGTCCTCGCCTGCTACGCTCAATCCGCGATCTTGCTCCCCCCGAATGAGGCGCCGGTGGCCGGCCACGCAGCCATCGAACCACGATACCAGGCCCTCTTCCGCGACTACACGCCGGCGATCGAGGGCCGGATCGACGAGCTGGTTGTCGCGTCCGACTGGGCATATGTACGTGGCCACAACGGCGGCTGGCTGCGAGGCCGCGACGGCAAGCCGGATAAGGCCCTCACCGACGTGTACCTGATGATCCTGGCGCGCCAAGGGGGGAGCTGGCGCATTACGAGGCTGATGTGGCACCGGGCGGAGCACGCGGGAACATAGGTCGACGGTGTCACTCTAGCCCGGCGGCGACGTCTTCCTCGGATCGGGTCCCGCGTCGATGCCGCCGGCTGCAACGCCGAGGCGCGCGAGGAAGTGCGGCCATCCAATCGCATGCTACGCGGCCTCGGTGGGGGAC
The DNA here is from genome assembly GCA_044224875.1 of Gemmatimonadaceae bacterium. GTDB lineage: Bacteria > Gemmatimonadota > Gemmatimonadetes > Gemmatimonadales > Gemmatimonadaceae > JABAQJ01. Next base: position 1,483 of record JBGAJQ010000033.1, on the reverse strand, counting down.
AGGCCCACTGTGCTCATGCTGGACCCTCTGCGTTAGGCGGCCGCGTTAGGTACGCCGCTGGAACGTTACTGGCCGGTGAGGTCTCAACGGCGCTGCCAGGCCCTCGCGGCTGCCGCCAGGGCGGTAGTTGCAGACCGTGCGGCGCGTAGCCACCTTTCGGGATGCCTACGGTCCTCCGGCTCGGTCCCTACCGCTGCTTCTTCTATCCCAGGAAGGCTCCGAACCCCCACATATTCACGTGGAGCGCGACCAGAGTTGGGCGAAGTTTTGGCTGGATCCCGTGCGGTTGCAGGACAGCGGCGGCTTTCGCGGCTCCGAACTTGGCCGCATCGCCGGGCTAGTGCGCGAACATCGTGAGACTTTCCTAGGAGCTTGGAATGACTTCTTCGGCGCGTGACCTGGCAGCGCCGCCAGCGGCGGGCGGCTGCCGAGTATCGGATGACAGTCTGGTGGTCGACCTCGTCGATGGCCGAACGCTCTCCGTTCCGCTCGTCTGGTTCCCGCGGCTCGTGCACGCGACAGCAGCCGAGCGAGGCAATTGGCGGTTGATCGGCCGCGGCGAGGGGATCCATTGGCCCGATGTGGATGAAGACATCAGTGTCGAGGCGTTGATTGCGGGCCGACCCTCCGGTGAGGCGCAAGCGTCGCTCAAGCGCTGGCTCGCCTCGCGTGGCGCCGCCTAACAGAGCGTTCAGTGCTCGGCAGTGGACGGCTATCGACATACCTCGCGTTTCCACCAGGGGATGACAACGGATGGGCCACCGGGATCAATGACGCCGGCGTAGTGGTAGGCGCGACAAGTACTGGGTTTGGGATCTCGCATCCTACGTACTGGGACCTCACAAACTCCGCCACTCGCATCCCGGGCATCGTCGAAGGTTATGCCTCGGCAGTCAACAACTCGGGTTGGATGGTGGGTGAGTCCTGGTCTCCCACGTTTGCCGGATTTCGGTACAAGCCCGGCGGGCCCGTGCAGTTCCTGCTGGACCAGCAGGGTGCGACGGGATCGAAGGCGTACGGGATCAACGAAAGCGGCGTAGTTGTGGGTGAACACAACGGGCCGGTGGTGTGGACCGCCTCTGGCCGCGAACTTCGCATTGCGGTGCCTCCGCAATTCGGCCAGCAGTACGGCGCTGCCGTTGGTCTCAACGACGCAGGCGAGTTAGTGGGCTTCTTCATCGACACGACGACGTTTGCATACAACGCGTTCGTAATGCGCCGAGGCCAGGCACCGCAGCTTCTGCTTGCACCTCCGGGCCGCCCGGAGACGTTCGCGAAGCGGATCGACGCCCGCGGCGCAGTCTACGGGTGGGCAGCTCCGAGTGGTGGCCAATACCTCCCATACATCTGGGTAGACGGAGTACCCATTCCAGTTGCGCCCGGCGGCGCCCTGTCAGCCATCAACGATGTCAACGAATGCGGACGGCCGTTGGAACGAGCTTGCCGTTAAACGTGAGCCACGCGATCGTGTGGAGACCGACTT
>JBGAJQ010000032.1:0-57436 GCA_044224875.1 Gemmatimonadaceae bacterium | reverse complement strand
CGCGCTGCGCTTCCAGTAACGCGCTGGCATCGCTGCCCTTACGGTCCAGTTCGGCGTTCGCTTTCTGAATGAAGGTGAACAAGGCACCCACGGCCTCCGGAGCATTCAGGTCGTCCGCCAACGCCCCCCGAACCGCCGCCTCGCAGTCCCGAGAGAATCCAGCAAGCTCAGGCGTACCTCCATTGGCTGTCGCCAGACGATGGGCGAACTCACCGACGCGGCGCACTGCCTCCATCGAGGCTTCCAGACCCTCGCCGGACAAATTCATCTGCTTCCTGTAGTGCGTGGAGTAGATGAAGTGTCGAAGGGCCGCCGCCGATACCCCTCGCTCCCGCAGGTCCTTCACCGTCGTGATGTTCCCCAACCGCTTGGACATCTTGGTCCCGTCGATCTGGAGGAACTCGCCGTGGCACCAGAACCGGGAGAACGTCTTGCCAGTAGCCGCCTCCGACTGGGCGATCTCGTCCTCGTGGTGCGGGAATACCAGGTCGATTCCACCACAATGGATGTCGAGCGTTTCGCCAAGGTACTTCATGGCCATCGCCGAGCACTCGAGATGCCACCCCGGCCGGCCGCGTCCGAACGGTGCGTCCCAGGCGGCGCCGGTTGCCTCGTCTTCGGGCTTTGCCGCCTTCCATAGGGCGAAGTCCTGCGCGTTCTCCTTCGAGTAGTCGTCCTGCGCCACCCGCGCGCCACTCTTGATCTCCCGCGTGTCCAGGCGCGACAGACGACCGTACTGAGGGAACCGGTCGATGCCGAAATAGACAGATCCGTCATCCGCGAGGTACGCCACCCCCTTGGCGAGCAATTGCTCGACAAGCGAAATCATCTCCGGAATGTGCGTAGTCGCCTTCGGATAAAACTCGGCGTCTTCTATTCGGAGGTAGCGCCGATCCATGTGGAAGATCTCGGTGATTGGCTCCGTCACCTGAGTGATCGTCTTTCCTTGCTCGAATGCGCGCTTGATGATCTTGTCGTCAACGTCGGTCAGGTTTTGTACCTGAACGACCTTCCAACCGTGCAATCGGAGCCCGCGACGCAGCAGGTCATTGAACAGGAAGGTCCTGAAATTTCCGATATGCGCGGGGTCATAGACCGTTGGCCCGCATGAGTAAATCCGCGCGGTATTTCCGTCCGCTGGAGCGAAAGGCTCGACGGAGCGCGTAAGTGAGTTATAGAGTCGGAATTCGGGCATGGTTCAGGAACGCAAGTCGGCGCGACTTCGCCCGTCAAGCGCCAGCAACGATCCTAACGAGCAACAGCGAGGCACCGCCCCTCGCATGCGCGGCTTCACACATAGCTGACGTCTTCTGGCGCGCGAGCAATGCTCTCGCCAACGAAAGCCCGCTTTGCGTTCCCACGCCAATGCGTGTGCCGCCACATCCCGCTAGCCGCGTGCCCTGCGATCAACCACCCGATTGAGCTTCCCTCCCTCCGATCGCGGCGCGTCCCCGGGCGCCAGCAGCGTCACCTTCATTGAAACGCCGATGGTGTCGTGTATGAGTCGCCCTATGCGCGAGCGAACACCTTGGAGACGGTGGTCGGCCCCCACGATCTCGGCCGACAGCGTCTCTCGCCCGACCTCCCGGAAGAACGCCTCATCGACTTCGGCTTGAACCTCGATGTCGTCCAAGGTGCCGTCACGCGAGACGATGAGTCGGTAGTGCGGGGACAACTCCGGCACCTTTCCCAGAACGCTCTCGACCTGGCTCGGGTACACGTTCACACCGCGAATGATGAGCATGTCATCCGTGCGGCCGCGAATGAGTTGCATCCGGGTGAGCGTGCGGCCGCACGCGCATGGCTCGCGCGTGAGGCTGGTGATGTCTCCCGTCCAATACCTCAGCAGCGGGAGCGCCTCCTTCGTGAGGGTGGTCAGCACCAGGACGCCCTCGGCACCCTCTGGAAGCACCTCTTCAGTCACTGGATCGAGGATCTCCGGGAAAAAGTGATCTTCATTGATGTGAGATCCTTCTCGGACTTCCACGCATTCGTTGCACACTCCCGGTCCTATGATCTCAGAGAGTCCGTAGATGTTGGTGCTGCGCACTCCCAAGCCGCTGTCGATCTGTGCACGCATTGCGTCTGTCCAGGGCTCCGCGCCCAGCACCGCGTACTGGAGCGAAATCGCCGACGGAGCAATCCCGCGCTTCTTGAACTCCGCGGTGAGCGTCAGCGCGTAACTCGGCGTGCAGGAGATCAGATCCGGTCGAAGGTCCATGATGAGCGTGATCTGTCGTTCCGTCATTCCGCCTGAGACGGGGACAACCGTGAGGCCCAGCCGCTCACCACCGTAGTGCAGTCCAAGACCTCCCGTGAACAATCCGTACCCGTACGCGTTGTGCAGCATCATGCCCGGTACACCGCCGGCCATGGCGAGCGACCGGGCGCAAACACGCGCGAACAGTTCGACATCGCCTGCAGTGTAGGCCACGACCGTGGGCTTCCCCGTTGTACCTGAGGACGCGTGAATGCGAATGAGATCCTGACGCGGGACGGCCAACAAGCCGAGTGGGTAGTTGTCGCGCAGATCTGACTTGCGCGTGACCGGTAACCGAGGAAGGTCATCCACGTCGCGAATGCTCTCTGGTCGAACTCCGGCGGCGTCCAGCCGATTGCGGTACATCGGGACGCGTCCGTGAACACGCTGGACGAGCTGCCGAAGGCGTTCGGACTGGAGCGCTTTCAGTTGCGCACGCGGGGCAGTTTCAACTTCCGGCTCGAAGATCACGGCTGGGTTGCGATGGGGTCAGGGCATTCGCCTCCGGCGATCCATTGTCGTCCGCGGTTCGTTCGGCGTCCAGAGCGAAGTCCCAGACTCTCCGCCGATGAGCCTCCCACTCAGGAGGGTAAACCGCCGAATGCGAAGGCGCGGCAGCACGCCCCGCTCGCGTGAAGCCACCAGGATCCCTCGGCCTTCCTGAGCCAGGGAGCGCAACAGGGCCCCAAAGTGTTCAGACGCCGAAGGGCAAAGCCCGGTCGCGGTCTCATCCAGCAGCAACACCCGGGCATCGACGGCCAGCGCTTCGGCGAGCGCCACGCGCCTGAGGGCTAATGGTGCCAGCGCGTTGACCGTCGCGCGACGGAGTGTCTGGAGCCCCACGCGCTCCGTGATGTCCCTGAGTCGTGTCCCACCGCCGGGGATGTCCACATCGCGCATGGCACAGTGGTACCGCAAAGCGTCTTCGACCGTGAGGGAAGTGGGGCTGAGTGGCGTTTCACCAACGATGGCCGCGCCTGGCGTTGTGCTGAGCAGTCTGCAGTCCGTGCCTAACCATGAGACGCGACCAAAAGTTGGCCGCGACACGCCGCCCGCACAGCGCACCAGCGTTGTTTTCCCTGCTCCCCGCGGCCCGGCAACGACCACGATTTCGCCGAGCGATACGTCGAAGCTGATGTCGTCCAGGATCGTGACCGGTGCCAGGACTCCGAGTGATGGAGACCGGTATCGCTTGGTGACGGCGCGGAGAGAGAGGGCAGGAACCACGGCGCCCAATCTGTATGGACGGACCATTGGTCCGTCATCGTTCTCACGCGCACCGTACCGAAACGGTGCGTCAGGCCGTTGTGGCGGTGGGTCGCGTGGCGCGGATGACGTCGACCGGTGCGTCGGGGTGGAGCGCTGATGCATCTGGCGCCGGCACGCGCAACAACAAGACGCGATCGCGTCCAGCGCGTCGGAAGTTCTGTCCTTCGTAGACTCGATGAATCAGGACTCGTCGAACGATCACCAAGGTGACCGCGAGCAGGGGCACGGAGACGATGATGCCCCCGAGTCCCAGCAGACGGCCGACCATGAGCACCGCCAGCATGCTGAGGACCGGCGGAATCTCCAGCCGCTTTGACGTGATCAACGGAACCACGATGTTCCCCTCGATGATGTGGAGCAGAACGCCGAGGAGGATAACGAGGATGAAGTGGCCGCCCGGCCCCAATCCGGCGTACCCGGTGCCACCAAGGACGAACAATGCCGGGAGCAGCGTCCCGATCAGCGTGCCAAAAAACGGGATGATGACCACGGCACCGGTGAAGACGCCGAACGTCAGGGCGTATGGTACCTTCAGGATGGAGAGCCCGATGGCTGTCAGCATGCCTAACAACGTCATGGCGAGCAGCTGGGCCGTGATCCACGAGCGGAGCGTGTTCGCGGCGTCGCTCAGGACGTCCCGCGTGAGGTCGCGGTGAATCGGCGGAAACAGGGCGATCAGCCACTCACGGTACAAGCTGGGGTGAAGCGACAGGTAGATCCCCATGACGAGGATCGACACCAGGTTCACCAGCTGGTGACCGACAGATACAACACGCGGCAACACGGACCCGATCGCCCCCTCGAGTTGCGAGACGATCTGGCCGATGATTTCGGTGGAATCGGGGAGAGCCCCGCGGATCACGGGGTAGCGTTCCGTGAGTCGCGCGAGGCCACCCTGCCAGGCCTTGATGTAGTCGGGGAGTACGCCGATGAGTTGGCGCGTTTGCTCGATGACGGGGGGGACCAGCAAGGCGCCGAGCGTGAAGACAGCCGTTAGGGTCCCCAGCAACGCGATGGCGAACGCGATACCCCGTGGGAGCCGCGCCCGAGCAACCAGCGCATCGGTGACCGCCGACAGGTACAAGGCCAGCAGACACGCCACGAACAGCAGGAGCAGGACGTCCGCGACCTTGCCCAGAAGCCACAGCAGCAGAACGGTCGCGACCGCAGCGGCAAGGAAGGTGCCGCTGCGAAATCGCGGTTCAGTCGACTCGCTCAAACCGTCCTACTTTTCGTCGTGGACTTCCACGTCGGCGTCATGGACGGCTTCCTCGGCCTTCCCGCCAGCTCCAATCTGTCGTGGCTGGACCGGAGAACCGCTCGGCAACAGACCCATCTTCTGCTTGAGCGCCAGCAGCTGCGACTCGGCGCTGGCAGCGCCAGCCACTTTCTCCAGCTGCTTGAAGTCGTGCTGCAGTCGATCGCCGGTCATCTCTTCGTCGATCTCGGAAGACGCTTTGATCATGCGCTCGTTCTGCGTGATCTTCTCTTCCATTCGCGCAAACGCTTCGAATGCGGACTTTTCGGAGATCGACGACATCGTCTCGCTGATGCGCTTCTGTGCCTGAGCCCGGCGTTGTCGCGCCAGCAACAGGTTCTTCTTGCGCTTCGCTTCTTCGATCTTGTCGTTCAGGTCGCGCAACGACGCCTTCAGCTTCTCGGTCTCCGCCTGATGGGAGGCCCAAGTTTGTTCGAGCTGCGCGCCGTGCGAGGCATGCTCGCTCTGGCGGACCAGTGCCTGCTTCGCCAGATCGTCGCGACCCTCCTTGATGGCGAGCATGGCCTTTTGCTCCCAGTCCTGCGCTTGCTTGTATTCTGCGTCCGCCTGGTCGCGCAAACGCTTTTCGTCGGCGATGGCCGCGGCCACCTGCTGTTTCGCCTTCACCAGCTGGTCGCGCATGTCGACGATGATCTGATTCAGCATCTTCTCCGGGTTTTCGGCGGAGGAGATGAGATCGTTCAGATTCGACTTGATGAGCGTCGCGAGGCGATCAAAGATGCCCATGCTCAGCGTTCCTCTCGGTACGACGCCAGTTCACGCAAATGAGTCGCGAGCGCCAGCGTCATGCTCTCGTAACTTGCCAGAAATTCTTCGAAGTCCAGGTGCGACAGTTCCAGTGCCTCGGTGAGAACGACGGCGCCACCACTGATGCCGTACGAGCCATGAACGAGGTCGGAGGCATTCAACTCGAGCAACCGCCGATTGAGCGCGGCTCCCTTTCCGTTCTTCTCCGGGACGTCCATCACCTTAAGGCGCAACACCACAACCGGCGGGCTGTAGTGAACGACAATGTCTGTATCGAGCGCGCCTTCAGGGTGAACCACCCACAGGCCCGGCTCTACTTCCTTGTACGAGATGCCCAGTCGATCGAGAAACGACTCGAGATCTTCTTTGGTGACCATGAGTTCCCTGCAGCAAGAGGTCGTACTCGCCATACGGCGTTGGGTAGGCGTGGTTTCATCGCAACCACGGAAGCCACGCTCGGATAATACCTTCCGCCGAACCAAGGCAACAGCGCGATGAGCCTAACTTCGCTTGATCTGCACGAGCCGTTCGCGAGTGAGTCGGCGGCCCGTCGGAGTGGCGGCGAGGCCTCCCCCGGCGGTTTCGCGATAGCGCACATCCATTGATCGTCCGATCTCGCCCATGACGTCGATCACCTCGTCGACCGGGATCGCAAACGTCACGCCGGCCAGCGCCATTTCGATCGCCGCCAGCGCAATCGCCGCTCCGGTCGCATTCCGAAAGACGCACGGAAGCTCGACGAGTCCGCCGAGTGGGTCGCAGACCAAGCCGAGCGTCCCCTGCTGCGCCAGCGCGATTGCATGGCCCACCTGCGCCGGCGACCCGCCGAGCATTTCCGTGGCTGCCCCCGCGGCCATTCCCGCGGCCGCACCCGTTTCTGCCTGACATCCTCCCTCTGCGCCCGACAGCGACGCTCGGTCCGCGATGACTGCGCCAATGAGCCCGGCGACAGCCAGCGCATCGACGATTCGGTCATCGTCGATGCGTCGTGCCGTGGCGAGCCCCGTGAGCACGGCGGGGAGCACTCCGGCTCCCCCGGCGGTAGGTGCCGCGACGATCACGCCCATGGCCGCGTTGATCTCCTGAACCGCGAGTGCTCGCGCCAACACGTCGCGGAATGGTGTGCCGGAAAGAGGGCCTTCAGGGCCACGCGCCAGTTTGGCTGCGTCGCCGCCCACCAATCCCGACGGCGACCGATGCGCTCCCGTCAGCCCTTGCTCGACCGCATCGCGCATGACGTGCAGGGCCCGAGCGAGCGCGTCGCGAATCTCAGAAACCGGACGACCTTGGTCGCGCGCCTCGGCCTGCAGCGCAACCGCGGCCAGGGAGGTCCGCGCGGCCGTGGCGTCGGCGATGGCGTCAGCAAGCGATCGGTACATGGGCGTTCGTTAGGCGCTGACTTTGGGCAGGAGCCGCACCCAGTGCACCCACTCCAGGGCCCGCAAGTCATCGCCGACCGACTCGGCAATGGCGTGATCGCACTCGATCACCATGAAGGCGTCCTCGCCGCGGGCTCGCCGAGAAAGACGGAGTGTGGCGATGTTGATGTCATCGTCGGCCAGTACGCCAGCGATGCGGGCGATGGAACCGGGTCGGTCCTCGGCCGTGAGCACCAAGGTGTGAAACGACCCGGTGACGTCCACCGGATACCCATCGATCTCGCGGAGTCGCACGCGTCCGGCACCTAACGACTCGCCGATCGTGGTGGCCCGCCGGTCGCCACGTTCGAGGGTGAGCCGCACCGAATTCGGGTGCGCGTCGTCGTCGAGCGTGGTCTTGTCGAACCGAAACGCCAATCCTTCCTGTTCGGCGATTGCCAGGGCATCGCGGATGCGCACGTCGTCCGGCCGGAATCCCAGTAGGCCGCCAGCCAGCGCCTTGTCTGTCCCGTGCCCTTCCCCCGTGCGGGCGAACGAGCCATGCAGCTCCAACACGGCCGCTTGCGGTGTTCCGCCAACGAGGGCGCGCGCCAGCAAGCCGATGCGACATGCCCCCGCCGTGTGCGAGGACGACGGGCCGACCATGACCGGACCAATGATATCGAGGATCGAAACCACGTGTCGTCCTCCAGACAGGTGAATCGCCGCTGCTAGACCTTGGCGAGCCGACGCTTCGATAGCAACGGGGCAAGGTAGGCCCCCGTGTGACTTCCACGAACGGCGGCGACCTGTTCCGGCGTCCCCGCCGCCACCACCTGTCCCCCGCGCGAACCACCTTCGGGGCCAAGGTCCACGATCCAATCCGCCGTCTTGATCACGTCCAGGTTGTGCTCGATGACGAGGACGGTGTTCCCGCGGTCCACCAACCGGTGCAGCACCGACAGCAGCAACCGAACGTCCTCGAAATGCAAGCCGGTCGTTGGTTCATCGAGGATATACAGGGTGCGGCCGGTATCGCGCTTGGACAACTCGGAGGCCAGCTTCACCCGCTGGGCCTCGCCACCGGACAGCGTGGTGGCACTCTGGCCCAGGTGGATGTACCCCAGTCCGACGTCGGACAGGGTTTCCAGTTTCTGTCGAATGCGCGGCTGGTGCTCGAAAAACGCCAACGCATCCTCGACCGTCAGCTCCAATACATCGGCGATGTTCAGCCCGCGAAAACGAACCTCCAGCGTCTCGCGATTGTAGCGCTTCCCCTTGCACACCTCGCACGGGACGTAGACGTCGGGGAGAAAGTGCATCTCGATCTTGACGAGGCCGTCCCCCTCGCATGCCTCGCAGCGCCCGCCCTTCACGTTGAACGAGAAACGCCCCGGGCCATACCCACGGATCTTGGCTTCCGGATGCTCGGCGAAGAGCTCACGGATCGGCGTGAAGAGGCCGGTATACGTCGCGGGGTTCGACCGCGGCGTGCGACCGATGGGGCTCTGGTCAATGTCGATGACCTTGTCGATGTGCTCCAGCCCGGTGATGCGTTGATGCTGTCCGGGGATCACGCGGGCCCGGTAGAAGTGGCGCGCGAGGGCCCGATGGAGGATGTCTTCCACCAGGGTCGACTTGCCCGAGCCCGAGACACCCGTCACCGCAACAAAGGCGCCTAACGGGAACTCCACCGTCAGGTCCTGCAGGTTGTGCTCGCGCGCTCCGTGCACGCGAATGGCCCGCCCATGGTCTATCGCGCGGCGGGCCGCGGGGAGCGGTACTTCCCTGGCGCCCGACAGGTACTGGCCAGTGAGCGATCGAGGCGCGGCAAGAATCTCGGCGATGGTCCCTTCGGCAATGACTTCGCCACCGTGCTTGCCGGCGCCAGGACCAAGGTCGACCACGTGATCGGCGGCGCGAATCGTCTCTTCGTCGTGCTCCACGACGATGACCGTGTTGCCCAGGTCGCGCAGGTGCTCCAGCGTGCGGAGCAGCCGTGCGTTGTCCCGCTGGTGCAAGCCGATGGACGGCTCATCCAGGATGTACAGCACGCCAACCAGGCGTGACCCGATCTGGGTGGCCAGCCGGATGCGCTGCGCCTCACCACCGGACAGCGATTCCGCTGAACGGCCTAACGTGAGGTAGTCGAGACCGACGTCCACGAGAAACCGCAGGCGCTCACGGACTTCCTTCAGGATGGGCCCGGCGATCTCCGGGTCCAGGCCGGGCGATCCATTCCGCCGGAGCGGCAGCGTGTCGAAGAACTCGAGCGCCTCCATCACCGACCACTCGACCAACTCACCGATGTTGCGGTCGCGGATCGTGACCGCCAGGGATTCCGGCTTGAGCCGGCGCCCAGCGCAGGCGGCGCAGGGACGCACCACCATGAACTCCGCCAGCTCCATCCGCAGGGCATCCGAATCCGTCTCCTCGTAGCGCCGCTGCACCGTCACGAGGACGCCGTCCCAACTGAGGGTGTCCGAGCCGGAGCTCCGGCGGGCACCCTTGCGTCCGGCACCCTTCTCGGCCTTCGGGGAGGCGGCACCGGATCCGTACAACAAGGCGTCGCGGACCTTGCGGGGCAGGTCCTTCCAGGCGGTGTTCAGCTCAAACCCGAGCTGTTTCGCCAGACCGGGGAGAATGACGCGGCGCAAGTACCCATCCGGCTCGCCCCACGGCAGGATCACGCCCTCGAGAATCGAAATGCTGGGGTCACCGAGAATGAGGTCCTCGCTGACCTCGCGTCGGGTCCCGAGGCCGCTGCAGGCCGGACACGCCCCGAACGGTGAGTTGAAGGAAAAGTGCCGGGGCTCCAACTCGGGCAGCGATGTCCCGCACACCGGGCATCCGTAGCGTTCGGAAAAGAGATGCGTCGTCGGCTTGGACGCGTCGTGGCGGGTAACCTCGATCAACCCGTCCGCCAGCTTCAAAGCTGTCTCAATCGAGTCGGTAAGGCGCCCGCGATCTTCCTTCCGCACGACCAGCCGATCCACGACGATCGAGACGTCGTGGTTCAGCCGCTTGTTGAGCTTGGGCGGATCCGCCAGCTCAACCAGTTGCCCATCCACCATGGCGCGAATGAACCCCTGCTTCCGCGCCGACTCGAACAGGTCGCGAAACTCCCCTTTTCGTCCGCGCACCAGCGGCGCCAGCACCTCGATGCGCGTCGCCGCTGGCCACGCGAGTATCGCGTCGGCAATCTGACCCGGACTCTGGCGCTCCACCGGACGTCCACACGTTGCGCAATGCGGGGTGCCGGCGCGTGCGTAGAGGAGTCGCAGGTAGTCGTACACCTCGGTGACCGTCCCCACGGTCGAACGCGGGTTGTGACCCGCTGACTTCTGCTCGATGGAGATCGCCGGGGAGAGTCCCTCGATCGAGTCGACATCGGGCTTCTCCATCAAGCCCAGAAACTGACGAGCATATGCCGACAACGACTCGACGTAGCGCCGCTGTCCTTCGGCGTAGATGGTGTCGAACGCGAGCGACGACTTCCCGGAACCAGAGAGTCCGGTGACGACCGTCAGCCGGTTCCGGGGAAGAACAACGTCAATGTTGCGGAGGTTATGCTCCCGTGCTCCGCGGACCACCAAAGTCTCATCAGACATAGCCATAAAAGGTCGCCGACGGGCCGATTCGCTTCAACCCGGCCACTCTGGTTACGCACGAGGGGGACACCAGAGCGTGCCAGCTCGGTGCGGACGCTTTGGGGCAGCCGGTTGTCGCGACGGGTGCGGAGCTGGCGTTTGGACTAGGCGCCGGCACGTCCGGTGTGGTGGACGCAATCGACTGCCACACCGTGACTTGCGAAGCTGTGACCTCGGGCGGAGTTGGACGGTCCCGTAAGGGAATGCCGGCGCCCGATTTAGAGGACCCGGCTTCGTCCCTGCGCCCCCAGCTTTGTCGTCATTTGGACATGCCTGTTCTCAATACGCGCACGATTGCTGCCGGAAGCGTTCTCCTCGCTTGGAGCGTGGGTATCGTCGCGTTCGCACGGAAAGAACGGAACCGTACGTTGCACGACCGAATGGCGGAGATGTCGCTTCGCGTCGCGCCCGGCGCTCGCTACTTCACCGCGGAACGCGATGGCGCCCACGTCGGATTCACCTCGTCCACCATCGATACGCTCGCCCGGACCCTCCAGCTCACCGAATACCAGGTGGCGGATGCACCGTCGCCGCACGGGTCGCAGCGAATCAGCACCCAGTCCGTGATCCGCTTGACGCGGAGTCTCGCGCTACGCGAGTTCAGCATCACGTGGAACAGGGACAGCGCGACCGAGCGTGTCACGGGGTCGTTGGCCGACGATTCAACGTTGACGTACACTCGCATCGCCTCGAACGCACCGCCTGACACACAAACGGTGCGCGTTCCCACCGGTGTCCTTCTCCCTTCCCTGGTGCCACTGGTGGTTGCGTTAGGCGCCTCGCCCCTACACACCGGATTCAGTCAGACGCTCGCGCTGTTCGACCCCGAGACCGGACAGCCGCGTTCCGGAACCGTCGCGGTAACGGCCGAGTCCACGTTTGTGCTGGCGGATAGCGCCGTCTACGACGCCTCTCGCGCGAAGTGGATTGCCGCCCACGTCGACACCGTACGAGCGTGGCGGTTGCATGGACCCGACGTGCTGGGGCCCGATCGATGGGTGGATGGACTGGGGACCTCCGTCGCCTGGGTGTCGCGGGATGGGCTCACGCTCAAGCGAACGGCCTACGAGATTGCGTTCGAGAACTGGCGCCTGCTGCGGCCGCGCGCTGCCTCATCGGCTGGGACGCGCAGTGGAAACGTGGAGTCGGCCTCCGTGATTGAGGCCGGCGTATCGCCAGACACCAGCCGGCGTGCCGCCCAGCGCGTGGTGCTTGCTGGCGTCCCCCTCGCTGCGTTTGACCTGACGGGATACGGCCAGTCGCGATCGGGGGACACCGTTCATATCGACCCCGTCGCACCGGAGCGACTGCGACCGAGCTTCCCCCTGCCACCAGACGGCACCGTGCGACAGCGATACGCGTCGTCGCTCGTCGCCTCCCCGTTTGTCGAGTCCGATGCTCCGGCGATGGTGACGGCCGCGCGTCGCATCGCCGGCCGCGAATCGGACCCAGCCCAAGCGACTCGTCGCCTCCTGGGCTGGATGCGCGACTCGCTTTCCCGTGGCGCCACACGGGGCACGCCGAGCGCCCTGCAGCTGCTACGCGAGCGCCACGGGGACGTGGCGGCACATGCCGAACTCTTCACCGCCCTTGGGCGCGCCTTGGGGCTCCCGGTCCGCAGCGTGGTGGGCGTGCTGGTGGTGGGGAACCACGCATATCCCCACGCGTGGGCTGAAGTGCTCCTTCAGGGCTGGGTGCCCGTTGACCCGGTGTTCAATGAGTTCCCCGCCAGCCCGAACCATGTGCGCTTCCTGGCGGACGGCGCACCAGCGTTTGACGACTTCCAACGTGCCATTTCGGGGCTGCGCGTCCTACGCGTTCCCGACCAGCCGTAACCCGACCCTCCCATGATCGAGCTGCAACAACTCACCAAGAAGTACGGAAGCTTCACCGCCGTGGACGGGATCGACCTCCACGTGGAACGGGGCGAGCTCTTTGGATTTCTTGGCCCGAACGGGGCCGGCAAGACCACGACGTTGCGCATGATTGCCGGCATCCTGCGGCCGACGTCGGGGCGGATCCGCATCGCCGGTATTGACCTGGCGGGGCAGCCGCTGCTCGCGAAGGCCAAGCTGGGCTTCATCCCCGACCGGCCGTTCATCTACGAGAAGCTGACGGGCATGGAATTCCTCCGCTTCGTGGCTGGACTGTTCCAGCAGGAAGGGAGCGAGGTTGACCACCGGGCCCGCGAGCTGCTCGCCCTGTTTGACCTGGAGGACTGGCGTGATGAACTGGTCGAGAGCTACAGCCACGGGATGCGGCAGAAGCTGATCATAGCCAGCGCCTTCGTGCACCGCCCCGAGGTGATCGTCGTGGACGAGCCGATGGTGGGGCTGGACCCGAAGGCAGCCAGGACCTTGAAGGACCTGTTTCGCGAGTACACGCGGCGTGGCCACACCATCATGATGTCCACCCATACGCTCGAAGTGGCGCAACACCTCTGTGACCGCGTGGCCATCATTCAACAGGGGAAGATCCGCGCCTGCGGGACGATCGAGGACTTGCGCGCCCATGCACAGGACCCCGACGACCGTTTGGAAGACATCTTCTTGCGACTGACGGGCGAGGACGCCGCGCGCGGCCTGGTCGAGGTGCTGGATGCCTAACGCTGCGGCGTCGGTCGGGATGCGACACCTGCTGTGGCCCAAGTGGCTCACGGCGAGGGCGCGCGCCAGCGCTGAGGAAAAGGGGCGCGGAGCACGCATCGCGCTCCTGAGCGTGGTGGCCGTGCTGTTCTGGAGCTTTGCCTTTGGCGCCCTGTACCGCGTGCTCAAGTACTTTGCCGGCGTCGAGGAGATCGGCGCGTTGCTCGCCGGCAAGTTGATGGGCCTGCTCCTCGTCAGTTTCGCCGGGATCCTGCTGCTATCCAACATCATCACGGCGCTGTCATCCTTCTTCCTGGCGCGAGACCTCGACATGCTCGCCGCGGCGCCGGTCGACTGGCTCACCCTGTACTCAGCCAAAGTCGTGGAGACGGCGGTGCACTCGAGCTGGATGGTGGCGTTGATGGCCCTTCCGCTCATCACGGCGTACGGCGTGGCCTTTCATGGCGGTGTGGGCTTTGCATTACTGGCGATTGCCGCGTTCCTGCCGTTTGCGGTGATTCCGACGGCGATCGGGAGCGCCGTCACCCTGCTGTTGGTGAACGTGTTCCCCGCCCGGCGCACCCGCGACATCCTGTCGGTGATTGCCGTCATTGCAGCTGGCGGAGTGATGGTGCTGTTTCGTCTCATCCGCCCGGAGCAGCTGGCGCGACCGGAGGGGTTCAAGTCCCTGGTCGAATTCATCACGGTGCTTCGCGGTCCAACCTCGCCGTTCCTGCCGAGCGAGTGGCTGCAACGTACGCTGATGGGCTACCTGTCCGGTCGCTTCGATGCCCTGCCGCTCTACCTGCTGTGGAGCACCGCGGCCGGACTGCTCGTGCTTGGGGGCATGCTGCACTGGCAACTCTACGGCAAGGGCTTCACCAAGGCGCAGGAAAGCGGCGAGCGCTGGGCGAAGGAGGGGATGTTGTCACGCGCGGTCGGGCGGGCGTTGCGACCGTGGGGGACGCAGCGCCGTGAGCTGGTCATGAAGGAGCTGCGCGTCTTCTTCCGAGACACCACCCAGTGGTCGCAGCTGATCTTGCTGGCGGTGTTGATCGCGGTCTATGTGGTGAACATCAAGTTCCTGCCGCTGACGGGCGACGGCATCACGTTCTTCATCGTGAACCTGATCCCCTTCTTGAACCTGGCGCTGGCTGGCTTTGTCTTGGCGTCCATCGCGGCGCGTTTCCTGTTTCCAGCGGTGAGCCTGGAGGGACGCACCTGGTGGCTGCTGCGCGCCAGCGCGCTGTCCATGCGGCAGCTCCTGTGGGCGAAGTTCTGGGTCGGCACGTTGCCCCTGCTGGTGATCGCGCTGGGCATCGTTGGCGTGACAAACACCTTGCTCAAGGTGAGCCCGTTCATGTTTGCGGTCTCCGTCGGGAGCATCACCTTGCTGACGTTTGCGCTGGCCGGGCTGGCGGTTGGATTCGGGACGTTGTATCCGCGCTTCGAGTCCGAGAACGCGGCCCAGATCCCGACGTCGTTTGGCGGACTCCTCTACATGATGACGGCCGTCACCGTGATTGGCGCCGTGCTCGTGCTCGAGGCGCGACCCGTCTACGCGTACTTGAGCGCACGGACATTCTCCGAAACGGTGGACCCGTCGGAGCTGGCGATCGGGCTTGCGGCAGCCGCGGCGGTATGCCTGCTCTCGACGTTCGTACCCCTGGCGCTGGCGCAACGCCGGCTGGAGACCATCGAGCGTTAGGCGGTCCTAGCGCAAGGTGACCCCGATGCCGTAGGCCACGGCCCAGTGAATCTCCGGGCCGCCCGCGGGGGTTCCCGGCAGCACGGCGTAGTCCAGGGACGGCGTCAGCACGAGACGCCGCGCGAACGGGAGATCGACCCCGGTTCCCACCGTGACCGACGCGCGTGTATGCCGATCCGTCGCAATCACACTGCCGTTAGGCGTGAGGACCTCCGTCCGGGCGATGCCACCACCACCGCGGACGAACCAGCGCGATCGCAGGTAGTGCTGCACGAAGAGGGCGTGGTTGACGACTTCACTGTACTCCTCATACAGGGACGGCGAGCACACGCCGGATTCCACGCATCCCTCGTAGACGCGGACCCACGAGCCGACGGCAAACCCGACGTAGGTGCCGGAGTGCACACGCATGGCAATGCGTCCCATAAAGCGAAGAGACCGCGGATGGGCGGTGTGCGCGGTCCGCGTGTCGAAGTCGAGCAGGTTGTACGTCAGCGTCCCCAGAACCGGGAGGTCCTCGCTCTGGGCCGAAAGGCGTGAGGAACGGCCACCGGCCACGACGGCGCCGACGGCGACCATGATGAGGCGACGCGCGAGCCATTTGCTGGCGCTTGGTATGCGGACGGCCCTTCCACCGCCCGAGGTCAAGTCAGCGCGGCTCCACAGGACGCGCAAAATCGCGCACCGGCGGCGTGATCGGCGGCGCCGCAATTGGCGCAAGGTGCGAGCGCTCGTCCACAGGTCGAACAGAATCGTGCACCCGGTTCCGGGCGGGTGCCACAGGTAGAACAGGTGACGCGATTGGCGCGAGCTCGGGCAACGAGTTCCTCCGCGGCATCGTGCAGGGTGGACGGCGGCGCCGTCGATGCGGTTTCTGCAGACGAGGCGGTGTCGTCGGACGGCAATGGAAGGATGGGGGTGGGGACGGAAGGATGGGGAACCGTGGCGGCCGGAATGGTAGATTCTGTTCTCGGGGGGGGCCCCCCGTCGGGCGCCACCACAGCTGCAACCTTTTCAGCCCCCTGTCGCCTCGCACCGTCCAGCGCCGCCTCATAGCGCGCGCGAAGCTCCGCGTAGTCCCCTTCGCCCAGCACCCCACGCGCACGGTCGAACGCGATCTCTTCCAACGCTTGCTGCCAGCGTTCCTCCTCCGACGCTCGGTCGCGATCCTCGCGCGGCGGCTCGCCTCCACCCGCCCCCGACTCATTCCGGCGCCTCAGCAAGCTCACGGCCCCAACGATCGCGATCGCGATGACCGCGAGGGCCATCGAATTCACGGCGTTGCCCCTGCGTCCGGCTTGGACCGAATCGCCTCCTGACGCACCTGACCCATGATGCGTTCAAGCTGCTCCTCGGCCGCGGCGCGCTCTTGGGCTGGCCATGGACCAGCGTGGCGATGCAGCTCGCGCACCTGGTCGAGCATCTCGTCTATCAACATGCGCAGCAGTCGATTGGTGCGCTTCTCAGCAAATTCAGGCGACGGCGTCGTCATCGGACCAGACCTCCCGGTAGCGCCCGACCGCCTATGTGCGGTAGTAGGCGTCGACGGCCTGCTGAATCTCCTTCGGAGTCTTCCCTTCACTGGTCATCCGAGCCGCCGTCATCGCCTCCGTCATGCACACGTCGCACATGGACGCGTGATCCGTCTCGAAGCACTCCACCAAGGCACGGTGACCGAGATTCTCCTTGCAGCGGCAGTAGCAGTAGAGCTGCTCCAACACGTGCGCGTACTTCTTGGCGGCGGCGTACGCCGCCTTCACCTGCGGATCGTCCCATTGGGCCGCATCCAGCACGGCGTTCGGACGCGAGGCGTCGGGCACTGCAGTCGAGACCGGCGCTTCCACCCGCCCCTGATCCGCTGCGGGCGGGGCGGAGTCCCGCGAATTGCCGGCACAAGCGGCGACCACGGCCGCGCTCAATCCAAAAGCCACCAAGCGCATCTTCATTGTTGCGATCCTCTCTAGTAGTGGGCGTGTCACCCAACTCAGGACACCGACCTTCTCAACAAGGGCGCATCGCCCAACACCTCAAACTTCTGACATGGCCTCGCCTTACGCCAGTAAGGAATCATACCACGAGCGTACGTACCACCCCGAACGGCGCGCGCCAGGTCACATCGGTCGTCTGAACGAGCAAGGTCTGTGGTGCAAGGTCATCCTGTCAGGTAAACGCGCCATCGGAGGTGACGTCACCCGCATCGCGCATCCGTTGGTGCCGGTCGTCCGCGCCACGTTACCTAACGGGCGACGGGACCGAACGCATACGGTGGCCGGTGCACCCCTCGGTCTGTCACGATACCGGTGATGAGGGATGCCGGCGTAATGTCAAACGCCGGATTCCACACGGCCACGCCGGTTGGCGCCGTCGGTCGCCCGAAGCCGTTCACCACCTCGTCGGGTGCGCGCTCCTCGATCGGGACGCCATTCCCGGTCGGCGTCCCCGCATCGAGCGTGGACTCGGGTGCCGCCACGTAGAACGGCACGGCATGATGGTGGCACAACACCGCCAGCCCGTACGTGCCGATCTTGTTTGCCACGTCGCCATTCGCCGCCACTCGATCGGCCCCCACGATGCACAGGTCGATGCGGCCCGCACGCAGCAGGCTCGCCGCCATGCTATCCGCAATCACCGTGACCGGGATGCCCGCTCGCTGAAGCTCCCACGCCGTTAGGCGGCTCCCTTGCAGCAGCGGGCGTGTTTCGTCCGCGTACACCTCAACGTGCTTGCCGCGTTCGACGGCCCGATAGATCGGCGCGAGCGCAGTACCAATGCCCGCAGTCGCAAGCGCGCCAGCGTTGCAGTGCGTCAGAATTCGCGCCTGGTTCGGAATGAGCGCCTCCCCGTGGTCTCCAATGCGCTGGCACATTGCCTGGTCCTCAACGAGCAGCTGCGACGCCTCAGCGCGCATCCCCGCGAGCAGGTCAGACGTGGAGCCATCGAGCGTCGCGAGCCGCGACGTCATGCGATCGATCGCCCAGGCCAGGTTCACCGCGGTCGGGCGCGCGGCTCGGATGCGCGCTGCGTTGGCCGCGGCCGTCGCGCGAAACTCACCCGACTTCTGGTGCACGACACCGTTGAGCGAGGCCACCAATCCCATGGCGGCGCACACTCCGATCGCTGGTGCCCCTCGCACGGCGAGCGTGGCGATCGCGTCGACCACCTCCTCAACCCGATGAAGATCGAGTTCCTCGAAATGCCCCGGGAGGCGCCGCTGGTCGATAATACGGACGCCTGTCCCATCGGGAGTCCAACGCACCGCTTCAACAATGGCCATCTCGAAAGTTAGACCGATCCGGCGCGCCGCAGCAGAGCAGACCGCGATTCAGTAGATTGCATCGGCTGCTGCGCGGTCGATTCACCGGGGACTGCTCGCCCCACTTCCTCCCTGTCCCTCCCTTATGCCTTACGATCACGTCACACTGGCCGTCGCGCGCCGGGTTGCCCTCCTCACCGTCAATCGGCCGGACAAACTCAATGCGCTGAATGACGCCACGATCGCCGAGTTGGACCGCGCCATTGACGAGATCCAGCTGCGCGATGACATCGGGGGCGTGATCCTGACCGGCGCTATGCGCGCGTTCGTGGCCGGCGCGGACATTTCCGAGCTCTCGCGCCAGAATCCGATTGCGGCCAAGGCGCGCGCGGCCTACGGTCAGTCCGTGTTCAACAAGTTCGAGCGATCGCCAAAACCCGTCATCGCGGCCGTGAATGGATTCGCGTTAGGCGGCGGGTGTGAGCTGGCGATGGCCTGTCATGTGCGGATCGCCGCCGAGAACGCGAAATTTGGCCAGCCCGAGGTGAAGCTGGGCATCGGCCCGGGGTATGGAGGAACACAGCGTCTGCCACGGCTCGTCGGTCGTGGCGTGGCCTTACAGTTGCTACTGACGGGCGAGATGATCGACGCCCAGGAAGCCTTGCGCATCGGGTTGGTCAACAAGGTGGTGCCCGCCGCCGACTTGCTGGCTACCGCCGAAACCATGATGGGGCAGATGCTCGCCAATGCCCCGCGCGCGCTCGCGCTCGTCATCGAAGCGGTGAACCAAGGCGTCGATCGCCCGCAGGACGACGGGCTCAACCTCGAGGCCAATCACTTCGCCTTGCTGTCCGGCACAGGCGACATGGTCGAGGGTATGGCCGCGTTCCTCGAAAAGCGTCCCCCGAAATTCACCGGCCATTAACACGGCCTCGCCTGCCGCTCGACGACGTGTCCCAGCTCCAACGATTTGTTGCTCAAGACTTCCGAAACCTGGCACACGTCGAGTTGCACGTGCCGCTGGGCGGCTTGGTACTGGTTGGAGACAACGGTCACGGAAAAACCAACCTGCTCGAGGGGATCGCCTATCTCCATGCACTGCGATCTATCCGAGGAGCTCGCGACATTGACCTCGTGCGTTTTGGAGCCGCGGGCTTTCACCTCGCGGCCACGGGAGCCGGCTTCGTGCACGACGAGGTGCGCGTCGGTTTCGACCGCGCGTCGCGGCGTAAGCGCGTCACCCTGGACGGTGCCGTCGCACCGCGCCTGACCGATGGATTGGGCGTCCTTCCATCGGTGACGGTCGCTCCCAGGGACGTGGAGTTGATCGCCGGCGCACCCGCCGAGCGACGACGATACCTCGACGTCCTGCTCGCGCTTTCCTCCGCGCGGTACCTGTCTGCCTTGCAGGAGTACCGCGCAGCGCTCGTCCGCCGCAACGCGACCATTCGCGCCGCTGCCATGGGAAGGCCCGCACCAGACACCGACGCGCGGGTGGCCGTCTGGGAGGGTGCGTTGGCGGCTGCGGGGGCCACGCTGTGCTTCCTGCGCTACCAATGGGTGCGCGAGTCCTCCACGCGATATACCGAGTTGTGCGAGGCGCTCGGCGAACGATCAGCCGGGAGCCTTCGGTACCGCGCGTCCGTCGAGGGGCTCATTCCACAGGGTGCCAATGAAGATGATGTGCGCGTCGCCATGGCCAACGCCTTTGCCGCGCACCGGTCATCCGACTTGAAGCGAGGCGCGACCATGATTGGTCCGCATCGCGACGACCTGGAGTTACGCCTCGGCGGCCGGCCGCTGCGGACGTTCGGCTCTGCTGGGCAACAGCGAAGTGGAGCGCTGGCGCTGCGCGTCATGGAAGCGGAATCGCTCGAACGCCACACCGGCCGTTCCCCTATGCTGCTCCTTGACGATCACTTCGCTGTGCTCGATCGGGACCGGGCGCGGCGCGTGCTGGACCTGTTGGAAGCGCGGTTGGGGACGCAGGTGATCCTGGCCGTCCCGCGAAGCGACGATGTGCCTGGGGCCTTCACGGGTCTGGATCGTTACCGGATGTGTGATGGCGTGGTGAGTCCGTGGCCGGCAGGTGTCCATGCCTAACGAAAAGCGGCGCCCATCGAAGATCGCCGACGCCGTCAAGGGATTCCTGAGCGAGTCGGGCCTTGGCATTCGTGTGCAGCAAGCGGAGGTGGTGCAGCTCTGGCCGCGGCTCGTGGGTCCGGAAATCGCCAGCGTGACGCAGGCCTTGGCAGTGTCGCCAGACGGCGTGCTTTTTGTCGCGGTGCGAAGCCACGCGTGGATGAGCGAACTCTCGATGATGGAGCGTGAACTGCTCGAAGTGGTGAATCGCGCCACGCCTTCGGCGCCGCTCAAGGGAATTCGACTCCAGCTCGCTCGCTAAGCTATTAGAAAACAAACGGTTAGACTCGTGCGTCGGCGTTGATTCTGGACGCCGAATGGGTTATCTTTTGGCCTTGGTCGCGCCGGGTGGCTTCGGCCTCC
Organism: Gemmatimonadaceae bacterium; assembly: GCA_044224875.1. Taxonomy (GTDB): domain Bacteria; phylum Gemmatimonadota; class Gemmatimonadetes; order Gemmatimonadales; family Gemmatimonadaceae; genus JABAQJ01. The sequence goes on along the minus strand of JBGAJQ010000032.1, from coordinate 36,822 downwards.
ATTCGGACCTCTGCAGCCGCGCTCTTTCAACGGGAATCCATGGCCAAGAGCAACGAGAAAGCACACGCGTACGACGCCGGCAATATCCAGGTTCTGAAGGGCCTCGAGGCGGTGCGGAAACGCCCGGGCATGTACATCGGATCGACCTCTGCACGAGGACTCCACCATCTCGTTTACGAGGTCGTCGACAACTCGATCGACGAAGCGCTGGCCGGCCACTGTGACACGGTCGGCGTATGGATTCACGCGGACGATTCGATCACGGTCACTGACAACGGGCGCGGCATTCCCGTCGACATGCACCCGACGGAGAAGATGGCGGGAGTAGAGGTCGCCATGACCGTGCTGCACGCGGGTGGCAAGTTCGACAAGGACTCGTACAAGGTCTCCGGCGGCTTGCACGGCGTGGGCGTATCCGTGGTGAACGCTCTGTCGGAAACGTTGAAGGTGTGGGTGAAGCGCGATGGCAAGGAGCACTACATGGACTTTGCGCGCGGCCACACCACTACCAAGCTGAAGGTGTTAGGCAAGGCGGGAGCGCGCGACACGGGGACGAAGATCTGGTTCAAGCCGGATCCACAGATCTTCACCGAACTCGCGTACGATTACGCGACCCTCGCCTCGCGCCTGCGCGAACTGTCGTACCTCAACAAGGGCGTCACCATCACGCTCACTGACGAGCGGGCGAGTCAGGCCAAGACCGAGACGTTCCACGCCAAGGGCGGCCTGAAGGAAATGGTGCAGTTCCTGAACGCGAACAAGAAGCCGTTGCACCCGGAAGTGCTGTATCTGGATACCGAGCGGGACGACATCGGCATCGAGATCGCCATGCAGTACAATGACGGTTACAACGAGAACGTTTTCTCGTTCGTGAACAACATCAACACCCATGAGGGTGGCACACACCTCACCGGGCTCAAGGCAGCGCTCACGCGCACCATCAACAACTACGCGAGCAAGGGCAATTTCCTGAAGAAGGCGGACTTCAGCCTGTCAGGCGATGACGTTCGTGAAGGGTTGACCGCGGTTCTGTCGGTGAAGATCCGGGAACCCCAGTTCGAGGGCCAGACCAAGACGAAGTTGGGGAACTCCGAGGCCGAGTCAGCCGTGAAGACCGTGATCAACGACTGGTTAGGCGCGTACCTCGACGAGCATCCGCGAACGGCAAATATCGTGGTGGAGAAGGCGGTGTCGGCGGCTCGGGCGCGCGAGGCGGCGCGAAAGGCGCGCGACCTCACCCGCAAGAAGTCGGCGCTCGATGTGGGCAATCTCCCGGGGAAGCTTGCCGATTGCTCGCTGGTGGATCCCGCCATGTGCGAGTTGTACCTGGTGGAAGGCGATTCGGCTGGCGGCTCGGCGAAGCAAGGGCGGAATCGTGAATTCCAGGCCATTCTTCCGCTGCGCGGCAAGATCATCAACGTCGAGAAGGCACGCATCGACAAGGTGCTCTCGAACGAGGAAATCCGCACCATCATCACCGCGATCGGAACCGGGATCAAGGAGGAGTTTGAGCTGGAGCGGGCCCGGTACCACAAGATCATCATCATGACCGACGCGGATGTGGACGGCGCACACATCCGCACACTGCTGCTCACATTCTTCTTCCGCCAGATGGGCCAGCTTATCGACGCAGGCTACATCTACATCGCTCAGCCGCCACTCTTTCGTGTGGCCCGAGGCAAGCAGGAATTCTACGCGTACGATGAAAAGGAGCGAGACGGCTACGCGGACCGACTCGGGAATGGCGACGGGAAGAGCTCCGTTGCGGTGCAGCGTTACAAGGGACTTGGCGAAATGAATCCCCCGCAGCTCTGGGCCACGACCATGGACCCCGAGCGACGCACCCTCCTGCGCGTCAGCATGGAAGACGCCATCCAGGCGGACCAGATCTTCCAAACGCTCATGGGAGACGAGGTCGAACCGCGCCGGAACTTCATCGAGGCAAATGCTCGCTTTGTGAGTAACCTCGACATCTAAACTGAACGCATCGAGGCGCGCTCTGCTCGAGAGCAACCTCGACAACTTGCTGGAAAGTCATCGAGGCCAAGGCCCCTGGCGGGCGTTGGCCTCGATGTCTATCTGCGGCGCTTGTTGCTCGTCACGAACGCGCCCGCCGGATCGCCGCCATGGCGCGGCCGTATTCATACTCAGACTTGATTCCGCTCGCCGCCCGTTCGTAGGCGCCGAGCACAGCCTCGTCGATGGGACCTGTCGTCGCCGCCTCGACCAGGAGCGAGGCCCGTTCGTAGTCGGACTTGATCTGACGAGAGGCTTCGATGACGCGCATGAGCAGGTCCTTCCCGACGCGGTTGCGCTGCAGCACCGACGTGAGCACCCGGTGGGACTCATAGTCGCCCTGCACGGCGCTGGCTGCCGAGAAGAAGGCGTCCGTGTTGCCGGCATCGATCGTCCCGGACGCGGCCACCTTGACCAGAAATTCAGCGAGCTCATAGTCCGACTTGATCCGCGACGCATCCTGGAGCAGATCGCGCGTCGCAGCCGGGGTCAGACCGCCGGCAGCGACAATCGCGTCGAGGACACGCCGGTGCTCGTAGTCGGACTCCAAGGTACCCAGGGCCGCCAGGTACAAGGGTCGCGTGTCGTCCGAAATGGCGTACTGGCCCGATACGGCGACCAGCAGTTCCGCGAGTTCGTAATCTGACCCCATCCCTTGGGCGGCGCCGAGCAACGCCTTCACTGCCGGCATGGAGAGCCCGCGTTTCGCCAGAAGGGCGGTCAAGGCGCGTCGCTTCTCGTAGTCTGACTTGATGCCACCGGCCGCTCCTGCGAACGCCACGTGCGACTCGGCACTAAAGTTGCCCAACTTCGCGACTTCCAGCAGCAACTCTGCGCGCTCGTAGTCCGACTCAACTTGCGTTGCGGCATGCGCAAGCACGCGTTGCACCTGTGGGGCCGACAGCGTTTGCACCTTGAAGAGCTTGGTGTAGTACACGCGCGCTGCGTAGTCGGAGTTCATCTCCTCCACTTCGGCGAGCACACGATCCACCCCGCCCGCCTTCAACAGCGCGGGAAGACGCTGGTCCACGGCGAAGGCGGTGCGATGATCCAGCGCCACCAACGCCCTGCTGAACCACGCCGCGGCCGCCGCGTCCCATGGCTGTCGCTCATCGTTGACCCAATACTTGCGATCCAGCGCGCCACGGTTCTCCTCCAGCGTCAACCGACGCGAACGGGAGCCGTCCTTGATGTACAGGTCAAGGGAGCCGCCGCGCGAAAGAGCAACAACATCCGACGCATCCGAATTGAAGGTCAACTCGCCGTCCACGTCGAACGTGACACGACACGTCCCAGTCGTCCATTTCACATGCATGGACCGCTTCCCATCGCGCGACTGGACGCTCATGGAAGACGACTTCGCGCCGCGCTCGAAGAGACACCCGTCCTGCGCGGTGGCCGCCGCGTTTCCTTGCAGTGGAACACTGACAGCAAGCCGAGAGTCGGCAACCGGCATTTCGCCCGATGGGGTCAAGCCTCGGGTGACAACGGAACCAACCGCGCGTGACAATCCCGCGGGCGGCACGGTGCCGGTGGCCAACTCGCCTGTGACTTCCGATGCGCGACGACCGGCATCGGACGCGGTCATGGCAATGACCGAGGGACGCGAGCTGGCGGATTCGCCCTCAGTCACCAGCGTCGCGGCGGCCATGGCGGCTGGCTGCAGACCAGGAGAGTCGGCAACCGGCGTTAGGCGCGCGAGTGGGATGCCCACCACCCCCGCCAAGGCCACGATGGACGCCTGCGACCGCCGAGAGAGCGCCCCGCGCGCAGCACCCGGCGCCAACACGGCACGGAGGCGGCCAGCCATCCCAGACCGCCGTGCCATGCTCAGTGCCGCCGCTGCCGACGGACGTCGCCCCCCGGTGGTTCGCAATACGTCGACGAGCTGCTGCGCATAGTCGGAGGCACGCGCGCCCGAACGGAGCACGGCGTCGTCACACGCTCGCTCGGCCTCGGAGCGCAACATGGCGTCCGCCAGCCACACCAGGGGATTGAACCAGAACATCGCCTTGGCCAGCCGCGACAGCGACTGCCACAACGCGTCCCATCGAGCGACGTGCGCGAGCTCGTGAAGCAGGGCAGCGCGGCGCTCTGTGGACGACCATTGGTCGGCTGCCGGTACCAGCACCTTCGGGCGCCAGACACCCCACGTCATCGGCACCGTCGTCAGCTCAGACACCCGCAGTGCCACCACGCGGGACGTGGCGCTCGGCAAGAGGTGCTGCAGCTCGCCCCATGCACCGAGCGGACCGGGCGCCGCCTTGCTCCAAAGTCTCTGCAGCCGGAGCGTGCCGATGACCCACGGAAACAGCACCACCAGCACGCCGACGCCCCACACGATCGCGAGGAGTTCGCTCTCGGTGAGGGATGGCGCATGTACCCGCGGGCTGTCCCCGACGCTCTGGAAGGTTCGTACATCTCCCGAGATCACCGGCGCCGCCCCCGCGGGCGGCACGTCCACAATGAGCGTAGAGCGCGACGACTCGCCCAGATCATCCTGCGGAGCCGCAAGGGTCGGCGCCGCTACATCAGCACCTGAACCGCTCGCGAGGTCTGGATGGGCTGGTAGAATGGCGACGTTCCACGCCGGGAGCGTCGAGCGAAGGACCGGCATCACGAGGACGCCGACGATTGTCGTGCACCAGATCGCGTGACGCGTTGCGGCTGACAGACCGCGCCAGCGGCTGATACAGAATGAGAGTACGAGAACGATGGACGCTTTGATGGCACCCGAAGCCACCCAGAGCACCGTGGCAGTGGCGAGTCGCTCGGCCTGCAGCTGCATCATCGTCCCTCCTGGCGGGCGCGGTCAATCGCGCGTTCGATTTCATCCAACTCGTCACCCGACAGGCGATCACGACTCATGTCGAGAAGTGCCGCGACGGCGGCACTGGTGGATCCTTCGAAGAACGTTCCGATGACTTGCGTTAGTGCGTTGTCGCGCGCGGTGGAGTGAGAGACAACTGGCGCGTAGACATAACGCGGACCGTCTGCGGTATGTGTCAGGTGCCCCTTCTCCTCAAGGATGCGGAGCATCGCACGAACCGCGGAGTAGCCGGGCGGGTCGGCCAACTGCTCCAACACATCGCTGGCGGTGACTCGTCCCGCGCGGTAGACGATCTCCATGATTTCGCGCTCGCGACGACTGAGCGGCGTGGATGGCTTTTGCTTCAAGGCGATCCCTCTGCTAAAAGTTTAGCACTGTGCTAAATTTTTAGCACTTCGCATGCCGCACGTCAAGCCCCTCGTTTGCGAAGCCCGCGGGCCAATGGCGCAAACGTCGCGGGGGCCTCGGGTGACAGGTACGTCGCGGTACCGTTGTGAATCGTCGCCAACACGCGGATGGAGCCGAGGTCTGCCATTGACGTGGTCAGTGGGTTTCGGCTGAGGATGACAAAGTCCGCTGGCTTGCCACTCGTTAGGGACTCCTCACTCGTCTCGCCGTCCGCATTGAACCATCGCGCCTCGAAGCGGTAGGCCTGAACTCGAGCCACCGAATCCACGAGTCCCGAGGCGACGGCATATCGCCTGACGAGCGCTGCCTCGAACGAATAGAGCGCTGGGCCGGGTCGCGTGAAGTAGTCTGATCCCTCGGCCAGCCGGGCTCCGCTCTGCGCCAGTCGCCTCCAAGCGTACACACGCGGCTCATTCTCAGCTCCAACGCGGGTGGCGCCGAAGGGCGCATCGTCGTGCGCGCCGCTGTTGAATCCACTTTGGATGGATAGGACCACACCGGACCGTAAAGCGCGAGCTATGTCGGCCTCCTGCACGTACGAGAAGTGTTCGATGCGCAAGCGACCGGGCGGTGTGTTCGGCCTGACCTTCAGTATCTGCTCGTACGCGTCCAGGGCGCGGTGCACCGCCTCGTCTCCTATGGCGTGCGTTGCGGCGCCGAGCCCGGCGTCGAGCGCACGAATCGCTATCGCCGCGATCGAATCCGACGGCATCCGCAACACCCCTGTTGTGCTCGCGTCATCGGCGTAGGCATGGGAGAGGGCGGCTCCGCGACTTCCGAGTGCTCCATCGGCGAACAGTTTCACGTGGGTGATCCGGATACGCGGCGTGAGCGCCCATTCTCGGGATGGCGACGCGAGCAACGAATCCGCGAGCGCACTGGGCGCGGGAATCATCAGGTTCACCTCCACCGGCAACGGCGCGAGCGAATCGGCCCGACGAAGCAGCGCGAGGAAGTGTTCGAATGGGGCGTTCAAGGCGACCACTCCCGGAGGCGCGAGCACGCCCGCGTCGTACACACGCGTGACACCACGCGCGGCCAACGCCTCTGCGCCAAGTCGATATGCAGCGATGACGTCGGAATCGGCGACTGCGGGGATTAGGGGAACCATGCGCTCATTGGCACGTTCCAACAGCAGCCCCGTCGGTGTCCCTGTCGCGTCACGCACAATCGCCCCTCCGTCAGGGGCAACGGTCTTGCCGTCGACGCGTGCCAGCGCGAGCGCACGTGTGTTGACCCAGCCGGCGTGGCCATCTGATCGACTCAGGTACACGGGATGGTCGGGGGCGGCGCGATCGAGGGTATCGCGCGTCGGGAGGGCACTCATCCCCCACGCCACCTGGTTCCAACCCGCACCCACGATCCACGCGCCGGCTGGCGAACGCGCCGCTCGCGAACGGATCTTCTCGAACACGTCGGTCAGGCTACGCGCGCTGGATAGATCGACGAACAGGCGCTCGTGATCCCGATCATTCAGGAGCGTGAGCCCGACGTTGAACAGATGGACATGGTGATCGCTGAGTGCCGGCGCGATCACGGCTCCGCGCAGGTCCACGAGCGCGGTACGGCCGCTGTTCGAGTCCTGTAGATCCTGCACATCGACGATTCGTCCATCTACCACGCGAAGGGCGTTGGTCACTGACTCGAGGCTGTCGAATGTCAGGACCGTTCCGCCCGAGAAAAGCAGCGACGATTGGCGTGGATTCCCTTTCGGATCGCACGCCGCGAACGTGGTGATCGTCAAGATCGCGACGCTTAGACGATGCGCCTTACGACGCTGGCGGAATTGGCGTAGGTTCGGCGACATGATGCGATCAGCTTGCTGTCTCGGCCTTTCGCGCGCAATGCGCCTTGGCCGATTGGCCCGTCGCTGGTCGCTGACCAGTGCCACGCTTGGAACGCTGTTCGGGCCACTTGCGGGTGCCCAGGCGCCTAACGTGACGGCTCCCCTTCGCGGGTTTGCCGAGGCGACAGCGGGGCGTCAGCGTGACGTCGAAAGGCGACTGTCGGCATTGCTCAACCGCGACTCCACGGGACGCGCTTTCCGGGAATTCACGGCTATCCCTCACCCCGCGGGAACCGCCAACAATCGCAAGATCGCCGAGCAGATCGCTGAACGGCTGAGGCGTTACGGGTGGGAAGACGTCCAGTTGCGCCCCTACTCGGTGCTGTTGCCGTTCCCGGAAGAAGTGCGCGTTTCCATGATTGCACCCGTGTCCTTCACGGCATCGCTCAAGGAAGACGTCGTGTCGGTAGATCCGGACACTCGAGCCGACGCCGGTCCGACCTACCTTGGCATGTCGGCGTCCGGCGACGTCACGGGTGAGCTGATTTACGCGAACAGTGGCAACCCTTCGGACTACGATTACCTGGAGTCGCAGGGAATTAGCGTGAAGGGAAAGATCGCACTGGTTCGCTATTCGAATCCGTACAGCTACCGCGGATTCAAGGCGTTGACGGCTGAGCGGCGGGGACTGAAGGCGATGCTGATTTACTCGGACCCGCAGGAGGACGGATATCGGCGGGGACTGACCTTCCCCAATGGACCGTGGGGGCCGGCCAGCCATCTGCAACGCGGTGCGATTTCCTACGACTTCATCACGCCGGGCGACCCACTGACGCCCGGCTGGGCGAGCGTGGAGGGTGCCCGCCGGATCGAGGAAGGCGAGTCCCGCGCCATTCCGAAGATCATCGCGGTCCCGTTGTCGGCGCGCGACGCCACTCCCCTCCTGAAGCAGCTGACGGGTCCGATCGCCCCGCCAGCCTGGCAAGGCGCCCTCCCCTTCACCTACCGCGTTGGAGCTGGCCCGGCAAAGGTGCGTGTGGTCGTCAAGATGGACGGCAAGCGCCGGACGATCTATGACGTGGAGGCTCGCATCCGTGGCGCGGAAGAACCGGAGAAGCTGGTCGTCCTGGGCAATCACCACGACGCGTGGGTGTACGGTGCGGTCGATCCGAGCAGTGCGACGGCGACACAAATGGAACTGGCACGGGTGATCGGGCAACTGGTTCGCGAGGGTCATCGTCCAAAGCGCACACTGGTTCTCGCCAATTGGGACGCCGAGGAGTGGCACCTGACGGGCTCCACGGAATGGGGGGAGCAATTCGGCGACGAGCTCCGGCGAGGCGCCATCGCGTACCTGAACGTCGACGGCTCGACCAGTGGGTCGAGCTTTGGGGCATTGAGTGTCGCCAGTTTGAACCCGCTGATCGTGGACGCCGCGCGTGATGTGCCCGACCCCAACGGCCAGGGTTCGGTCCTCGAGTCGTGGCAGCGGGACCGCAAGGCATCGGGCGCATCTTCGAACCCGCTGGACCTGCCAACGAACACGTTAGGCAGCGGCTCTGACTACACGGTCTTCCTGAATTTCCTTGGTGTTCCGATCGTCGATTTCGGATTCGATGGTCCCTATGGGGTCTACCACTCGATTTACGACAACTACTACTGGATGACGCACTTTGGCGACCCGGGATTCCGCTACATGACGACGATGGCGGACCTCTGGGGGCGCATGGCGTTGCGGCTGGCAAACGCCGACGTCCTCCCGTATGACTTTCGCGCGTATGCCGACCGGGTCGGGCGATTCGTGAACGCGCTGGACACCCTGCCGGGCGTCCGCGGGCACCTCGACCTCGACACCGCCCATCGAGCCGTCCTCTCGTTCACCGACGCCGCGTTGGACCTCGAGCGCGTCATCGGACGCGCCGCCGACGCCGGCAGCACCAGCTCGCGACGTACGGCAGCGCTCAACGAGGCGATGCGCGTGGTGGAACAACAATGGCTGCTTCCCGATGGGATTCCCGGCCGGCCGTACTTCAAGCACAGCCTGTACGCACCAAAGTTCACCTACGCGGCGCTGGAGCTACCGGGCGTGCGCGAAGCGGTCGACGAAGGAGATTGGCCGCGCGCCGCGGATCAACTCCTTCGCCTCGTGGACCGCATCAACGCCGTGACACGTGCCGTGCGAGCTGCCGTGCGCGCGGCTCCGCTGGAGTGACCGCCTACGCATGCTCCTTGGCATAGCGAAACAGATGTCGAGCGTACACCAGGTGCACGGCCGCAATCGCCGCAATCGGAATGGCGGCGCCAATCCAGGCGATGACGGCCTGCGTACGATCGATGCCGCCGAGACGAGTCGGGCTCGACCCCACGGCAATCACGACGTACAGCGCGATGGACCCGACCGCGACACCTAACGCGCCGAGTGCAGCGAGGCGCGCAAACTTCTTCATCGTGAATTCCATGGATTGGACTCGGGATATGCGTTGGCGTCCTGCCGAACTCACATGCTGCGATGCCGGTCGATCGTTGGCAAGTCCCTCCACCGGGGCTGAACACGATCCGCGCCGTGCTCGGCACGGACCTGGCGAACCAGATCACCGCACCTTTCATCGATCACCCGTCCGGAGCGTACGGCACATGCGAAATACCATCCGCGGCGCAACGCGCCGCATCGCCCTGACTCTCTTGGCTGCGGCCGTATGCGCGCCCCTCTCGACGACTGGCGCGCAAGGACGGCGGTCAGCGCCCGCGACGCCGACAGTGGCGGCTCCAACGCTCGCCGAGTCGCTCTTTGCCAACCTGGCCTTCAGGAACGTCGGCCCGGCGAACATGTCAGGACGAATTGCAGACGTGGAGGGCGTGCCGGGGGATCCATCCACAGTGTATGCCGGCGCAGCGTCGGGCGGTGTATGGAAGAGCACCAACGCCGGACAGACATGGACGCCGATCTTTGACAAGCAGCCCGTCCAGTCGATCGGCGACCTCGCGTCCGAGCCCGGAAATCCGGAAGTGCTGTACGTCGGAACGGGCGAAGGCAACGTGCGGAATAGCGTTTCGTTCGGACAGGGAGTGTTCAAGACGACGGATGGCGGCAAGTCGTGGCGCCACCTCGGCCTTTCGGACACGCGGCACATTCCGCGCATCGTGATCAACCCCAAGGATCCGCGCAAAGTGTACGTGGCCGCCATCGGGCACGCGTTTGGGCCGAACGAGGAACGCGGCGTCTTCATGAGTGAGGATGGCGGAGAGACGTGGAAGAAGTCGCTGTACACCGACGATCGACACGGCGCGTCCGACGTCGACATCGATCCGCAGAACCCGAACATCCTGTATGCCGGCCTGTGGTACTTTGACCGTAAACAGTGGACGTTCCGGTCCGGAGATGAAGCTGGCGGGGTGTACCGTTCCGTGGATGGCGGGAAGTCGTGGACAAAGCTCACCAAGGGGCTTCCCAAGCTCATGGGGCGCATCGGCATCAAGGTAGCGCCGTCATCGCCAAACGTCGTGTACGTCGTGGCCGAAACACGCGAGGGATACGTGTTTCGGTCGGACGATCACGGAGATTCCTGGCAGAAGGTGAGCGACAATGCCAACACGCTTGGCCGCGGGTTCTACTACGCCGACCTGCGCGTCGACCCGAACAATGAGAATCGCGTTTACACGTTAGGCATGTCGTTCTCCCTGTCGATTGACGGTGGGCAGACGTTCAACCTCATGACCGGGAATTTTCACGGCGATCACCAGTCGCTATGGATCGACCCCACGAACCCGCGGCGCATGTTCATGGGCGACGATGGCGGACTGAATGTGTCGTACGACATGGGCAAGACGTGGGAGTGGTTTGGCAACCTGCCGGCGGGCCAGTTCTACCAATTGAGCTACGACATGCGGGAACCCTTCTACCACGTCGCCGGCGGGTTGCAGGACAATGGCGTCTGGACGGGACCCACGCGAACCCGTGGGTCGTTCATCTGGTCGAGCGATTGGCGTTTCATCCAGAATGGCGATGGGTACTACGCGGTGTCGCATCCCGACGACCCCGACCTCTTCCTCAGCGATTACCAGGCCGGTGGCATCCAGGCGACCAACCTGCAGACGTACGAACAGCGGGAAGCGAGCCCGCAAGTGAAACGCATGGACGGCTATCCGGCCGATTCCAATGCCGTGAGGTTCAACTGGAATGCTCCCATCGTGCAGTCGCCGCACGACAAACGCGTGGTGTACTTTGCCGGAAACATCGTCTTCCGCTCCACCGACTGGGGACGCACATGGGCGGCGATTTCACCGGACTTGTCAAAGAACGACAAGTCGCGCCAAGGGAACGCCGGCGGACCGGTGCTAAAGGAAAACACGGTTGCCGAATACTACGGCAACGTTTACTCGCTGTCCGAGTCGCCCGTGCAGAAAGGAGTCATCTGGGCGGGAACGGACGATGGGAACCTGCAACTGACCCAGGACGATGGACGCAGCTGGACGAATGTGTCGGCCAATGTCGTGGGCGTTGGAGCTGACGCGGTGGTTTCGGGCATCGAATCCTCGCACTCAGCGCCAGGTACGGCGTACGCATCGTTCGAGCGCCGGATGATGGACGACTTCCGGCCATACGTGTACAAGACGACCGATTTTGGCCGCACGTGGACCAACATCACGGGAAATCTCCCGACCAACGCATACGTACAGGTCGTTCGCGAGGACCCGAAGAACCCCAGCCTCCTCTACGCGGGCACGGAGCTCGGTCTCTTCGTGTCGTGGACCGGCGGTGGCGACTGGACGCGGCTGCGAGGCAAGAACTTCCCGTCCGTCGCCGTGCACGAGGTGCTCGTACACCCGCGCGAGAACGACCTCGTGCTGGCCACACACGGACGTGCCATCTGGGTACTCGATGATGCGACGGCGCTCCAGCAGATGAGCCCAACGATCGCCGAGAAGCGGGCACACCTGTTCCCGCCGCGAGTGGCCACCAGGTACAACCAGGGCGACCAGTCGTGGAACTATGGCTCCAAGCAGTTTCGCGGCACCAACGCGGCGTATGGTGCGATCATCACGTACTGGCTGAAGAACAAGCCCGCCGCCGACTCCCTGCTGCGGGTGGAGCTGCTGCAGAACGGGACGGTGATTCGCCGGCTCAAGCGACCCTCGGCCGACGCGGGCTTCAATCGCGTGGTGTGGGATCTCCGGATGGAACCCCCCAAGGGTCTCAGCGACATGCCACTCGACACCGTGGAGAGCAACGATGGACGCGCACGCGCGGTTGGCCCGCAGGTGCTTCCTGGGTCGTTCGTCGTGCGACTGACGGTGGCCGGCGAATCCACTGAACAGCCACTGACCGTTCGCATCGATCCAACATCAAAGGTGACGGAGGCCGAGCTGCGGCAACAGTTTGAGCAGGCGACAAGGCTGAATACGGTCATTGCCAACCTGATCGACACCGAACGCAGTCTCTCCGCATTCAAGGGCCAACTGGGTGAACGATCGACGACCGGCACCGAGACGCGGGGCGACGCCGCCGCAGAACTTCGAAAGGCCGCGACCGAGGAATCCGTGAAACTGGACTCCGTTCGATTGCAGCTGACACGTCCGCGGCCAGACAAGGTGCCGTACTATTCCGAGGGGCCGCGCCCGCTGGAACGGGCCATGTCGCTGATGGGCGCCGTCGACAACGGACTGACACCGATCATACCGGGCCAACAGGAGTACATGGGGAACGTGCGACAGGATGCCCAGGCAGTGATCGACATGGTGGAGCGTCAGATCGACGCCACCACCAAGCGCATCAATCCCCTCCTTCAGCAGCTCAACCTCCCGTTGTTGCAGCCGCCGCCAAAGAAGGCCAGCATCATGTAGCCCTTCACTGCTCGAGGCGTTCGACTCCCGCGGCCGTGACGCGATGTGAAATCAACGGCAGCGGGAGCTCGGCCTCCTCGCCAATGAGGATGGCCTCACTGAGTGCGGCCATGCCAGCTGCAACACCCGCCATGTCCTTGGCAAACACGGTGGCCAACGGTTCGCCGACACGGACATAGTCTCCGGAACGCGCCGAGATCACGAACCCGACCGAGTGGTCGACCGTGTCCTCCATGCGCGTGCGCCCTCCACCCAGGGCAATGATGCCGCGCCCAATCGCGCGTGGCTCCACGTGGGCCACGATGCCACTCCGCGGGGCGGTGTACAGCTCGCACTCGGCGGCCTGCGGCAGGTGGGACGGTTCGTCAACAACGCGCGGATCGCCCCCCTGCGCCTGGATGATCTCCTTGAACTTGTCCGCTGCCCGACCCGAGGAAATCGCCACCTCCATCATGCGGCGCGCGGCGTCGGTGTCCGTGGCGACGCCACCCAGCACCAGCATCTCAGCCCCGAGCGCGTACGTCACCTGCAACAGGTCGGGCGGTCCCTCGCCACGTAGCACATGAATCGCCTCCTCGACTTCCAAGGCGTTGCCGCAGGCACGCCCCAGCGGCCGATCCATCGCCGTGAGGAGGGCCACCACCGGCACACCATGGTCGGAACCCAGCGAAATCATGAGATTCGCCAGCTCCAACCCGCGTTCCAGGTCGGGAAGGAAGGAACCGGATCCTCGCTTGATGTCGAGCACCAGACCGGTCAGTCCCTCGGCGAGTTTCTTGCTCATGATCGACGCGGCGATCAACGGTATGCTCTCGACCGTCGCCGTGGCATCCCGCAGGGCGTACAGCTTGCGATCCACGGGAGCGATTTCCGTCGATTGCCCGAGCAATGCGCACCCGATGCGCTCCAGCTGCGCCTGTGCCTCCGCGAGGCTCAGGCTCGTGCGAAAGCCCGGAATGGACTCGAGCTTGTCCAGCGTCCCGCCGGTGTGTGCAAGCCCCCGCCCCGACATCATCGGAACCACGACGCCTAGCGAGGCGACGAGCGGCGCGAGCACGAGGGACACCTTGTCGCCAACTCCACCGGTGGAGTGCTTGTCGATCTTGGGAGATGCCAGGTGTACGAGGTCCAGCTCGGCGCCACTCTTCAACATGGCGTCCATCAACGCCGCCGTTTCCTTGCGGTCCAGGCCGCGCAGGTAGATCGCCATCACCAACGCGGCCATCTGGTAGTCCGGAATGTCGCCACGCGCGTACGCGCCAGCGAGCTCCTGGATCTCGTGCGGCGCCAACACACCCCCGTCGCGCTTACGCTCGATCAATCGGTATGCAAGCACTATCGCCGATCCTGGGTATAACTTGCGGACCTGACGGAAAGTCCGGTGCCTGCTCCGCCCGCCTCCCGTTCAACCCATGGAGTCGTCACGTGGTGTTCCTTGCACGCCGTATCCTGCCCGTCCTCATGCTCACCGCAGCAGCCACCGCTCACGCCCAATCCGCTTCGGAGCATATTGCGGCCGGCAATCGAGAGCACGAGGCCTTTCATCCAGACGCCGCGCTGAAGGAGTTCGAGGCGGCGCTTGCGCTCGAACCGAAGAACGTCACGGCCTTGCAGAAGGCTTCCCTCTCCGCCGTTGACCTCGGCGAAGCGGCCGCTGACAAGAAGCAAGGTGCGGAGCTGTTCCGGCTCGGGGAGAAGTACGCGCGAGAGGCGGTCACTGTCGCACCCGACGATCCGGAGTCTCATTTCCATCTCGCCCGCGCGCTCGGCCGCGCCGCCCTCAACGTCGGCGTGCGAGATCGGGTCAAGTACGCCGTGGAAATTCGCGAACAGGCGCTCGCGGCGCTCAAGCTCGACCCCGATCATCCTGGGGCGCTCCACGTCATCGGCATGTGGAACGCTGAGGTCATGCGGTTGAACGGTTTTGAGCGGTTCTTTGCAAAGAACGTTCTAGGTGGCAAGGTGTTTGGGCTGGCGAATTGGAACGACGCAGTCTCGAACCTGGAGCACGCGGTACGAGTTGATCCCAAGCGCCCCACGCACCGGCTCGATCTCGGCATGATTTACCGCGACGTCGGCGAGAAGGCAAAGGCGCGGGAGGCGCTGGAGGCGGTACTCTCGCTGCCGCAGGTGGACGTCAATGACGGCATCTACAAGCGGCAAGCCAAGGAAGCACTGGCCAAGTTGAAGTAGGGCGGGTCACGGCCCTAATGTGGTCGCCCGCACAGATGACCCAGAGGGGGCCTCGCGCGTTTATACGATGCGGGGCCCCCGGCCTTTGTGATCCTGCCATGTGGCAAAAGCCGCAAGACACCCGCCGCTGACATCGAGTGCCAGACGAACAATCTGGCTCCCTGACGGCGACCGAAAACCATTTCTCCGTAGGGTTAGCCATGGGGTTTGTAGACGTCGCCGTACTTGATGAAGCTGGAGGCACGGACGAACTCACACGTTTGCAGGAACGGCTCGCGGAGCTCTCTCGCGAACGCGACCAGCTGCTCGCCGTCGTCGACATTCTGCAGGAGATCTCCTCCACGCTTCATTTCTCGGAGATCTTGCAGCGCATCGCTCGCAAACTGGGTGAGATGTTTGGATTGGATCGATGTTCGATCTATCTGGCCGGCGGCGCCAAGGAGGAGGTTCGGCTGGTAGCCACCTACGAGGACCCGTCCCTTCGGAACCTCGTGGTGGACCTGGATCGCTATCCCGAACTGCGACGCGCCTTTGACTCCGGACACACGGTGTTCATTCCGGATGCGTCTGCGGACCCATTGCTCGAGCGCGCCCGCCTCGCCTTGGACGAGCGAAGTGTGCGCTCAATCGTGGTCGTTCCGATTCGCTGGCGAACGTCGGTCATTGGCGCCGTGTTCCTCCGAACCGAACGTGGGTCAGTCCCGTTTACGGAACGCGACATCCGATTCTGCGAGGTGATTGCCTCGTTGACGGCAAAGGCACTTCGCAATGCACATCGCTTTGAGACGCTCCAACGCTCGAGCGGCGACCGGACGGCCCACGAGCGACAGGCTGAGCTCGAGCGAATTGCACTGGTGGCGTTTCTGAAGCGTCTACTCCAGCGTTACGCCACCAGTGAGTCCCACCTCTGGGCGGAGACGCTGCTGCCTCGAGCCTCCGACGAGGAACTCGACCGCCTCACCTCCGTGGCCATGCAGGTGATTGCCGAGGAAGCGAAGGGATAACGCCACTTGCATGCGGCGGGAAGCATGGCGAGGATGAGGTCACATCTCACCTCGCCATTTTCTTTCCCGTTATCAGACCACTGTTATGCAAATCTCCCGCGCCATGAACACGGCGATCAACGAGCAGATTGGAAACGAACTCGCCGCCTGCAACCAGTACGTCGCCATCGCAGTGTACTTCGACCTCGAGGGACTGCCGGCACTCGCCCAACATTTCTACAAGCAGGCGGCGGAAGAGCGAGCTCACGCCATGCGATTCGTGAAGTATCTGGTGGACTCCGATGGCGACTTGCGGATACCCGCCATTCCTGCGCCCAAGCCCACGTTCAAGAGCGCCGAAGAGTGCGTGAAGTTGTCGCTCGACTGGGAGCAGAAAGTCACGAAGCAGATCAATGGACTGATGGACCGCGCCATCAAGGAAGGTGACCACCTCTCGAAGAACGCGCTCGAGTGGTTCATTGCCGAACAGCGAGAAGAGGTCTCGTCGATGGACACGCTACTGCGCATGGTGCGTCGCGCCGGAGAGCCGGGGCTGTTCTTCGTGGAGAACTTCCTCCTGCAGGGCGGGCTGGCTGGCGAGGAAGGCGAAGGGGAAGCGGAAGGCGAGTGAGCGACCAGCGGGCTCTGGCTGCTCGCGCAGCCGAATTGCGCGAGCGGCTCGAACGCGCATCGCATGAATACTACGTGCTCGATCGTCCGACGATTTCGGACGCCGAGTACGACAAACTCTTTCGCGAGCTGCAGGCGCTGGAGCAGGAGCATCCCAAGCTTCGAACGCCCGACTCGCCGACGCGCCGAATCGGCGCGGAACCGCAGAGCGTCCTTCCAAAGCACCAACACGCCGTACCCATGCTTTCGCTGGCGAACGCCTTCAATGACGACGAGCTGAAGGAGTGGGAGGACCGCATCGTCCGAATGGCGGGCGACGATGTGCGGAAGTCCGGATACTCCGCCGAGTTGAAGATCGATGGAGCAGCGGTCAGCCTCGTCTACGAAGATGGCGTCCTCGTGACCGGTGCAACGCGTGGAAACGGGACGGTGGGTGAGGACGTGACGCCAAACATCCGAACGGTTCGGGATGTGCCGTTGCGCCTGCGAGGCGCCGGCGCGCACAAACGGGTCGAGGTCCGCGGGGAGATCTACTATCCCTTCGATCTTTTCGAGCGGATGAACGAAGCACTCGTCAAGCAGGGTGAACGGGTGTTTGCCAATCCCCGCAATGCCGCGTCCGGGTCGTTGCGGCTGCTGGACTCGGCCGTGACGGCACAGCGTCCGTTGCGCTTTTTCGGTTACTCGATCGTGCCGCTGCCGGGAGAGGACCTGCCGTTCAAGACGCAGCACGAGGTGCTCGACGCGCTGGAGGCGTGGGGCGTCCCCGTTGCACCGCATCGCCTGCTCTGCCGCACACTGGACGAGGTGGAGCAGTGGGCCCGGAAGATCGAGCACGAAGTCCGGTCGTCCTTGAACTTTGCCATCGATGGTGGCGTGGTGAAGCTGGACTCGCTCGGACTGCAGGATGAACTGGGCGTGGTTGGCGGTCGCGAACCACGCTGGGCAATCGCGCGCAAGTTTGCTCCGGACATCGCCGAGACCAAGCTCCTCGAGATTCGTGTCAACGTCGGGCGAACGGGCGCCCTGAATCCGTACGCGGTGCTGGAACCCGTGGAGATCGGCGGAACCACGGTGACCTATGCGACGCTGCATAACGAGGACCTGATCACCTCGAAGGACCTCCGCGTTGGGGACATCGTCCAGGTCAAACGCGCCGGCGAGGTGATTCCGCAGGTCATTGGGCCGGTTCCCGAGCGTCGCACCGGCCGCGAGACGCGCTGGCAGATGCCGCGCCAATGCCCCTCCTGCGACACCCCGGTGGTGCGCGATGAAGAGGAGGTGGCTTACTACTGCCCAAACCTCTCCTGCCCTGGACGGCGCCTCGAAGGGCTGGTGCATTTCACGTCGCGAGGGGCAATGGACATCCGGGGCCTCTCGTACGCGCGTCTGGAGCAGTTGGTCGAGGCGGGATTGGTCCGCGACGTTGCTGATCTATACGACCTGACGCTGGAGCAACTCGTGCAGCTCGACCGATTCGCCGACAAGAGCGCGCAGCAGCTCCTGCAGGCCCTGGAGACCTCGAAATCCCAGCCGCTCTCTCGGCTTTTGTTCGGTCTGGGTGTTCGTCACGTCGGGGCTACCGCGGCTGAACTGATTGCCCGCCACTTCGGGACCATGGACGCCCTTCAGGAGGCTTCGGAAGAGGAGATTGGCTCCGTGCGGGGGATTGGGGGCACGATCGCCCAGTCGGTGGCCACGTACCTTCGGGATCCCGCCGCTCGGCAGCTGCTTGGGCGGCTAAGGGCTGCCGGCGTTACACTCTCCGAGCCCGAATCGGTGGTCTCGGACGGTGCCCTGAAGGGCCAGACGGTCGTCATTACTGGAACCCTCCCCAGCCTCAGCCGCGTCGAAGCGACGGAGCTGGTCGAACGGCATGGTGGCCGCGTAACGGACAGCGTGTCGAAGAAAACCAGTTTCGTGCTTGCGGGCGAAGCTGCCGGGAGCAAACTGGAGAAGGCGCGGCAACTTGGCGTTGCCGTCATTGACGAAGCTGAACTGCTTCGTCGTATTGGACGTTCGACCTAAACCGCCATGTCTCAGTCTCTCGATCTCAAGGGCCACGGTATGCTCGCGTTGACGCGCGCATCACTCATTGCGCTGCGCGCGGCACTCCTTCGCGACGGTGGTCCAGGCGCAGCCGTATACCTGCAAGAGGCAGGATATGCGGGTGGCGATGCTATGTGGGACGCGTTTTGTCGCTGGTTGGCCGAGCGTACAGATATTGCGCCGGAGGCGCTCGACGTCGACGCCTTCGAACATCGTGTGACGGAGTTCTTCAGCGATGCGGGGTGGGGCTCCCTGGAGATTGGCTCGATTGGCGATGCGGTCGCGACGCTGGATTCGGCTGATTGGGGCGAGGCCAACGCGGAAGCACAGCTTGATCATCCCGGCTGCCACCTGACCACTGGCATGTTCGCTGACCTGTTCGGTCGTGTCGCAGGTGCAACGGTGGCGGTGCTCGAGGTCGAGTGCCGTTCGGCCGGCGCCGAGCGCTGCCGCTTCCTTGTGGCGAATCCGGAGCTGCTGGAGCAGGTCTACGAAGAGATGACCAACGGCGCCCGCTACGAAGACGCGATCGCGACTGTCACCACGCAGAACGCCTAGACCAAAGTCGCCAGTGCACGAACGGCGCGCCTGCCTGGCGCGCCGTTTTCATTTGATGCGTTCGACCACCTAACGAGTCAGTTCGTACTTCGGATTCGGCACGAGTTCGCCATCCACCAGCACTTCGCGGTCCCACGGCAACACGATCGTGCTCTCAGTGGCCAGCGCGTGAAAGTCCGTCTCGTATGGACCCGTGCGAAAGGAAACGGCAGTGCGCACCTCAGCGGCCCCCGCGTTCACCACGGCGGCAACCGCCAGCCGCATCGTGTCGCCGGTGTCACACGTCTCGTCGACCACCAGCACGCGCTTTCCTCGAACCTCCTGCGGCGCAGCGCCAAGCACCGCGGGCGTCTCGCGAATGGCCGACGCCGATCCACGCCGCGAGATCAACACCGATCGGAAGTCGCAGCCGAGAATGGCGGCCACCACCGCTCCCGGGATGACGCCCGCCGTAGCAATACCGACGACAATCTCGGGTTCATACTCGCGCGCGACTTTCAGGGCGAGCGCCCGCGAGAGCTCGCCAAAAAGTGGCCATTCAACGTGAAAGACCCCTTTCGAGGGGTCCACTTCATACTTGCGCGGCGACATTTCGAGACTCGCAGGCCGAAGGTACCTGTCGCCTAACCTATGAGGTGGCCCGGGCCGGTGCCACGGGGAATGCGGATAGGTCACGCTTTCACCGTGAGTTGACGCCGTTGCTCCAAGTACACGCACACGATAGCTTTGCGGTCGATAGCCGCGCACGCTCTCCCGATGTTGAGCATGTCTCGCGTGGCGAAATTCCTTACGCGGCCCGCGCCTTCTCAGCCTCCGACTGACGCATGTCCTGGTGGAGCCGCCTCATTGGCGGCAGGTCCGACAGCGAGCTTAAGCCCCAGCGCCTCGATTACCTCAAAGAGGCACTCGTGCTCGAGCGACAGGGCGACCTCGATGCCGCCCTGACGTCCTATCGTCTCGCCCATCGCGACAAGCCGAATGACGTTCAGGTGCTCGAGAACATGGCGATCGTTTGTTCCAAGATGGGGCGAACGGAAGAGGCCATTCGCTGGTACCGCCGCGCGCTCGACCTGAAGCCAACGCTGCCGGCGGCACATTACGGACTCGCGTTCATCCTGCTCAAGCGTGGGGATCGCGACGGCGCGCGCACGCATCTGGAGGGCTTCCTCGCATCGGCGCCAGGCGAACCGCACATGGCTGCCTGGGTCGAGCGCGCCCGCAGCACCCTCGATCAGCTCAACGCCCCCGCCTCCGATTTGGAGCCAGCTGAATCACAACAGCCACCAGTATCCGAGGGCTGACGTGGGACGTGTGCTCGCTGTAGTCAGCCAGAAGGGTGGTGTTGGGAAGACGACGACGGCGGTGAATCTCGCGGCGGCGTTCGCGCGGCGTGGACTCAAGACGCTCATTGTCGACGTGGACCCCCAGGGCGCCGTACGGTACGGTGTCGGCCTCAGGCGCGGTCATCCGACGTATGGGTTTGCCGACTACCTGAACGGGCAGCGCGCCCTCCGCGAGATCATTCTCCCCACTGCCCTGCCCTGGATGCGCGCAATTCTCGCGGGGTCGGTGTCTGACGCGGCGGATCACTCCACATTCCTGGAACTGATCGCCGAAACGGACATACTCCACGAGCTGCTGCAGACGGCAAGAGAGCGTTGCGACGTGGTGGTGGTGGATTCGCCCCCGGGCCTGGGCCCGGTCGTCCAGCGGGTGCTTCGGTCGAGTCAGCATGTGATCGTGCCGCTTCAATGCGAGCCGCTTGCCCTCCAGACAACTCCGCAGATCCTCCGGGGTATTCAGGAAATCGTCGCGACAAATCCTGACCTCACGCTTGATGGGATCCTGCTGACCATGTTCGAATCGGGGAACGAAGCGTCGCAGCGCATTGCGCAGTACGTCCGTTCTCATCTTCCGCTCAACATGGTGTTTGACGTGGTGGTCCCCCGCACGGTGGCCGCCCTGGACGCCTTCGCCGCCGGCCAGCCCGTGGTGCTTCGGTCGCCGAGTGATCCCGCATCGCAGGCCTACGTGAACCTCGCGACCTTGTTGGCGGAGCGATTTTCCGCATGAGTCGGCGGCGCCTAACGGTCGCCGCTCTGGCCCTTTCGGCGCTGGCCGGTTGCATCGACCTCTCGACGAATCCGGACGAAATCGTCGCCATCGAGTTCGCCCCGTTGGGCTACACGGCCGTCGTCATGGGCGACACGCTGCGCGACTCCACCGGCGTACTGGCGCCACTCTCCA
Organism: Gemmatimonadaceae bacterium; assembly: GCA_044224875.1. Lineage (GTDB taxonomy): Bacteria > Gemmatimonadota > Gemmatimonadetes > Gemmatimonadales > Gemmatimonadaceae > JABAQJ01. The sequence goes on along the minus strand of JBGAJQ010000032.1, from coordinate 15,281 downwards.
CCAAGCTCATTGACGGCGCCGGCAATGTGGTCACGGGCCAGACGATCACCTATGTGCCGCTCGATTCCCTGTTGCAGGTGACGTCTGGAGGGCTCGCCATTGCCCGGAACACGGCTGGAACAGCGCGTGTGGTTGCGACTGGCGGCGGCCTGCAGAGCATCACGCGCAGCGTGGACGTGGTCACGCGCCCAGACTCGTTGTCCGTGGACAACCGCCCCGATACCCTGCGTCTGGGCATCCCCGATGACCCGGCGGTGAACATCACCGGCGAGTTCAGGCTCAAGTTGGTGTCCAAGACCGTGCCGGTGTCCTTCCCCAAGTCATGGGTGGTCTACTTCACACTGCGTTACCAGGGTGCCGACGTGGCACCGGGCGATACCTCGCTGTTGTTCCTGGTGAATGAGCAGGGCCGTCCGGCGATTGCCGACACCACGGATGCCCAGGGTGTGGTTTCGCGGCGTGTTCGGTTCAAGCTCGTTCCAGGAAAGGTCCCGGCGCTGGATTCCGTCATCGTGACCGCCCGAGCCAGCTACAAGGGCGCACTGGTGCTCGGCGCGCCGGCGCGTATGGTAGTGCCTGTCAAGCCGAAATAGTTCGGTACAACAGACACCCTTCGCGCAAGAGTCCGGGATGACAGCGACGTATGCCCGTGGAGTTGGGACGCGACCAGAACCGGGAACGCTGAACGCGATCTTCTTCAACGCGATCCGGACATTCGACAAACCGGACGCGTACCTGGTGCGGGACGCCGGCGGGGGACCCGGTCACTGGACGCCCATTTCACATCGCGTTATTCGGGATCGCGTACGTCGCATCGCGTTAGGACTGCGAGCGCTCGGCGTGATGCGTGGCGATCGGGTGGCCATCCTGGCGGAGAATCGGCCCGAGTGGGGTCTGGCGGATTGGGCGTGCCTGACGAGTGGTCTGGCGGACGTGCCCTTGTACGCGACGCTGCCAGCGGAACAGCTCCCGTATCTCTTGAACGACTCAGGCAGCGTAGCAGTTTTTGTTTCAACGGCAGCTCAGGCCGAGAAAGTAGCCAGCATACGGTCGGAGTGCCCCGGGCTTCGACACGTCATCAGCTTCGATGAAGCGGCGCGGCCGTTTGCGGACCTCACCTTGCGCGATCTGGAGGGCCGCGGAGAACCGCTCGATACGGCCGATGCGGCCGCCGAGTATGAGCGGTTGGCGTTAGGCGTTCAGCCGAACGATCTCGCCACCATCATCTACACCTCCGGCACCACGGGCGCGCCCAAGGGCGTCATGTTGTCGCACGACAACATCCATTCGAACGTGGCCGGGTGCCGCCGCAGCATCGAGATCACGGTTGCCGACGTGGGACTCTCGTTCCTGCCGCTGTGTCACATCTTCGAGCGCACCGGCGACTACTGGTACTTCTCGAACGGCGCGTCGATTGCCTACGTGGAGTCGTTTGACCTCGTCCCGATCTGCATGCAGGAGGTGCGACCTACGATCGCGATGTCCGTTCCGCGACTGTACGAGAAGATGTACGCGCGGGTTCTGGAGAACGCGCTGTCTGGCAGTGCGGTGAAGAAGCAGATCTTCTTCTGGGCGCGGCGGGTCGCTGAACAGTGGGCGAATGAGAAGCTGGCGGGCCGCGAACCGGGTGGACTCCTTGGCGCGCGCTATGCCTTGGCCCAGAAGCTGGTGTTCTCCAAGCTCAAGGCCCGCACGGGCAATCGGCTGCGCTACTTTGTATCAGGCGGCGCCCCATTGGCCCCGGAAATCAACAAGTTCTTCTTTGCGGCCGGCCTGACGATCCTCGAGGGGTATGGGCTGACGGAAACCTCGCCCACCATCGGCGTGAACACGCCCCAGGACTTCCGCATCGGCACGATCGGGAAGCCAATCGACGGCGTCGAAGTGCAAATTGCATCTGACGGCGAGATCCTCACGCGAGGCCCGCACGTGATGCAAGGGTACTACAACAAACCCCAAGCGACGCGCGAAGCGATCGACCCCGAGGGCTGGTTCCACACTGGCGACATTGGCGTGATCGAGGATGGATTCATCCGGATCACCGACCGCAAGAAGGACATCATCGTCACCGCGGGCGGGAAGAACATTGCACCACAGCCGATCGAGAATACGGTGAAGACCAACAAGTACGTCTCGCAAGCCGTGATGATCGGGGACAAACGCAAGTTCCCGGTGATGCTGGTGGTGCCGAATTGGGATCAGTTGGAACGATGGGCGCAGCGCAAGAACATCATCTGGACAGACCGCGCCCAACTCCTGGCCATGCCCACCATCCAGGCGAAGATGGACAAAGAAGTCCGGTCTGAGCTGACGGGGTTGGCTTCCTTCGAGACCCCGAAGAAGATTGCCCTGCTCGAACATGACTTCAGCATCGAGCGAGGCGAACTCACGCCGACCTTGAAGGTCAAGCGGCGCGTGGTCGACCAGACGTACAAGACGCTCATCGACGGCCTGTACGAAGGCGCGGCGGACTAGCGGGTGCTCCCGCGAGAGAGCGACACCAGGTGCGCCACCTCTGGTCCGCGCTCGCCCACCCATTCCCGCGCATCACGCGCTAGCTCGCGAATTCCTGACGGCACGCTGACCGACACGGGAGCGACGAGGCGGGCCCCCGGTCGGAGCGCCCGAACCAAGGCCTCCACAGAAGGTCCGACGCCACCGTCGAGCACAGCCCCACGGAGAGATCCCGTCGCCAACGGGGCACTGCTCGCGCACAGCACCGAAACCCCATCCCCCGGCGTGGCTTGCGCCGTGGGATCGATCACGACGCATTGCACGTCGAATTCGTGCGCAAGCGGTGCAGCAACGGCGGCCTGCCCCGGAGACAGGGCGACGAACCCTCCAGGCGACGAAAGGTCGAGCAGCGCCGCCAACCGTGTGACGCGGTCGGCGTCTGCGGAGGGCGTGGCCAGAATGCCCTTGCCAGGTGATGCGAAGAAGGCCACGAACTCGCGCACCGGATATTCCGCGCGACAGACAGGACAGCCAAGCGACCCCTCGGCGATGTAACGCCCCTGCAGTCGACCGACAGCCGCAACGAGCCACGTCTCCTCGTGATCATTCAGGCACCGCAGATGATCCACCAATTCGATGAACATCAGGCGCGGCTACGCCCTCGTCAGTCGTAGCTCGTCGACATTCACATGCGCGGGCCGCGTCACCGCCCATATGACAGCGTCGGAAACATCTTGCGGCGCCAGCATGTCCGCCCGCCGTGTGAAACCAGGTCGGGTGTCCGGGTCGATGGAGTCCCAGAGGCTCGTGTTCACTGGGCCAGGGGAAATGAGCGTAGTCCGCACGCCTGAACCCCTCATTTCCTCACGAAGCACCTCGTGCACCGCGCGCGCGCCGAACTTGCTCGCGGCGTACGCCGCGTTCTCCGGATACGCAGTCCGGTCGGCGACCGAACCGACGGTGACGATGTGGCCTCGACCGCGGCCGCGCATGGCCGGTGCGAGTGCGTGGAGCAAGCGAAACGGCCCAACCAGGTTTGCCTGCAACGCCGCAGCGAAGTCATCACCGCTGGTGTTCTCGACGGACGCTAGCGGGAAGACCCCTGCGCAACTCACCAGGAGATCGGGTACGCCCAGGGAGGTATGGATGGTTGAAAGCGCCGTTCCGACCGAGTCGGCACTCGTTAGGTCACAGGGGCACGCAAATGCACCGTGGCCGAGCGACTTGGCGCGTTGCGCCAGGGCGTCGGCAGAGCGAGCCACCAGTGCCACACGCAGTCCGATCGCTACCAGCCCTTGGGCCACAGCGAGACCAATGCCCCGCGAGGCCCCGGTCACCACGGCGCCCCCTCCCGCCAGGTCGACTGGCGTTGCTGGAGCGGCTGTCATGATCCTCGGTACTCGACGTAGTTGTTCTCCGTTTCCCACAACACCAACCGCGTCAAACGCGCCGGTTGGAGCGCCGGGGAGAGCACACGCCAGAAGGCGACGACGATGTTCTCCGAGGTGGGATTCACGCCGCGCATGAAGTCGACGTCCAAGTTGAAGTTCTTGTGGTCAACCTTGTCGATCACTTCACGCTGCACCACGTCGCGCACCAGGCTCAAGTCAATGACGTAGCCCGTGTTGGGGTCGATCGGCCCCTCGACGGAGACGTCCAGCGAATAGTTATGGCCATGCCAGTTGGGATTGTTGCACTTCCCGAACAGGCGCAGATTCTCCTCGTCGCTGAGCGCAGGATTGTGAACGCGGTGCGCCGCGTTAAAGCGCAGCCTTCGCGATACGGTGACGTTGGCCATGCGGGGGAAATTGGGAGAATGCGAACCGCCCCGGTACCTTACGTGCGTGGCCCCCAAAAGAAAAAGTGGGGTTCCAGACGGAACCCCACCAAGGTCGGAACGAAGAGGGTTTTTTGAAGCCCGAACGATAGGAATAAGACCCGCACCACGCCTTTCGCCTTCCCCGCACTGGGGCATGACGTCGACCCAGCTGTTGGGCCCCTTCGCTGGACTTGTTGGCTCAAAAAATCGATCTCTTCGCCCCTTATTTCGAAGCTGGGCGCAATGTACGGACGCACCCCTTTTCGGTCAAATCAAATATGGATCTCGGAATAGTTGCTGCGGTGGCGATGCTTGTGATCTGGGCAGTAGCCACTTTTCTCACCGAAGCCCCAGGTTGGGTTCACCTGCTCCTGACGCTTGGTGTGTTTCTCCTCATCTGGCGGACGGTCGCCCGAAAGCGTGACGAGTCGAAGAAACGCGTGTGAAACGTTTTCGCTTGGCGGGATATCACTTAGACGATTAGACGTTACATAGCGTAACGGCAGTTCCCACCACGTATCGGCGACAGATTGCGCTGCCCATACGTTGCGCAACCATGGATGAGGAGCTTCGATTTCGCACCGCCGTGGTGGATTCATTTGTCAGTCGTCTGCGACAGCTGACGCCGCAGCAACTCGAGCAGATCGCATCGGCGCATCGGTTGGATGACAAGTTTTATGGGCTGGCGCTGGACCTCGCGGGTGAGGCGACCCAGTTGGTGGGGCCCGAGCGCGCTCCGGACTTTGCACACACCATGCGTGACCGACTGGGCGAAGTCGAGCGCATTCTCCCCCGGACGCCTCATGCGGATTCGCGCGACGCGTGTGACCTTGCGAAGGGCGCCGTACAGGCACTGCTCGCCCGCGACATGGCCTCCTTCAATGCGGGCGCCTTCGCAAAGCTCTACGGTCCGTTCGCCTCCGTCATAACGCTCGCCGACGTCGAGAACGAGGCGCGACAGAACCTGCGGCGCGACTCGCGTTAGGCGCGGCTAGATTTCCCAGTTAGACAGGACCATCCCGCGGGACTCGGCGGGGCTTTCTCCATGGACGGGGAGCGCCATGCGCAGGTCGGTCCAACGCACACGACCGCCCGCGGCCACGAGGGCGGCGTAGGCGCCCGGGTACTCGCCCTGGACGCGGATGGCCACGCGTCGCGTTCCCGTGCGCCGAGCCACGGCCCGCAACATGGCGGCCAGTGCGGTGATGTTGGATTCGTCGGCGAGGACGAGTTTGAGCACGCGCAGCTCGTCGCGGGAACGGCCTTCCACCAGTGGCGCCGTGTGGAACAGGGCGAACCCTGCCAGGCGCCCCTGTTGCCACAGCAACGCGGTGTCGCCGAGCCCAAGATCGGCGGTGAGCGCGATTTCTCGACTGAAGTCGACACCCGGGGAACAGGCACTGGTCAGGCGGGCACATTGGGCCATCACGTCGTCGCGAGACGCGGCATGCAACCGTCCGAGGAGCGACGTGGCGTCGTCGCTGGCCGAGGCGTCCAGGGTAAGCGTGATCGTTAGGCGTTGCGGCACAAAGCCGAGCCCGGAATAGAACCCGATGTTGTCCATGGTCCGGGGCATCGTTTCCAGCCCGATGACTCGCACGCCTCGTGCCTGCAACCACGACGTGCCCGCATGGACGATGCGCTTTCCCAACCCGCGACCCTGGGCGTCTGGGCGCACGGCGAGGGGCCCCATCCACCCTTCACTGCCGCTCTGGTGGGAAATGTTGAAGGCGACGATTTCGCCGCGATCATTCCGCCACTGCATGGCGCCTTCTCCCGCATCCTCGATGGCATACCGCCAGATGGCCGGGTTCAACTGCGGGACTCGAACCCCTACCATGCCGTCCCGCCGATAGCGCTCGGTAAACGCATCGGCAAACACAGCGTTCAACTCCGTCACGGAGTTTGGATCGACGCGCTCGAGGCGGGCGTCGGCGGAGGAGGCAGAAGCCCGGGTGCCGGTCATGGTTCCTCGGCTCCGGCGCCCTCGAACGCGGCGTCCATGATATCCATGGGCGGAAGGCCCGGCTCGAGTTGCTGAACGACGGACGATCCCGACTGCTCGTCGTACGCCACGCTGATCACGCGATCGAGCCCATCGCGGACCGAGTCGATGTGCGTGATGAGAATGACCTGTTCGAATCGGTCCTGGAGGCGACGCAAGAGGTCGATCACGTTGTGGCGTCGTGATTCATCCAGGGATCCGAACACCTCGTCCAGCACCAACAACGAGAACGCCTGGCCAGCTCGCTCGGCGATCATCTGCGAAATCGCCAGCCGCAACACCAGGTTCGACAAGTCTTCTTCGCCCCCGGAAATCACCGGCTTGGGGTTCCCATCCTCGAGCACGATCACGTTGTACTGGTCGTCCAATTCGAGCTCGGTATAGCGACTGTCGGTGAGGTCGGCCAGGAAGGCGCTCGCCAGGTCAGACAATTCCGGCCGCAGCTGGAAATTCAGGTCCGTTCGCAGGTCGGAATAGGCGCGATCGAGTTCATCATGCAGGCGACGATCCACCTCGAGGACCCGATACGCTTCCTGGGCCTTATCCAACTCTCGCTGGGCTCGGGTGGCGCCATCGAGCATGCTCTGCGCCGTGCCGACATCGGCACGCGCCGTCGCCAAGGCGACCTCTGTGGTGCGTGCCAGGTTCGCTGCCTGTTCGAACTCCTCGCGCAAGCGTTCATAGTCCTGCTCGGAGAAGTCGGCGGCCCCCAAACGTTCTCGCACCCCCTGTAGCGTCCGGTCGACGACGCGATGCTCGACGTCGACGCGCGCGAACTCGGCGCGTTGGTGCTCCTCGCGCTCGATGGTGGCGCTGAGGCGCGCCGCCTGTCCGTCCAGCGGGGCCAGGCGCTCCACCTCGCGCCGCAATTCGGTATGGCGATCGGCGTCGTATCCCGTAGGAATTGCCAGCACGTCCGCGTGAATGGCCGCCAGCTGTTGTTCCTTGGCCGTGCACTCGCGCGTGACCCGTGACAGGTCACGGACATCCGACTGCACGCGGGCCAACTCGCGCCCTAGTGCTTCCGCCTCGTGTTGCAGCTGACGCGCACGCTCGCCAAGCGCCGCGACGTCTGCCGGCATGTCGGTCAGCTGCTCCAACCGCGTGGAGTAGTAGCGCCCGTCGACAAAAATCGTCTCCAGCTGCTCCTCCAACTGGTCCAGCACGGTGCGGAAGTTGGCGCCAAGCACACGCGTGCACGTCGGACACACGCCTTCTTCACCAAGGTCGACGATCTGGTCCCGTTGCGTCTTCAGCTCGGCATACTGCCGACGCAGGGCGTCACGCTTGGTTTCCGCCTCCTGTCGATCGCGCACCCACTCCGTGCGTTTCGCCTCCAGCAGCCCCGAAGTCTCCTCCACTTCCTGCCGCTTTCGCTCCACGGCCAGCGTCACGTCCTCCTCGAGTTGTGCAGACGTGGCGAGCGTGCCACGACGCTCTCGGAGCGCGGCAACCTCCGTGGTCAGTGAGTGCTCCTGATCCACGAGCGTCAGCCGACGTCCCTCCTCGCGCGCCAGGTCCTCGAGTCGGCGGAACTCCTCGGCGAGTGTGGCCATCGGCGCCAACTCCTTCGCGAGGCGTTCGAGGTCGACGCGCGCCTGGTCGATCTCGGCCAACTCGCGCGTGAGCCGTTCGACGTCGCGGGAAAGAGCCGCCAGCTGCGCCTCCGCGACCTTGAGCTCCGCTTCGAGCGCGCGTTGCTGATCCCGCACTCGCTGCGCCGACTGCCAGCGTGGCGACACGAGTCCCAGCGCGGCCTCGGCGGCGGCGTGATCCTTCTCCAGCCGAGCGCGGCGCGCTTCTGCCTCTGCCAGCCGAGCGCGCGACTCCTCGAGGAGTCGCGCCACCTCGTCGGCCTTGGGCATGGCGGCGCGGACGCCCGACTGCTCGGACGTGATGAGCTTCCTTCGATCGCGAGCCAGTTGCTGTGCCGTGCGGAGCTTGTCGTATCCCAGCACGCGGGAGAGGAACTGACCGCGCTCGGCTGGCCCCATGGAGGCCATGACGCTGAGCTCCTTCTGTCCCGTGAAATAGGTGTTGAAGAACTCCGCACGGGTCATCCCCAGTCGGCGCGACAGCAACTCGGTGACGCCGGAGATGGTGTTGGCGATGGGCTCGTCGGCGCCATCCAGGTACAACTCGGCGCTGGTGAGGCCACGGACCACGCGATAGCGGTGACCCGCCAGCTCAAAGTCCAGCTCGACCCGAACGGTCGCCCGCGCGGGCGCGCGGGAGAAGCGCAGCGTTTCACGCGTGCCGCGAGCGGCGGACTGGCCGTAGAGCGCCCACGCCATGGCTTCGAGGATCGTCGACTTTCCCGCGCCATTGGGGCCAATAACGCCGGTCAGACCGAGATCGAACTCGATCCGTGTGTCGGCATGCTGCCGAAAGTTGACGAGATGGAGCGAGTTGAGTCTCACTCGCTTTCTGGAACGGCCAAGGCTGCCGTCTCCACGAGATCGGCTTCGCGCAGGTACCGGAGGCCCAGCTCGATCAGTGCGTCGCGGTCCATATCGGGCTGTAGCTGACGGCTCCACAACTTGTCGCGCACGGTTTCAGCGAGCGACGTTCGGCGGCCTGCAACCCCGGACGGCGTGGCGCGCGCGATCTCCGGACGCCGCGGATCCAGGTGGTAGTGGACCGCCCGGCGCTTGTACTCGCGCAGCGCCTTGTGGTCCAGCTCGCGCACCACATGTCGTGGCACGTCGGAAATAAGCTGTCGCACGATCTTGTCGTCGATGCCGCCTTTGCAGTGGTCGACGTTGACTCGCATCTGCGCGCTGATCTCCGCAGCCGTGAGGACTCGGGCGCGAATGGGAGGCAGGTCGACGATCGGGCGCGCTGCCTTGATCTCGTGCAACGTCCGCTTCCCCGTCTCCAAGTCATATTCGACCATCTTCTTGCCTTTCACTTTCGCCACGACTTCTTCCTTGAGCTCGCCCCAGATGTTCACGCTCGCGTATTCCATCGACCCCGAGTAGCACGCATTCGGCGCGAGGTGGTGGAACACATGGTGATGGCCCAGCGCCACGTAGCTCCAACGCTCGAAGCCGATCTCCTTCGGGTCGAGCGCATTCTCGACGCGCTCCAGGTCCGCCCAGGCGGGCATGTGCTGTTGCAGCTCGCCGTGATAGGCGAGGATGTTGTACTCGAACGCCGGATCCGGCTCGATCGCAACCCGCTGTCCGGGCATATGGGGCACGGCCAGGATGGACAGCGACCGATCGGCAAACGTCAGCCGGCGCTCTCGTGCGTCAGCCACCTCCACGCCCAGGGGCGAAAACAATCGCAGGATGCAGCCCGTCTCCACCGAACGCGGCGTGTCGTGGTTCCCCGCCAGCAGCACCACGATGGTGTTCGGGAGCGCCTGGGTGAGTCGAGAGAACTGAGCGAAGGCGTGCAGAATCGCCGGGTTGGACGGCCGCACGTTGTGGAAGACGTCACCCGCAATCAGGACGATGTCCGGCGCCAGCTCGACGATCTTGTCGATGGTCTGACGAAAGACGTTGCCAATGTCCGCCTCACGCTGGTTTATGCCGGCGGGAGTCGTCCGTTGGAACTGTCGAAAACCGAGGTGGAGATCCGAGAGGTGAATGAGGCGCATGTACGCCTGATGTCGCGGGTTCGCCGGCGACCTGCCGGCGACATGGGAGGAATATACCGCCAGGCGGGCTTTCGGCTTTCATCCGCCCACGCCTGTACGCCGTCGTGTTGGCGCTGGCTGAGCGGACGATCCCCCGACCCTTGGCTCGCCCCTATTGGGCGCGCATCCACTGCGTGATCTTGAGCCGGATACGAACCGGTGGGGTGTCGCCCTTGGGGCTGGACACCAGGGAGTGGGTGCTGATCAGGGACCGCGCGTCGGTGATCCATCCCCGGCGGCGATCCACGACCACGGACCCGGAGAGGGTCCCATTCATCTCCACCGTGGGCGCTACCGACCCCTTCGGCGGGGCACTCTGGCGGGTGAGCCGTCCGCGTACCGACAGGTAGGCCAAGTCACCGCCCCGGGTCACCGAGTCGAAGCGGAACGTCGCCGTCATGCTGGCGGTGCCACGCGCGTCGCTGAGCACGGAGATGGGGATATCCATGCTCCGGGTCCAGGTCCGACCCGGTGCGATGGGTTCCTTCGGGAGCGACGCGGGCAACTGGGCGAGGAATGCAGCGACCTGGGGCGCCCCCTTCGACGCGTCCACCAGCGCCGTGGATCCATCCGTCAACACGCGAAAGCGAAAACGTTGCCCCTGCATGACACGCGCCCATCCCAGCAGCGAACTCCCGGCGCTTCCATCGGTACTCGTTAGGCGAACCGTGTCCGTCATGGCGGTCACCGTGGCGCCATCGAGGTCCGTGGATTCCACGGCCACGCGCGTGAGCACCACCATGGTATGCTGTTCCGATGTGGTGACGTCGACGTCGCCATTTCGGCGTGTCGCCGCCATCTCCACCGTCTGGTCCATGCGCAAGCGTAACGTATCTCCAGCGCGAGGCCGAATCGTGAGCGGAATCGCACCGCCCTGGGCCCCCACCGGCAAAGCCAACAGTAGCAATCCAGCGGATAGGATGGCGTGCTTGCTCAGCAACCTAAGGGCCGTCCTCACTTACCCGCCGTAGGGATCGTCCGGCGTGGGACGGAGACGCGGCTGTGGGCGCGGCGCCGCTGGTGTCGCGGCCACACGCGACCGGAACTGCGCGCGAAAGAACCCTCGGACATCGGCCGGGCGTGCGCGAAGCGTCGCGTCGCGAGCGCGCAGCACCTCAGCCTCCTCGAACAACGTGGTCCACTCCTTCACGAAATCCAGCGTGATCGTTGCGTCCAATCTCCGTAGGGCGCGGAGCACGGCGTCCTCCAAGGACTCCTCACTGCGCTGTGGATAGCGGTCGATGCCTTCGCGCCCGGACATCACCGAGGGTCGGGGAAACCGGACGAACACGGGCTGCGCGAAGTGTGGGTGCCGCACCATCAGTTGACCTTTGTCCAAGGTGGCAAGCTTGGTCTTGGTGGCCGGACCCAGCACCTGATAGCCCGGTGTCGCCAGTTCGTCGGAGTCCATGCGTCCGTACAAGGCCGTCGCGGAGTTGCCGACGACGCGACGATGCACCTGGCTACGGAATTGCTGCGCGCTGAACAACACGAGACCCAAGTAGCGACCCCGTTCCGAGATGTCGAGGAGCATTCGGCGGACGTAGGTGTCCTGGCCGTCGGCTGGCGCGTACTTGTTGAGTTCATCGACAAAGACCACCAGATGACTGACGCCCAGGTCGCGACGCTCCAGACGCTCCCGGAGCACGGAGACGACACGCGCGAAGATCAGGTCCTGCGCATCTTCTTCCAGATTCGCAACGTCGATCACGTACACCGCGCGATCTTCGAAGTTGCCGAACGGCAGGTCACTCACGGTTGCCCCTTCCGTGACCAGTCCCTGACAGCGTGTGGAGAAGTTCGACAAACGGTTTCTGATCTTCCGGACGGTGGCAATGTGGTGCGTCCGCCAGCTCTCGCGCCCGGAGTCTTCCATATGCATCAAGACGTCCTTGAACCACGCGTCGAGATCCTCGAACGTGCGCACGTGATAGCGCTTTCCTCCCGCCAACTGCGGGTCATGGAACTCGCGGGCGACGATTCGCTCGGCGATGAAGTCGATCAGCGCGTCGGCCTTGGCGTCGACGTCATCGCGATTCAGCAGGACCTCTGCATACCGCAGGACTTCCTCGAGGCCCCACGTCAGGGGAAAGACGTTGTGCGTGAGTGTGGGATTCGATCGCAGCGTGTTCAGCGACAGCCCGCGAGCGGTGTACGGGGCGAAATAGGAAACGTTCTGGAACGGCTTGGCCGGAATGCCTAACGCTTCGTATACCGCAAGGTCCGCAGGGTCGAGGACTGGAGCCGGCTGGTCCAGAAAGCAAAGGTCGGGCCCCTTGACGTTGAAGCAGACGGCGGCGATGGACCCCTTCTGCGAAGGAAAGTGCGCGAACAGCGACTGGAGCAGGAATTCGACGGCGCTGGTCTTCGTGGCAAGGCCCGACACGCCGGTGATGTTGAGGTGCGCCGCTTCTGGTCCAACCAGGAAGTCAGCGTCCAGGTACACCGGCGAGGCGATGCCCCCCGAGCGATACTGCCCGACGGGAATCGCCGTCCGCGCCCCTTCGCGCAGGTACGAATCCATGCGCAGCGCCAACGCGACATCCTGGTGGTCGGCGAGATACACCGCGCCCATCGGAACGGGTTGCAGCGGTTCATCCGGTATGTGGCGGAGAACCGCTGCTGTGTAGAGTCGGATTTCCGAGCGCTCGGTTGGGGCACGCAGCGCATCGACGGGTGATCCGTCGTGGCCGATGACGTCGTGAAGCGGGGACGCCAAGTCGGTGTAACTCAGCCCGTCGGTGACGACGCCGTAGATCTGCGGAATCTGCCCGCTGACCGGAAATGTCCCCTCGACACGAACGATGGTCCCGATTCCGACGGCGGAGTCGAGGGCAGTCCAGAAGTGGAATTCGTGCGGCGTGTTTGGCCGCTTTTCGGTCGCGACAACACGACCCAGAATGGCGGACGGCGCGGCCGCGGGGGCTTGACCGGGATCGAAGTCGGAGTTGTTGCTCACAGCAGCGGGGTCGAGTGACCGCGCGGCGTGGCAACGCCGCGCGTTGGAAAGGTATCTCGGGACGTGTCCGTTGCCAGCACCAACGCGGCCTATGACGTCGAGCGCGCCCTGAGGAAGGTTTCGCAGTCGCGCACGCCATAGGCCATGCGGTCCCACCGGCCGTCGGGCAACGCCAGTGGCGCTCGCTCCGCCAAGATCCAGCGCGAGACTTCGTCGGCGCGCATGCCGAGTCGGCTGGTGTCGTCGCTCAGGGCGACCTCCACACGCACGAGGCCCCACAAGGGGTCCACACCCACGACCCGGCGGACACGCAGGTACCAGGACGCCACCGCAGGTCCCCACGTGGGGTCGATCCGGAAGACTCGCGTGCGTTCACCTGGGCCTAACGAGGAGATGATCCGCAGGGCGTCGCCCTGGGCGTACAGGGTATGGTGACTCTTCACCACGCCGACACACCACGGCCCGGCCGCCGATCGTTCGCCGCGTGGCAGTCCGCCATCCACGAAGAGCGGCGCGGATTCTTGAGCGCACCAGGCCTCGGCGCACGCCTGCTCGACCCGTTCTCGTTCGCGTTGCACGGCGTGGATCGCCGTACGTAGCAGCTGCAACGGATGGGGCACGTCGCCGGGTGCGCTCAAGGTGTCGATGAGCGGCACGCCGAGGCTCTCAAGCGTGCCGCGGGTGGCCGGTGACAGCAGCGCCCACGGCGCGTAAAACCCAATGTGCTCCTGCGGGTTACCCCACGACGTCAGCCGCCGTTCGATGCGAACGCGGACCGCAGCCGCCGCGTGACCGAACACGATCGGGATTCCCGCCTCGTAGCCCCACGGACGACTCGTCTGAATGCCATCCAGGAAGCCAGCGAATCCGATGATCGGCTCTCCAGGCACAACAACCGCCTCGAGTCGTTCTCCTTCCAGAACGATGCACTCCCGCGTGTGCGGCGGCTCGGTCGGCAGGTCGCTCGACTCCAGGGTCGGCGAGGACTCACTCGCCGGCTCGATGTCGGGCAGCGACGCTCGCCACCGACGCCGCAGCCCTCGGACATCCAACGTCATCGGCTTCGGCTAGTTCGACCCGATGTCCCAAGCCTGCTCAACGTCCCCCTTGGAGTAGGCACGGAACGCCGTCAGCGTCTGGGTTCGCACGATGCCCGCGACGGCGGGGAAGCGTTCGGTCACGACTTCTGCGATTTGCCCATATTCCGCCACGCGAACGATGGCGACCAGATCCCATTCACCGGACACCGAGTAGACCTCGACCACGCCGTCGATTCCAGCGATCTGACGCGCGGTCTCCGGGATCCGTTTGGGATCTGCCTTGATGAGGACGATGGTGGTGATCACGCTTCCTCTGGGAACGGAGGGACGTCAAGGAGCCAAACGCCAGCAAGCCGACTCCGGCCGTCGATGTCAATGAGCACATCACGCGCAATGCGCACGGTGCGCGTTGAGCGACGGGGCCCCAACCGAAAGTGGATGGTTCGCTCCGCCTGGTCGGCGTCCGCGGCCATGGCCGTGTCGACCTCCATGGCGTCGAGCCGAGGAGCGGAGTCGGCCGTCACGTGCACGGTGGCGTTCTCCACCTCGTCTGGCGGCGACAGGTCCGACCGTTTCCGCACCGTCGGCCAGACGGCGACTTCCACGCCATTGATACGCCCGCCAGCTACATCAAGGATCAGCCACGACCCGTCGCTCCCTTCGAGGTCGACGGACCCGTTCATGCCAGCGGCATCGTCCAGACGAGCCAAATGAGCCGTCAGGATATCGGTGTCCGCATCCCAGCGGTACACGACGTCGGCGGGAGATCCAGCATATGGTTCAACACGGACGGGAATATTCACGCGATTTCTCGCCTCGCTGAGCGCTTCATCGCGCCCCCTCCGGTCCCTTGCGATCGACCATGTGATCCGACTCCTTCGGCGCGCTGACCGCGCGAATAATACAGTTCGCCAATTGCCTCGGACCAGTGGAGTGTGTGTCTAGGCCTGGCGAAGTTTTTGCCACAATTCGACGGTGCGCGTAATGCCATCGAGCACCTGTTCGGTCTTGGCGGCGTACGACATCCGAATCCACGCCGGCGTTAGGAACGCCGCCCCCGGTACGACCGCCACGCCCGATTCGTCGAGCAGACGGGCGGCAAACGCGCTCCCCGCCGACGGGTCGTTCGGCGCAGTACGTGACATGTCCAGGTACAGGTAGAACGCACCGTCAGGCCTAACGAGGCGGAGTTCAGGGACCTGACACAGCACCCCAAGGGCCGCATCCCGCCGCCTCTGGTATTCCTTCACCATCGCGGCGACTTCCACGTCGGCCAAGGCCGTTTCTGTCAGCGCGGTAAGTGTCGCGTATTGCGCCACGGTCGTGGCATTGGATGTCGTGTGCGACTGCAATGCCGCCAT
>JBGAJQ010000031.1:0-58506 GCA_044224875.1 Gemmatimonadaceae bacterium | reverse complement strand
CGGTTGGGAGCAGCTGCAACACGTGCTGCGGACGCTCGATCCCATCGCGCGTCGCCATGGCGTGTCAATCACCAACGTCGCCGGTCGCTATATGCTGGACCAGCCACGGGTCGCGGCCATCATCATCGGAGCGCGTCTCGGTGCGTCCGAGCACACGGCCGACAACCTTCGATTGTTCGCGTTCACCCTCACGAACGCCGAGCGTGCCGAGATCCAAGGCGCACTGGCGATGCTGACGGCGGTGCCCGGCGATTGTGGCGACGAATATCGGAAGCCACCCTTCCTCACCGCATCTGGCGACTTGAGTCATCACCTGGAGGCATTTCCACCCCCGTTTCCCGTACGGAGTGACGCGGCCGGACGCTCCCGCGTGCTGAGTGGAACCTCGTGGGAAACGCAGTACGGCTATTCTCGCGCCGTCCGCACCGGGAGCCGCATTCTCGTGTCCGGGACGACGGCCAGCCATGGTGACCGTCTCATTGGCGGCACCGACGCCGCTGCGCAAATGCACTTTGTCATCGACAAGGTCGAGGGTGCCGTGCGCTCGTTAGGTGGCCGGCTGGACGACATCGTGCGAACGCGGGTCATGGTAAGCGAGTTGCGGCATTGGGAGGCCGTGGCCCAGGCACATGGTGAGCGGTTCGCGTCGGTTCAACCTGCGAATACGTTGATCCAGTCGACCTTGGTCGGCGACGAGTTTCTCGTGGAGGTCGAAGCCGAGGCCGAGGTGTGAGGAGTGACGGGGGCGCCTAGCAGAGGACCCCCGCACCCTCCTTGACGTGCATCCGCAATCGGGCTAAGAACGGCGCACCGCTTTCTTCGACGTGCCGCCATGAGTTCGAACACCGCGATTCTCGCCCTCGACCAGGGAACGACCAGCTCGCGCGCCATCGTATTCGATCGCGCAGGCGCCATTCGCTCCGTCGCCCAGCAGGAGTTCACGCAGATCTATCCGCAGGCGGGCTGGGTGGAGCACGACCCGCTGGAAATCTGGCAGACCCAGCTCGCGACGGCGCGTGACGCGATCGCGAAGGCCGGTCTCACCCCAGCGGACATCGCCGCCATCGGTATCACGAATCAGCGCGAGACCACGGTGGTGTGGGACCGAGCGACCGGCATCCCTATTCACAACGCCATCGTCTGGCAGGATCGTCGCACGGCGTCGTTCTGCGATGCGCTCAAGCACGCGGGTCACGCGCCACGCATCCAGGCTGCGAGCGGACTGGTCATCGACGCGTATTTCTCGGGCAGCAAGCTGCGTTGGCTCCTGGACAACGTCCCCAACGCGCGGGCACGCGCGGAACGCGGGGAGTTGGCCTTTGGCACCATTGACACGTGGCTCTCGTGGAACCTGACGGGAGGCGCGTTGCACGTGACGGACCCCAGCAATGCCTCGCGGACCATGTTGTACGACTTGCGTGCCGGCACCTGGAGTACCGAACTCCTTGGCATCCTCGGCGTGCCCGCCTCTGTCCTGCCTGAGGTCAGATCGTCCAGCGAGATCTACGGCGAGACGGTGACCCAGCATTTTGGCGCACCGATACGCGTCGCCGGCATCGCGGGGGACCAGCAAGCGGCGCTCTTTGGCCAGAATTGCTTCAGTCGGGGGCTCGCCAAGAACACCTACGGAACGGGCTGCTTCATGCTGATGAACATCGGTGAGGTGCCCGCGCCGTCGAGGCACCAGTTGTTGACTACCGTGGCGTGGCGGGCTGGCGGTCACACGGACTTTGCATTGGAGGGGAGCGTTTTCATTGGCGGTGCTGCCGTGCAATGGCTGCGCGACGGACTAGGCATCATCAAGTCGTCGGGTGAGGTGGAGTCGTTGGCAGCCTCTGTTCCCGATTCCGCCGGCGTGTACCTCGTTCCCGCCTTCGCGGGTCTCGGGGCGCCACACTGGGACCAGTACGCCCGCGGCACCATCGCGGGCATAACGAGAGGGACCAATGCGGGTCACATCGCGCGGGCGGCGTTGGAAGGAATTGCCTTCCAGGTCGCGGACGTGCTCGACGTGATGAAGCAGGATTCAGGCATCGCCATGAACGAGCTGCGCGTGGACGGCGGTGCCTGTACCAACAACCTGTTGATGCAGTTTCAGGCGGACATTCTCCGGGTGCCCGTGGTGCGGCCAAGAGTCGTTGAGACCACCGCCCTTGGTGCCGCGTACCTCGCGGGTCTTGCCGTTGGCTACTGGAAGGACCGCGAGGAAGTGCACGCCGCCTGGGTGGCTGACCGGCTCTTTACGCCGCAGATGAGCGCCGATGAGGCCGCGCATCGACGGGCGCGATGGGCGGAAGCGCTGAACCGTGCCCGTGACTGGGAAGAGCGCACGTCACACACATCCTGACCCTAACGAGTGATCATCATGAACGCGTACACGGCGGAATTCATCGGGACGGCGCTCCTGATCCTGTTTGGGAACGGGGTGGTTGCCAACGTGGTACTCGACCGCACCAAGGGCCAGAACAGCGGGTGGATCGTGATCACCGCCGGGTGGGGGTTCGCCGTCTTTGTGGGGGCGTTCTGTGCCGCGCCCTACAGCGGGGCGCACTTGAACCCCGCCGTCACGGTCGCCATGGCGCTGGCGGGCAAGTTGGAGGCGTCACGCGTGCTGGGGTACATCACCGCACAGATGGCTGGCGCCTTCGTTGGTGCATCGTTGGTCTTCGCATTCTATCGCGAGCACTTCAAGGTGTCGGCCGACGCGGATGGCAAGTTGGCGTGCTTCTCCACTGCGCCGAACATCCGGCAGATGGGCCAGGCATTGTTTTGTGAAACGTTAGGTACGTTTGCCCTCATCTTTCCCATCTTCCTGATGGCCGCCCCTAGCGTGGATCTCCCCACCGCCAGCGGCACCGCCGCGGCCCCAATTGGCTTGGGATCGGTGGGACTGGTGCCGGTTGCCCTGCTCGTATTCGGCATCGGGCTCTCGTTAGGTGGGACGACCGGATATGCCATCAATCCGGCGCGCGACCTGGGGCCGCGCCTCGCGCACTTTGTGCTGCCCGTTCCCGGAAAGCGTGACAGCGACTGGGGGTATGCCCTCGTGCCGGTCATTGGCCCGTTCCTCGGTGCCGCACTTGCCGCGGGAGCATACGCACTCGTCCTCTGACGCGCTCGATATTGACACGACGCACGGCACCCCCTAAGAAGCGTGATCGGCTCGGCGGCTAAGCTTCTCGGGGACTCGGGGATTCCTGTGTCGGACACGGACGACCGCTATCGGCAGCTCTTCGAACGGAATACGGCCATTCAGCTCGTCGCCGACCCGATCAGTGGAGCTATCCTCGACGCGAATCAGGCTGCCGCCGACTTCTACGGACACTCGCAGACCGAGTTGACGCGGCAGCGATTCGCTGACCTGTCGCTCGATCCAGCGGAGTTTGGTCCTGGGCAGCTGGAGGTCGCGTCACTCACTGGCGCACACTTCGCGGCCTTTCCCCAACGACATGCCTCCGGAGACGTCCGGCTCGTCGACGTCTATGCCGGTCCGCTCTCTCTTGGGGACCGGTTGGTCGTCCACATGATCGTGCACGATGTCACGGAACGCGCGCGCATGGAGGAGCGCGAGCGCGCCCTCCACGCCGAACGCATTGCCCGTCAGGTCAACGAACACGCGTTGCAGGAATGGCAGGGAACGTTCGATGCGATCGACCTGCCCATGCTCGTGGTCGACCAGGCGTCACAGGTGACTCGCATGAATCATGCGGCGTCGCAGCTGACGGACAACGTCCATGGGAAGGTACTCGGCACGACGTTGTCGTCCCTCGGTGCATCGCCCCTCTGGTCGGCCGTTGGCGACCGGGTGCGGCTTGCACAGCAACAAGGATTCGCCAGTGCGATTCGGGTCGCCGACGATTCGCACCGCACGTGGGAGGTATGGGCGGCCCGATTTGTCCTGCCCGATGCGGCGGAACCTCGATGCATCGTGGTGGCCCGGGAACTGACGGCGATCCTGGCCTTGCAAGATCAGGTGCAACGTCGCGAGACCATGGCGCGCATGGGCGAGCTCGTGGCCGGCGTGGCCCATGAAGTGCGCAACGCCCTCTTCGCCCTGTCCTCGGCCCTGGATGCCATGCGCGCTCGAACCGGCGAGGCACCGGAGTTCACGCGGTACTACCCCGTGCTCAGTTCACAGGTGCAACGACTGGCGGACCTCACGCGCGACCTGCTTGATTTCGGCAAACCCGCATCGTTGGACCTGTCCATCTGCTGCGTCGACGACCTCGTGCGCGCAACGATTGACCTGTCGCGACCGACGGCCGACGCGGCGGGGGTATCGCTTACGCCTCGCGTGACCGGCGGGGACGGCACCGTCGTCGTCGATCGCGCGCGGCTGCTGCAGGTATTCCACAACCTGGCCCTCAATGCCATCCAGCATTCGGCGCGTGGCGGCGACGTGGAGATCAGGGCCACGTGTGAAGATCCGGAGACTCCGGCGCGTTGGCGGTTTGACGTGGCGGACAGTGGTCCGGGTTTTGCGCCCCAGGACCTTGGGCATGTGTTCGAACCGTTCTTCACCCGGCGCGCCGGCGGCACTGGACTTGGATTGGCCCTCGCACAGCGAATCGTTACGGATCATGGGGGCTCAATTGCTGCAGCAAATCGCCCGCGCGGTGGCGCTGTCGTTACCGTAACCCTGTCCGCATCGCGCGAGCCCTTGCCGATGAGCGCCCCATAAGCCACGATGTGGGCCCCGACTCACGAGGACCGCGACGCACCATGCACCGCCTGCTGCTGATCGAGGACGACGCCGCCATTCGCTTTGCCGTGCGGGACTACCTCGAGACCCACGGTTTCGAGGTGCTCGAGGCCGACTCGTGTGCCAGCGGCGAGCGGATCTTTGCGGAACGGCGTCCTTCCATCGTCCTCTCCGACTACAAGCTGCCGGATGGCGATGCCCTGGCAATGTTGCCCAGGCTGCGTGCCGTCAGCGCCACGGTCCCCATCATCATCCTCACGGGCCATGGAACGGTGGAGTTGGCGGTACAGGCCATGCGCGTTGGGGCTGACGACTTCCTCACCAAGCCCGTCGCCCTCCCGGCCCTCGTGGTCGTGCTCGAACGCGTCATCGAACGACAACGCAACCGCCAGCAGTCGATGGTCCGGCAGGTCAAACAGCAGCGCTTTGCGGTGGACCCGTTCGTCGGTACCTCGGCGGTCATCGCCAAGCTTCGCGATCAGGCGACGCGCGTGGTTTCCACCGATCGGCCCGTCCTCCTGCAGGGCGAGACGGGCTCCGGCAAGGGCGTGCTCACACGCTGGATCCAGTCGAATGGCCCACGCGCCGAGGAACCCTTTGTCGATCTCAACTGCGCCTCCCTCCCGCGAGAACTGTTGGAGTCCGAACTCTTTGGCCACGAGCGCGGCGCATTCACCGGAGCCGTGAACGCCAAGATGGGACTCGTTGAAATGGCCCATCGAGGGACGCTGTTTCTCGACGAAATCGGTGACCTCGAGCTCGCGCTGCAGCCAAAACTTCTGAAGGTGTTGGAAGACCAGAGCTTTCGTCGCGTCGGCGCCCTCAAGGACCGGCAAGTGGATGTGCGCCTGATCGCCGCGACCCATCAAGATCTTCCGGGTATGGTCAGCGAGAACCGCTTTCGCAGCGACCTGTATTTCCGTATCAGCACACTACCATTACTGGTGCCACCGCTACGCGAGCGCATCGAAGACATTCCAGTGCTCGCGGACTTGCTGCTGGAGCGCCTCGCCACGGACCTCGGACGCCAGCGCATAACGCTCACCGCGTCTGCGCTGCAGGCGCTCTCCCGCTATTCCTGGCCCGGGAACATCCGCGAACTGCGCAATGTGCTGGAGCGGGCAGCGCTGCTTACGGCTAAGGACCAGATCCACGCCACGGACCTGAACTTCGATTCGGCACTTTCGCCTCCGCGGCGGTCGGCCGAACCCGAATGGCAAGACCTGACCTTGGAAGAACTGGAGCGCAGACACATCGTCGCCGCACTCACGGCTGCGCATGGCAGTGTCGAGCGCGCAGCCGTCAAGCTGGCGGTCCCGCGGTCAACACTTTACCAGAAGATCAAGGCAATGCAGATAGTGGTCCCCAAAGGGGGACGCGCGCAGTAGACTAGACATCTCCCCACGCCCGGCGCTCGACGGCGCCCCGCGATTCCGTCGTCGGTGTCTTTCAGGAAGGTCAGGATGACTGCATACGGTAGCGATCCGGCAGCTGCGGCTGCGGAAGCCAATGGTGCCTTTGAGGCCGATGCCGGCAATGTCGATAAAATCCGAGACATCCTCTTCGGGTCGCAGATGCGCGACTATGAGCGGCGCTTCGCCACACTCGAGGAACGGCTCCTGCGCGAGTCGGCCGCGCTCCGCGAGGACCTCGGAAGCCGCTTGGGCGCCACCGAGCAGTTCATGCGCGCCGAACTGGAGTCGTTAGGGGCCAACCTGCGGAACGAGGAACGTGAACGACTCGCCGGCCTCCGTTCGGCCATGGACGCCATCAGCACGCTGAACCACGACCTGTCCGAGCGGCTGTCCAATCTCGCCGAGCAGAGCGCTCAGCAGCAACGCGAGTTGCGTGCGCAGATGCAGGAGCAACAGCGACAACTGAGCGACGACGCGCAGCGCAAGCACTCCGAGCTCAATGACGCCCTGCGTCGCGAAGCCTACGACCTGCGCGACGCGAAGGCGGATCGCCATGCCTTGGCTGCCATGTTCGTAGAATTCGCGCATCGCTTGTCGGGCGACAACGGCAGCCGCTAGCTCGCCCGCGAGCCTCCCGTGGCTGAGCCCATCCGCACTCAGGACCACGAACCGGCCGCGCCTCCGTCGCGTCCGGCGCACACCGACCGTGAGGTGCCGTTCCAGAACCGGTGGCAGGAGCTGCGCGCCCTGCTTCTGGACCCCGAACGGCGACGGTTGCGCGCCGTTGAACAGCGGCTCGAAGATCCCCAGCTGAACGTCGATCAAGTAAGTCGCGTCCTCCCGGAGGCGGTGCTGCGACGCAGTACCAGCGACCACGACCTGGGCGTGGCGTTAGGTCCAGTGGTCGGCGATGCGATCCGCGCGTCGGTGCGTAAGGATCCGCAGCCGATCGTCGACGCCATCTTCCCGATCATTGGCCCCGCCATACGTCGCGCCATCGCCACGGCGTTCGCTGAACTGGCGCAGTCGATCAATACCGCGCTCGAGCACTCGTTCACACCGCGCGGGCTCGCCTGGCGCTTCGAAGCCATGCGTACTGGGAAGTCGTTCGGCGAGGTCGTGCTGTCGCATTCGCTGGTCTTTCGCGTCGAGCAGCTGTTTGTCATTCACCGGGAGTCTGGGCTCCTGGTGGAGCACCGGACCGCCCCCGGCGTCCAGGCACTTGCTCCCGACCTGGTCGCGGCGATGCTGACCGCCATCACGGACTTCGTTCGGGACTCGTTCCACGTGTCGAAGCAGGAAGGACTCGAGTCGATGGGACTGGGCGACCTGACGGTATGGGTGGAACAGGGCCCAGCTGCAACGATCGCCGCCGTCGTTCGTGGTCATGCGCCCGTCACCTATCGCCAGACCATGCAGCGCACCGTTGAGGACCTGCATCGGGTGCATGGCGGCGACCTCGATCGCTCGGCGGCCACGGGGGCGACTTTCCCTATCCGCTCCGACGTCCTGGAGCCGTGCCTCGTCTCGCAGCTTCAACAGTCCACACAGGGCACGGCGACGCGACGATTGGCCCTCATGGGAGCGGTGGTGCTGGTGGCGCTCGGATGGTGGTTGGTTCCGCGCGTCGTGCGCAGCTATCGTGTGGGCAAGTACCTTTCGGCGCTGCGCGCCGAGCCGGGCGTGGTCGTGGCCAGCAGTGGCCGCGATGCCGGTCGCTACGTCGTGAGCGGGCTACGCGATCCACTGGCGCGTGATCCGGCAACATTGCTCGCCGGATTCAAGCTCGATTCGTCCGACGTGCGCGCACACTGGGAACCGTACGTCGCCCTGCGGCCGGAGTTCGTTACCGAACGGGCCCGGCGCGCCCTGCATCCCGCCGCTACCACTGAGTTGACGATGCGTGCTGATACGCTGCTCATGCGTGGCATAGCATCGCGAGCGTGGCGCGAACGCGCGTTGCAGCTGTCACCGGCCATCGCCGGAGTCGGCGCGGTGGACGTCGGCGCGCTACAGGACTCATTGCACGTGGCGCTCCAGCAGCGCGCCGACTCCGTACGCCGCATCGTCTTGCCGTTCGACATGGGCGCCGTCACGCTCGCTCCCGCCTTCGACCAAGCCTTCGACTCCCTCTCCACCCAACTCGTCCGGCTCATTGCCGACGCCACGTCCAATGACATTGCGGTGGACGTGCAGGTTCGCGGCGCTGCAGACACCGTGGGCGCGGCCGCCGTGAATGCTGGATTGCGCGTCGGACGAGCCAACGCCATTCGGCAGCGTCTACTCGACGCGGGTATTCGGCCGGCCACACTCACGGCGGTCCCAGACTCGACCGCCGCGGCGCGCCAGACCCAGATCGTCGTTACGATCCGCCCAACGCCCTAGCACGATCGTGACCACCATCCAGCGCAAGATCTGCCTGCTCGGCGCCACGTCGGTCGGGAAGACCAGTCTCGTTAGGCGCTTCGTGGAGAGTCTCTTCTCGGAGCGCTACCAGGCCACGATCGGGGTCAAGATCGATCGCAAGGTCGTCCGGCGTGGCGACACGGATGTGAGTCTCGCCATCTGGGACCTGCAAGGCTCCGACGACCTGGAACGTGTCCGCACATCGTACCTGCGCGGGGCGTCCGGTGTGCTCCTTGTCGCTGACGGCACGCGACTGGAAACACTGGCGACGGCGGAAGCCGTCCGCCGCGATGTCGTGGATGCCATCGGGTCTGTCCCGACCGTGTTGTTGCTGAACAAGTGTGACCTGACGGATCGATGGCAGGTGGTGCCCGAGACCTTGCGAAATTGGAGCGATGTGGATGTGCTCCATACATCCGCCAAGACGGGCGCGCGCGTCGAGGAAGCCTTCCTGACACTCGTCGAGAAGTTGACCACCCCGTAAGTCTGGCTTCCAGACTCAAGGCGCGGTTCTCGGAATGACCGGCTCAGACGACGAGCGCGTGGTAGGGCCAAGTCCTCGCGGCTCAACCGCTTGCGAGAACTGACCTCGCGGTGCCGACGGGCCCGCCATTTGCCCAATCGCTGCCGCGGTAACCACGGCAAAGCGAGGGAGGCAGGCATGCCGCTCGATTCCGTCGATCCAACGGCCGGTCGCGTCCCGCGTCTTTTTCTGCGCTGGGAAACGTTGTGGCGTTACGCCATGCCTCACGCGCCCAACGACCAGCCATCCCTCGCCAACCGCGACGGAAGCCTCGTCTCGGCCGGCTACGTCATGTACAGCGACGCCCGCGACCTGGTCGAATTCGACGCGGCCGTTATACCCATGTTTACGTCGCTGCGGAGCGCCCACCCGGGACTCATGCTGGGCATCGTCGCGGCGCCCGACACACTCCTGGGAAGTCGCTTTCTTCGCTTGATGGAGCGTTGCCATGAGCTTGGCGTTGGCACGGTCGTCGAGATTCGCGGCCATTGGACACTGCCGATGATCGAGCTTTTCGTCGCCGGGCGTCCCACCTACCTGCGCGTGGGACCCGATTTGACGTCGGGGATCTCGATCGTGCCGGAGCAGTTCCGCGCCGTGGCGGCGCTTGCCGACTATCTTCGCAACACCGGTGTGCCGCTGGTCGCGCGTGGGTTGTCCTCGCTCGGCGACCTGGATGCCCTACGGGTGGCCGGCGTCGAACTCGTACATCGCAGCGAGTCCATGTTGGAGCTGGACGACGCCCTATTCGGTGACGAGTCGAACCAGCTGCCATCACTGCGCATGCGCGACCAGCCGTAGCGATTCTCGCACTCGCGGCACGACGTGGCTTTTGTCACTCGGCCCTAGCGATTCAGGGGGACCATGATGCAGACTCCCTCCTCCCCTGACAGTCGCGAGCCGTGTCCGCTCCTCCTGAAGAGAAGTCGCGTTTTCGACAGAACCTGATCCGCGTGATGTCCGTTCAGGTCATCACGTTGATCTTGCTGTGGTGGCTTCAGACCTACTTCTCGCAGTAGACGACATGCATCCGTTCAACTGGGTGATCGTCGTCGGATGGCTGTCGTACGTCTTGATCTCGAGCGTGCGGCGCGCGCGGGGCACTACGGACGTGGAAGGCTACTTTCTCGCCAGCCGAAGCATCCCCTGGTGGGCGGTCGGCCTTTCTGTAATGGCCACGCAGCTTTCCGCCGTGACGATGATTGGTACCACCGGGCAAGGTGCCGTCGATGGACTGCGGTTTGTTCAGTTCTATTTTGGCCTTCCGTTGGCGATGGTCATCCTCGGCGTCACGCTCGTCCCGTTCCTGCACGGGGCGCGAGTGTTCACTGCGTACGAGTATCTCGAGCGCCGCTTCGACCCGAAAACACGGTCCCTGACCGCGTTCCTCTTCCTGATATCGCGCGGCATGTCCTGCGGCACGATCCTCGCCGCGCCTGCGGTGGTGTTCTCCGCCGTGTTCGGTTGGAAGTTGTCGTACTGCGTGGCGATCATGGGCGTGCCCACGGTCATCTACACGATGCTGGGCGGCGTGAAGGCCGTGACCTGGGCGGACGTGAAGCAGATGTACCTCATCGTCGGCGCGATCGTGGCCGTGATCATTACGCTCCTCGTGAAGATTCCAATCAGTCCGGGCGAGGCGTTGCATGTGGCGGGGGCGGCGGGAAGGCTGCGCGCGTTCGACTTCTCGTTCAGCCTGACGAATCAATACACGTTCTGGTCCGGTGTCATCGGCGGGACGTTCCTCATGCTCTCGTACTTCGGTACGGACCAAAGCCAGGTGCAACGCTATCTCACAGCCAAGTCCGTGAGCGAGGCGAGGAACTCCCTGCTGATCAGCGCCTACTGGAAGATTCCGTTGCAAGCGTGCGTGCTCCTCGTGGGCATCCTGGTATTTGTGTTCTACTTGTACGTGCAGCCGCCACTCCTCTTCAATCCGGTGCAGGCGGAACGCGTGCGTCAGGGCGCTCCCGACACTCTCGCCAGGCTCGAGACCCAGTACCAGACCGCATTCAGTGCACGCCGGGCTGCCGCCGACGCCTTGGTCAGGGCCCGCCAGGCGCCGGGGGCACCGCAGGCCACACAGGCCGCCGCAGACTTCCGAGACGCGGACGCGATTGTCACCGGAGTGCGAAACGATGCGTTGTCCCTGGTGCAGCGCGTCACCGGCGAAACGCCGCGCGACGTGAACTTCATTATCCCCACGTTCGTGCTTTACCAACTGCCGCTCGGGTTGGCCGGCATTTTCATCGCGGCGGTGATGGCGGCCGCCATGAACGCGATCTCTGCCGAACTCACCTCGCTCTCCACCGCCACGATCATCGACTTCTACCGGCGTTGGATCCGTCCGCAGGCATCGGACAGCCACTACCTCGCCGTCTCGCGCGCCTCCATTGCGGTGTGGGGGGTGTTCGTGTGCGTGGTGGCGACGTTTGCGGCAACGTTAGGGTCGCTCATCGAAGTGGTGAACCGTTTCGGCTCGTTCTTCTATGGGTCGATCCTCGGCGTGTTCCTGCTCGCCATGGTCCCGTGGTCGAAGGCGCGTGGCGCCTTCTTCGGACTCATTGCCGGCATGGCCACGGTGGGTGCCGTCGCCTTTGGCCAGCCCGACATATCGTTCCTGTGGCACAATGTCATCGGCGCGGTCGTCGTTGTGGCTATCGGCGCGCTGCTAAGCCTCGGCGGGTCGCAACGCGCTGCGAGCTGACAGTGCCCCGCCGCACGGGCAGGAATCACCACCGATTCCATGTGTGCCACCTATCGGCACAACCAGCGTGGCGATTGTCATCGTTCAGCTGCACCGCGCGGAGAACGCCGATACCCTGAACGCACGCAGGGCGCAGCGCCGTCCCCGGACGACGCTGCCTGATGACGCGGCGCTACTTCCTCCGGCGCCGCAACACAATCTCCAAGTCGGCGTCCAAGGCCTCCGTGACCCGGAGCAACGTGCCGACGGTCCAGTTTCGGGCCGTGGTCTCCAGCGCCGAGATGCGCTGGCGACTCACTCCCATGCGCCTGGCCACCTCGGTGAGCGTAAGTCCCTGCTCCTGCCGTAGCCAGCGCATCTGGAGTGCAACGGCATTGTCGGGTCGCAGCGGCACCGGGATGTGCGCTCCATGATCGAACTCCTGCGGCTTGCGCGGACGCATCGGGACCTCGCCGTGCGCCAGCATGGCCTCGATCCGTTCTTTCAGTGCGTCGTGCGCGACCGAAGCCGCATCACGCGGATCAGGCACACGCACGGTGACGCCCGGGAGTTCGGGGAACTCCAGGACCGCCCCTTCCATCGTCTTTTGAAGCAACGCCGAGAAAATCATTGGATGTGAAAGCAAAAGACTAGTACCATCCGGCCGTCCGGTTGAGGAGTGACGCCCTCAACCGGACGTGCCGTCGAACGCCTAGCGACAAGTCGGCTGGTACTTTCCGCCGGACAAGAATGGATTCGACTCCCGCTCCGAGAACCCGATTGGGAACAGGCACCCAGGCTGCTTCACGGCTGTCGAATTCGCATTCCACTGCGGATCGACGACGCCAAAGCGATACATATCGTTGAGGCGGCGTCCCATGAACAACAGCGCGACACGTCGTTCGAATTGCAGTAGGTCAACGCGCGATGGTCCGGTTCCGTTGTACGGCGCCAAGCCCTTTGTTGCGCGCATCGCATTGATCGCGTTGTCGAACCCAGCGTTATCGTTTGCTGCCAACGCCGCCTCCGCGATCTGAAGCCTCAGTTCGTTGTCCGACACCATGCGAAGTGGCGGCAAGTTCGGGTCGCCATCATATGTGCATACTGGCGTGCATTCGGTCACATTGACGGCGTTGATGTTCTCCGTCGAGAACGGCTCCTGCTTGGTCGTCTCGATGATGTCCTTGATCGTCACCACGTCGGGCTTGTTCGTCGAGTTCAGCGATACGAAGAACGGACCCGTCGAAATCTCGACGCGGTTGTTGAGCTCGAAGCCGAATGGCGGATTTCCCTGGTTCACCGACGTCACATGAACGTCGTAATGCGTGAACCCGGCCGCCAAGGCCGCCTGTGCGTCGGCGACGAATCCATTGTCGGCGACGAGTGGGTTTGCTGGATGCGCAGGCACAGGGTTCAACTTCGCCCATACGGCCTTCGCGAACTTCGCACGCGAGCGAACGGCCAACAGCTGCGCCTTTCGATCGCCAGACGCCGCTGCCACGCCCTTGTCGAGCGCCGTAATGGCATCGTCGTACAACTTCGACATGTTGGCCTCACCGATCGCATCGGCCGCCACGGTGCGGTCGGAGATCGTGAAGTCATCGTACATGTCGCCGATCATCGCATAGATGATCCCCTTGTTCAGGTATGCGCGCCACAACAAGTCGTCATCCGACAACTTGCCATCCTTCTGGAAGCCTTCCAGCAACGTCACCGCGTTATCTGCCAGCCAACGCGCTTCGTTCACGTTGAAGGACGCAGCGTTCGTATACTCATTCGCTGGGTTCCCCGCCTGACCCTGATCGAGCTGCTGGTAGTCGTCTCTCGATCCGTGAAAGACCGTTTCGTCCGAGATGGCAGCGTACGGCGTGTAGATCGATTGCAGCGCTCGCACGGAGCTGTTCTCTGCTCCATTGATGATTGTTGGAGCTGCAGCAGGATTCGTCAACGCCTCCGACGTCACGTTGTTCGGGTTGTCGACCTCCAGCAGGCTCCCACAACCTCCAAACGCCAGCACGGCGAGTGATGCCGCCGCGGCGCGCACCAAGGTGCGCGCCGGGCGAAACATGAAAATGGATGTCATGTCGTTGTGATCTCCGTTTAGTAGCCGAGGCGAACGGACAGGGCCACGCGCCGCGGGATGGGCATGCCGAATCCGTCGATGCCTTCATTGAAGTTGTTCTGCAGGCCCGCACCAACGCCGGCCGAATAGATGTTGATCTCAGGATCCTGACCCGTGTACTTGGGCGCCCACAGGGTGAGGTTGCGTCCCGTGAGCGAGATCGAGAGATCGCGCGCTCCCAGACGCTCGGCCAGCGAACGGCCCGCGGTGTACGTGACGGACAGTTCGCGCCAACGCACGAAGTCGCCTGGCGACTGCTGATTGAGGCCAGGATATGAATTCAATGCCACTAGGCCGAGCCAGTCCTTCGCGGCTGTCAGGCGATCGGCCCCAGTGCTGGCTGGATTGCGCATCACGCCTTCGATGCGTGCCGCCGCCAGGGTGTTCTCACCGCGAGCATTCGCGTTCCTGAATGCGCACGTGAGGCACGTGTACTGATAGTTGCCGCCCTTGTACTCGAAGAGCGTGTACACCCGCCAGTTCTTGCCGATGTTGAGCGAACCACCGAACGATCCGGTCCAATCGGGGAATGGCTTTCCGGTGTAGTGATCGAGCACGTCCGTGTCGCCATCTTCGTCGACGAGGAGTACGACGTTACCGGCGATGAGCTTGGAGAGCGGATTCGGTCCGGCCAACGCAGCGGCTACCTCGGCCTCGCTGTCGGGGTGCTTGTCGCCATTGAAGTCATAGGGCAACTCGCCCGAGTTCAGGCAGGTGTAGGTCTTTCCCGCTGGTCGTTCGGAGCACGGACGCACCAACTTGGCGCCGAACATCGCGCCGGGCGTAAAGCCTTCCTTGATGTAGTTTCGGTAGCGCGGATACGATCCGCCCACCTTGATCTCCGCCGCTCCACCTAACGACGTGACCGTTTGCGAGAGGTAGGCACCGTTGACAAAGATGTCCGCGGAGAGGTTCGCCTTCTGGACCAGGAACGCCTTGATGCCGATCTCCTGGCCGTTCGCCTTCATCTCACCGATGTTGGACAACTGCGTCGCCTGGAATCCGCCGGAAATCGGATACTGCTTGTCCACCAGCAGGTCCTTCACGACGCGGTTCCAGTAGGTGTACTGCAATCCGATCTTGTCGCCGAACAGGCCCAGTTCCGCGCCGCCTTCCAGCTCGGTCGAGACTTCGGGCTTGAGGTCGGGGTTGCCGATGTTGCCTGGCACCAACCCGGAGCCGGCGTCGCCGGAGAGCGGGTTGAACGTCGTGAGCTTGGAGAATGCGCCGGGCTGACGACCCGATTGCCCCCAGGCGCCGCGGAGGCGAACGGCGGAGATGCCCAAGATCGGCTTCCAGCTCGAACGATCGGAGGGTACGACGGAAAGCGAAACCTTCGGGTACAAGACGCCGCTGGAGCTCTTGCCGAACGTGGAGCTGTAGTCGTAGCGAGCGCCGCCCGTCACATAGATCCAGTTGGTAAGACCGAGCTGCTCCTGGGCGAAGAATCCGCCATTGACCGTCTCACTGATCGTCTCGTACGCGATCGGATCGTCACCGGCAGGCACAACGTTGATGCCTGGGCCCGGGAAGTTGTGGTTGAACGCGCCCGGCTGTGCCGACTTGGAGAAGAATCCCTGCGCGCCCGCAACAAACGAGGAGTTCAGGCCGAACAGGTCCTTCGAGTAGTTCATCTTGGTGTCCAGCGTGATCTCGCGCTGGTTACGGTCCTGCACCGTGCGGTTGCCGGCAGGGTCGTTGTTGTAGATGCCGTTGAAGTCGGACCCGAACGGCTGGAAGGCGAAGTTCTGACCGCCCGTGTAATCCACACCGAACGTGGTGGCCCAGGACAGGTTCTGCCAGGGCGTGTACGTCGCGTCGATGGCGCCGATGATGCGGTCCACCTTCTGTTGCGTGCGAATGAACATCAGTTCTTCGGGCGAACCAAAGCCCTGCACACCAAACGTGTTCCCTGGGCCCTTGCAGGTACCGTCGCCGTTGTTGTCGACGGGACCATTGTTGCAGCTGGACAGTTCGGGCTTCCCGAACAGCGCCTGCGTCACTGGGGCGTAGATGTTGTTGGCGTTCTGCGGCGTTTCCTGGAACGTGTTCGTGTACGACGACCGCACACCGATGCGCAGGCTGTTGTACGGCACGAAGCCGAGGTTCACGGTCGCGTTGGCCCGCCGCACCACGTCCACCGATGGCCCATACTGGGTGCCACCAAAGGGCCCGTCTTCCTTGTAATAGCGGCCATTCACGAAGTACGTGAGCGCCTCGGTGCCGCCGGTGACGCCTAACGAACCGGTGGTTGACTTGCCAACATCATAGAAGCGCTGCACCAACGGTTCATCGAACGGCTTGTAGTCCTGGATGTCCGTGCGGCCGTAGAAGGCATTCAGCGCCGCGGCGCTGGTGGCACCGGTCGTCGGGCCATACGGTACGCCCCAATTGGATTCCAGACGGTTGGTTGGATAGCGCAGCAGGTCGCCTTGCAGCTGGAAGTCCCACTTCGGCTTCCCCGCCGAACCCTTCTTCGTAAAGATCTGGATCACGCCATTGGACGCCTCGGTGCCGTACAACGTGGCCGCCGCTGCGCCCTTCAGGATCTCGACCCGTTCGATCGTACTAGGGTCGATGTCGTCGAGTCGTGAGGGAGCTGCCGCACCGCCATCGCCCACGTTCGCTGAGAAGTCGCCTGACGAATTGATGCGCATCCCGTCGACGAAGATCACCGGCTCATTCGACTGGGACAGCGACGCATTCCCGCGAATTCGAATGCGCGCCCCGGTCCCCGTCATGCCAGACGATGGCAATCCAACGACGCCAGGCTCGCGTCCCTGAAGGAGCTCGTTGGTCGTCGCGATCGGGGCAAACTTCGGAGGCTCCACCTGCGCGACGGTATTCCCAAGGTGCTTCACCTCGGTGGCAACTGCCGTACCCGTCGTGACAACCGCCTCGAGCTGTAGTGCCGACTGCGAGAGGTCGAAGTCAGCCCGTACGGTCGCCCCTGCTCGCACCACCACTTGCTTGGCCCCAGCCGTGAATCCAATGAGGCGCGCACGTAAGTCGAGCGTGCGGGCCGGGGCATTCGCGATCCGATAGTTTCCGTCGCGATTCGTGACCGCGCCAACTCCCAGCCCAAGCGCGCCCACCTGCACGCCCTCGAGCGGTCGCCCGGTCTGGCTTTCCTTCACCGTGCCTTCGATCACACCGACTCCCGTTTGGGCGAGTAGCGGTGCGCCGACCAGTCCGCTCAGGAGGAGCGCGGCAGCGGTTCGGGAGCGTCTGACAAGTCTGTGCATTGCTTGTCCTCCGATGGTTCGCGTAGACGACGTCGACTCTCCCTGACCCCCCGGCCGCTGCGGCGGAATTCACTGGGGGAGGAGAGTCGGTCGACTCGCGCGAGAAGTCGCGATTGTTCGCGAGGCAGCGACCGTGCGCAGCTTTAGCGTTCCGCAACGATGTCCGCGGGTATGCGACCGTGCTCACATCAAGTGAACACCCGCGCGCCGTTCGGTACTAGTTGCGCATCGCGATGATGAGTCGAGCAACCGAACACTGCCTAACTACGGCGCGTCGCAATACGTGTGTTGACACCGGCACTGCGTGCACGCCTAACGACCCAAGGACCGCGCGTGATGCTCCGGGATGAAGCGTGCCTACGCGAGACGAGCTTCGCGATGCGGTCGCGCCTTCTGACGCCAGCGAGCACTGGCTATCGCAATATATATGTTGCCGCGTTAGGGATGGACCGTCGCACGGGCTGTGACGGTCCGGCGGATTCGGCACGGCGTGTGCCCCACAACGGCCGAGGACTAACTACTGGCCCACAGCGTTGCGTTCAAGCATGCTCGCGTTCGCTAGACGTCGCAGATCGTCGCCCCCTGGCGCAGCGACACCAGTGGTTCCCTCGCGGGCACGAACTCCTGTGCCAAGTACCCGGTAAAGCCGAGATCGAGAATCGCGCGACAGATCTGCGGATAGTACAACTCCTGCGTCTCATCGATCTCGTTTCGTCCCGGAACGCCACCCGTATGGAAGTGCGCGATGTGTCCGAAGTTGTCGCGAATGGTGCGAATCACGTCGCCTTCCATGATCTGCATATGATAGATGTCGTACAACAGCTTGAAGCGCGGAGAGTCCACGCGCTTGACCAACTCCGCGCCCCATGGCGTGCGATCACACATATAGTCGTGATGGTCCACTTTGCTGTTCAGCAACTCCATACACACCGTGACGCCCAAACGCTCCGCCAACGGCGTGATGCGACGGAGTCCACGCACGCAATTCTCCAGGCCTTCGCCGTCCGCCATGCCGTCTCGATTCCCCGAGAATACAATCATGTTCGGTAGGCCAGCCGCAGCGACCAGCGGGAGCAGGCGTTCAGACTCGGCCACCAACCGATCGTGCTCGCTCGGACGGTTGAAACCCACGCGGATAGTGCTCGGGCCGTTCGCCATGGCACAGGTCAGCCCGTACTTCTTGGGCGTGTCCCATTGGTGCTCGTTGAGTAGTTCGACCGACTTGAGTCCGATCTCGGCCGCCGACTTGCACAAGTCGTCGAGTGGAATCTTGTCGTAGCACCACTGACAGACCGACTGCTTCAGTCGCCCTTTCAAGGGTCCGCGTGCCTCGGCTACGGGTGAGGGAGTGGCCGCTTGGCCAGCACCGGAGAGCAGCGAGCCGCCCGCCACGACACCTAACGACGCTTCGAGAAAGGTGCGGCGGTCAAGATCTGTCTGGGTGTCTGGCATGTTACGGTCCTCGAGTACAGGGGATTGAGCTGACGCATACTAACCCTCGCCTTGGCTCGGGGAAACGTCGATGGTCGCCATGCCACCGCCAGCCGGTAGGCGAGAACTGATCTTGCGCGGGGAACGGACACATATCGCCCAAGGCGATGGGGCCGTCCCTCCTTCCACGCCCTGACGGAATTTCGACGTCTTCCTGCTCCACCAACCGACAGCAGTCATCAATGTGGATCGGGTGACGCGTCTCAACGCACCGCCAATCGCCCGGTACCCACCTACCGAGAGGCTCGCAGTGAAAGGGCGACAGCATGGCTCGATCGCATGATGGTGCCCAAGCCGACTCATCAGCAAGCCGACTGCCTGAGCGCTCCGCGGGTGGGCACCCTGGTTCGAAGCGTTCGGTCCTGAGCGACATGGCCAGACGATCACACGGAGCCGAGCCCGCACGGCAGTTTTCGGATGTACTTTTCGGCTCCTATGGTCTCTACAACTTTCGAGATACCACCGTTTTCGGTCGCCGATGCCAACCGGTTGATGGCGCCATGGGGGATGAGTGGGGAGGCGGAGGAGCTTCCTGGGGAGCGCGACCGAAACTTCCGAATCACGGCAGGCGATGGACGCCATTTCGTGCTGAAGGTGTCGAACGCCTTTGAGTCGCTGGCCACACTGGACCTGCAGAACTCGGCGCTGTTGCACTGCGCCACCCACGCCGCCGGGATCGAACTCCCCGAGCTCGTTGCGTCGAGTGATGGCTCGTACGTGGTGCGGATGCCGGATGCTACGGGGCGGGAGTACTTCGTTCGCCTGCTGACCTGGGTGGATGGCACACCGCTCGCGCTGGCGCGTCCGCACACCGATGGCCTGCTCGTGTCGCTGGGTCGGGCGTTAGGCGCGATGGATGCTGCATTAGGCAGCTTTGACCACTTGGAAGCGAACCGTGTGTTCAAGTGGGACCTCGTGCAGTCGGCGTGGGCCGTGCCGTTCATCGAATGCATTCCAGGGACCGAGCGGCGCTCGATGTGCGCTCGGATCATGGATGACTTCCAGCGGGAGGTGGCGCCCAGGCTCCGGGCCACGCGCCGCGGGATCATCTATGGGGATGCCAACGATTACAACCTGCTGGTGCGCGCGGGCGAATCGGGCGACCTGTTGCGATCGCGGGTCGTGGGGTTGATCGACTTTGGTGACCTCGTGGAATCGCACGTGGTGTGTGACCTGGCGGTCGGGCTTGCCTATGCCATGCTGGATAAGGCGGACCCGTTGATGGCGGCGGCCGCCGTCGTGCGGGGCTACCACGCCGAGTGCCCGCTGGAAGAGGAGGAGATCGCCTTGCTGCTCCCGTTGGCGCGCACGCGTCTGGCGGTGAGCGTGATCAACGCCGCGTTGCAGCTGGACGCGGCGCCGACGCACGAGTATCTGCAAGTGAGCGCGGCGCCGGCGTGGCGGCTACTGGACCAGCTGGCCACCGTCGACTCCCGTTACGCGGAGTATGTGTTTCGTGCGGCATGCGGACTGGAGCCGTGCCCGGGCAGCGATGCGGTCCGTGAGTGGCTGAAGAACCACCCGACCCAGCTTGCCAATGTCGTGAGTGTGCCCTTGGATCAACCGGGTATCGACGTCTTCGACCTGAGCGTGGCCAGCACGGAGCTTGGTCCCAACGACGAGTGGCAGGACGCGAACCGATTCAGTGAAGCGTTGTTCGACAGGATGCGGCGCAACGGCGCCCCAGCGGCGATTGGACGATACGATGAGGTGCGGGCGCTGTACACGAGCGACGTGTTTCGCGTGCCGGGCAACGATGGTCCCGAATACCGCGCCGTGCACATCGGCTTGGACGTCTTCATGCCACCCGGTACGCAGGTGTTTGCCCCACTGACTGGACGCGTGCATTCCCTGCAGGACAACGCCAAGCCGCTGGACTACGGCCCTACGATCATCCTCGAGCACCAGGTGTCCCCTGAGCTCGTCTTCTACACGCTGTACGGCCACCTCACGCGGGATTCCCTGCGTCGCGTCCAGGTCGGGCAGACGGTTGCTGCTGGGGCGGTCGTTGGTGAGATCGGCGACCTGACCGGCAACGGCGGATGGCCACCACACCTGCATTTCCAGATCATCTGTGACTTGTTAGGCAGGCAGGGGGATTTTCCTGGTGTCGCCCGCGCGCGCGAGCGCGACGTATGGTTGAGCCTGAGCCCGGATCCCGCGCTCATGGTGAAGCTACCCCCAACCGCGAGGGCACCTCGCGCCGCCGATGTCGATTCCCTGCTGACGCGGCGCCGAGCGCACATCGGCAAGTCACTCAGTATTTCGTACAAGCGACCCTTGCACATCGTCCGCGGCATTGGCGCGCACCTGATCGATGCCGACGGACAGCGCTACGTGGACGCGGTCAACAACGTGGCGCATGTGGGGCACGCGCATCCTCGGGTGGTCCGGGCTGGGCAGGGGCAGATGCAGGTGCTCAATACCAACACGCGGTACCTGCACGACGACCTCGTTCGATACGCCGAGCAACTCACGGCCACCTTTCCTGGCGAACTGAACGTCGTGTACTTCGTTTGCTCGGGGAGCGAGGCCAACGAACTGGCCATTCGCCTGGCACGGGCATACACGAACGAGCGCGACATGGTCGTGCTCGAAGCCGGCTACCACGGGAACACCGCGACGCTGGTCGACGTCAGCTCATACAAGTTCGATGGCCCCGGAGGAAAAGGCGCGCCGGAGTGGGTGCGCAAGGTGCCGATGCCGGACGACTACCGAGGCCCGTTCCGTCGTGGTGAACCGCACATCGGCGTGAAGTATGCGCAGTCCGTGCGCAGCGCGGTCGCGGACATCTTGCGCTCCGGCCGGCGGCCAGCGGCTTTTCTTTGCGAGTCGATCCTCAGTTGCGGCGGCCAGATCGTGCTGCCGGAGGGCTACCTTCAAGAGGCCTACCGCCATGTGCGGGATGCCGGCGGCGTGTGCATTGCCGACGAGGTGCAGGTTGGATTCGGACGCGCGGGATCGCACTTCTGGGCGTTTGAGCTGCAGGGCGTGATTCCCGACATCGTCACCATGGGCAAGCCAATCGGGAATGGGCATCCCTTGGGTGCCGTCGTCACCACACGCGAAATCGCCGATGCCTGCGCCAACGGGATGGAGTACTTCAATACCTTCGGTGGCAACCCGGTCTCCTGCGCGATCGGGCAGGCGGTCCTCGATGTGATTCGGGATGAGGGGTTGCCGCAGCACGCCGATCGAGTGGGACGCTACCTGAGTGAGCAGCTGCGGTCACTCCAGCACCGATACCCGATCATTGGCGACGTCCGCGGGCCCGGGCTCTTTATCGGTGTGGAGTTCGTCACTGACCCGGTGGCACGAACACCCGCCACGCGCCAAGCCGCGTACGTTGCCAACCGGATGAAGGAATGCGGGGTGCTGATGAGCACCGATGGCCCCTACAACAATGTGCTGAAGATCAAGCCACCCCTCTGCTTCGGCACGAGCGACGCCGACCAGCTTGTTGAAGCCATGGCGCGCGCCGCGTCGGAGATCGAGGCCAGCTGGCCCAGGAAGGCGGGCGGAGACGCCTAACGCTTCTCCGCCCGATCGGGTCTAGAACTCCAGCTTTGACAGGTATTGGTAGCTGCGCTCGATGCTGGCAAACGCGTCACCAGGCTGGTCGTGTTCCACGAAGTAGTGGCGGATGCCTGCGGCACGGGCCTTAGCGAAGTAGCGCTTGAACGGCAGGCTGCCGGTACCGACATCGGCGAAGCGACCATCCGCACCCATGTCCTTGACGTGCACCAACTGGAATCGCCCCGGATACTTCGTGAAATACTTGAAGGCGTCCTGTCTGGCCTTGTTGATCCAGAAGAGATCGAGTTCCATCTTCACCAACTTCGGTTCGCACGCGCGGAGCAGGTAGTCGTAGACCAGCACACGATCCTTGCCCTCGCCCATCGGCAGAAACTCGAAGTCGTGGTTGTGGTAGGCGAAGGCGATGTTGTGCGCCTTTGCCTGCTCCGCGGCCTTGTTGAACTCCTGGGCAATCTTCCGATAGTTCTCCGCGTGTCGCTCGTTCTCCCCGATGTACGCGCAGACCAGGTAGTCGTGTCCAATCGCCGACGCCGCGTCGAGGGCTTCGGACCAGCGATTGCGAATGTCGTCCAGTGAAACATGCGCCGACGGCGCTCGCAGGCCGGTCGCCGTCAACTGGCCAGCGATTTCCGACGGCTTCTTCCCGAAGTACCCCGCAAACTCCACTTCCTTGTAGCCGATTTTTGCCACACGCGCCAGCGTGGCATTGACGTCCTTCTGCATCTCGTCGCGAACGGTATACAGCTGCAACCCGATGCGCGTGAGTTTCTTTTCGCGCATGAACGCCATGTCGTCAGTTCCAACAATGGCGCTTGCCCCCAGGGCCACCGCCGTGCGCTGCAGGAAAGATCGTCGGTCGATGTGTTCTGCCACGCAAGACTCCTCAGGTTGAAGAACGCTGGCAACCGGCCGATCACGCCATGGCCGGTCGCCAGCGAAAGTCTACTTCTTCAGAATGCCGAGCATCCGCTTGGCCATCGGGTTGTTCGGGTCGATCTCGAGCGCCTTCTGGTACGACGCGATCGCTGCCGTGGTGTCGCCAAGCTGCAACGCTCCATTCGCCAGCCCGGTGAACGTCGGGCCCGACTTCGGGAAGTACTCGAGGTTCAGCTGCATCATGCGCATCGCGTCCTTCCGCTGCTCCGGCTTGCGCCCGAGTTCATCCGCAACTTCCAGGAGCGGCATCTCACCAAAGTCGTACGACGACCGCCCGTAGTAGCGCTCCCGCAACCCGCGATACTTCGTCATCGCCGAGTCCACACCCCCTTTCTCATAGGCCTCCACGATCTCCACCTGCAGACTCCGCGGCTTCGCAACGCCACGATGACACGTGACGCAACGAACCAACGAGCGGTCGTTCAGCGTACGTCCCATGGCCGGGATGTACTTCTGGTTGATGTCCATGGTCATCTTCATCATCTCGCGAGCAACCTTCTTCGTCTCCTTCTCATCCGACGCGAAGTCCATGTTCTGGAAGTTCCCGTCCGGCGCCTCGACATGGCAGTAATCGCAGCGTTGGCCCAAGGCACCGGCCACGGTGCGCATGATCTGCACCACCTGGCCGCGTGGCAGGTCCTTGGGTAGAACCTGCAGGTTCTTCGGTGGTTGCTGCTGTTGAGGTGGCCCCCCCTGCGCCACGAGCAAAGCAGGCACAACGGAACAAAGCGCGAGTGTTTGAACGAGCCGTCGATGCATGGGTGAAATTCTCCTGGGCTTCGCCGACGAAGCGGCGCGATCACGGTTCTTTGGGGGATGGCAGGTGAATAGTGTACGGAATCGGTCTCGGGCGCGAGGTGCCGTCGAGCACGAGTTCATGCGTGGGACCGGAGCCGGTAATCCCGCCTAGACTTGGCAGCGATCGCTAGCGCACCACCGATCGACGGTCTCCCGGCAGCATGAGATACCGATGCACCCACCACGGAGCGATTCCGTTCGTCATCACGCGTTCGTGGAACTCGCGCAGCGAAAACTGGCTGCCTAACCGTTCCTGATAGTCCGCACGCAACGTCAGCGCGGCGCGTTTTCCCAGGAAGTACCCGCCGTTCGTCGGATCGTAGGTCGTGCGTTCCGCTTCCTGACGGGCCGCGGGCTCCGGAAGGTGCGCCTTGTCGACGAAAAATTGCGCCGCTTGATCCACGGTCCACACCTTCGTGTGCACGCGAATGCTGGCGATCAAGCGACAGATCCGCGTCATGGATTCGCTGAGCTGCGCCATTCGATAACGCGGGTCTTCCGCCTTGAAGCCTTGCTCGATCACCATGTGTTCCGCGTAGTGCGCCCACCCATCCTGCCCGGAAGACGGCTGCGGGAAAGGGTTCAACCCGATCCAGATGCGACGCACCTTCCCCGGCGTCTTTCGCATGAAGAGCGCATGCACGAAGTGCCCGGGCATCGCCTCGTGCGCCGCCGTGATCGTAAGCGACGCGTAGTTGAACCGCTCCAGCCACGCATTCTGTTGCTCGGCCGGCCAGCTCGGATTCGCGTCGGTGACGTAGAAGATCGACGTCACAGGCTTCGCCTCCAGCGGCGGCGACGCATGCATGGACGCCAGGCCAATATCAAAGGGCTTCGACGGCTGTACCACCACGTGCTCGGCGTTAGGCAGCTGCACCAGGTCCTTGCCGGTTACAAACGCCTGCAGCGAGTCCACGATGCTTTGTGTGGTTGCGACCAGTGCCCCCGGCACAGGATGGGCACGACGGACATCCAGCCAAACCGCCATCGCGTCGCGCGTGGAGTCCACACGCCGCGCCGTTGCCACAAAGTCAGCCTCCTCGAGGGCGAGCTGTCGCTCGCCAATCGCCAGCATGCTGTCCAATGGCAGGTCCAACAGTTCCTCGGCGCGATACCGATCCGCCACGTTCTTCGCACCAATCGCCACGTCACCATTCGCCACGGGAATCACCGCCGACTCCATGTAAACCACGTATGCGTCGATGGCCGTGGCCACCGTATCCGCCAGGGCAAAGGTACGTCGAGCAAGGGCGGTATCCGCGACGGACGCAAACGCCAGGCGCAGGTCGCCGCGCAGCATCGCCGCCGTGCCCTTGAACATGGCCGTTCCACGCCGGGCAAAGATCGCCGGCGGGTTCGTGATGTTCTCCCTGGCGGCCGCCAGGAGCGATGGCACACGCCGGATCTTGCGCTCTACGCGTGCCAGCCGCTGCTCCGGTGTGTCCGACTCCATGGTCATGAGGTTGTGGACCCCATCGGAGACGGCAGCGGCGTAGACCATCGGATTGCGCTGCCAGTTCTTGACCACGTCGTTGTCCAACAACCACCCGTCGATCACACCGTTCAGGATCACATGATCCACACGTTCATCGGCGGTGAGCTTCGCCGTGTCGATCTGCGCCAGCCTGACCTTCGCACCCAGCAGCCACTTGGACTCACTCGCCACACCGGTGGACGAGAAGTCTTCCAGCAGATCGTCGTGCATGTGCAGGCCGTTCCCCGCAGCGATTGATG
This sequence comes from Gemmatimonadaceae bacterium, assembly GCA_044224875.1. GTDB lineage: Bacteria > Gemmatimonadota > Gemmatimonadetes > Gemmatimonadales > Gemmatimonadaceae > JABAQJ01. The sequence continues at coordinate 32,911 of JBGAJQ010000031.1, read as the reverse complement.
GGTGCCGCTTGGCCCACTCATCGAGGTACTGATCGACGAACCGCGCGAATTCCTCACTCTGCCCGTACTGCTGGCCGCAGGACGCCGCAAGGAACATCATGGCGCTGACAACAATCGTGCGGATTGAGACCGGGGTACGCATCAGACCATTCCCTTGCTTGCGACCTGTTCGATGGCGATCGCGAAGGCATCGATTTCTTCCAGCGTCGTGTACACGTTCGGCGTCACTCGAATCCCGTTCCACTCGTTTTCCACCGTCCGCGGGCGGACGTGGATACGGAATTTCTTCACGAGATAGTCCGTCAGCTGCGTCGAATCCATCCCATCGATGCGCATGGTGCCAATCGCGCACGACTGAGCATCGTCGTCAGGTGTCAGCAGTTTCACTTTGGGGAGGGAGGCCACCCGCTGCATCCACCGTCTCCGCAGCAACCGCAGGCGCGCGGCCTTCCGGTCGGCGCCGATTGATTCATGAAAGTCCATCGCTTCGGTGATCGGATTCCTCACATAAACCGGAAACGTGCCGATCGCCTCGAACTTGCGGATGTTCCCAGACATCTCCTCGGGCGAGGCGAATAGGGACCAGACGGTGGGAATCTTGGCCTTGCGAACGTACAGGAATCCCGTGCCCACCGGAGCCGAGAGCCACTTGTGGAGCGAGGTGCCGTAGTAGTCGCAGTCAAGCTCGTCGCGCGTGAAGGGGAACTGCGCGAAGGAATGACCGCCGTCCACTGTGACCTCGATCCCGCGCGCGCGCGCCATCTGGCAGATTCGTCGGACGGGGAAGATCTGTCCGGTCGTGTACGTAATGTGCGAGATGTGGATGACCTTGGTCCGCGGGCCGATGGCCTGCTCGACGCGATGAAACAGGTCATCCGGACCGTTAGGCGGCACCGGAAAGGGAATCATGCGCAACGTGATCCCGTCCCTCCGTGCCCGCTGCCGCCACGCGGTGAGCATGCTGGGGTAGTCCTGCGTCGTGGTCAGTACCTCATCGCCGCGCTGCAGGGGCATGCCCAACTGCACGATCTCCAGGGCTTCGGTCGTATTGCGCGTTATCGCAATTTCTTCCGGATCGCACCCAAATCCCGCCGCCAAACGTCTCCGAATGATCTCGAACTCGGGATACAGCATCTCGTCGACGTAATACGAGGGCTGCATGTTGGTCATGGTCAGGTAATCACGTTGCGCCTGCTGCACCGTCCGTGGCGAAGGCGCCACCGATCCGTTGTTCAGGTTGATCAGTCCTCGATCAACAGTGAAGGCCTGCCGAACGGTGAACCAGAAGTCCTCGTCTTCGGCTACCGCATTGGCACTCGCGCCTTGCGTGCGCCGGAGCGCCGCGTGCAAGACCGAGCGGGCATTGGTGTGCAGGGTGATGGCGCCGCCGGCGGCTGCTGCCACGAACGATCGGCGATGCATGCGGGGTCTCTCGCTCTGGTGAAGGCGCGAGGACGTTGGGCCGTGCGAGCGAGCCTCGCAAGTACTCGTATGCGCTACGACCAGCCAGCGACTATCGGAAGTCCCAGTTCACCAGCGGCAGGAATTTGTGGCTCGGGTGGTCGCGGACAATGTTGATCAGACCCACCTGCATCCCGTGGAGCGAATGGGCGAAGTTCACGACGCCAATCGCCAGCCCTGTTTGGCGTCCCTTGAGCTGATTGAACCCCGCGATAGAGACGCCACGCAGTTCCCCGCCCTCGAGGCGCACCCACGGGGCGGCCACCAACGCTCGCAGGTCGGCAGCCCCCACGCCCACGCCGGCGATGGCCACCCCCTCGATGCGCGACGCGCCGACGCCAAGGCCAGACACCGCCAGCCCGTGCAACGTGCCCCCCACACCGGTTCCCAATCCGGTCACCAGGATGCCCGTGGCGTCTCCACCCGTGCCAAAACCGAGCCCGCCAGCTGCAATGCCCTTGAAGCGACCACCGACACCGGCACCGACACCGGCGAGCAAGGCCCCCGTCACGTCGCCGCCAGCACCAACGCCAACACCGGCAATGCCAATGCCATTGAAGTCCCCTCCCGCGCCTCCCCCAATCCCGGCGACCAGCAGGCCCGATGCGTCACCCCCGGTGGCGGCACCTACCCCGGCGATGGCGACGCCACTGAGCGACTTCCCGGACCCCATCCCAACACCACTGACAAACAGGCCGCGAAGGTCACCGCCGGCGCCAAACCCGACGCCCGCCAAGCCAATGCCCTCGACATCCCCTCCTGAGCCAGCGCCAACCCCCGCCGCAAAGATCCCACGCATGCGCTCGCCGGCGCCCATCCCGATTCCAGCGACTCCAATCCCGTCGAACGCCCGTTCAGCACTTACGCCGAATACCCCCGCTCCCAACCCCTTGATCGTGCGGCCACCCGTCGTTGGCAGTCCGATCGCCAAGCCACTCACATCGCCGGCGCCACCACGGTACGGATCCCAAATCGTGGCGTTCAACCCCTGCACGCGATCCAGCCGCGAATCACGAAAGTTCAGCCGAACACCGCGAACGCCGCGCGAGTCTCCGACCTGAAGCCCCGTCCCATTCACCGTGAGGTTGAGGCAGCGACATGACGCATCTCGCTGGGCAACGGCAGGAGGAGCGGCAAACCCCAGGAATAGCGGGACGACTACGCGTGGCGAGAGGAGTAAACGCATGTCACATGCGGGTTTCGAGGATCGGTTGGAGCGAGCGCAGCACACCCTACGGCGGCGGCGATCCCTGGTTTCGTCAGGTCATCCCGCCGCGACCGGTTGTCCTTCGTCGAGCGACCGCGACGAGCCGAGCCCGGGTAACCTTGGCGCTCTCCGGTAGCACCGTGACCAAGACGACCCAGCACGTGAAGCGCCGAGTCTACCGCTGACGCTTCGCGCCTTCCCCCTGCGCTCCTAGCGTACGAGCCGACCGCCGTTGACCCAAACGTCCCGCCCGATGGTCACGGTTGCATCCGGGAAGAAGTTCCAGCGCACGTAGCCTCCCCCAACCACGCCACCCAATTCGGTATTGTCGCCTAACGACAACCTCACCACACCGCCACCGTACCCGTAGTATGGGACCCATCGCTCGCCGGACTCTGGGATCGCCAGCAGCGGATTCATCCCGAGGGCAAATTCGCGAAACGCGCGCGCGGCATCTCCGCCCGATGCCAGTTCCCGCTCGACTCCTGCACGTCCAGTGTTCGTCGTGAACCGAACCAAGCGCCCCTTGGCAAAGGTCATCACCAATCCCTCGACCCGCTCGCCTCCCCACTCCCCAGAGGGAAAGGCGATCGTTCCATTCACGCTCTCCTCCATGGGCGCCACGCGAATTGCCCCCGCCGGCAGCTCAACCTCACGATCGATCAGGTTCCTTGCCCGGCGCGCGCGCCCCAACGATGCATCTCCATCCTGCTTCGTGACCGGCCGGTCACCGATCTGGAATGAAATGTCGGTCCCAGCTGGCGTCGTTACCCGAATCGTTTGTCCCCGCATCGCATCGTCGAGTCGCCCCTGCGCGGCGGCGAGTGCGCGATAGTCCGTGTGCTGCAATACGCGCTCGTACAGCGCCGACCTCTGCGCAGTCACCAGCTGCAACACGCCATCCATGCCGTACGCGCCGGCCCAGTGGAAGTGAATCGTCCGGCCCTTTCCCGACCGTAACACTGCCTGCATGGCGGCATACGCGGTGTCTGCCGGTGTTGCTCCTGGAAGCATGATCCCCAAGTCCGCCGATCGCACGTGCGATTCGAGCGCGGCACCGGTCAAGCCGTGTGACTCGCGTGTCCAGTCGGTCGCCCATGCCTGAGGCTCGTCGCCGCGCGTCGAGAGTGCGCCAAGGTCCACGCCTCCTGCACCGCGAATCGCTGCGCGCAACGGCAAGATGAGCGAGTCCGCCTCTCCCGGTGCCGCCAGCAGGAACACACGCTCGCCACGCGTGAGGGCCATGCGTTCCACCAAGCGCTCGGCAACCGCCCGCCAATTCAGGTTCTGCATCTGCGCCTCACCGACCGCGGGGGCCAGGAGAAGACTGCTGACGAGCATGACGACCTGTCGGTGCCATCGCATGGAGACGTGTGCCATGTTTCTGGTGATGAAGGAATACTCAAACTACGATGCGTTGGGGCTGGCCGCTTTGGTCCGGGACCGGCAGGTGGCACCCGTCGAACTCGTGACGGCGGCCATCGAGCGCGTGACCGCGCTCAACCCACGATTGAATGCGGTAGTGCATCAGATGCACGATCGCGCGCTGGCGCAGGCGGCCGCGCCCTTGCCGGACGGACCATTTCGCGGTGTGCCGATCGTGCTGAAGGACCTGCTCTCGTGGTACGAGGGTGAACCGACGACTAGTGGGAGTCGGCTTTTCCGCAGTTGGAAGCCTCCCCACGACACCGAGATCGTGAGGCGCTACCGGCAGAGCGGCGCGATCGTGGTGGGAAAGACAAACACGCCCGAGTTTGGGCTCACCCCATTCACCGAGTCGGAGCTTCTCGGCCCAGCACGAAACCCATGGGACTTGTCGAGAACTCCGGGGGGCTCGTCCGGGGGATCCGCGGCGGCGGTGGCCAGCGGCATGGTACCGCTAGGCGGCGGAGGTGACGGTGGCGGCTCGATCCGCATTCCGGCCTCGTGCTGCGCTCTCTTCGGGCTCAAGCCAACGCGCGGGCGAACTCCGGCGGGCCCGGTGGTCGGAGAGCACTGGCAGGGAGCCGCCGTCGAGCACTGCGTCACGCGAACGGTGCGCGACAGTGCAGCCATGCTCGACGCGCTTCGCGGCCCCGAGCCGGGTTCCCCGTACTACGCCGAGGAACCAAGCCGTCCATACCTGGAGGAGCTGACGCGACCGACGGGCAGGCTCCGAATCGCCTTCACGGATGCACCGTTCCTCGGACACTCGGTACATCCCGATTGTCAGGCGGCCCTCGCCGACGCCGTGAAGCTTTTGGAGTCTTTGGGCCACGAGGTCATCGAACGTGCGCCGGTGATCGATCGCGAGCGCTTCAACATGTCATTCCTGACTGTGGTCTGCGGTGAGGTGTCGGCCGAGTTGGCCGAGGCGCGCGAGTGGATTGGCCGAGCTGCAACACCGGATGATGTGGAAGTTGCGACATGGGCACTCGCGCTGCTTGGGCAACAGCTGTCGGCAGCGGACCTGAGTCATTCCCTGCACCACTTGCGGCGCGTCGGGCGATCGATTGGCGCGTTTTTCCAGGATGTAGACGTCCTCGTGACCCCCACGCTGGCGATGCCGCCATTCCCGATCGGGCAGTTGCAGCCAGCCGCACACGAGAAGACGCTCATGCGCGTGCTTGGGCGTTTGCGAGCCGGCGCTGTCCTGCGGTTGCTGGGCGCGCTGGATAAGGCGGCGAGCGAGCTCTTCGACTTCATCCCGTACACACCATTGTTCAACGTGACGGGTCAGCCGGCGATGTCCGTTCCGTTGTACTGGAACAGCGAAGGGCTTCCCGTAGGCACACACGTCGTCGGGCAGTATGGCGACGAGGCCACGCTCTTTCGTCTCGCCCGCCAGCTCGAAGAGGCGCGACCGTGGATAGGCCGTCGACCGCCGGTCTGGGCCTGAGGCATCGTCCGCGGCGACGTGGTCGGCGAAGTTGGTTGCCCTGCGCGACACTCGCCGCACTTCTCGCGGCCCAGGCGCCCCTCTCGGCGCAGGATTCGGCCCGAGTCCGCGTTTCACGTATCGAGATTCGTCGCGAGAACATCTTCGACTCGACTGAGACAAACCGCTGGTACGCGCGCCTCATCAACGGGCTGCACGCCACCACCCGGGAGTTTGTTGTTCGGCGGGAGGTCCTGCTGCGTCCTGGCACGCCGTTCGACTCCGCGCAGGCGGCAGAGACGGCGCGGAACCTGCGACGACTCGGGTTTTTCCGTGCTGTTGTCATCGACTCGGTACCTGACGCGCCCGGGCCCGTGGTTCGCGTGACCACGAAGGACCGGTGGACCACCAAGGGAAGCGCCGGGGCGCGCGTCTCCGGTGGCCAGGTGATCTTCAACGCGTCGCTGGCCGAGGCGAACCTGGGTGGTACGGGGATATCGCTCGGGTTTCGGTATCGCACGGAACCCGATCGTCACTCCGCAAGGTTGGCCCTGACGGCGCCGCGCCTGCTGCATAACTCCACCGACGTGCGTTTGCAGCTGGACCGACTCACCGACGGCGACGTGAGCCTGACGGCCCTGTCGAACCCGTTCCGCACGCTTTCCGATCGATGGGCGTGGAGCGCGGAAGGTACCTCCCTGGATCGTCGCGTGCTGCAATGGCGGGACGGTGGGAAGGATCCCTCCGACTCCCTGCAACGGTCGATGGATTTAGGTCGTGCGCATGTTGGCCACGCGTGGCGCGCCGGCCCGAATGGGTACGTGCGCACCGAGGCAACGCTCATCGCCCGGCGGGAGGACTTTGGCCCGTACCTGCCTAACGTTGATCTTCCGCACAGTGTATTTGTCACCGCCGGCCTGGCGGCCGAAGTGAGTCGGTCGCGGTTCCACGTCACCCAAGGCCTGCGCAACAGCGGGATTGATGAAGACGTGAACCTGAGTCCGACGTTTCGGGGTGGATTGTGGGCATCCCCCGCGGCGTGGGGTTATTCGCGATCTGGCGTCGGTGCCGAACTCCTGCTGCAAGGCGGTGTCCTTGTGGCAGAACGGCGAGGCTTCGCCTTTGCTCAACTAGCCGCGACGGGGCGACAAGCCGGTGGACTGGACTCTGGCACCGTGCGAGGGTCGGCTACGATGATCCTACGTCCACGAACACCGCATCTGCTCGCGTTCCATGTGGCTGGCGGCATGCAACATCGGCCGGCTCCGGGCATGGAGTTCGACCTTGGGTTGAGCTCAGGGCCACGCGCCTTTCCCGCGCACTCATTCACGGGCGACCGCATGTATCACGGCACCGCGGAATATCAGTATACCGCTACGCGGGACGTGTTCGGCTGGCGTCTCGCCTCGTTAGGCATCGCGGCGTTCGCCGACCGCGGCGGCGCATGGTTCGCCGGTTCGCGCGCTCGTGGTGGGACCGACCTGGGCGTCGGTCTCCGCTTGGGGTCGCCGCGCGTGCCCACCACCAACGGACTCTTGCGCCTCGATCTCGCACGGCGTTTGGGCAACGACGCGCTCCTCGGCCGCTGGGTGCTGTCCGTCGGAAACGGGTTCCCCTTCGACGTGCCTCGATGAGCCGACACCTCGCAGGCAACAAAAGCAAAACGGCCGCCGTTCAGGCGACCGCTGCTGATGTCGAACGACTCCGCGACTCGTCTAACCGACCTTTCGCGTCTCTCCGACCGCCTTCTTGCGTCGAGAGTGGATGAGGTCGAGTAAACGCTGAAGCTGGTCCACGTCCGCGTCGCTGAGGATCTGCATCGCGCCCTCGTTCGCCTCGACGATCGGGTCATCTAGCTGCGTCAGCAGCTTGAGGCCACGGTCCGTGATGTAACATAGGACACATCGCCGATCCGAGGTTGACCGGTCACGCCTAACAAGCGCAGCGCGCTCGAGCTTGTTGATGAGCCTCGTGATCCCTGCCGCTTCCTCGACCATCCGTTCGCGGATGGCCAGCGTGGGCATGCCGTCCGCACCAGCCGCACGCAAGATTCGCAGCACATTGTACTGCGCCAGCGAAAGGCCGTGCGACTCAACGATCTTCGTGGCTGGTCGACGAGCTACGGCGGCGGACTTCAACAGCGCGAGAACGAGTTCCTCACGCCGTGAGTGCATCGCACTCTCCGAAAGGTCGTCGTGGTCAAATAGATGGGGCGCCATGCCAACATGGTACGCCATTTCCCCTCCTTCGGAAAGCCTGTGGGACAATCCAACACCCGTTTGAGGCGCTGCGGGTCATCGCTGACTTAGCGCCCGGACGTGTGCTCTCATAACAAGGACTCGCCAGTGATGGACAGGTAAAACATTCACTTGGAGTTCCGCGGCAGCCTCATCTGCACGTGACGGCAGAATGGCAATCACACAGAAAAGAAACGGCGCACGCGGAGTCCTCTCCATCGTGCGCCGCTCCAAATTTCACTTCACCTTCTACGCGCTAAACCAGAGGCTTGGCGACTGCCCTCGGTTAAGAGAGCGAGCAGCCGAACTGACTCGTCGGCGGCGGAACCGCACCAATGCGCCAGTTGCGCTGGATCAAGTAGTTCCGGCCAGAGAACGTGACGTTGGCGGTTGAGCCGTTCGGCGCCGAGAAGGTCGGCGTGAAGGTCCAAGCGCACTTGTCGGCATTCTCCTGTCCGAGCCCGTCAAACCACGCGTTGAGACCCGGGTCCGTGGAGGCTTCTTCCAACTCGTGAGACAGCACGTTGATCGTGGCATCGGCGGCGAAGTCACCATTTGGAGAGTTCGTGGCCGGCGTGTTCACCGCCGTGCAAGCGCCGACAAACTGCGCGTCATACGGCTCCGCGGCGTAGATGATGTACTTGCCCGGGTGTCCGGTCCACGGGAAGTAGCCATGGTACGCGCAGTACTGCGTGCCGAAGCCACCGCCGAGATTCACACCTGAGCCCGTGAAGACCGCGTAGATCGTCTGCTGATTGAAGGTCAGCGCGCCAGAAGCCAGGAGCCCTTCCAGCATGGCCTGGATCTGAGCGTTGGTCGGCGCCGCGGGGGGAGCCGAATTGTTAGCGACATAGCGCGAGTAGTTCAGCGAGTTCGCAACGCGAGCGCCGGTCCAATCAGTGTATTCGTTGTTGATGCTCCAGAACGGCGTTCCGCCGAGCGAGCGCATGAACGTGCCGATGAGGGAGCCATCTGACGTGCCCGGGCCGCTCGTTCCGGGGGCTGGTCCACCGGCGTAGATCGTTGAGGTGCCCCAGTAGATGGCGTTCACCTGCGGCGAGGGGAGAACACGGCACAGGTTGCACGAATGGTAGAGGATAGGCGGCCCGGCCTGGACGCTCTGACGGCGTGCGGCCTCCTGCACCGTCGGGTGAATCTTGATCTTGCCGGCGTTCTCCATTCCGAAGTCGAACGACCCGTTCGCAGTCGCGTCAACTGCGTTCGGCGAAACAGGCTGCGTCACTGGTGCGTCGGAGCAAGCCGCTACGAATGCGGCAAACGCTCCAAGTGCGAGGACCTTCGTGATTTTCATGCGCCATGCCTCCAAGTGGATAGTGCGGCGGAGGTGCCGGCCATCGCCGCCACAATGCCGACCCCTTGCCAATTGTCTGGTGGAAAAAGGGCCGCCGGACAAGGCGGCCATTATCCGGACTTAATGAGAACGGCGCAAGAGTCGAGCGAATGCCACACCTTGGCCACCGATCAGCTTCATTAATCTCCCATTTAGAATTGCTCGGCCACCACGTACTTGTGACCTGGTTTGTGATCCAAGTTGTGGAGCGCTCGCGCTCCTGATGGGCAAGAATGGCCAGATTCCGAATTCGGAACGTTGGATGTCGTTAGGCCGCGCCCTGCGCGTCGCGACTAACCCGACGCGCCACTAACCCGAAGCAGTGGCATCGAGTGCCAGGACGGTCTGCAACAGCACATTCGCGCCGTTCACGACATCCGCCGGCTTGGTGAACTCGCGCGGCGAATGACTGATCCCGCCAACCGATGGCACGAAGATCATCCCGGCCGGGGCTATCGCGGCCATGTGCTGTGCGTCGTGCCCGGCTCCAGACGGTAGTCGCTTCGTGCTCAAGCCGATTGCCCCGGCCACCCGCTCAATTGTTGACTGCACCCCTCCATCGCAGATCGCCGGCGCCGAGTCGTGTGTGGACGTATACGAGAAAGTGCACCCGGTCGCCCTCCCAATATCGGCCGCCTCCGCGCGGACACGACCGAAGAAATGCGCAATCCGCGTTGCTTCAAGGTCGCGAATCTCGAGACTCAGGACCACCTTGCCCGGGATGACGTTTGGCGCGCCAGGGAACGCCTGGATTCTTCCGACGGTGCCTACCTGACGACCGGGCTCGCTGGTGATGACCCGATTGACCATTTCCGTGAAGCGTGCCGCGGCGAGCATGGCGTCTTTGCGATTGTTCATGGCCGTCGTCCCCGCGTGGTTCGCGAAGCCCTCGATCGTCACGTCCCACCAACCGATCCCGACAATCCCTTCCACCACTCCGATCTCGGTTCCCGTCGCCTCCAACGTGCCGCCCTGCTCGATGTGCAGTTCAACGTACGCCGCGACATCGCCACGTTTTCGAAGTGGTGAGCTCAACTTCGTCGGGTCTCCGCCGATGAAGGCGATACCGTCGCCGATGGTCTTGCCACTCTTCGTCATCAGCGCCAGATCCGTGGCGTGAATCTCGCCGATCATCGCTCGACTGCCGATCGTCCCACCCTCCTCGTTTTGAAAGATCACGACCTCGAGCGGGTGTTCCGTCACCACGTTCCGTTCTGCCAGAGTCCTGGCAACTTCAATGGCCGAGAGGGATCCAACGTCCCCGTCATAGTTGCCACCGTCGGGAACTGAGTCGATGTGCGAGCCAAAGAGGATCGGTTTTCGTGACGCGTTCTTGCCAGCTCGTCGCCCGAGGATGTTGCCCCCGACATCCATGGAGACATCCAGGTGGGCGGCACGCATGAGGCCCTGTACGTAGTCGCGCCCCTGCTTGTCGAAGTCCGAATATGCGACGCGACTTACACCGCCGTACGGATTCTTGCCAAACTGGGCAAGCTCCCCGAGCTGCCGGTTGATGCGCTCCCCATCCACGCGCAGTGCATCGGAACGCCCGGATGCACGCGTAAGGGCCGGCCAGGTGCCTAACGAACCAGCTCCGAACACACCGGCCATGGCCCGCGCAAAGTCTCGCCGATCCACGTTTGGCTCCGAGAAGGGACAATCGGAGTATCGCCAGCCATTCATGGGAGCGAAAGGCCAGACCGCCTAACGGAAGACGCCTCGCGACCGTGGGGGGTCGCGAGGCGTCGGCCGTCAGGTGGAGCTCACCTGTCTACCACTCGACCGTCCCGACCTGCTTGTTCTTGATGATGATGGCGCGATCGGGTACCACGGTTCCAGCAGGGATCTGCGATCCGTCGATATAGGCGCGCGTGCCAATCACGCTGCCACGACCAATAGTCGACCGAAAGACGACGCTCCAATCCTTCGCCACGACGCCAGGCTCGATGGTCGTCGTTTCATGGGGTGTGTTCCCCTCGTCGGCTCCACCATGCACCACAACGTGGTAGCCGAACTCCACGTCGTCGCCGACTTGAATCGATGAATGCTCGAGGGCGTGAAAGGTGACGCGATCCTGCATGCGACCAATGCGACCAAACACGAATGGCTCACCTTCATCTGCGCGGATGGCGATTTGCCGGCCTAGACGCTGGTCGAGCTCCTCGGCCGACGACGGAATGCGGACCTGTCCGACGATTCGGTTCCGGAAGGTCGGCTTCACGCCACGTCGTCCGCCAATCTCTGGCGCATCGCTTTCGGGATTGAAGTCGGACTGACCGGGATCGCGCCCAATGCCGAGTATGCCGCCGGGCGACGCATGTGCCATCTCGGCGTATCCGTCGGCGAACTCCCCATTCACGTGAAGTACCCCTTCCATGAAGGCGATGTCTGCCGCGTTCATCGGAACCACCTTGCCTAACGCGAATGAGTCCGCCTCGGCCTGCGTCCTCACGAACTTCCCCGGGAGCACCTTGTGACCCCTGTGGATCACCACGCCCGGTGCCACGCGCGCCAGGTGGGTCACCATCGCGCCCGGGTCTACCGTCGCGCCGTCGATGTACGAGTTGAAGCCGACAAAGGCTGGCTCACCGCCGGTAGCCCCAATCGTGGCCGGACCTACGATCGTGGCCCCGTGCGCGATGATGGTGCGATCGCCGATCACCACGAGTCGCCCAGCGATCATCACGTTGTCCTGGACGTTGCTGCCGTCGCCGATTACAATCGGTCCCAGGGAACCGTCGAGTGAGGCAAACGGCGCGACGAACGACCGGCAGCCGATCATCACGCGTTCGGCAGCATCGATTCGAACGGTTGGATCGATGAACGACGCGAATCCTGGCCCCGCCGTCTCCGGAACCACCGGGTTCTCGCGGCTTATCGGGGAGAGCGAAGTACACGAACTCGTTCGCGACTTCGCCGCTGCTCCGTGTCCAGGCTCGGCGTCACCTGCGTGTGACTTCGCTGAATCGCGGAGTGTGACGACTTCGCCAGCCTTCTCCACGCGCGTGTGCTCCGACTTCGGCGCTGACTTGGCCGAGTCGACCTTGGGCTTCAGGGAGTCGACGTGAGCGGAATGCTGGGCTCGCGCAATGGGTGCGATGATGCCACTTAACGCTAATGGCATCAATACTTTAACAAGTATTCTCGTTAACGAGTTGGTCATGTCTCGGCGCCGGGCGATAAGGTCCGGTATCGAGTCTCGACCCCCCAATGCGTGCGCTAAAGTGTCGCTATACTGCCGCTATGGTTCAAGGAACCGTGTTCGGAGCCGAGGAGAGAGCTTTTGTCAGGCGGTACAGAAACTCCTGCCCTTCGAAGTACGACTGGATCCGCATCCGCTCGTCGCGACCGTGGGCGCGAGCATCGACGGTCGGATCAGAGAACAGCCCCGACACGCCGAAGGCTGGGACCCCCAGAGCGCGAAAGAAGCGCGAGTCAGTGGCGCCCGTGGACATCGCCGGAATCACCGGGATGTCGCCAAAGAGGTCACGGGTGATTGTCGTGACTGGCTCCATCAGCTCAGGGAGCAGACCGGTGGGCGGCGACGGTGGTCGTTGACTGGCGACGATTACCTGCACCGCCGTGTCGTTGATTACCCTCGCCAACGAATCGCGAACCTCCGCCGCCGACTCTGTCGGATAGACGCGGCAATTCACGTTGGCCTCCGCCAGCTGCGGCAGTGCGTTTGTCGCGTGCCCCCCCTTGAGCATGGTGGCGACGCACGTGGTGCGCAGCATGGAGTTGTAGCGTGGATCGGCGGTCACGACGGCAATCGCCTGCTGGTCCGACGTATTGGCCACGAGCGCTTTCATCGCGCGGCCCATGGCGGGTTCTTCCAGATCCGCCGTCTGTGAGAAAAAGGCGCGCGTCGTTTCGTTCAGCTTCACCGGGAAGGCATACCTCCCCACCTTGGAAAGTGCGTCGGCAAGGGCGGTGATCGCGTTGTCGGCTCGCGGGACCGAGGAATGGCCACCCTTGTTGGTCGCGCGCAGGGTGAGATTCGTGGTGACCTTCTCCGACGTCTGAACCGAGTTGAACAGAGGTTTGCCATCGCGAAGGGTGCCTCCACCGCCTTCGTTGATCACCAGGGCGGCGTCGACAAGGTCGCGATGGTTCTTGACCAGCCAGTCCACACCGTTTGCCGGTCCGCTCTCCTCATCCGCCGTGAGGGCGATGATGATGTCGCGGTCGGGCACATACCCTTCCTTCTTCATGCGAAACACGTTGGCCACGAAGATCGAGGCCATGGCCTTGTCATCGGCGGTTCCGCGTCCGTAGTAGTACCCGTCGCGCTCGGTGAAGACGAAAGGATCGAGGTCGTTGGACCAGTCTGCCTTGAGTGCCTCCACCACGTCGATGTGGGCCAGAAGCAGGAGCGGCTTCCGGACGTTAGGCGGTCGCTTTCCGTGGATCCGCGCCACGACGTTGAACTTCTCGGGCCGCGGGCCGCCAACGAAGATGTCAGAGTCGGGAATGCCGGCCTCGCGAAAGCGCTTGGCCATCGCCTGTGCGGCGGCGGTGATATTGCCGGTACTGACGCCGGTGTTGATCTCTATGAGCTCTTTGTAGATCTCGCGCGCCACCTGCTGGTGGGCATCGAGCTTGCCTGGAGTGTAGACCGGGGTTCGCTGCGCCGCCGCTTGAGAGGTGGCGGTGATGAGGGCGAGCACAACGGGGGCGAAACGTGTGGTACGCATGGGCTGGCGGCTCCGACAAGAGTGCGACGGGTTGCCGTGAAATCCTATCGCCAGCCCCGCGATGGGGAAGCACCTAGCGGGCTATTCGCTCCTGAGAGCCTCCATGGGATCCAGACGTGCCGCCCGGCGCGCTGGAATGAACGACCCGAGGAACGTCACGACGAACAGCACCGCGACCACGGAAACCAGCGTGAGCGGGTCGTGCGCGCTGACGCCTGCCAGCAGGCCGCCGAGCGGGCGTGCCGCGAGCTGGGCAAGGGGAACGCCAATGAGCAGCGCCATGCCGCCAGTCCGAAGGCCCTGGCTCAGCACAAACCAGCGCACGGCGCCGGGCGACGCGCCTAACGCGAGCCGGACACCAAACTCTCGTTGTCGTTGCGAGACGGCGTACGCCTGTAGCCCAAAAAGCCCGACGGCGGCAATGACAAGCGCCATCACCGTGAAGCCGCCCACGAGAATCGTCGCGAAGCGCGGTACAACGAGTTCGCGCTGGACGAGTTGTGTGAACGTTGAAATGCGTCCCAGTTGCAGCTCAGAGTCGACAGCTCGCACGCGCTCGCGTATGGCCTCGATGGAACTGCCGGGATCGCCCTTGGTGCGGATCACCAGGTACGTTCCCCAGCGTGGTTGCTGCCGGTTGGACCAGTACAGCTCCGGCTCGACCAGGGCCGTCGGGTTCATCGGCGCAACGTCACGAACGACCCCAACCACCTCGAACGTACTGGCGGAGCCCACCGTGAGCGTCACGCGCTTACCCACTGGATTCTCCCTTGGCCATAGCATATTCGCCAGGCGTTCATTGATGACGGCAACACTCTGTGCGCCTGGTACGTCTCGAACGTCAAAGTCGCGACCACGCACGAGGGCCATGCCGATCGTCTCGAAGTACCCTGGGCCGGCGTCAAACCAACGGACATTGATCCCGTGCGTTTCCGCCGGCGCGCCAGTGGCAATCGCGCTCCCCGTTTCGGTTCCACCAAAGAGCAGGCTTGCGGAAACCGCCCCGACTTTCTCAACGCCAGGGAGTGCACGGATGTCGTCCTGTACCCGATCAAAGGCGCGCAACACGTCCTGTCCAGTGGCATAGCGTTCCGATGGCGCGGCCATCCAGACGGCGAGTTCGCGAGCCAGGGGAAACCCAGGATCCCAACGCGAGAGCGTACTGAAGGCACGGCTGAGCACGACGCCCGAGGTGAGCAGCACGCACGCGATCGCCAACTGGGCGCCCACGAGCCAGCGCGCCGTATTGCTGGACCGCGTCTCGATGGCTCCACGACCTCCGTCCACCAAGGCCTCGCGCGTGCCGAAGTGCCGGGTGAGCAACGCCGGGAGCACCCCTACCAGCAAGGCAATGACAACGCCGAGCGTCACGGCAAACACTACCGCCGTCAGATCAAACTGGACCTCTGATGCGCGGGGCAGGCCGGCAGGTGCAAGCGTGCGCAGTGCGTCCGTCAGCCACGCGGCCAAGGGGATACCCGCCGCGACTCCGAGTGACACGAGGAGTGCCCCTTCGGACATCACGGAGCGCACCAATGCGCCTCGGGAAGCCCCGAGAGCCAGCCGCAGCGCCAACTCGGGTCGCCGCTGTGTGGTTCGCGCAAGCAACAGGTTCGCGAGATTCGCACAGCCAATCAACACCACGAGGACCACCGCCATCAGCAACATCGTGAGCCCGCGCTCCACCGACCCTGTCACCAGACCTTTGACGGACACGAGTTCTATCCGCCAATCTGCATTGGACTCGAAGTGCCGTTGGTGCAAGGCCGTCGTAATCGACGTCAGCTCGCGCCGCGCCGTCTCCTCGGTTGCGCCGCCCGCCAGCCGGGCAAACGCCCGGAATCCTCGCCACGCGCGATTCTCCTCGTCGCGCGAGTCGAAGGGGAGTGGCACCCACACCGCGACGCGCTCGAGTGTTGGCACGACAGCATTCGCTGGAAGCACACCAACGATCGTGAAGAGCTGGTTGTCCAGCGTCAACGTTTGGTTGATGGCTTGGGCACTGCTGCCGAAGCGCTGCCGTGCGAAGTCGGCGGCAACGACGGCCACGCGTGCGGACGCACCCGTTTCCTCAGAGGCAAACGTGCGACCGAATGCCGGTACAACCCGGAGGGTGCGGAAGAACTCCGGATTCGCAATCCCGCCAACGACCGCTTCGCCACCCGTCGCCGTGCGCATGATGAGCGGCCAATCGCGCGCGACGCCAACATCGGTGAACGATCGAGAAGCCTCGCGGATGTCTGTCGCGTTAGGCGGCGTGGAAACACAGAAGGAGTCGCGCTCCTTGGTCGTGAACTCGCAAAGCGCAACCAACCGATCCGCCTCAGGCAGCGGCAGCGGGCGTAACAGAATCGCGTTCACCGCGATGAAGACGACCGTCGTGGTGGCGACAAGCATGGCCAATACGGCGCCCGCCGCCATCATGTACGTCGGTCGTCTGGCAAGCGCCCGCCAGGTGGTCTTCAGGTCATTGGCCATGTGTAGCTCAACGTCACGTGGTTAGCTCAAGCGTTCTCCCGAGAACGAAGGCAACGTGTATGCCGCTGGGGCTCGCCTTGTAAGTGCTGGTGCCGCACACCGTTCGTCGACGTGTGCGACCGGATCGCGCACGCCGCGTGTTGCAGATCGGGATGTCGTGTTCGCTTTCGAACAGGCAGAAAATCCACTGACGAAAAGCCACTTTACGGATGCCGAGCACGCCACGCCGATCGAATCTCGTCGGACGTGTGCCGCGATCCGTCCTCGCTCCAGCCCGGAGGTCCGAGGACGTACATGGCGCGAGCTCGCCAACTCCTCGCGCGAACGACGTCGCGCGCCATCGCCATCCACTCATGGAACGCAATGCGCAGCGGGTTGAATGTCGCCAGGTTGTGCGTGATCCCGTATCGGCAGGGTTCGTCGCCAGACTCCGCGACAAACGTCCCAAACATCCGATCCCAGATGATCAAGATCCCTGCATAGTTGCGATCGAGGTACCGCGCATTGCTCGCATGGTGTACCCGGTGATGCGACGGCGTGTTGAACACGAACTCGACCCATGCTGGCAGGCGGGTGACCGCTTCGGTGTGGATCCAGAACTGGTAGATCAGGCTGATGCCTTTCTGGAACGCGATCAGCCCAGGCGGGAACCCGATCCATGCCAGCGGCAGCCACAACACCCACACGAACGCCAGGTTCCCGGTCCAGCTCTGGCGCAACGCGGTCGACAGGTTCAAGTGTTGCGACGAGTGATGATTGACATGCGCCGCCCACCAGACCCGGTGCTCGTGCGACAATCGATGGAACCAGTAGTAGATGAAGTCTTCGGTGAGGACGAGCAGGACGTAGACCCACCAAGTCGCGTGGAGGTCGGCGAGTCGGTAGCGCCAGACCCACTTGGTCGCGCCGTAGACAATGCCGCCGTAGGCAATGCCGAGCGCGAAATTACCGAGCCCCATGGCCAGCGACGCCGCGGTATCGCGCAATTCGTAGTTCTGCGGATCTCGTCGGTGGCTCCACCACACTTCCGCCAGGATCAACAACATGAAGGCGGGGATCGCGAAGGCGACGGGGTCGGGGAGGAGGATGTCCATGGTCGGCGAGTCGTTACGGCGAACTCTTGGCCTTTGGTTTCGTGCGCGTGGTTCGCACGTCGCGGGTGATCGCGATGAGGCTCATTGGGTCGAGTGATGCGCGGCCATAACGCGCGATCAAGTGAAGGTGTGGACCGGTCACTCGGCCCGTGGCGCCGACCCTTCCTATCACCGTCGTTGAATCGACCGTGTCGCCGACCGCGACGAGCGTTCGGCTCAAATGCAGGTACGCCGTGGTGATTCCCGCGCCATGATCCACGTACACGACGTTCCCGCCAAGGTAAAAGGCGTCAACCAGTCGCACGACACCACGACTCGCCGCGCGGACCGGTGCTCCCGTCTGTCCGGCGAAGTCCGTTCCCATGTGTCGGCTGGTAATGACGCCATTGAACTGGCGGCCCTTGCCGAAGGTGGACGTCACGCGCGACGATCGTGGGGCAACGAAGCTGCCGGTCCATAGTCGCGGCGTTTGGTGCGACTCGTCAGCGACAGCGGCAGCACGCGCACTTTCCCGCCGCAGTCGTGCCGCAAGGACGGAGTCTGGTTCGGCGGCGAATCGCGGATCCACCGTCAGGCGTTCAACCTGATACGTCGCCGCCGCGACGGGCACGCGTATGGTCGCCGAATCTCCACCCGCGCAGGCGAAGACTACGGATACGCCTCGAACCGAGTCGATCGGCACTGGCGCCAAGGCGCGGAGCGTGTCACCTGACAAGCGCTCGAAATGCAAGGCGTCTCCCATCGTCCGGCCACCCACCACAGGCTCGCTCCCACGAGTCACTCGGACCTCCACGAACGCACCCGGTCTGGGCTTCGCCGGCCGGAACGAGACCTGACGCTCGTTCACACACGCCGGCGGGGTCGCCTGACCCCGAAGTGACCGGGGTGTGTGGACCCCAAGCAACGCGAGGAGGAGCATTCCGAAGCGCGACCGCGGAATGATCGTGCAGCTCAAACGCCGGCGGCGGGACGGTCGCGTCATCTTGCTACGTTGAACGGAGGCACGGGCGCTCGATTCACGGAGGGCGAAATCATGGGGTCACCCGCGCAGGTCGAAGGAGATCGTCAACTCGGGGACGCCAGGTCGCCAGCGCCTGACGCGGCACTACGACCTGCATCAGTGGACACCCGACGTCCCAGAGTCTGAGCGAAAGGACGGCGTCCCCCGCCGCCGACGATTCCCATGATACCTGATGAATCTCTGCCGGTGTGAGGACGCGTGCGGCCAGGCAGACGCCAACCACATAGACCACCGCCAGCTGCGCCGGGTGCCCAGCGTCGCTCAGCAACGCGGTCCGCCCGTCCAGGCTGATCAAGACGTCATCTGACGTGAATGCATCATCTGCGCTGGCCAGGACGGCGATGGCTTGCGCCCGGGTGGCGATTCGGGCCTCGTGCTGACCACGCGAAGCCCAACGCACGGCCAGAAGGATCATGGCAATTGCCGCTATCGGCGAAACCACGGTCAACAATAGCGTCGAGCTCATGAAGCCAATGTACCGGATCGCGTGGTGCGATGACACACGCGTCGCCACGGATTCGATCAGCGAGGAGGGAGCAGGGCCTCGATGTCACCTGGACGCGCCCGTCATAGGGACGCCACGCGGAGCAAACGAGACCGATATCGTCACCGTCCGGTCGGTCGGCGCGAGGGGACCTACGCCGTCAGTTGCGGATAGGAATTGCAGGTTTTCGCAGGACCAGGATCACCTTGCCCTGCGCCGTGGTATCCGTCAGCCATTGGCGATGGATCACGGCGGGGAGTGCCTGGCTGCCACGTCCGGGGCCTTCGTCGGTCGACCCCGTCAGCTGCACCACTCGAACCTGGCGCGTGATGCCGGAGCTCCCGGTTTGGGCGACGCGCTCTTCCCATGCGATGCGCCGCACGATATCTCTGGTGTGATTGGCCGGCATGTCGAAGCGTGGCGCGACGACCACCAGGGCGCCCACGGCCGCCACGGCGGCGGCGGTGACCCAACCAGAATTCGTCACCGCCGGCCGTTGCTCTCCGGTGAGTCGACGGACCCGCTGCACGAGCACCGAGCGGTCGGTGGCCGCCATGGCGGGGAGGGCCACATGCGCAGTGTCGTCACTGACCCAGGACGCCACCGACGCGAGGCCTCGCGCCAGCTGCAACGGTTGGCCTGTCAAACGGACGGCCCAGTCGTCGGCTGCAAATTCGGCGTTCGCCTGCCACCGACCCCGCGCCAGCCGATTCAGTGGCTGGAAGAAACACACGGCCGTTACCAGGTTCACGATCCGCAGCCATAACACGTCGCGCCGCACCAAGTGCGCCAGCTCATGGGCGAGAATGCTCTCTTGTTCGAACAGATTGATGTCCGTGAGAAATCGAGGAGGCACGCAGATCTCGTGGCCATCGATCGCGGCTGGCGAACACAACGCCTCACTGACGGTCAGGTAGACCGGGCGCGCGACCCCCGCTCGAGCGGCAAGGTGGCGTAGGATCGCCGCGGCGGGCGTGTGCAACGCTTGGCGGCGCGAACTCAGCAGGCGACCGAGGCGCGCCAACGCCAGGTCATGCCGAAGGACGACGATCAGGACGACGGCCAACCAAAACAAGGCCAGCGCCGCACGCCACACAGCATCCCGCGAAGCCGTCGCAAACAACGCGACGTTCGTGCCGGGCAGCGGCAGCATGGTCGTCTGGCGCGTGGTCTCGATCCGAGGGTGCGATGCCGAGTCACTGGAGACAATTACATGCACCTCCTGCATACCCACCGAGGCTCGCTGGCCAAGACTCCATCGGCCGCCAACGGCCGCACGTCCGACCAGCGGCTGCACGGTGGCAGTCACAAAGCCGCCGACGATCGCGCACTTCCACAGCACGTCGCGGACTCCAACGCCGGGACGCCACGGGAAGTGGCGACTGGTGACGAGAACAGCACCGAGTATCAGTACCGTGCTGTGCAGGGCGTACGTGGCCAGCCACGGCAAGCACCGCTCGAGCATGGCAAGCGACTGAGGCACTAACAGCAACAGCTCGTTACCGAGCATGTACTGCCCG
This sequence comes from Gemmatimonadaceae bacterium, assembly GCA_044224875.1. Classification (GTDB taxonomy): domain Bacteria; phylum Gemmatimonadota; class Gemmatimonadetes; order Gemmatimonadales; family Gemmatimonadaceae; genus JABAQJ01. The sequence continues at coordinate 12,504 of JBGAJQ010000031.1, read as the reverse complement.
TGCCTCCGCTTCGGCAATCAGGCGCTTGACCTCGGACAGGTCACCAGCTTCAACATCGCGAGTGTTCAACAGGTGCGAGATCAACTCCGTCGGCCGGCCGGAAAACAGCATGTCGGTGAGCTGGCCCACCATGGAGCCTTTGACCTCCGGCTCGGTAACGATGGCGCGGTACACGAATTGACGCCCTTCGCTGCGATGAGCCACGATGCCGCGACGCTCCAAACGCGTGAGCAAGGTGGCGACCGTGGTCTGGGCCAGTCGGCGTTCGGGTGCCAAGGCGTTCTGCACCTCAAGGACTGTGCACTCGCCCTTCTCCCACAAGACCCGGGCGATGGCAAGCTGGAGATCGGTGAGCTGAGTGTCGTTGGTTTGCATGCAGGCGCTCCGTCGCTGACCACGGCTCTACGGCTGTCGGTCTTTCGACACCGGTCGGCCCGGGGTGGTTTCCCCTTGGAACGGGGGACCCACTCCGGGAGTTTCGTGGACCAGTCCTGTCAGTGACGAAACGCGAGTCGCGCGGGGTGTGCCGTGCGGGGTCCTAGGGCGTGGCGGCCTTCGGTTGCCCCTTTAGGCGTTCCTTTTCACGGGCCACGTACCACTCGGCCTCACGGAGGAGGGCCTGGGAGTCGAAGAGCGTTCCATCCTTGATGGTCCAGGTTACGCCACCGTGCTTCCACTGTTCGTCGCGCGGGACGATGCCGTAGAGCCCGTATCCGCGGCCATACATGACCTTGAAATTGTCGATCGGATTGCCGTTCACGACGGCGATGTCGGCGGCGCAGCCAACCCGAATGCCACAGTGGTCCGTCATGCCAAGGGTCTGGTAGGCATTGGTGGTGGCGATCTTGATGACGTCGATCGGGTGGATGCCGGCTTCCTGCATCAGCTCCAACTCGCGGATCAACTTGATGCCGCCAATACCCGGTTCGTCACTACCCGCGGTGAGCACGCCACCGCGATCATGGAACACCTTCACCCACTTCTGCCAGATCTGGAAATTGCGACGCCAGTTGATCTCGTCGGAGGTCTTCCATTCGCGCTTGAAGGCGCCGTGCACGGTGCTATCGGGTCCGGCCATGATTTCACTGGGGTGCATGAGCGTTTCGCGCACGGGTAGCGTGACGTCACGCCAGACATCGCGATTGTCCTCGTAGACCGCCATGGTCGGATCCCAATTCGTCCCATTCTTGATCATGAGATCGAGGACGGCGCTGAGCCGATCCGGATTCTTGTCCGCCTCGCTCCACAGGAGCCCAGCGTAGCGGAAGCGATCGAGTTCGTCCCAGTAGTTGTAGTCGGCGGGAAAGTTCTGTGAGCCAGTGAGCGCGGCGTCGGGGATGCCGTACCAGTGTTCGATGCTCTTTACGCCGGCGTTGGAGGCGACGGCGGCATCGCTCTCGGAGACTTTCAGGTCCACCATCGTGAACATGCCCAACTTCTTTCCTTCATCGGCGGCGGCGGCCATGACGTCCGGGTAGTGACCGGGACTCTTGCTGATCTTGATGCAATCGGCGCCGAGTTGTTTGAACTGCTGCACCATTTCGCGGGCCTTGTCGGGCGTGTTGCCGATGTCCCAGCGTCGGAGGGGGAGCGGCCATCGTTGACAGAGCACCAACTGCGGCGCCACGAGCGTGTTGGCGTCGCTCGATTTCCGCTGCTCCGTCATGAGCTTGAGGCCAGCCCCGGTTCCTGCATCGCGGACGACGGTCACTCCATGCCCCAGGTACAATCGGTACGCGTAGTCCAGGCCTCGGGCACCGTACTCGCCGCCGGCAGGTGGCAAGTGCGCGTGCATCTCCACCAAACCCGGCATGACGTACATGCCCTTGGCGTCGATGACCTTGTCACCGGTGACCCGCTGGTAGTTCTTCGCGTTTCCGGCGGTGTTGACCGCGTCCATCAAGACGATGTCCGTGATCTTGCCGTTCTCGATGACGATATCGACGGGGCCTTCGGGTGGCATGCCGCGATTGGTGCCTGGCGTTCCTCGCCCACTGATGATCGTGGCGTTCCGGATCACCAGCCGGTTGTAGCGCTCGCCCTTGATCGTGCCCATCGCCAGCGGCGTCGGGCCATTGTTAGGCACGGCGATCGACTCTCGCGACTGCGCCAGCAGCAGTGAGGCGCAAAGCAACCCGGCGAGGCATGCAAACGAACGCGACATAGGTCCACTCCTCATGGAGGCCACACCCAGACGCGTGACTTGCGCGCGGGGTCTGTGCGACGACAGTCGCCGCAGTGTGAGTGTGGCGATTTCACGGCGGCGGCGCCAGAAGGAAAAATCCTGCCCCTCGCGGTCCGGCGCTCCGCATCGTAGCGTCGTGCGAATGAACGACACCGACAGCTCCGTGCCCGCCAAGGCCAGCACACGCGCCATGTCGTGGGTCCCAACGCTGTATTTCACGCAGGGACTGCCGTACGTGCTGGTGATGACCGTGTCGGTCGTCATGTACAAGCGATTAGGCGTGTCGAACAGCGTCATCGCGTTCGTCACCAGCTGGTTATACCTGCCGTGGGTGATCAAGCCGCTGTGGAGTCCGATGGTTGACCTGCAGCGAACGCGCCGCTGGTGGACGCTCGTTATGCAGTGGCTGGGTGCGGCGTCCGTCTTCGCGATCTCCGGCGCGCTCCACGCTTCGGCCTATGTTGCACTTTCGCTCGCCGTATTTGCGGTCATGGCCGTTGTCTCGGCGACGCACGACATTGCCTGCGACGGGTTCTACATGCTGGCGCTCCCGCCCCATGAGCAAGCCGCCTTCGTCGGACTGCGCAGCACATTCTATCGGCTGGCCATGATCGTCGGCCAAGGCGCGCTGGTGGTGCTGGCGGGGCAACTCGAGATCGTCGTTGGTGACGAAAGATCGGCGTGGTCGCTGGCCATGGCTGCCGTGGCCGTGGTTTTCTCCCTACTCGCAGCCTATCACACCCTCGTCTTGCCTCGGCCGGCGGCCGATCGCAACCGCGAGACTGAAGCCGGCGGTCGGCGGCAGGCCGATCGCGACCGCGGGACTGAAGGGAGTGCTCGGCCGGCGGCCGATCACGACCGTAGAATGGAAGGGAGCGGTCCGCGATCGGCATTGCTCGGTGAGCTTCATGAGTGGCGCGAGGTGTTTGCATCGTTCTTCGCGAAGCCTGGCATCGGCCGCATTTTGGCGTTCCTGCTCCTGTATCGATTTGCCGAGGCCCAGCTGGTGAAGCTCGTCACCCCTTTTCTGCTCGATCCACGGAGTGTTGGTGGCTTGGGTCTCACCACGGCGCAGGTGGGCGTCGCCTATGGTACGATCGGCGTCGCAGCGCTGCTCCTGGGCGGTATTCTCGGGGGACTAGCCGGTGCGCGCTGGGGACTGAAGCGCATTCTGTGGTATTGCGTGGTGGCCCTGCACGCGCCCGATGCCGTGTTCCTTGCCTTGGCAACACTGCAACCGCAGAACCTCGGGTTGATATCGGCTGCGATTGCCTTGGAACAGTTCGGGTACGGTTTTGGATTCGCCGCCTACGTGATGTACCTCTTGTATGTGGCCGAAGGACCTCATCAGACGGCGCATTATGCGATGGCCACCGGGATCATGGCGCTTGGCATGATGGTTCCCGGCATGTTCAGCGGCGCCTTGCAGGAAGCGTTAGGCTACCGCGGGTTCTTTCTCTGGGTGCTTGTTTCCACGATACCAGGATTTGTTGCGCCGGCGCTGGTGACGATCGACCCTGCATTCGGTCGACGGCGCGGGCCGTAGGTGACGAGCGGGCGTTGCCAAGAGGAAGCGACGCAGTGGCTACTGCGCGCAGAGCGCCTTCACCAAGGCCGATGCGTTGGTGCTGACGACGAGGCTGTTGGCGAGACTCGCCCGGACGAATCCCTCGCGTGAGGCAGCGGCCACGGCGGCCAACAGTGGATCGAAGAAGCCGCGAATGTTGAACACGCCTATGGGCTTGTGGTGCAGGCCCAGTTGAAACCACGTCCAGATTTCGAATAGCTCATCAAGGGTCCCCAGGCCTCCGGGCAGGGCCACAAACGCCTCGGACAGCTCAGCCATCATGGCCTTTCGCTCGTGCATGGTCTCCACGATGTGCAACGCGGTGAGGCCGTCGTGGGCTATCTCGCGCTCAACCAGCCCGCGGGGCATGACCCCGACCACCCGACCACCGGCCTCCAGCGCGCCGTTGGCCACCTCACCCATCAGCCCGACTTTCCCGCCACCAAAGACCACCCCGATGCCCTGATTGGCAAGCAGTTGTCCGAACTGGCGGGCAGATTGCGCATATTCAGTGCGGGCCCCTGACGCCGACCCGCAGAAGACGCAGATTGTTGAAACCGCCGGGCGGAGTTTGCCGTCGTCATTCATCGAGCACTCCGGGCGAAAACCCATCGGGCCGGCTGGTCGAGCTGGCAGAACAACGGAAGGAATGTCATGCGAAGGATCGTCATCCTCACTGTCGCCATCACATCGTTAGGCGCCCGGCAGGCGTCTGCGCAAAACGAGAATGCGCTGCGCGCGGCCTTCGAGGGCAAGGTAGTCACCATCAAGATCGACATGCCCGCGACGGCCCGTGGTGTTGAAGTCTTCCCCCAGCAGACCATGCCCGTGAACTTCCGCGAGGTCGCCGATCGAATCAAAGACCACGGCGTCGCGGTGAAGATGGGCCAGCAGGTCATGGTTACCAAGGTAGTCGTGAAGCGCGACTCCCACATCGAATTTCAGTTGGCTGGAGGCGGCTACGGAACCTTCGGCGACTACACGCCCTCGTCCGTGTCAGCGTCGTCTGAACCTGAGAGCAAGCTCGAGCGCGCGCTGAAGGACTCCATCAAGGCGGCACCGGGACCAACTAGCCGCAAGCGCTTCGAGAAGGAGCTGGCCAACGCTCGAGAATCCCGAGAGCGGGAGAATGACCGGGCCAAGGCCGAGGCCCTTCAAGCGAATGCCGCCCGAGAAACGCTGCTTCGACAAAAAAAGGCCGAAGCCGGGAGTCGATTCAACATCCGGTACAAGGAGGGCATTCCGTTGGATGCCCTGACACCTGAGGGGGTCATGCAATCCCTGGCCCAGTATGTGGATTTCTCTGGAACCGCGGGCACCATTGCCTCTACAGCGAAAGGTACACCACCGACGACCGCGGCTCAGCCGCCAGCAACAACGGCGGGCTCGCTTTCGTCCCTTCGTAAGGGCATGCCGCTCGCCGACGTCGAGGCGCTCCTTGGCCCTGCTTCGACCGCAACGGAATCAAAGGAAGGCACGCTGACCATCTTGCATCGCTCCTACCGCAAGGATGGCATGAAGGTCACGACGCGCTTTGTGAATGACGTTCTGGTCGACTTCACCATCGCGCCTCAGTAGGCACCGAGGACGTTCAATCGATACCTAACGAATCAGGTACCAGGCGGTTTGTCGTGGACGAAAGAACGTCCACCCATCGTCCTCCAGGTGCGCGTCGTCTTCCATCATGACAAACACGTCTTGGCCGTCCCATTCGGGCACGGCCGTTCGTGTGTTCAGTTCGATGGAGATGTACGAACCCTTCCGCAGGCGCCGCCCTTGTGCACCGAGCTCCGGGCGTTGAGCGGCGCGGAAGTCGATCGCCGCGCCGAGTCCGTGCCCTTGATTGCCGATGGGATGTGAATAGACCTGCGCATTGATCCCCCGCCGCTTCATCTCGGCCATGGTGGAATCGTACACGTCAGAGACCAGAGCACCCGGGCGCGAATAGGTGCGCATGAGGACATCCTGCAGGGCGTTCGTGTTGGCCATTGCCTGCTTGAGCCCGCGCGGGGCATCCCGTTCGCCGGGACGGAGCACGTAGGCCATCTTCTGCCAGTCGGTATCGAAACCCATGTAGCTGATGCCGAAGTCGAGATGCACCACATCACCCCGACGAATGACGGTGCTCTCGGCCGCGACGGCCAGGAATCCACGCGACGTGTTCTTCTGCATGCTGGCCCGTTGCACCCGCAAGTCCGGTTGGAACCACGTGCCGACACGATGGGACCAGAGCGCGTCGTAGAGCCAGTTCCGCACGTCGCCCACGGTGGTCTTGCCGGGGACGATCACCTCGTTGGACAGGGCGCGACGGGTGATGTCTTCCGTCAGCTTCACCGCTGTTTCATAGTAGCGAGCTTCCTCGGGGATGCGCGTGTCCAGGTACTCCTCCAGCAAGTCCGCGGCCGGCACAAAACGCGACGTCGCCTCGGGGCCCATCGCGTCGCTGAGAAACTGGTAGGTGTCGTGGGTGAGCGTACGCGTCACGCCACGCGCACCGCCAATCCCTAACGCGATCTTCTTCGGGTGGTGCTGCTGGTACAAGGCGGCCAGCGTTTGGGCCGGAGGCTTTGGCTCGGTCGGCGACTCGAAGAACCTCTGCACCGTCTCCTCGGCGTAGCCCGTGATGGCGACCTTTCGCAACGAGGTGCCACCGGTGTCGATGAATACGAAGATGTCGCGATTGCCCGTATAGACCCGCGGCGGTGCGATCGTCGGCACTATGGGATCGTCATGGAACTCCTCGTTCACCACGAGCCACATTTCGATGCCGCGACGCCGCATCATGTCCAACAGCATCTGATGACGCTTGGGGAGCCAGCCTTCGCGTACCTCAATCTGCTTGGACCACGGAAGTAGTTCCGGTTCCGACGATCGCTCACGAAGCGTCACGCGACGCGGCGCATCGGTCGCCTGCGCGGACAGGGCGGACGCAGCTGCGATTGCGCAGATGAAGAGCGGTATAAGCAGTCGGGACATGAGTCGCATTTGTGCAGAGGTCGGGTTCCCTAAAAAATGCGGAGCAGCGCGTGGTTGGGCAGCCTCCAAGTGATCCGGGAGTCTCCAATGGTTTGACGCCACACCAAGCGATCCCTACGTTGGCGTCACCTCCATCCTTTCGCCACCAACTCCCATGCGTCGAATCATCACCTGTCTCGCCATGCTCCTCGCCATCCCCGCTCCGGTCGCGGCGCAGGCGAGGGCCAAGCCAAAATCGGACGCAGCGACTCCGATACTGGCTGCACTCGACGCAAAGAGCGGACACTACGCCGAAGTCGCCAAGAGCATCTGGGGTTTCGCCGAAGTCGGCTATCAGGAGTACCGGAGCAGCGCGATGCTGCGAGGGGAGTTGGCCGCTGCCGGATTTCGCGTGGACAGTGGCGTCGCCGGGATTCCCACGGCATTCACAGCGACCTACGGGAGCGGAAAGCCAGTGATCGGAATTGTGGGAGAGTTCGATGCCTTGCCGGGACTTTCGCAAGACGCGGCTCCGGACAAACACCCGATCGCGGAAGGCGCGCCTGGCCACGGATGCGGTCACCACCTGTTTGGCACGGCGTCCACGGCGGCCGCGATCGCCGTGAAGGAGTGGATGGCGGCGAACAAGATCGCCGGCACCGTCCGTTTCTACGGCACGCCAGCCGAAGAAGGTGGCTCGGGCAAGGTGTACATGGTACGTGATGGGCTGTTCGATGACGTGGACGCAGTTGTCGCGTGGCATCCAGGCGACGCCAACTCGGTCGATGCCAACAGTGTGCTGGCGAACGTGTCGGCGAAGTTCCGTTTTCGTGGTGTGTCCGCGCATGCCGCTGGCGCCCCGGACAAGGGTCGCTCGGCGCTAGACGCCGTGGAGGCGATGGACAACATGGTGAACATGATGCGTGAACACGTGCCTCAGGAGACGCGCATCCACTACGTCATCACCAATGGCGGCCGGGCGCCTAACGTGGTTCCGGATTTTGCCGAGGTGTACTACTACGCACGACACAACGACATGCGCGTGCTTGGTGAGATCTGGGACCGTATCGTGAACGCGGCCAAGGGCGCGGCGATGGGCACGGGGACCACCATGGACATGGAGTTGATCGGGGCCACCTGGAACGTCCTTCCGAACGAGTACCTGTCACACCTGCAGTACCAGAGGCTGGAGCGTGTGGGAGGGTACCAGTACACGCCGGAGGAGCTGGCTTTCGCTCAGAAACTGCGGACGTCGTTACAGGGCAACTTGCCACCGATCGAGAACGCCTCCATGGTATTGCCGTGGGAGGGGGGAAAGGTGGACATGGCCTCGAGTGACATGGGCGACGTGAGTTGGAAGGTGCCGACGGTTCAGCTGTCAGCGGCAACCTGGGTGCCGGGCACGCCGGCACATTCGTGGCAAGCGGTTGCGGCTGGCGGCACGTCCATCGGCGCGAAGGGCATGATGGTGGCCGCCAAGACGATGACCCTTACCGCGATGGCGTTGTTCACGGACTCCACACACATCCAGAAGGCTCGCGCGGAGTTTGACCAGCGCCGTGGTCCGGGCTTCGTCTACAAGACGAGGCTTGAAGGGCGGAAGCCGGCCCTCGACTACCGTAAATAGGATGTCGCGCCACCGCGCTTGTGCACGTGCCGTCGTGACACTCGCCGCAGTGGCGGTCGGCTGGGCTCGCGCGCTGCCAGCCCAGATTGTTCGTGGGGCGATTACCGACCGCGAAACGGGCGCGCCGGTTGTTGGCGCGATTGTATCTGGCGGCAGGGACAGCCTGATGAGCGGCGCTTCGCGAGTAATGAGCGACGTGTCTGGCCAATACAGCTGGCGGCCACCGGCGGCCGGCGACTGGGTGCTCGAAGTGCGAGCGATCGGGTATCGGCCAACGCAGACGCGCCTCTCCGTGCAGTCCGAGGAGACGGTTCGCCGAGACATCGTGATGGAGCGCGCGCCGATCTCGCTCACCGGTGTCCGCGTGGAGCGGGAGAGCAGCTGTCGTGCGCGCGCCGAATTGTCGGGCGATGCGTCGGTCGTCTGGAACGACGTATGGAGCGCGCTCGCGGGCGCCGTCACGTCTCGCGGCGTTCGGCACGAAACGGCGTCGGTCATGCGCTACGTGCGAACACGGGAACCTATCACGGGGCTGGTCTTGAACGAGACGCGGACCGTGCGAACGGGTGGGAACTGGCAATCGTTCACCGCCCTCGCCGCGTCGGAGCTGGCGAAGACTGGATTTCGCATCGAGAATGCAGATGGCAGCGTGACGTTCAATGCACCGGACGCAGAGACCCTGATCGCGCCGGAGTTCATTGCCCGTCACTGTTACGGCTTGGACTCGCGTGATGGCGCCGAGCGGCTGATTGGCATTGCCTTTTGGCCGCACAAGCGATTTGTCGCCGAGGACGTCGAAGGCGTGTTGTGGGTGGATGCGCGGACGCGTGAGTTGCGGCGCGTCGAGTTCACCTATCCGGTGCTCAAGACGCTGGATCCGTTGGCAGATTTTGGCGGATTTGCTTCGTACGTGCGGCAAGCCGACGGCAGCTGGACGATCGACGCCTGGCAGATCCGGGTGCCAGTTGTTCAACGGACGCGCCGGATCGCCGCGGTGGGCACACGCCGCCTCGGAGACGAAACCGAAGACAGCGTCGCCATGATCTCCGAGGAGGGGGGCTTTGTTCTGGGCATGGGGCAAGGTCGCTTGCCTGTCATCGCTGGCGAGGTGCGTGATTCCGCACGACGTCCGCTGCCGGGTGTGGAGTTTGAACTGCTGGGAACGGGCTTGACGTCGACGTCGGACAGCACGGGCACTTATCGAATCGCCGACGTGATTCCTGGTCGCTACCTCGTGCGTGCCCTGAGGATGGGCGACCTGGGCACATCCACCGTGATGGCGGACACCACGATGTTGGTTGATGGAAACGCCACGCGGCGTTGGAGTCCGGAGCTCACCGTGGCGTCCTCCATTGCGGGGGTATGTCCATCCCGCAAACGGAAGGCGACCGACGGCGCGCTGGTGCTGGTGCTACGCGACGCGACGACGCGACAATTGCGCCGGGGCCAACGCTTACAGCTGCAACTGACGACATTCGAGGGCCGCGGGTTGGATCAGCTGCGACAGCGCGAGTCGCGGCAGGAGCGCACCAGCGATTGGCGTGGAGTCATCGCGTTCTGCGACATGGATACCCGGGGCGCGGTCCGGTTGCGGCTCCCCGGTGTGCCGGTGTGGGGTGATCCAGTCCAGATCAATAGTGCGTTCTCCGTGCTGGTCGTTGCCGCGGATAGTGCGGGAGGCGGCACGCGCGTCATCGCAGCCCCGCAGACTGCCACGTCGACGGCCCTCCTCGCGACACCGCCGGTCCCTGGCCGTGGATCGCTGAGCGGGCGCGTCGTGGCCAACGACTCTTCGGGCGCTCCGCTGGCCGACGCGGAGATCTGGATTGCTGGCACCACGCGCTCGTCCCGCACGTCGGCGACGGGAAATTTTCAGTTCGATGACTTGCCGTTAGGCAACGTCGCGCTGCAGGTACGACACCTTGGCTTCGCCCCGTCGCAGCGGGTGGTTACCCTGGGGGCTGCCGGTGGCGACACGCTGACCGTGCGGCTGTCGCCATTGGCAACGCTGCTCCCCACGGTAGCGGTGACCGCTTCGGCCGAGCCGATGCGGATCGGGATGCGTGAGTTCGAAAGTCGACGCCGCGTCGGTTTTGGCCATTTTGCCGATGCAAAGGACATTGAACGCACGCGCGCCCACTCGCTCAGCAGCATCGTCATGACGATCGCTGGGGGGCTCGTCCTCGTGCGCGTCAACAACCGTGGTTTCACGGGCGGTGGGTACGCCGTGGCATCGCGCAGGTATCGCAACTTGAGTTCGACGGATCCCTGTTTTTCGCAGGTGTTCCTCAACGGAACGCGTGTGTATCCGGAGATGTCCGGCGATGCCAGGGAGACGCCGTTCGCCCTCGACCAGCTGCCGCTCGATGACGTCGTCGGGATCGAGGTCTACAAGGCGGCGTCCGAGACGCCACTTCAGTTCACGGGGCCGGCGGCAGCGTGCGGGACCGTCGTGATCTGGACGAAGTAGCCGCTCGCGTCGCCCGAACGGGTCCCGACGACCTCCGAACGGCGGGCTTTCTGCCGCGTCGCGATCTGGACGAAGCCGCAGCCGTCTATCCATAGTTGTGTTCATGCGATGGTTGCCGCTCACAGTCGTCCTGGCCGTGGCTTGCGCCGATGGAAACGCCACGGGGCCCATCATTCCGTCGGGCAATCCCGCCAGCTTCCGCTGGTCGCTTCCGGCGGGTTTCCCAACGCCGATCGTTCCTGCGCAGAACCCCATGTCGGACGCGAAGGTCGAACTGGGGCGTCGGCTCTTTTACGACACGCGGTTGTCCGGCATCCAGAACTTCTCCTGTTCGTCTTGTCATCGGCAGGAGAACGCCTTCGCCGATGCGCGCAACGTTCCCTTTGGCTCCACGGGTGAGGCGCATCCGCGGAACAGCATGGAACTGACCAACGTCGCGTATCAGCCGGCCTTCGGGTGGGCCGATCCGGACACCCGTCAGCTCGAAGACCAGGCACCCATCCCGATGTTCAACGAGGCCCCAGTGGAGTTGGGGCTGAAGGGACGCGAGGCGGAGGTGTTGCAGCGTCTGCGGGACGTCGCCTTGTACCGGCAGCTGTTCGCGGCGGCATATCCTGGCGTGCCAGATGCCTTCTCCATCGAGAACGTGGCGAACGCCCTCGCCTCGTTCCAGCGCACCTTGCTGTCCGGCAACTCGCCGTACGATCGATTTGTTCACGGGGCCGCCGCCGCCATTTCGGCGGCGGCGATCCGTGGCGAAGGACTGTTCCGGAGTTCGCGCCTGAAGTGTTCCGAGTGCCACGGCGGCACGCTGTTCACGAACTTTGCCACGTACGTCGGCGCTCCTGTCGCCGAACCCGAGTACGTCAACAACGGCTTGTACAACATCGGTGGGACGGGCGGTTATCCCGCGCCGAATACAGGACTCATCGCTCACACCGGCGTGGCGTCGGACATGGGGAAGTTCAAGGTTCCCACCCTGCGGAACATTGCACTGACCTTCCCTTACATGCACGATGGATCGTTAGGGTCGCTCAGTGAGGTGATTGACCACTACGCGGCAGGTGGCCGAACGATCTCCACCGGGGTGAACGCCGGCGTAGGGCGGTCGAATCCGTATAAGAGTCCGCTCGTGACCGGTTTCGCAATTTCCGCGGCGGAGAAGTCTGACCTCATCGCGTTCCTGGAGAGCCTGACGGATTCGACGTTCATCACGAACCCCAAGCTCTCCAATCCCTGGATCACCCCGTAGCACACGCGCGCTCATCGGGTCGCGTGGCGGGTTGGTGTGAATGCGTCGTGCGATTGGGCCATCGTCGGTGCCTTCGGGGAGCCACGGCCTCGGGGCCTTCACAGGCCCCCATGTAGCCCGGGGCCGCATCGCGATGCGGCCCCGGTCCTAACGTGTTGTCCTTGCGGCATCAGTTCGAAGGCGGGCGCCGCTGCTGGCCCTGGCCCGGACCACCAAACCCGGCCCGCGGGTTCTTGATTCGATCCGGCACTTTGGTCCACTGCGCCGGGGTGAGGATCGTCTGCGCCGCCGCTAACGCCTCGCGCGAATTCTTCTGCATCTCCTCCGACTTGGGGCGAATCTTGCCCATGAGCGCGCCAAAGTCGGGATTCGCTCCAGCGTCCTTCATGAGCTTCTGCATCTCACCCTGAATCCTGCCATTCTTGGCACCGAGCGAATCGGACATCGG